>DATBAE010000029.1:0-67139 GCA_036271655.1 Solirubrobacteraceae bacterium
ATCGGACCGCGACTCCGGCTCTCCCAGATTGGTTTGCCGACGTTCAGCAGACCATCGATCGGGTCGATCGCCATCTTGGGCGAACGCGCGCCCGTCGCGAACGCTGGGCACTGTCAGGACTTCCGGCCGTCATCGACGGCCTCGCCAGTGAGTCTGACCTAGGCGTCGCCTTGAAACGCTACGGCGATCCCGCAAATCTGCCAGCCTGGCTGCCCGGCCGTCGCCTACGCAACGCCGCTCTTCGGGTAGGCACGGTGCTGGACGACGTCCGACTGCTGCACTCGGGCGAGATCGAGTGGGTCGTCCTCACCTTCATGCTCTGGGCACGCGCCTTGCTTCTTGTGCTGGCCCCGAAGGTCGGCGGACTGAGCTTGGCGCGACCACCGCATCCAGACGACAATGCATTGTGGGCCGTCGCCGTGGCCTGGGCATTCGCTACCGCAGTGGCTGCCCCACGGCTCGCGACGCTCATCATGGCCGAGTCGAGATCTGGCCTCCGCACACGGCGCGGACTACTTGCTGTCGAGTTGCCACTTGCGGTTGCGCTCGCTCTGACTTCTCCGGGCTGGGCCACGGTGGCATTCGCAGCTGGATGGTCCAACTGGTGGCAGCGTCTCGGTCGCTCGGAAGCGATGCCTGATTTCTCGTGGATCCGACTCGGTCTTTGGATCCTGGTGATGGTGGCAGCGCAGTCTGTCGGGCTGGTCTTGGCGTCGAGCGATCTGTCGTTCTGGCAGGGCAGCCTGGAGGTCTCGACGGCTCTTGGCGTCAGCGCGGTCATCGGCGGCAGCTATGGGGCGATGCTGCCCGTCTCCGCCGGCCTGGCAGTCCGCGTGCTGTTCAGTGGATCCCGTCATCGCCGACTCGCGAACACCGAAGCCCAGCGCCTAATCGACACCGTCGCCGACACGATGACTCGTGCAGCCAATGAGCTCGCGAATCTCCCTGATCGCACGCCGTCAGATGCATCGGCCGAGCAGACCTTGCGTAGGGCGGTCGACGGCATGTTGCCCGCCGCTCCTGAGCACTGGATCGATCGGCGCGCCCGGCCACTTGGCGACGTCGTGACCGGCGCACTGACCGAAGGGGGCCACGACATGTGGATTGAAGACCCGCGAGCGATCGCTGCGCACGACCGAGCCCGTAGCGCCAGCAAGGCCCTGCCGGTCATGGTCTCGTACCCCGCGTTCGCCAACGATCGACTCACTGCGATCGTTCTAGACGACACCACCGCCCACACCTTGCACAGACTGCTCGTTGCCTGCATCGTGGAAGCTCGTGTGCATGGCACACGCCGGGTCCAGACAATCGTCTCGGGCGAGCGTCGCCGGATCGAGATCCGCATCGCCAACCAGCCCAATCCTGGCGGCTCGCGCACGGGCCGAGGACGCGGCTCCCGCGAGATCCATTCCCTCGCATCCAAGCTGCCGGGCCCCGGTGAGCTATTCCGTGGCCTGACTGATCGTGGGTTCGTGGGCGGGCGGGGGGCGGGCACGTTGTTCGGCGTGCGCTTTACGTTCACCGTGAGCGATACTGCCTCCCGTGAATCTAGGGCGATGCGTACTCGTCTGCGACGACGACCTCCGTCAGGCGACCTTTGAGGAATGGTTCAACACCGACCTCGTCCAACGGCAACAACAGCAACAGGCTGCGGCGCTCCGGTACCTGGAGACTGACGGCCAAGTGTGCCGAACCCTCGCGGAGCTAAGCCTTGCGCTTGAGGAGGCCCGTGAGGCAGGCGCCCTGCCCGATCTCGTGCTGATCGATGATCGTCTGCAGCCGGAACGAGGCGGAGATCCCGTGCGGTCAGCGCTCAAGGCGGTCCGGCTGATCACCTCGACGTTCGGCAGCCGCGGCCCCAAATGCGTGCTCCACACCAGTCAGCCAGACCTCAACGATGTCTGGACGTTCTGCGCTTTGGGCGGCCACAACGTCGTTGATAAGTTCAGACCGACCGAGCGCGCACGGATCCTATGGGAGACGCTGGACGGCCATCGCTGGAAGCCGCCCGAGCAGCGGACATCGGTCACGATCACTGACGCGCTGGGCCGGATGCTCCCGTACATGGAGCTCCCGCACTGGAAGCACAATGCACGCCGAGACCTCCCCGGCCTGTCCGAAGGGGCCGCCCACCAGGCCAAGAGTCGGCTGGTCAACACCTTGGGGCTCGAGAAAGGCGCAGAGTCGCGAGAGATCGTCACAGCCGCCAACGATCATGGCCTCGCCTGGGTTCCGCTCTCCTACCGGCACCTGTTACCACAGGATCATCCCGAGCACCGGCCGGATCGCTTCAAACACCGGCTGCCTCCGCGCAAGTCAGACGTGTGATTCGCGGAAGTCAGAGGCCCTGCACAGACAGCCAAACAGACGCTGGCACGAGCGCAGTTCGACGAGTTGCGAGTTGGCCGACCGTTGTGCACGCCCAGCGGCATACAGACAGCAGCACGAACACTCCTGCAGCTGGTGCCTCCTTGCTCATCTCCGTTGCGAGCGCGGTACGTGGACGCTGCCGCAGCACACCCGGGCGTCCGCGCCACACCGTCCGGTCCGGCTCGCTGGCCGGGCGACGGCACACCGGGAACGGCGCAGCCGCCAAGACCAGCGCACGAAACATCGAGCAGCTCACTGACGAATGACTGATACACAGCGTCGCGTCGACGCGACAAGCCTGACCGCACGCACATGCCCTGTTCGCGCGGGCCCAAGATCAGCGCGCGCCGATCACGTCTCACCTAGAGCCGTATCGCGACTGGCAGACGCAGTGCGGCCCGCGATTGTGTCACCGGAATCGGGGATCCACGCCCGCTCACGCCGTTCGCAACGCCACGGTGGGCGGCATCCGAGACGCCCGGACGGCGGGCAGCAAGCCGGCGAGCGCGCCGATCAGGATGGCCGAGGCGATGCCGCCCGACCAGGCCTCGGCGGGGATCACGACGGCCCAGCCCTTCGAGCTGGCGTAGACGGCCGTCGCCGCGACCCCGGCCAGCACGCCGACCACGCCGCCGATGAGGGCGAGCAGGATCGACTCGCTGAGGAACTGGGTCCGGATCTGGGCCTTCGTCGCACCGAGGGCGCGGCGAAGGCCGATCTCCGAGCGGCGTTCGAGCACCGAGATGATCATGATGTTCGCGACGCCGACGGCTCCCACGATCAGGGCGACCACCCCAAGCCCGAGGAAGAGGCTGTCGAACGCCCCAGCTGCGGCGGCGCGGGCAGTGAGCACGTCGGAGGGCTGGCCGACGTTGACCTCGCTGGGAGCCTCGGGGTTGGCGGTCGGCGCGAGCAGCGATTGCACCGCCGCCTCGTGGCCGGTCGCGGTGCGCACGTAGATCGAGCTTGGCGGGCCGGCCTTCTGCTCGTCTCCGACGACGCTGACGTAGCCGAGGTACCTCTGGGCGGCCGGATAGCCGATCAGGGCGCTCGTATCGACGTCCGGCTCGAGCGGCGAGGAGCGCAGGATGCCGGCGACGTTGAACCACTGTCCGCCCAGCCAGATCCGCTGGCCGGCGTGAACCCGGTCGATCCCGAGCCGGTCTGCCGCCGCCGAGCCGAGCACCGCGACCGGTACGCGGGCCGTGCCTTCGTTGAGCCAGCTGCCGCGTGCGACGCCGGTGCCGAGCACGGACAGCAGGTTGAGGCTGCTTGCCCGGACCTGGAGGCCACCGCTGTCGGCTGCCGGAATCAGCGAGTTGCGATAGACCTTCGCGTCCTTCAGCAAGGCGGTGTGGGCGACCAGTTCGACGTCGTCCAGCAGCGTGATCCGGGCCGGCGCCTGCAGAGGCAGTGTCGCCGGTGCGCCCGTCAGGCTCTCCCCAGCTTCGACGGTGAGCAGATTCGTGCCGAGCCGGTCGATCTCCGCGAGAAGCCCTGCCTGCGAGGAGGACGACAGCCCGAGGACCGCGACGATCGCTGCCGTTCCGATCGCGATCCCGAGCGCCGAGAGCGTGGCGCGCAGCGGCCGTGCGCGCAGCCCCACGCTCGCCACCCGCAGCCCGTCCTTCGGCCCCAATCGCCCGCCCCTGGCACTCATCCGACAGGGAGGCCGCGATCGCGGCCGGCATCGGAGACCACCTGGCCGTCCAGCATCCGGATCTGTCGCGGCAGCTGATCGGCGAGACCCCTGTCGTGCGTGATCATGAGGATCGTGGCGCCGCGGGCGTTGAGCTCGCGGATGAGCGCCATGATCGACGCGCCCGTCGTGCTGTCGAGGTTCCCGGTCGGTTCGTCGGCGAGCACGATCGCCGGGCGCCCGACGAGGGCCCGCGCGATCGCCACCCGCTGGCGCTCGCCTCCGGAGAGCTTGGTCGGCTTGAACGTCGCGCGATGCGAGAGGCCAACCCGTTCGAGCGCCTCCTCGGCGCGGCGGTAGCGCTCGGCGACCGGAACGCCCGCGTAGAGCAATCCGTCGGCGACGTTTTCGCGGACCGAGGCGTGCTCGGCGAGGAAGAACTGCTGGAAGACGAACCCGATCTCGCGTGCCCGCAGCCGCGACAGCTCGCGGTCGCTCAGCCCGGCCGCGTCGACTCCGCCGATCCGGACGACGCCGCTGCTGGGCCGCTCGAGCGTGCCGATCACGTGCAGCAGCGTGGACTTGCCCGACCCGGAGGGCCCGACGATCGCCATGAGCTCGCCCCGCCGGACCGAGAAGGACACCCCTCGCAGCGCGGACACTGGCGGCTCCTCGCCATAGACCTTGCCGACCTCGTCGAGCTCGAGAACCGCCTCTGCGCTCACAGTGACGGCACCACGACATCGTCGCCTTCGCGCAGGTCCCCCTCGACCTGGACGCGTCCGTCCGCCGTGTCGAACAGGCCCAGCTTCACGGCGACCAGCTCACGACGCCCGCCGGAGCCCGCGACCTCGACCGCGAACCCGCCGCCCGACTTCCCGACGAGGGCGGTGACAGGGACGCTGAGGGCGTCCTGCACGCCTTTGGTCGCGACGTCCACCTGGACCGGAGCCTGGTCGAGCCCGCGCGCCCGCGCCGGGTCGTCGAGACGGATGTAGGCCGGGATGGTCACGCTCCCGGCGCCGGCGGCCTGTCCGGCCGGTGCCTGGACGACCGCCCCGATCCGGTCAACCGTCCCGGCCACCGAGCTGTTGTCCGGCAGGGTGATCTGCGCCCGCTCGCCCTTCTTCAGCGCGCCCGGCTGCGATGGATCGAGGTCGATCTGCACCTCGGGCGTGGTGGAGGTGGCCGACAGAACCGGTGCACCACGCTGCGCGGGGCCACCGAGCTGGCCGGTGACCTTTGCGATCCGTACCGCGTCAGGCAGGAAGACCGCGTCATCGACGTCGAGCGCGCCGGTCGCGTCGAGGCCCCTGGCCTGCTGGAGCTTCTCGAGCGCCGCCTCCGTCTTCGCGGTGAAGTGACCGTCGCGAGGGTCGATCCGGACGTGGGCGCCGGCGTCGTAGCCGAGGTCGTGCAGGTTCCGGTTGAGCTGGTGGACATCCTTGCCGGCCTCGCCGGTGTGGAGGTCGCGGTAGGCCGGGACCGTGCCGCAGAGCAGCACCACCGGCTTGTCGTCGACCCGATAGAGCACGCCGCCGCAGTCGACCGTGTCGCCGTTGTCGGGCAGCTTGGTGTAGATGCCGCCGGCCTGGTTGATGACGACGTACGGCGAGCCGTCCGACCGCGCGCGGAAGGTCAGGATCCCTGCCTGGGACACCTTGTCGGCGAGGTCCCCACGCTGCACCGTGGCGGTGCTCGCTGGCGACTGCGGAGACGTCGCGGTCGCCCGCTCGCCGCCGGACGCGACGACCATGCCGCCGATGGCGGTTGCGACGACCAGGACGGCCGCCGCGGCCAGCACCCAGCTCGTGCGCCTCCTCACTGGCCCCCCGCTGCGATCTCCAGGCGATCGCGACATTTCGCCACGGCGGCGTTGAGGATCGTCATGCCTCCTGGCCGGTTGGAGGACGGGATCTTGTAGGTATCGATGACGGGCTCGCCGTTGACGGGGTCCGGAAAGTCCTTTACCCCATCCGCACGAACGCACTGGGCGAACCTGAGGCTCGCCGACTGCTGCTTGGGACTCCGCTGCGAGCTCAAGCTGCCCGGTGGCTGCAGGGACTTGCACGCGCCGACGGCCTTCTGCCACACCGCGAGGCTCACGCTCACCCCATATTGGAACTCGCCCTTCGCGTCAGGGTCCGGGAAGTCGCTCACGCCGTGCCCCCGTATGCACTCGGCGAACTTCACCCCCTTGTCGCGCGCGGTGAGCTTCTTGGCATCGCCGGAGGCGGCGCTGCCGGCCGTATCGGAGCTGGTGGCGTTGCCGGTCTCGGAGGGTGCGTTCGAGCCGCAGCCGGCGCTGATCAAGCCGATCAGGACGACGAGTGCAAGGACGGCCAGCGGCCGCGGCGTTCTACTCATTGGTGCTCCTTTGGCATGTGTCGAGATGATTGGTCGGGCTCTTCCGAAACACGGATCAGTGCTGCATCCTTGGATCGTTGGTCGGGTCCGCGTAGATCGTCATTCGTGCGGGTTCGCCGTAGGCCACGGCGCCAGTCAACGCGACGTGGTGTTGCCGGCACGTATGCGGTTTTCGATACGCCGGCGATACGCGCCGGCCCTAGCATCGGCGCATGCGCGTGCTGCTCGTCGAGGACGAGCCCTATATGGCCGAGGCGATCCGCGATGGCTTGCGGCTGGAGGCGATCGCGGCAGACATCGCCGGTGACGGGGTCACCGCGCTTGAGCTGCTGAGCGTCAACGCCTACGACATCGCCGTCCTCGACCGCGACATCCCCGGACCGAGCGGTGACGAGATCGCCGAGCGCATCGTCGCCTCCGGCAGCGGTATGCCGATCCTCATGCTGACCGCCGCCGACCGCCTCGACGACAAGGCCTCGGGGTTCGAGCTCGGCGCCGACGACTACCTCACGAAGCCGTTCGAGCTCGGAGAGCTCGTGCTCCGCCTCCGAGCGCTGGACCGCAGGCGCGCCCACCACAGGCCGCCGGTGCAAGAGATCGCAGGCCTGCGGCTGGACCCGTTTCGCCGAGAGGTCTACCGCGACGGGCGCCACGTCGCGCTGACGCGCAAGCAGTTCGCCGTGCTCGAGGTCCTCGTCGCCGCCGAGGGCGGTGTCATCAGCGCCGAGGTGCTCCTGCAGCGGGCGTGGGACGAGAACGCCGACCCGTTCACCAACGCCGTGCGCATCACGGTCTCGGGGCTGCGCAAGCGGCTCGGCGAGCCTGGGATCATCGCCACGGTGGCCGGCGCCGGCTATCGCATCGACGCCCGGCGCGAGGGAGGAGACGGTGGATAGGGCATCCGGGCCGAGCATCCGCCTCAAGCTCACGCTCAGTTACGCCGGGTTCCTCATGCTCGCAGGCACGTTGCTGCTCGCCGCCGTGTGGGTGTTCCTCCTGCGCTATGTCCCCGACCGCGCGTTCCTGCGCAACGCCGACACCACCCTTCACGGCCCCTTTCCCGTGCGGTCCAGCCTGCTGCACGTCTTCGCTCCGCGGGCGGCAGCCGTGCTGGCGTTCCTGCTCGTGTTCAGTCTCGTGGGCGGCTGGATCCTCGCCGGCCGCATGCTCGCCCCGCTCGCCCGCATCACGGACGCGACGCGCGCGGCCACGACCGGGTCGCTCTCCCACCGCATCCGGTTGGAAGGCCGCAACGACGAGTTCCGCGAGCTCGCCGACGCCTTCGACGCCATGCTCGCCCGCCTGGAGGCGCACGTCGCCGAACAGCAGCGATTCGCTGCGAACGCCTCCCATGAGCTGCGCACCCCACTGGCGATCACGCAGACGCTGCTCGAGGTGGCCCGCAACGATCCGAGCCGCGACAGCGGCGAGCTCGTCGACCGCCTCCACGCCGTCAACACCCGAGCGATCGACCTCACCGAGGCGCTGCTGCTGCTCAGCCGCGCCGACCGGCGGTCCTTCACCCGCGAGCACGTCGACCTGTCGCTCATGGCCGAGGAAGCGACCGAGACGCTCCTTCCCCTCGCAGAACAGCACGGAGTCACCGTCGAGACGTCCAGCGACGTGACCCCGGCGATCGGCTCACACGCGCTGCTGCTGCAGCTGAGCACGAACCTCGTGCACAACGCGATCGTCCACAACCTGTCCGAGCAGGGCACCGTGTGGGTCACGACGCACGTTCACGCCAAGAGTGCGCTGCTCACCGTCGAGAACACCGGCGAGCAGCTGACGCCACAACTGGTCTCCACGCTCGTCGAGCCGTTTCGCCGCGGCGCCGAGCGCATTCGCACCGACCACGCGGGCGTCGGCCTCGGCCTGGCGATCGTCAAGAGCATCACCGAGGCACACGACGGGACCCTCACCCTCACACCGCGGGCCGCCGGGGGCCTCTGCGTCACGGTGCAGCTCCCGGCCGGGCTACGGGGGCTTGCGCCGCCCCAACGCCAGTGAAACCGAGATGAAGCCTGGCTGAAACCCCGTCTCCCTAGCGTTTCGTCCGTGCCCACCACTCCCGGAGGAACAACGCGATGACAACGACAGCCGCCGTCCACGCGGACGGCCTGGTCAAGAGGTTCGGCGACCTGCACGCGGTCGACGGCATCGACCTCGCGGTCGGCGTCGGTGAGATCTACGGCGTGCTCGGTCCCAACGGGGCGGGCAAGACCACGATGCTGCGCATGCTCGCGACGATGCTGCCGATCGACGCCGGGCAGGCCCGGATCTTCGGGGTCGACGTCGCCCGCGAGCCGCACCGCGTCCGCCAGCTGATCGGCGTCACCGGCCAGTACGCCTCGGTCGACGAGAACCTGACGGCGAGCGAGAATCTCTGGCTCTTCGGACGCCTGCAGGGCATTCGCTCGGCCGAGGCCCGCTCGATCGCCCGCAAGCTGCTCGCGCAGTTCGACCTCGAGGAGGCCGCCGCCAAGCCGCTGTCGCAGTTCTCCGGCGGCATGCGACGGCGGCTCGACCTCGCGGCCAGCCTCATCACGCGGCCGCCGCTGATCTTCCTCGACGAGCCGACCACGGGCCTGGACCCGCGCACGCGCGGGCAGATGTGGGACACGATCCGCGGCCTCGTCGCCGACGGCTGCACCGTCCTGCTCACGACCCAGTACCTCGACGAGGCCGATCAGCTCGCCGACCGCATCGCGGTCATCGACCGCGGCCGCAAGGTCGCCGAGGGCACGCCCGACGAGCTCAAGGCCTCGGTCGGCGACTCGACGCTGCAGTTGCAGCTCGCCGCGGACGCAGACCAGGCGCTGGCGTGCGACGTCATCCGCCGCGTCCTCGACAGCGAGCCCGTCCTGTCCCCGGAGTCCGGGCGCATCAACGCACCACTTGCCGTCGCCGACCGCGCGGCCGACGCGCTGATCGCCCTGCGCGAGGCTGGCGTCGGGATCGTCTCGGTGAGCGTCGCCAAGCCGACGCTGGACGAGGTCTTCCTCGCGATCACCGGCCACGACGCCGGCCAGCGAGACGAGGGCCCCGAAGGCGCAGACGACGACGTCACCAGCCACGAAGAGCCCGCCCTGGAGGTGGCCCGATGAGCACCGTGCCCGCATTCGCCGTCGACCCTGCCGCGGCCGTCGCCCGCGCGCGCCCGAGAAACAGCGTCGCCGACACCGTAAGTCAGACGCTCTCGATGGCCTGGCGCGCGCTGAAGAACATGCGCCGCAACCCCGAGCAGTTCTTCGACGTCACGCTCCAGCCGCTGCTGTTCACGGCGATGTTCGCCTACGTCTTCGGCGGCGCGATCTCCGGCGACGTCGGACGCTATCTGCCGCTGATGATCCCGGGGATCGTCGCCCAGACCGTCCTGACGACGTGCATGGCCACAGGCGTGCAGCTGCGCGAGGACATGGAGAAGGGCGTCTTCGATCGCTTCAAGTCGCTGCCGATCGCACGGATCGCGCCGCTCGCCGGCCCGATGGTCGCCGATCTCGTGCGCTACCTCATCGCCGCCAGCCTGACGTTCGTCATGGGTGTGATCATCGGCTACCGCCCACAGGGCGGCGTGTTCGGCGTGCTGGCCGCGATCCTGCTCGCGATCTTCACGGGCTGGGCGATGGCCTGGATCTTCACGTGGATCGGCACGATCGCCCGCAGCGCCCGCAGCGTCCAGGGGTTCTCGATGATGATCCTCTTCCCGCTGACGTTCCTGTCCAACGCGTTCGTGCCGGTCGACACGCTGCCACGAGGACTGCGGGACTTCGTGAACATCAACCCGGTCTCACACCTCGTCTCGGCGACGCGCGACCTCGCCAACAACGGGGCGGTCAGCGGCGAGGTCGGCTGGACGCTGCTCGCCGGCTTCGCCGTGATCGCGATCTTCGCCCCGCTCGCGGTGCGCAGCTACAAGCGCCACATGTAGGCATGCCGTCAGGCCGGCAGCCGCTCGACGACGCTACGCGCGGCGCCGAGCAGCTCCGGCGTCTCGCGGCCTCCGTGGCGCGCGCCCAGGGCTGCCACTGCACCGGGCGCGTGCTCCTCGGCGCGCAGCGCGACATGCTCCCAGGCCATCGTGGGGATCGCGCGGTTGTAGGCGAAGCAGTCGGCGATCACGAGCAGTTCGACGGCCTCCTCGGCCGGCATCGCATCGCGCAGCAGGCCCCAGGCACCGAGCCCGAACAGCACGAGACCGACGACCGGCAGGTCCAGCGCCGTCGTATCGGCGCCGAGCACGCGCAGCGCGCGCTCGCGGCACATGCGCATCAACCCGCGGCCGTGCTTCTCGTCGTCGGCAGTCGTGGCGTGGTAGGCGTGCGCCGTCAGCGCCGTCGACTCGCCGAACAGCGCCCACGGCTCCATGCCGGTCGGCTCGATGCCCGAGATGCGCAGCGCGCCCATGTGGGCCGCACACTCGCGGTACAGACGCAGCCCGCCCGCACGATCGCCGCGCGCGAGCGCGAGCTCGGCGTGACCGATCTGCCGGAAAGCGAGGCCGCCGAACAGCGCCTCGCGGTCGTCGAGCGCGTCGATCCGCGCCAGCTCCGTCTCGGCGTCGGCGATGCGCCCCTCGGCAACCGCGCCAAGTACCAGCAGCGTGCGCAGCTGGAGCTCGTCGTCCGTCGCGCCGAGCCGCTGCAAGACGGGCAGGGCGGCGAGTGCGTGCTCGCGCGCGGCGGCGTGATCGCCGACATGCATCGTCAGCGCGGCGAGGTGGGTGCGCAAGATTGCCGCCGTCCAGGGCGCATCGTCGTCGCCGGCGAGCGCTAGCGCGAGCGCGAGCTCACCGGCCTCGAGCGCAGCCACCGGATCGCCCGCGTTCTCGTGGATATGGCTGAGCCATTGCAGCGCCGGGAGCGCAACATCGCGATCGGCGTCCGCGGCCCGCCGCTGCAGCCGCACAAGAAACGCGGCCGGATCCGACGGGTCGTGGTCGAGCAGCATCGCCACCATGCCCGCCAGGCGTCGCTGCCCGCCGGGGCCGAGGCGCCGCAGGAGCTCCCGGATCGGGGCGCTGCGGGTATCGACGGTCGCCATCGCAGTGATCAGCACGACGGCCAGCGCCCCGCGGGCGGCATCCTCGAGCTCGGGCGGCGGCCGCCAATCGGCGACCGCGGCGGCAACCGCCGCGGTCAGCGCGACGAGGCGAGCGTGCTCGCCTCGGATCGTCCAGAACATGCCGAGCGCAGCGAGCATGACGATCGCGGTGTCGTTGTCGCCGCGGCCGATCGCGTCGCGCAGCTCGTCGGCCAGATTGACCTCCTCGGCGGCGATCGCATCGATCGCCACGAACTGGCCGGCGCCCATCATGCCGTCGCCGTGGCTGCTGGCGTAGGTGATCGCCCAGGCGCGGCGGGCAGCGCGCGCGTCGTCGACATCGCCGGCGTCGACGAGCTGCATGCGGCCGAACTCACGGACGGTCTCGAGCATCCGGTAACGCAGGCCGCCGGCGGCGTCCCGGATGCTCAGCAGCGACTGGTCGACGAGACCCTGGACGGCCTCCATGGCGCCGTCGCCGAGCATTGCCTCCGCCCCGCTCAGCGTGAACCCGTCGTTGAACAGAGCCAGCCGGCGCAGCGCGCGCCGCTCGGCCTCGCCGAGCAGGTTCCAGGACCAGTCGATGACGGCGAGCAGCGTCTGGTGGCGATCCGGTGCGCTGCGATCGCCGCCGCGCAGCAGCGCGAAGCGGTTCTCCAGGCGACGGTCGATCTCCTCGACGGCCATCGCGCGCGCCTTCGCCGCCGCCAGCTCGATCGCGAGCGGCAGGCCGTCGAGCCGCGCCACGATCTGCCCGACGACATCGTCCGGAAGCCGCGCATCGGGCCGGACGGCGAGCGCGCGCTCGCAGAACAGCGCAGCCGCGTCGGCGACGTCCAGCTCCCCGAGCATGTAGACGCGCTCCGCGGCGATCGCCAGCGGCGCACGGCTCGTCGTGAGCACGCGCAGGTCCGCAGCCACCGTGGCGAGGTACGCCGCCAGCTCGGCGACGGCGCCGACGACGTGCTCGCAGTTGTCCAGGATCAGCAGGCTCGGCGACTGCCCGAGCCGCTGCGCGATGCGCGCGCGCACGTCGGCGCGCTGCTCGGGCGTCAGCGTCCGCCGGGCGCTGACGGAGTCGCGCACGCCGAGGACGGAGCCGATCTCGCCGACGACGTCCTCGCCGGCCGTGACGCCGACGAGCTCGACGACATGCACGACCGGTTGGCCGGCATCGCGCGCGATGACATGGGCGAGTCGCGTCTTGCCCAACCCGCCGGGCCCGACGATCGAGACGACGCGCGACTCGGCCAGCATCGCCCGCAGGCGAGCGATGTCGCGGTCGCGGCCCAGCAACGAGCTCGCGTCGTAGCGCACGCCGCTGCGGACGGGCTGGTCGAGGGCGAGCAGGTCGCGGTGCGTGCGCCGCAGCCGCTCGCCGGGGTTCGTGCCAAGACGTTCGCGCAGGTCGCTTCGATGGCGCTCGAAGCGCTCCAGCGCCGCCCCGGGGCCGCGCACCGCGGCCTCGCTGTGCAGCAGATCGGCGAGCAGCGCCTCGTCCTCTGGGCGCTGCGCCTGCGCGGCCTCGAGCGCGGGCAGCGCGGACACGTGCGCACCCATCCGGCTGCGGGCGCGCGCGAGGATCACGCGCGCGACCGCGACATCGTCCCCCGCTGCACGGCGGACGTCGGGCAGCGGGCCCACCTCGTCGTGCGCCGGTGCGAGCAGGCCGTCGGCCAGCGCCAGCGCCTCGCCGGCCAGCGTCGCCGCGCCCTCGGCGTCGCCGTCCAGTGCCGCGGCGCCGTCGCGCACGAGCGCCGCCAGTCGCACAGAGTCGACATCGGCCGGGTCGACGCCGAGCCGGTAGCCCGTCGCCTCGCGCGCGATCGCGTCGGCACCGCAGGCTGTCCGCGTGCGCGAGACGAGCACCTGCAGCGTCTTCGTCGCGTTCGCGGGTGCCTCGTCGCCCCAGACGAGGTCGATCAGCCGCTCGGCCCGAACCGGCCGGCCACCCTCCGCGGCCAGCGCCGCCAGCAGTGCTCGCGCACGGTCCCCGGCGACGGGCGCCCCTCGCCAGAGCACGTCGTCGAGCAGCGTCAAGGCGACCGTCACCGGGCCAGTCTACGAGCGGCGGACGCCCTGCTCGCGACCGTTACAGCGGGGCGTCGTTGCCGCCGTCGCCGGATCCGGCAGATGGCTCCGGCAACGCGATGAACAGCGTCTCGCGGATCGTGTCGCCGATCCTGCGCGTCCTGTGCCCCTTGCCGGTCGTGTCCTCCACGAGAATCACGCTTCCGGGGCCGAACCGGCGCTTCTCGCCGTCGGTGACCTCGACCTCGGACTCCCCCGCAAGCGTGACGATCAGCTGACGGCGCGGCGCGAGGTGCGGCTCGTCGGGGAACTCCGTGGTGACCCGGCGGAACCAGAGGTCCTCGACGGGCAGCGGCTGGGAGATCAGCCACTCGGCCCCCGCGTAGCGCTCCACGACGATCGCCGGTGACAGATCCTCGAAGTGGCTGTCGCCCCGCTCGTCGCTGTAGATCCTCACATACCGCAAGCTAGGGAGTATCCGGCAGCACGTCGCTGAGGGACTCCCGGGAGCGCAGCACGAGCGCCTCGATCGCGTCGGCCACGTGCTCACGATCGATGTGGTGATCATCGCGCCCGACCCTGATCCGATGCGCCTCCAAGAGCACATCCGCATGCGAGTGGCCCGCCGGCGGCTCAAAGCGATACGACGCAAGCTCAATCAACAACCCAAGTGGATCCTCAAAATAGATCGAGTCCATGAACCCACGGTCCTTCACTCCACTGTGCTCGATCCCTCGCTCGTCGAGCCGCTCGACGGTCTGCGCGAACGTGGCCTGCGAGATCGAGAACGCGACGTGATGCACGCAGCCGGCGTCCGTCGGGGTGCGAGTCGCGTCGACCGCGCGCTCCTCGTTCGTGAAGATCGTGATCAGGCGCCCATCACCCGGATCGAAGTACAGATGACTCTCTGACGCCCGATCGAGATTCGGCTGCTCAAAGACAAACGGCATCCCGAGCACCCCCTCCCAGAAGTCGATCGACGTCTGACGATCAGCGCCAACGATCGTGATGTGATGAACGCCCTGGCTCTGGAGCTTGCGCATGCGCCTTCCTCGGCCAGCGTGCTCCACCAGCCACCGATGAGCCCCCGGTCGAGGGTACGGAGGCGAGTCTACGTCGGCCGCGCGACAGCGACCACACGGTTCTGGACGCTCTGAGCGTCCAGCTCTGGGTGTTCAGCCTGCGGAAGCTCCCCACCGACGGAGCGGCCATGGCGGTGAGCTCGCTCGGAGAAGCGGGTATCGCCGAGGCATGAGCGCGCCCGCAGCGTGCGACACGCAGACCCAGACGCAATGCGCGAGCAAATCGAACCCAGGAGGACACGATCATGGCCAAGGATCACGGACCGTCGATCAAGAACGACGAGCAATACGAGGGGCTGCGCGAGAAGGGCATGAGCAAGTCTCGTGCCGCCGCGATCGCCAACACGCCCGGCGCCTCGAGCAAGGGCGGCAAGAACAGCCACAAGGGCGGCAGCAGCCAGTCGCGCAAGTCCAGCGGCCCCGGCAGCGGCGGCAACCGCGCTCAGAAGCAGGCCGCCGGTCGCAAGGGCGGTAAGGCCACCGCAGGGAAGAGCTGACGCTCTGTCTGGTGGGCGGTTACGCCGCTCGAACCCGAGCGCCCCCGGCTACGCGCGGCGGCGCTGTGGCAAGGGGTTCATGTATCTCAACGAGGAGAGCGAGCGGATCACCGACAGCGAGACGGTCGCACGGATCGCAGCGCTCGTGATCCCGCCGGCGTGGCGCGAGGCGTGGATCTCGCCCGACCCCTTCGGGCACATCCAGGCGACCGGGATCGACGCCCGCGGCCGCAAGCAGTACCTCTACCACCCGCGTTGGCGCGTGCGCCGCGACCGCGCGAAGTTCGACGAGATGCTCGTGTTCGCGCGGGCGCTGCCGGCGCTGCGCGCCGTCGTCGAGCACGATCTCGCTCTCGCGGACATGTCGCGCGAGCAGGTCCTCGCCTGCGCCGCGCGACTGCTCGACCGCGGGTTCTTCCGGATCGGCTCAGAGGTCTACACGGTCACAAACGAGACGTACGGTCTCGCGACAATGCTCAAGCGCCACGTGACGATCGACGGCGAGACGATCGGATTTGACTACATCGCCAAGGAGTCCAAGCGGCGCGTGCACGCCGTCGTCGATCGGCAGGTCGCAGACGTCGTCGGCACGCTCAAGCGGCGCCGCGGCGGCAGCGGCGAGCTGCTCGCCTACAAGCGCGACGGGCGCTGGTGCGACGTGCGCTCGCCGGACATCAATGCCTACGTCAAGGCGGCGACCGGCACCGATGCCTCGGCGAAGGACTTCCGGACCTGGGGCGCGACCGTCCTGGCGGCTGTCGGGCTCGCGGTGACCGAGCCCGACCGGCTCAGCCAGCCGGCGCGCAAGCGCGCGATCATGCGCGTCGTCAAGGAGGTCGCCTACTACCTCGGCAACACGCCCGCGGTCGCGCGCAGCTCGTACATCGACCCGCGCGTCTTCGACCGCTACCGCGATGGTCAGACGATCAGGCCCGCGCTCGAACTCGCGGGCAACGACCCGGCCGCGACGGCGCTGCAGGGCCCCGTCGAGGTAGCCGTGCTCGAGCTGCTCGACGGGTAGCGGCCCGGCTCGCCGCACCGGCGCTGTTTCTGAACGCCCGATTGCGGATAGCGTCCGGGGATGACCGGCGAACGCGCCACGTTCTCCCAGCTCGCCGCAACGCTCGACTACCCGCTGTTCGTCGTCACCGCCACGGACGGGCGGCTGCGCGACGGCTGCATGATCGGCTTCGCGACGCAGTGCAGCATCCACCCGCCACGTTTCCTCGCCTGCCTCTCGCGCGAGAACCGCACGTTCCGGATCGCATGCGACGCCCGTGCGCTTGCGGTCCACGTGCTCCCGCGCACGGAGCTCGCGCTGGCAAAGCTGTTCGGCGGCGAGACCGGCGACGAGATCGACAAGCTCGAGCGTTGCGATTGGTCCGCCGGACCGCACGGGCTGCCGATCCTCGCCGGCTGCCCGACGTGGTTTGCCGGCGAGATCCGTGCTCGCCACGACCTCGGTGACCACGTCGGCTTCGTCCTCGATCCGATCGAGACGCATCTCGGGCCAGCGGTCGAGACGGTCTTCTTTCAAGACGTGAAGGACCGCATCGTGCCCGGTCACCCCGCCAGCTGACGAGCTTGCTCATCGCGCCCGCTCGTCTTGGCGCAATCGGCGCGATCTGGCCCTTGTCGCGAGCGATATCGGCTGATTAGGATTTGCGCGTCGGCGCGACCGGTGCGGGCGCGCCAATGACGGAGTAGATCATGGGAACGTCGCCTGCTCCCACAGGGCAGGGGCAGGACCCGCGAGAACCTTGGAGGTGATTGTGGATGAGCGCTGACGCCTCACAGCACGAGCCGCTGCGCCCCGCCGAGGTCATTGGCCTCGGCCGCCTTTCGATGACATCCGACCGCGACGGCGACGTGCATACCATCGCCCTCAGCGGCGAGCTGGATCTCGCCAACGCCTCCGACGTCGAGCGAGCGCTCGACGTCGCCGAGGCCACCGACGCAGCGTCGATCGTGCTCGACCTGTCGGGCCTGACCTTCATCGACTCGACGGGCATCCGTCTGATCGTGAGCGCCGACGCGCGCTCGCGTGCGAACTCCCATCGCCTGACGCTGCTGCGCGGATCGCCCGCCGTGGAGCGCGTGTTCGTGATCTCGGGAATCGACAAGATCGTCACCTTCGCCGACTGAAGCGGCTGGCCGTGCCGCTGCGGCGCATCGGCACGGTCGCATGGCATGACGAAGCCGGGTAGCGGGAACGATGAAGTCCACGACGCACCCTCACAGGGCGTCCGAGATGTCACAGCTTCGTCATTCGCAGCGCAACTCGGCTCGAGAGGAGAACGCGTCATGGGCATAGGGACATCGATTTCACTCATCGCGCTCGGCGCGATACTCAAGTACGCGGTCACCGCCACGGTCTCCGGAATTCAGATCGCGACCGTGGGCGTGATCCTCATGGTGGTCGGCGTACTCGGCCTCATCATCTCCCTGTTCTGGCTCATGCAGGCCGAGCGCCGCACCGCGCCGCCCGTTCGCGAGCGCGTGGTCGAGCGCGATCCGTACGTGTGATCCGGCGGGGCGGCCCTACGCGCGCCCACGGACGGCGATACGCCGATTGCCGCCGCGGGGGGCATCAGGCGAATGCGAACAACGGGGGAAGGAAGGCGACGACGGCCGCGACCCAGAGGGCGAAGACGGGAAGGTAGGACGTCTGCCAGCGTTCGAGGCGTGTGAACGCGCTGCGCCCCGCGAGAAACCGCAGTGAGAGCCACGCTGCCTCCGCCAAGTTCACGAGCAGGACGAGGTTGAGCCCGAGCGCCGCCACGCGGTTCGCCGTGAGCCCGAGGTCGCCGATGCGTGCGACCATCGTGCCGAGCACCATCAGGTCGAGCACGAGCGCGCTCGTGACGGCGAGCAGCTGGACGCGGTCCATCAGCCTGGGCGATGACGACGGCTCACGTGCCGACATCGCGTACAGCACGAGCCCCAGCACGACCACGAGCAGCGCGTCGAAGACCCCGAGCAGCTTGCGATCGAACTCGTCGCCCAGACCCGACGCGGCGTAAGCCACCGCGGCCATCGTCAGCATCACGGCGAACAACGGCGTGAACAGCAGCGTCAGCACCGGCGCCATGTTCTCCACGACGTGCTGCTTGGACTCCACGAGCCAGGCGGCCACGATCACGGCTCCCGCAGCGCCAGAGGGCAGCACCCACTCGACCACCTGCCTGACGTCGATCCCGATCGGGTCGAAGATCAGCGCGGTGAGCCCAAGCAGCACACCGCCTCCGAGCGCGATGAGCACGTAGTAGATGAACCACTCACCGGTGAAGCGGACGAAGTCCATGCGCCGCTCGTGCGACCCGATCGTGCCGCCCATGTACGGCACCGCGACCGCGAACCACAGCAGCACCGGCAGGTGGGCGGCGACGAGGTACCCCGTGGTCGAGTCGACTGCGTACGGATAGACGTTCACCACGAGCGCAAACAGTGCGAACGGCGCGGCTGTCAGCGCCCAGCCGCGCGCGCCGAGCCGTCGGCGGCAGGCGAAGTAGCCGGCGAGGAACGGCAGCACGAGCAGGCCGACGTTGCGCAGCAGCCCCATCGATGTTTCGTCGGGGAACTGCGCGACGAGGCGGGCGACCTGGACCGCCACCGCCGCCCACAGCGCGAAGAGCATCGCTTGCAGCAACCCGCCCGATAACCCCGCTGCGCGGGCCGGCGCGTCAGCGTCGTCGCTCAGCACGAGCTGCTTCCAGAGCCGGCCACTGTGCTCGCGAGCGAACTCGCGCGACAGCGCGTCGAGGTCGCCCAGCCGCTTTACGGCGATGAGGAACGCCTCGTCGGCGGCCAGGCCGACGGCGTCGAGCTCGGCCATCTGGTCACGCAGATGCGCGTCGAGCTCGTCGACATCGCGGCCACTGACGGCCGGGGCCTTCGCGACGTACGCCCGCCACTCGGCGATCTGGGACTCCACGCCATCCATCTGTCAGGCCTCGCCGAGCGCCGACGCCAGCTGGCCTGAGCCCCGCCAGACTCCGCCGAGCGCCCGCGTCACCGCGAGCCACTGCCGCTGCTGCTCTGCCAGCGCGGCCTGCCCATCGGCGGTGATCGCGTAATACCGGCGGCGGCGCCCTTCGTCCGGTGCCCGCCACTCCGTCGTCACATACCCGAGCCTGAGGAGGCGGTGGAGCAGCGGGTAGAGCATCCCGTCGGTCCATTCGAGGTCGCCGCCGGAGAGCTCGCGCACCCGCTTGAGGATCGCGTAGCCGTAGCTCTCGCCCTCGCCGAGGATCGCGAGCACGAGCGGCGTCGCGGACGCTGCGACGAGATCCTTGTGGATGTTCACTTGTGCTCCTATGGGTCGAGGCCATATGCATAGTAGCACGATGTATTGCCGCGATCGCGCTCGGCACGAGGCGCGAGACGTCACCCAGCGGCCCCGCGCCTGAGCACGGCCGGCGCAGAATGCGAGCGCGCCAAACACGACCGGCCGGCCAAGCGACGGGGCTAGCATCGTCTGAATGCCCGACACGCAAGATCCCGCAGCGATTTTCAACTCCCTGCGAAGCCGCTTCGGCGGACGCCTCGACGTCAAGCTGACGACCGGTCCCGACGACGCGCCACTGCTGAAGGCCGCCGGGCAGAGCTTCGCGATGCTGCACAGCGGCGAGCTCGTCGTCCGCCTTCACCCGGGCCGCTGCGCCGAGCTCGTCGAGGCGGGGGCCGGGCGGCTCTTCGTCCACAACGGCAAGGAGACGCAGGAGTGGCTCGTCATCAAGGGCCTCGACGCCGCCGAATGGACGGCGCACACGATGGAGGCGCTCGGCTGCACGCAGGACTGGTGAGCAGCAGCCCCAGCGCGGAGCTCGTTCACCGAGGCGTATCCGTTTGACGGTCCGCGGGTATCTGCTTCGCCATGGACGATGACGACGACTGGACGGGAACGCCGCCCGAGGGCCACAACGTGAGCGATCCCGCGCGGATCGCGTTCTGGCGCTCCCAGTGGCGGACGTACTCACTCGGAGCCGGGTTGCTGATGACGATCGTGCTGATCCTCGTCATCGTCGTGCTCGCCCGCTGAGCAGCTCGCGACCGCACGGCCGGGATCGCGCGAAAGCAGCCCGGCGTCGTCTGCGACAGGCGAGATCGGCCACCTGCCACGATGAGCATGTGATCGAGGTCACGCACTTCACCGATCCGGGCTGCCCGTGGGCGTACTCGGCGTCGCCGGCGTTCGCGACGCTGCGCTGGCGCTACGGCGACCAGCTGCGCTGGACGCTCGTCACGATCGGATTGTCGGAAGACACGTCGGCGTACGTGAAACGCGGCTTCACGCCGCTGCGAGGCGCGGTCGGGCAGATCAGCTTCGCGCGCTTCGGGATGCCGTTCGCGATGACGCTGAAGCCGAGCCTGAGCCCGACGTCGCCTGCCTGTCGCGCGATCGTCGCGACGCGCCTGATGGCGCCCGAGCTCGAGTACGCGGCGTTCCGCGCCCTGCAGTTCGGCCAGTTCACGAGCGCGGGCCTCTTCGAGGACCCGGACACGCTGCGCTCGTCGCTGGCGGTGGTGCCGGGCCTCGACGCCAGCGCCGTCGTTGCCGCGATCGACGCTCCCGAGGTGCTCGCCGCCTACGAGGCCGACCGCGCTCGCGCGCGCACCGCCGCCGGATCGCCGACGGAGTTCCAGGGCCGCGCTGCCAACAGCGACGGCGCGGTCCGCTACACGGCGCCCTCGCTCGGCTTCGAGACGACGGACGGGCGCCGGCTCGAGGCCGGCGGCTTTCAGCCCGTCGAAGCCTACGACGTGGTCATCGCCAACCTCGATCCGACGCTCCGGCGCCAGCCGCCACCGACCGACGTCGTCGACGTGCTTGCCGCGTTTCCGTATCCGCTCGCGACCGCCGAGATCGACGCCGTCATGACCGAGCACCTCGCGCCGCCGGACAGCGTGGCCGTGCAGCGCGCCCTGATCACCGCCGTCGCCGAGGGTCGCGCCGTCCAGCGCCCGGCCGGCAACGGCGCCCTGTGGTCCGTGCCCGCCTGACGCGCGCGGCGACGCGCCAGGACGCACGACGATGAGCCGCCCCGTCGGCGCTCGCCGTATCGTGTGTGAGATGGCGACGGCTGTGCAGAATCCGCCCACGCAGGACGCGCCGCCGGACGGCGGCCCGCTCTCGGCAACGGCGGTCGAGGTGGTGCGATCACCGCGCGTGATGCTGCTCATCGCGCTGTCGGGCGCCGCGGCGGTCGTCGACGCCCGCGCGATGTTCAACAACGCGAGCCACGCGCTGCTGTTCGCGATCCTCTACGGACTGCTCTCGTATGCCCAGGTGATGTGGGCGGGGTGGCTGTACCACGACCCGCAGGACACGCGCGTGCTGCGCCCGGCCGCGATCGCGAGCGTCGCCCTGATCGGGATCTGGCTCGTCACCCGCTTCGTCGGCTTGCCCGTCGGCCCGTCCGCCGGCGAGCCGTCGCCGATCGGCATCCCCGACTTCGTGGCGATGCTCGACGAGGCCGTGCTCGCGCTGCTGCTCTTCGCGATGCTGGCACCGAAGCGACGGATCGGGCGCCGCCTGGCCTGGCTGAACGGCATGCAGGCGACACGCGTCAGCGTGATGCTCTGCTCGCTCAGCGGATTCGCCGCCCTGCTCAGCCCGCAGCTCCACGTCAGCGCATCGGGAATCGTGAGCTGGTGCATCGGCTAGCGGATCACGCGGGCCGCGCGTCACACCGACGGGTGCGGCGCAGCGGGCGCGACCGACCCATTACCTTGCACCCGCGATGACGGACCCGCCCACGCCCGACCCTGACGTACCAACGCCCGCCGCCGAGACGCCCGACGCGCCCGCCTTCGCTCGCCCGTCGCGCCTGAAGATCCTGCTGCCGCTCGCGACGCTTGCGGCTGTTGCGCTCGTCGCGACGCTTGCGATCGCCGCCAGCTCGAAGAAGGAGCAGCTGCCCAACCACGTCAAGCGGTCGTCGTCGCCGACGTTCACGGGCGCGACGGTGTCACCGGTCGTCGCGGCGCCGCCGATCGACCTGCGCAACTCGCTCGGCCAGCGCGTGACGCTGAGCCAGTACCGCGGCAAGGTCGCGCTCGTCACGTTCCTCTACACGCGCTGCCCGGACGTCTGCCCGCTGATCGCGACGAACCTGCGCGTCGTCCAGGCGAAGCTCGGCGCCAAGGCCAAGGACGTCGCGATGATCGCGGTCTCCGTCGATCCGCACGGCGACACACCCAAGACCGTCGCCGAGTTCCTGCACCAGCACGCGATGACCGGTCGGATGCAGTACCTGATCGGCAACGCGCACGAGCTGGGGAGCACGTGGAAGGCGTGGAACGTCGGCTCCGAGAGGGACTCCTCGGACCCGACGCTCGTCGCCCACTCCGCGCTCGTCTACGGCATCAGCGCGAGCGGCAAGCTGACGACGATCTACGCGGCGAACTTCAAGCCGAGCGACATCGTGCACGACATCCCGGCGCTCGCCGCGAGCTGACTGATGTCGAGGACGCGGCTGCTCGTGATCGCCGTCGTCGGAGCTGCGGCGCTCATGCTGCTCGTCATCGGCCTCGGCACGAAGCAGGGCGCGACGGCAAAGCGGGCGGCGCCGCCGCTTCCGACGCAGGTGCTGCACGCGCCGACCGTCAGCCTCGCCTCGCTGCGCGGCCATCCGGTGCTCGTCAACTTCTGGGCGAGCTGGTGCCATCCGTGCCAGCAGGAGGCTCCGCAGCTGACGCACTTCGCGCAGCAGGCGAAGGGCATCCGCCTGATCGGCGTCGACACCGGCGACAACGCGCACGACGCGGCGCGCTTCATCAGCCGCTACGGCTGGTCGTTCCCCGTCCTGCGCGACGCCGACAGCACGACCGGCGACCGCTACGGCCTGCCGGGGCTGCCGATGACGTTCGCGCTCGACGCGCAGGGCCGGATCGTGCGGACGCTGAGAGGGCCGCAGACGACCAAGACGCTCGATGCCGCGTTTGCCGCGGCATCGGCGTAGCCGACCCGATGGCGCCCCTCCGACGAGGGTCGAAGACAGGGCACGCGCATGGCATCGGTTGACATCGCAGCTGCCTGGCGCCGCGGCCAGGCGGGCTGGCCGAAGCGCTTCGTGCTCGTCCAGTTCCCCAATCCGCCGCTCATCGTCGCGCTCGCAGGAAGCGCCGTGGCCGGGGTCACGAACGGGCGCACGAACGACTACGCCGACGCGATCTCGAACGTCGGCCTGGCCGTCTTCGCCTACCTCGAGCTGACCGACGGCGCCAACTGGTTTCGCCGCGTGCTCGGAGCGGTGGTGATCGCCCGACTCGTCCAGACACTCGCGCACGCAGCAAGCTGACGAGCCCGCTTCGGCGGTTTGACGGGTCTACAGGCCGAGGATCAGGGCGAGCGCAGTATCGACGGCGCGCAGCTCGGCCGCATCCAGACGTCCTGCGAGTGCGCCGAGTCGCTGCGGATCGACGACGGTCGCCTGCTCGACGATGACGCGGGTCTCGTGGCCATCGACTGAGATCGTCGGGCGAAAGCTCGCCGAACGAGCGCTGATCGAGGTCGGCGCGACAAGCGTCGTCGACAGACCGAGGAACTCGTCCGCTTGCACGATCACCGCGTAGCGCGCACCACGCTGCTCATGCCCGCGGACGTCACGGGGCGCGGGAAGGCGATACAGCTCGCCGCGGACCATCTCAGGCGACTGGCGGCGGCGCGAGCTCCGCCATCTGCTCACGGATCACGCGCATCTCCTCGAGGTCGCGGTCGTCAGCGGCGAGCAACTGCACTTCTTGGCTGATCGCCGACCGTACGCGGCGCCGCGCCGCTGCCTCCTGCAACGCCGCCCTCACTGCTTCTGAGTCAGTCATGCCGCTGGCCCGCACGACGTCCAGCGCTGCCGACGATGCGTCATCGAGACGAACGTGAAGCGAACGTGCCATGTGCACTAGCGTAGCGCGTATCGTGCTACGGGTTTCGCAGGAAACGTGCTCGACCGTCGGCATCCGATGATGAAATAGGCGCTCATGCCACGCGTCACGCATCATCCGCCCGGCAACACGGCGACGAAGCCGCAGGCCGGTGACATCCTGCTGACCGGCGTGCGGTCGCAGGGGATCTACTCGTGGGCGATCAAGGCCGGCTCGTGGCTGCGGCGCTACGAGGCGCCATACCGGCGCTTCTCGCATGCCGTCCTCGTCGTCAGCGAGGACGGCTCGATCGTCGAGGCGCTCACGAAGGGCGTCGCGCGCGGGAACCTCGCGAAGTACGACGCCGATGACTACGTCCTCGTGCGCGTCGGTGTCGATGCCCACGACCAAGCCCAGGTGCTTGCCTTCGCCGAGTCGGTGCTGGCGGCGCGCACGCGCTACGGCTTCGCAACGATCCTCGGCCTCGCGCTGTTCTGCCTGAGCGGCGCCCAGCTCTGCATCCAATGGGCCGGGACGGCCATCTGCTCGGGCTTCGTCTGCGACGCGCTCACGCGCGCCGGCTACATCTGGCCACGGCCGCCGTTCGCGATGATGCCGGCCGACCTGGCGCGCTACTTCGACGTGCACGCCGATCCGGCGGGCTGACGCCCGCCGAACGCCGAACGCTCAGTCCTCCAGCGCCGCCACGAACGCCTCGTACTGCGCGGCGTCCATCAGCGCCTCGGCCTCAGCGACGTCACCCGGCTCGATCCGCACGATCCAGCCCTCGCCGTACGGGTCATCGTTGATCGTGCCCGGCCCATCCTCGAGCGCCTTGTTGACGGCGTTGATCTGGCCGACGAACGGCATCTTCAGCGGCGCGGCGCTTGTCGCTCCGCTCGCGCGGCCGAACACGTCACCCGGCTTGAAGAGCTCACCGGGATAGGGCAGCTCGACGAAGCTGATCGCGCCGAGACGATCGGCGCCGAACTGCGTGACGCCGACGGTCACGAGCTTCTCTCGGGCCCGTACCCACTCGTGCTGCTCCGTGTACCGCAGGTCGGTCGGATAGCCGGCCATCGTGATGTGCCTCCAAGGATCGATGTGGTCGCCAATGCCGCCAGCTGTCGCATGCCGTGCGCCGGAGCAACGCTACACGCCCGTCTCGCGGGCATCGCGAACGTCAGCTGCGGACGGCGACGGCCTCGACATAGCGCGCCGGGGCCGCGAGCGCGCCACCGGTGGCCCGGTTGCGTTGCTCCATGAGGTTGATGAGGTCGCCTGCGAGCGCCTGCTCGCCGTCCTCCCCGACACGGGCGAAGGCGACCTTCAGCGGGCCGAGGTTGGCGCGCATGGCGCCTAGCAGGTGCTCGGGCGACGCAGCGCGCATGACGAAGTCGCGCGGCGTCAGCTCGAGCTGCGCGATGCCCTCGCCGAACAGCGTGCGCAGGCGCTCCTCGCTGCCCCACAGCACGGGCGGGTCGAGCGCGATCGGCGGCGGGGCGTGCTTCGTGATCGTGCGAAACAGGTCGCCCATCAGGCCGTCGGGCGTCCAGTTGGCCATCGCGATCCGCCCACCGGGGCGGCAGACGCGCAGCAGCTCCTGGGCGGCCTGCGCCTGGTCGGGCGCGAACATCGCGCCGAACGTGCTCAGCACGACGTCGAACGACCCATCCTCGCAGGGCAGCGCCTCGGCGTCGCCCTCGACCCACTCGACCTGCACGCGCTCGGCTGCCGCCCGCTCGCGCCCGCGCTCGAGCAGTGCCGGGACGTAGTCCACACCCGTCACGACCGCGTCGCGTCGCGCGGCGGCGAGCGCTGCGGTGCCACTGCCGCAGGCGACGTCGAGCACGCGCTCGCCGGGCATGACGTCGGCCGCCTCGCAGAGCATCTCGCCGACGATCACGAGGCCGGTCGCGAGCGCCGAGAAGTCACCCTCCGACCACATGAACTGTTGGACCTTCTTGACCATCTCAAGGTTGATCTCGTCAGCCATCGCCCACCTCCGCCCGCTCGACAGTGCTTGCGAGCAGGCTACTTCGCGGGCAGCGTCGCGCGGACGACGCCGAAGCTCACGCGCTGCGTGCGGCCAGCCGTCGTGACGGCGTACGTGAAGCGCGCGCGGTCGCCGCAGTGCAGCAGCCGCGAGTCGAGGCCGCCGAGCGAGGAGCTGCGGGACTGCCGCGAGCCGATCGGGCGCGACAGGTGGCCCGGATCCTGGCGCAGCACCTGCACCGAGTGGTGGCCGCTGCTCCAGCGCGCGGACGTGGCCACGTACGCGACCTGCTTCGAGGGTGCGCACGGGATGCGCGCCGGCGGGCGCAGTAGGCGCGTGCCGGCCGGTCCGCGCACCCAGCTGTAGCCCATGTCCGAGCGGGCGAGGTCGAGGTCCGCCGGCGTGCTCTGCGAGACGCGGGGCGACGGCGCATAGGTGGGCAGCGACGACGCCACGAGCTGGCACTGCGCCGTCGCCACGGTGCAGCTCGTGACGCCCGGAACGGGGACGTTCGCGGCCGGGCCGGTGACGCGCAGCCAGTAGATCGTGTCGCCGTCCCGGGCGGCGCCGGCCGCGAGGCCGCCGGGCGTGTCGGCGGTCGTGTGATCGCCCGTCACCGGGTCGGCGGTCGCGAAGCTCGTCTTCGTCACGTCGCACTCGGCGCCCGCGGCGAGATAGCCAATCGGGCTGGCGCTTGCGTCCGGCGCGCTCGGCAGGCCGAAGCCGCAGGCGCCGCTGACCAGGCCGCTGTCGAGCAGCGTCGAGTACCCGCCGGCCGTCGGCGCACCGCGCAGCTCCCAGACGAGGCCGATGCCGTACGTGGCGCCACCGGTCATGCGCCACACGTACGCCGCCCGCGACGGGCCGAGATCGAGCTGCTCGACATCGTCGTGGCTGCCCTTGAAATCGCATCCGGTGGCACCCGTACAAGCCTGCACGGCACCGCCGCCGAGCCGGCGCGGTCGCTTGGAGCCGGCTGGGAGATAGAGGATCTTTGGCACTGCACCGCCGTCGGTGTGGCGCGCGAACGCGAGCGCGCCGCGCCACATCGAGGGCGTCGTCTCCGACGCGCTGGCGCTGCTGGCGGTGGCGAGCTTGTGCTCGGCCGCCGTGCCGCTGAGGTTGAGCTCATACAGGTCACAGCCGCGCGCGGTCTCCCAGTCGGCGGCCGGCGCGAGGCCGGCGAGGCTCGTCGTGGGATCCTGCCGGCAGCGTGAGTAGACGACGACCGGATTGCCCGCGCGGTCCGAGCCGGCATCGGCGTCGAACGGCACCGAGCGCTCGGCGACGGGCAGGACGTCGACGACGCCCGCCTGCCAGCGCACGAGCGCCCACTTGCCGGTCATCGGATCGAGGCGGCTGAAGACGACCCGGCCGTCGTAGGCGGTGATCGCAGCGGCTCCGTTGGCAGGCGCGAGAACGGTGTCGGCCGCCTGCGCCTGCGCGGGGACGAGCGCGGCGACGGCGGCAAGGGCTGTCAGGAGCAGGCGCGGACAGGGCATGGCTGTGTAACGGTGCGCGGCGCCGGTGGTTGCGCAGGCGCGACGGGCCGGCTTCCGGTTAGCATCGCGCCGGTGCGCGGCCGGCTGATCCTCGGGACCCTCCTCGCAACGGTGCTCGCGCTGCTGGCGTTCGCGCTGCCGGCCAGCGCGGCCAAGCGCAAGCAGGCGCCCAAGGGCAAGGCAACCGTCACGCGTTGCCACACAGCGAAGCGAAGCGGCAAGAGCGTGCGGGTCTGCACGACGTTGCGCTGCCACCTCGCCAAGCGCAAGGGCAAGAGTGTCCGCGTCTGCACGCCCGTCCACAAGGCGAAGGCGAAGAAGGAGCCGGTCAAGCCGAAGCCGATGCCCGCGGCGACGCCTCGCTCGCTCGCGCCGGTCGACTACACGAAGCTCAGCGGGCTGTCGCAGCTGACGTACACGAACGTGCAGCGCACCGTGCACGAGCTGACCGTCGCCGACGGCACGCGGCTGCATCTCGAGATCGTCAAGCCGGAGGGCGCGACGAACCTCGGCGTGATCCTCGAGGCGAGCCCCTACCACGGCACGCTCTACGACCGCACCGGCGGGCGGATGATCCCGCTGCCCGGCAAGGACGGCAAGCCGCTCGGCCTGTCGGGCTTCTTCCCCCAGCGCGGCTATGCGGTCGTCTTCATGGACCTGCGCGGCACCGGCCTCTCGTCGGGCTGCCTGAACACGCTCGGGCCCAAGGACGAGTCGGACCTGCGCGACACCATTGAGTGGGCCGCCTCGCAGCCGTGGTCCAACGGCCGCGTCGGGATGATCGGGCACTCCTACGTCGGCTCGACGCCGCTCGCCGCGACGGTGCTGAAGCCGAAGGGACTCGTCACGATCGTGCCGAGCGCCGGGCTGTCCTCGGTCTACGACCACCAGTGGCAGGACGGCGTTCCGTACAACGCGCAGTACCTCGGCCCGATCGAGGCCTACCAGCAGCTGTCGCTGCAGCGCGAGCTGCCGTTCAAGATCAACCTGCCCGACGACATGGGCATGACCGGCGAGCACTTCGGCAAGGACGTGCCGCAGATCGGCTGCGGCCTGAAGGACAGCTCGCTGTCAAGCGGCGAGCAGCTGTCGGGCGTCAACACCGCGTGGCATCAGGCGCGCGACGCGAGCGCGGCGGCCGCGGCCTTCCCGGGCAGCGTCTTCGTCATCCACGGCGAGAACGACCAGGCGGCGCGAATCTCGAACCTGCACTGGCTCTACGCGCGCGGCGCCAAGGCGCAGGACAAGGTCTGGATCGGCCAGTGGGACCATGGCATCGGCTGCTGCCCGAACCGGCGCGGCGCGCAGTGGGTCGGCGCGATCCATGCCTGGTTCGACCACGAGCTGCTGCAGCGCAACGTCGACACCGGACCGCCGGTCGAGGTCTTCATGAACGACGAGCCGACCGTCGATGCCGCGATTCCCGCGCGCAAGGAGATCTACACGGCGCCGTCGTGGCCGCCCTCGGTCGCCCGCACGCTGACGCTCGACGCGTCGAGCGACGGCACGCTGCGCGAGGGCGGCGCGCTCGCTGGCTCGAAGTCGTTCGCCGGCGATCCAAGCGGCTTCCTCGGCCTGCCGACCGGCAACGTGACGTTCACGTCGGCCCCGTTCACCGAGGACACGATCCTGCTCGGCCTGCCGAAGCTGACGCTGGCAAGCTCCGTCACGCTCGCACCGATCGACCTGATCGCGACGCTCTACTCGGCCCACGGCGACGACCTGCGGCGGATCTCGCAGTGCGCGATGAACCCCCAGCTGCGTGGCGGCTCGGACCACATCACGCCTGTTCATCCGGGCGTCCGGATGCAGCTCGATCCGCCCTGCTTCACCGTCTCCCAGCACGTGCACCCGGGCGACCGGCTCGTCCTGCAGGTGACGACATCGGACCCCGACAAGCTGCCGCTGTTCACGATCGACCCGCACATCACGGTCTTCACCGGCGGCGCCGGCGGCACGCACATCGACCTGCCGGTCGCGACCGGCACGCTGTACCCCGACACGGCGCCGGTCGCGAACGACGCCATCGCCAACCCATAGCCCACACGCCACACGCGCCCCGGGACCGTCGGGTGGCCCGGATGGAGAACGAGATCCGCCCAGCGGGCCAATGGCGCAGGCGCGACGCACGGATACCATTGCGCGCTTCGCCCAAGCCGCCCTGAGGTGAGGTCCGTGACTGCCCGCCATTGCTCGACGGTCCTCAGCGGCGAACCGGACGGCGAGTCCTCGCCATGAGCATCCGCCTCTCCATCGAGCACAAGACGATCTACCGGTACGACCGGCCCGTCCAGCTCGGCCCCCAGGTCGTGCGCCTTCGCCCGGCGCCGCACTGCCGTACGCCGATCCTCGCCTACTCGCTGCAGGTCACGCCCGGCCAGCACTTCGTCAACTGGCAGCAGGATCCGTTCGGCAACTACCTCGCCCGCTTCGTCTTCCCCGAGCTCGTCCGCGAGCTCGCGGTGACCGTCGATCTCGTAGCCGACATGACGGTCATCAACCCGTTCGACTTCTTCGTCGACGAGGCCGCCGAGCAGTGGCCGTTCTCATACGAGGCCGCGCTCGCGCATGACCTCGCGCCGTACCTTGCGGTCGAGCCCGGCGGGGCGCTGCTCGACGACTGGGTCGCGAGCTTCCCGCGCACGCCGATGCGGACGATCGACTTCCTCATCGCCGCCAACCGGCGCGTGCTCGGCGACGTCGGCTACTCGGTGCGCATGGAGCCCGGCGTCCAGACGCCGGACGAGACCCTGCGCCGCGGGATCGGCTCGTGCCGCGACAGCGCCTGGCTGCTCGTGCAGCTGCTGCGCCGGCTCGGGATCGCGGCGCGCTTCGCGTCCGGCTACCTCGTGCAGCTCGTCGAGGACGTCGTGCCCGGCGCGACGCTCAGCGGCGCGACGGAGGACTTCACCGACCTGCACGCGTGGACCGAGGCCTACCTGCCCGGCGCGGGCTGGATCGGCCTCGATCCGACGTCGGGGCTGCTGACCGGCGAGGGTCACATCCCGCTCGCCTGCACCGCCACGCCCGGCGCCGCGGCAGCGATCTCGGGCGTCGTCGGCCAGGGCGAGACGACGATGGAGTACTCAAACGTCGTGCGGCGCATCCACGAGGACCCGCGCGTGACGCTGCCCTACTCGCCCGCGCAGTGGGAGCGGATCGACGCGCTCGGCGAGGCAGTCGACGTCACGCTCACAACGAGCGACGCGCGCCTGACGATGGGCGGCGAGCCGACGTTCGTCTCGCTCACCGACATGGAGGGCGCGGAATGGAACATCGCCGCCGACGGGCCGACGAAGCGCCCGCTGGCGATCGAGCTCGTCAAGCGGATCGCGCCCGACTTCGCGCCCGGCGCGCTGATCCAGCACAGCCAGGGCAAGTGGTATCCCGGCGAGCCACTACCGCGCTGGCAGATCAACGTGCACTGGCGCAGCGACGGCACGCCGCTGTGGCAGGACCCAGCACTGCTGGCCGATCCGCTCGAGCCGGGCTCGGCGACCACGGACTCCGTCGCCGCGCTCACCGCCGCGATCTGCGCCGGCCTCGGCCTGCCGAACGACGTCCCGGTGGCGGGCTACGAGGATCCGGTCGGACGGCTCTGGGCGGAGGCGCGACTGCCCGGAGGCGACCCGCCGCAGCTCGGTGAGATCGATCCTCGCGATGCGCCACTCGCCGACGCGATCGTGCGCGCCGCGATCACCTCGACGCTCGACGACGAGCGCGGCGAGCCGCGCGGCTGGGCGATCCCGCTGCGACGGGAGCCCGGCGACGGTGCCTGGCAGACCGGTCGCTGGGCGCTGCGCCGCGGCCACCTGTTCCTGATCGCCGGCGACTCGCCGATGGGCCTGCGCCTGCCGCTGGACTCGCTCACGTGGACGCCGCCACCGCCGCCGGAGCTCGAGCGCTCGCGATCGACGCCGGTGGCGCCGCTGCCCGACGGCACGCCGCCGACGGCGACCCCAACCGCGCAGGCCGTCGAGCCGCCGCCGATCACGGCGCTCTGCGTCGAGCTTCGTAACGGCACGCCGCACGTCTTCCTGCCGCCGATCACTGACGCCGAGGACGCCGTCGAGCTCGTCGGCATCGTCGAGGCCGCGGCCGGCCGGCTCGAGCTGCCGATCGTCGTCGAGGGCTACCCGCTGCCCGGCGACAGGCGCCTGCAGCAGTTCGGGGTCGCCGCCGATCCGGGTGTCATCGAGGTCAACATCCATCCCAGCGAGTCGTGGGCCGAGCTCGTGGCGCGCACGACGACGCTCGCTGCCGAGGCGCGCCGCGCCGGCCTCGGAACCGAGAAGTTCGCGCTCGACGGGACGCACGCCGGCACCGGCGGCGGCAGCCACCTGACGCTCGGCGGCGCGACGCCGCCCGACAGCCCGTTCCTGCGCCGTCCCGACCTGCTGCGCAGCCTCGTCACGTTCTGGCAGCACCACCCGTCGCTGTCCTACCTGTTCTCCGGGCGCTTCGTCGGGCCGACAAGCCAGGCGCCGCGCGTCGACGAGGCGCGCCACGAGAGCCTCTACGAGCTCGAGATCGCGTTCGCCGAGATGGACCGGCTCGCCGCCGACGGCCCGCCGCCGCCGTGGCAGGTCGACCGGCTGCTGCGCAACCTGCTCGCCGACCTGACCGGCAACACGCACCGCGCGGAGTTCTGCATCGACAAGCTGTTCAGCCCGGAGTCCGAGCGCGGCCGGCTCGGCGTCGTCGAGCTGCGCGGCTTCGAGATGCCGCCGCATCCGCAGATGGCGCTCGTCCAGGCGCTGCTCGTGCGGGCGCTCGTCGCACGCTTCTGGAATGAGCCCTACAGCGGGCCACTCGTGCGCTGGGGCACCGAGCTGCACGATCGCTTCCTGCTGCCGTGGTGGGTCGAGGCCGACATCGCCGACGTCCTCGACGACCTCGCGCGGGACGGCTTCGCCTTCGAGCACGAGTGGCTGGAGCCGTTCCTCGCCTTCCGCTTCCCGCGCATCGGCGTCGTCCACGTCGACGGCCTGACGCTCGAGCTGCGCGACGCGATCGAGCCCTGGAACGTGCTCGCCGAGGACCTCGGCGCGGGCACCTCGCGCTACGTCGACAGCTCACTCGAGCGACTGCAGGTGCGCGTCGACGGGCTGACGGACTCGCGCCACGCCGTCACCTGCAACGGCGTCCTGCTCCCGCTGCAGCCGACCGCGACGCCGGGCACGTTCGTCGCCGGCGTGCGCTTCCGCGCCTGGCAGCCACCGTCGGCGCTGCATCCGACGATCGGCATCCACGCGCCGCTGCACTTCGACGTCGTCGATCGCTGGAGCAAGCGCTCGCTCGGCGGCTGTGCGTACCACGTCGTCCACCCCGGCGGCCTCGCGTACGACACGTTCCCGGTGAACGCCAACGAGGCCGAGGCGCGTCGCGCCAGCCGCTTCAGCGCGATCGGGCACACGCCGGGAGCGATCGAGCTCGTTGAGGATCGGCGCGGCGGCGAATACCCTCGCACGCTCGACCTCCGGCGAGCCCCGATGCCGGCGCCCGCCGAGGCACGGGCCCCGATCACGTGAACGATCCCGCCACCACGACGCCGGCCCCGACGGTGGCGGCCGGCTACCGCCCGCTCGACGGCTGCTACGACGAGATGGTCGACGCGGCCGGCGTGCCGCGCGAGCACTGGTCCTATCTCGCCGAGTCGATCGCGGAGCTCGGCCTCGACGAGCTGCTGCGCCGGCGCGTCGAGGCCGCGCGCCTGCTCGACCAGGACGGCGTCGTCTACAACACGTACCGCGAGTCCGCGCGGGCCGACGAGCGCTGGCTGCTGGACCCGCTGCCCGCGGTGCTCGGCAGCCGCGAGTGGGAGCGGATCGAGACCGGCGTGATCGAGCGCGCCGAGCTGCTGAACCTCGTGCTGGAGGATCTCTACGGGCCGCGCGACCTGCTGCGACGGGGATTGCTTCCGCCAGAGCTCGTCTTCGGGCACGCGGGCTTCCTGCGCTCCTGCGACGGCATCCGGCTGCCCGGCAACCAGCAGCTGTTCAGCTACGCCGCCGACGTCGGGCGCGACAAGGACGGGCGCTATGTCGTGCTCTCCGATCGCACGCAGGCACCGTCGGGCGCCGGCTACGCGCTCGAGAACCGGACCGTCATCTCGCGGGTCCTGCCGAGCCTCTACCGCGAGGCGCAGGTCCATCGCCTGGCGCCGTTCTTCCGCTCGCTGCGCGTCGCGCTGCAGACCGTGGCACCGCCGGGGGTCGACGACCCGCGGATCGTCGTGCTGACGCCGGGCCCGCTCAACGAGACCGCCTTCGAGCACGCCGTGCTCGCCTCCGAGCTCGGCTATCCGCTCGTCGAGGGCTCTGACCTGATCGCCCGCCGCGGCGGCGTCTGGATGCGAGCGCTCGGGCAGCTCGAGCCGGTCCACGTCATCCTGCGGCGCGTCGACGCCTGGTTCTGCGATCCGCTCGAGCTCAAGCCCGACTCGCGCCTCGGCGTGCCCGGGCTCGTCGAGGCCGCGCGCTCGGGCAACGTCTCGATCGTCAACACGCTCGGCTCGAGCGTGCTGGAGAACCCGGCGCTGCTGGCGTTCCTGCCGCGCCTCGGCAAGCACCTGCTGGGCACCGAGCCGCGGCTCGGGAGCGTGCCGACATGGTGGTGCGGCGACGACGGGTCGCGCCGGCACGTGCTCGCCAATCTCGAGCAGCTGATCCTGCGCCCGACCTCGCGAGCGCCCGGTAGCGCGGCGACGTTCGGCTGGGAATGCAGCGCTGCCGAGCTCGACGCGCTGCGCCGGCGGATCGAGCACCGCCCGCAGGAGTGGGTCGGGCAGGAGCCGATCGCGATGGCCTCGACGCCGACGTTGACGAGCGGCGGTCTCGAGGCACGGCGCACCGTGCTGCGCGCGTTCGCGGTCGCCCGCACGGACTCCTACGTCGTCATGCCGGGCGGGCTGACGCGCGTCGCCCCCGACGCCGGCAGCGACCGGATCTCCAACCAGGCCGGGGCGATCAGCAAGGACACCTGGGTGCTCGCCTCAGAGCCCGAGCGGCTGACCGGCTTCTGGCTGCAGTCCGGCCCGGCTGTCGAGGGAATCGACCCGATGGCCGCGATCCCCTCGCGCGCGGCCGAGAACCTCTGGTGGCTCGGCCGCTACGCCGAGCGGGCCGAGGCGATCACGCGCCTGCTGCGCGCGGTCGACGACCGCCGCAACGAGTTCCAGGGCAGCACGAACGCAGCCGGCGTCGCATCGCTGCGCGCCCTGCTCGTCGCGCTGACGCAGGTCACCGCGACGTATCCGGGGTTCGTCGGCCACGGCGCCGACAAGCGCCTCGCCGGGCCAGGCGCCGAGCTGCTGTCGCTCGTCGTCGACGAGGCGCGTCCGGGCGCACTCGCGCACGCCGTCCGCGCGCTGCTGGACTGCGCATACGCCGTGCGCGACCAGCTGTCGAACGACACCTGGCTCGTCGTCGGCTCGCTCGACCGCGTGATCCTGCGCCTGCACAGCAGCGACGAGGAGCCGCAGGCCGTCGTCCAGGGCGCGCTGCAGCGCGTCATGCAGAGCCTGCTCGCGCTCGGCGGCCTCGGCGACGAGAGCATGGTGCGCGACCTCGGCTGGCGCTTCATGGACGCCGGCCGGCGGATCGAGCGCGCCGTCCAGCTGCTGTCGCTGCTGCGCGCCACGGTCACGCAGACGCGCGGCACGGCGACCGACAGCCTCGTGCTGGAGTCGGTGCTGACGGCGGCCGAGAGCATCATCACCTACCGGCGACGCTACCGCTCGCAGGCGCAGCTGGAGACGCTGCTCGACCTGCTGCTGCTCGACGAGGGCAACCCGCGCTCGGTCATCTACCAGCTGCAGCGCCTGATCGACGACTTCGACGCGCTGCCCAACGGCGATCACCGCCTGCGCGACGAGCAGCGGCTGTTGCTCGAGGCTTCGACCGCGCTGCGGCTCGTCGACACGACGGCGCTCGTCGCGCAGGATGCGGCGGGTGACTGCGCCGAGCTGGACGCGTTCCTCGCGCACCTACTCGACCTCCTGCTGCGCGCCGCCGACGCGGTCGACCGAGTCCACTTCGTGCAGCTGCTGCCGCAGCGCCAGCTCGTCGGGCCGGCCCAGCCGGCCGCCAGTGCAAACGGCACGGCCGCACGCCGATGAAAAACGCGGCGCGATGACGACGTACACCGTGACGCACCGGACCGAGTACGTCTACGAGTCCGCCGTGGCACCCAGCTACAGCCAGCTGCACCTGCTGCCGCGCGATCTTCCCGGGCAGCGCTGCCGCAGCGCCGAGGTCGTCGTCGACCCCGAGCCCGAGGACTACCGTGAGCGCAGCGACTTCTTCGGCAACCGCGTCGCCTACGTCGCGATCCACGAGCCGCACGTCAGGCTGACGGTGACCTCGACGAGCGTCGTCGACGTCGACGGGCGCGACCAGGGGGTCACGCTGCTCGCGCAGCGCCCCTGGGAGGAGGCGCGCGACGCGCTCGCCGATCCGCACGCGGCCGAGCGCCTCGACGCGGCGCAGTTCGTGCTCGACTCCCCGCTCGTCGCGGCGACCGAGGCCTACGCCGACTATGCGCTGCACTGCTTCACGCCGGGCCGCGAGCTCCTCGCGGGCGTGATCGCGCTGTGCTCGCAGATCCACGCGGACTTCGCCTACGTGCCCGGCTCGACGTCCGTGTCGACGCCGCTCACCGAGGTGTTCGAGACGCGCGAGGGCGTCTGCCAGGATTTCGCGCACGTCGGGATCGCCTGCCTGCGCTCGATCGGGCTGCCAGCCCGCTACGTCAGCGGCTACATCGCGACCGACCCACCCCCCGGCAAGCCGAAGCTGATCGGCGCCGACTTCTCGCACGCCTGGCTGTCGCTGCTCGTCCCCGGCGCCGGCTGGCTCGACGTCGACCCGACGAACGACCAGCTCGTCAGCCATCGTCACGTCGTGACGGCGTTCGGGCGCGACTACAGCGACGTCCCGCCACTGACCGGCGTGATCTTCACGGAAGGCAAGACGAAGAGCCTGAAGGTCACCGTCGACGTCGCCGCCACGCCGATCTCGGCGTAGACGCGACGCCGGCGGGTACAGGTCGACGATGCGCGCCTTCGCCTGCGGCCATTGTGGCCAGCTCGTCTTCTTCGAGAACAGCCTCTGCCTGCGCTGCAAGACCGCGCTCGGCTTCGTCTCCTCGCAGATGCAGCTGCTCGCGCTCGAGCCGGGGGTCGCCGAGGGGGCCGGCCTGCGCACCTGCGCGAACCTCACGCGCGCGGCTTGCAATTGGATGGTCGAGGCCGGCGATCCGGGCCCCTTGTGTCGCTCGTGCGCGCTGACGCGCACGCGTCCCGGCGACCTCGACAAGGACGGGCTCGTGGCCTTCGCCACCGCCGAGCATGCCAAGCGCCGGCTGCTCTTCCAGCTGCTGAGCCTCGGCCTGCCGATCGAGCAGGACGGGCTGCGGTTCGACCTGCTGTCGAGCCGATCGGGCCCGGTCGTGACAGGCCATGAGGACGGCCTGATCACGATCGACCTGGCCGAGTCCGACGACGTCAACCGCGAGGAGCGGCGCGCCGAGTTCGACGAGCCGTACCGCACGATGCTGGGCCACTTCCGCCACGAGATCGGCCACTACTACTGGCCGCGACTGGTCGAGAGCCAGGGCGACATCGACGCCTTCCGGGCGCTGTTCGGCGACGAGCGGCTGGACTACGACGAGGCTCTGCAGCAGTACTACGAGGCGACACCGGGCGACTGGCGCCGGCGCCATGTCAGCGCGTACGCGACGATGCATCCGTGGGAGGACTGGGCCGAGAGCTTCGCCCACTACCTCCACATCCGTGACACGCTCGAGACCGCGGCCGCCTACGGGATGCTCGTGACAGGCCCGCGCCAGGTCGGCGATACGGCGCTGATGGCGATCCCGGCCCAGCCCACGGCGGCGACGTCGTTCGACGAGATCGTCAGCGAATGGCTGCCGCTGACGTACGCGCTGAACGCCGTCAATCGCAGCATGGGCAAGGACGACCTGTATCCGTTCACGCTCGCGGCGACGGTGATCGACAAGCTCGCGTACGTCCACGACCGCGTGCTCGCGGAATCGAGCGGTGAGCTGTCGAGCGACCCCGGGCGATCTCTGGACTGAGGTCCATTCTCGCCGGTCCGCGCCCTGCGCATGCTGGCGACGTGACCGCGTTGCGCATCGCGCTCGTCTCCGCTGGGATGTCGATGCTGCTCGCGGGCGCCGGCGCGGATCTCGTCGCCTCGAGTGCCACCGACAGCGAGGGCGACGCGCTCGCCGGCTCAAGCCTCACCGCGGTGCCGGCAGCGGTCACGCGCGTGGCGGCACTGCCGGTAGCGCAGGCTGGGCCCCGGCCGCCACGCCGCCCGCTCCTGCGCTCACTGACGTCGCCGGCCGCACTGCGCCGCGCGCGCAGCTACGCGCAGTCGCGCGCGGGGACCGTCTCGTTCGCCGTGCTCGAGCCGGGCCGCCGGGTGCACGGCCTGCGCCGCACCGCGGTCTATCCGTCGGCGAGCGTCGTCAAGGCGATGCTGCTCGTCGCCGTGCTGCGCCGAGCCGGCGCGCGCCCGCTGGGCTCGCAGGAGCGCGCGCTGCTGGAGCCGATGGTCATGGTGTCCGACAACGCGGCCGCCCTCGCCGTGTACGCAAGCGTCGGCAAGGCAGGGCTGTGGCGCGTCGCGCGTGCGGCACGCATGCAGCACTTCGGCGGCGTGCCTGCGCTGTTCGACGCGCAGATCACGGCGGCAGACCAGGCCCGCCTGTTCCTGCGCATCGATCGCCTGGTCCCGCCCGCCCACCGCGCATTCGCGCGCCGCCTGCTGTCCTCGATCGTCGGCTGGCAGCGCTGGGGCATCGCCCCGGTCGCCAAGCACCTGCGGCTGAAGGCGTTCTTCAAGGGCGGCTGGCGCAGCGGCCTCGTCCATCAGGTCGCGCTGCTGGAGCGTGGCGGGCGGCGCCTGGCGCTCGCGGTGCTGACGCTCGGCGAGCCGTCGATGGCCTACGGCGAGCAGACGATCTCGGGGATCGCCGCACGCGTGCTCGCCCGCTAGCCCTTCAGCCCGTCGGCGCCGTCGTCGTGCCGGAGGTCGTGGTGGTGGACGTCGTGGTGTCGGATGGCGCGACCGTGCCGCCGCCCGCCGACACGGGCGCCGGCGTCAGATCGTGGGTCGCCGCGTACCTGTCTGCCTGCTCCTGCGAGTAGCGATCGATCGCCATCCGCGAGAAGCGGACCGCGCCGCCGTCGCTCGTCGTGCACTCGACGGTGCCGGCGGCGCCGGTGCAGCGCGTCGTGAGCATGCGGTTGCTCGTCGGACTGAAGACCTCGATCGCGGACTCGCCCTGGTTCTTCCAGTACTCGTAGAACGCGTTCGCCGCGAAGCCGCATGTCGTCGTGCCCTGCTTCGCCGTGATGTTCGCGTCGCAGCGGACGAACGTTCCGGGGGCACCGGAGGACCCCGATGGGGTCGTCGCCGTGGTCGTCGCCGTCGTGCCCGTCGGCGTCTGTGACGCGCCACCGGCCGTCGGCGACCGCTCGACGGTGACCGTACGCGTGCTGATCTTCTCGTCGCCGCAGCCGGCGATGACGGTCGCCAGGCAGGCCGCCGCTGCCAGGGCCGCGAGAACCGGTCGATCGCGTGCACGGTGTCGCATCCCGCCCAGTATCCCCCCATGCGTTGGTCGGCATCCCCCCAGCCGGGGGGAACGCGTTGGACGGCGCCCGACCGCACGGCACGCTGATCGCATGCTCCAGATCTCCCCCACGGCAGTTGTCTTCCCCGGTCAGGGCAGCCAGACCGCCGGCATGCGCGAACTCGTCGCGGATGTCCGCCCGGACCTGCTCGCGGCCGCCATCGAGCTCGTCGGCGAGGACCCGTTTCCGCGCGTCGCCGAGTCGACGCGCTTCGCGCAGCCAGCGATCTTCTGCGCGTCGCTGGCGGGTTGGACGCTGATCCGCGAGCACGTCGCACCGCTCGCGGTCGCCGGGCACTCGCTCGGCGAGCTGTCGGCGCTCGCCGCCGCGCAGGTCATCGACGAGATCGACGCGCTGCGGCTCGTGACGCTGCGCGGGCATCTGATGGACGTCTCGTGCGCGGCCAGCCGCGGCGGCACGATGCTCGCCGTGCAGGGCGCCTCGCCCGCCCAGGCCGCGGCGCTCGCCGCACGCCACGACGTCAGCGTCGCCAACGACAACTCGCCGAGCCAGGTCGTCCTGTCGGGCAGCTACGACGCGATCGACGCCGCCGAGCGCGAGGCGCGCTGCACGGGCCTGCGCGTCACCGTCCTCGATGTCGCGGCCGCGTTCCACTCGCCGCACATGCGCCACGCGGTGCAGCCGTTCCGCGAGGCACTCGACGAGGTCCGGATCCGCCGCGCGGAGATTCCCGTGCTGTCCTGCGCAAGCGCGCAGCCGTTTCGCGATCCAGCGCGCGAGATCGCCCTCGCGCTCGTCAGGCCCGTGCGCTGGCGCGAGACGATGATCGCGCTCGCCGCCAGCGGCGCATGCACGTTCGTCGACGCCGGGCCCGGCACGATGCTCGCCGCGCTCGCATCGCAGTGCGTGCCAGGCGTCGTGGCCGTCCCGCAGCATCGCTTCGTCGAGCCGGCGCGCTCGGCCGCGGCCTGAGCCAGGCGGCCACTGCGCCCTACCGCCTCGATCGCCGCGTCGTTCCTCCGCGACGCGTCGGTCGGTAGCGCGACTTGCCACCCGGCCGATCGGGCAGGATCCAGGCGCACGGGAGAGCTGGCCAACTTGCTAGCTTGAATACCAACCGAATTTCGCCTATTTCACGCATTGGAGGATGCACATGGCTCTGACGATCGGAAGCACCGCGCCCGATTTCGAGGCTGACACGACGGAAGGCCGCATCTCGTTCCACGACTGGCTCGGCGACTCGTGGGGCGTGCTGTTCTCCCACCCGCGTGACTTCACCCCCGTCTGCTCGACCGAGCTCGGCTACATGGCGTCGATCAAGCCCGAGTTCGACCGCCGCAACGTGAAGATCATCGGCCTCTCGGTCGATCCCGTCGGCAACCACGCGAAGTGGTCGGAGGACATCGAGGCGATCGCCGGTACGGCCCCGAACTACCCGCTGATCGGCGACAGCGACTTCAACGTCTCCAAGCTCTACGGGATGCTGCCCGACGACGTCGACGGTGACCCGACGTCACGCACGCCTGCGCAGAACCAGACGGTGCGCAACGTCTTCGTGGTCGGCCCCGACAAGGCGATCAAGCTCGTCCTCGTCTACCCGATGACGACGGGGCGCAACTTCGACGAGGTCCTGCGCGTCATCGACTCGCTGCAGCTGACCGCGAAGCACAAGGTCGCGACGCCCGCGCAGTGGCAGCAGGGCGAGGACGTCATCATCGCCGGCTCCGTCTCCGACGACCAGGCCAAGGAGATCTACCCCGACGGCTGGCAGGCGGTCCGCCCGTACATCCGGGTCGTGCCGCAGCCGAGCTAGCGGCCCACCACGGAGTCGAGCTCCGCGCGCCAATCGGGCGCGCGGAGGCCGGCGCCCGCGTCGATGCTCGGCGCGATCCATGCGCTGACGACGCGGATGCCGTGCAGCGCGCTCGTCAGCCACGTCTCGGCGCCCGCCAGCTCCTCGGGGCGCGGTGAGCGCATCCGCACCTCGACACCCCGCTCGCGCGCGATCTCGAGCAGCAGCGCGCGCGTCACGCCCGCGAGGACGCGCTCGTCGGGCGTCGTGCAGAGCACGTCGCCCTCCCACCACAGCAGGCTCGAGTAGGCGCCTTCGAGCAGCCCGCCGGCGTCGTCGCAGAGGATGACCTCGTCGGCGCCGCGCTCGAGCGCGCGGCGCCGCAGCCCACCCAGCAGCTCGAGGTCGGGGCCCTTGCGCTGCGGCTCTCGGCGCGGGTCGCCGGGCGACGCGACGATCGCGTGTGCCTCCTGCGAGGACGGCGGCGCATCCCGGACCCGCAGCGCGAGGCCGGCAGCGGTCAACTCGACGCGCGGAAACCAGCGGCCTTCGCCCGGCAGCGCGGCAGCGGCCGCCGATCGGAAGCGCGCGAGCTCGTCGTGGTCGATGCCCAGCTGCGCGCACGAGCCGCCGAAGCGCGCCCAGTGCGCGTCGGCCGCGCGCACGCGGCCCGCGTCGACGAGCCACGAGTCGGCGACGAGCAGCGCGGCCGCCGGGCCGGCGGCCGCAAGTTCGAGCTCGCGCCCGGTCCACCGCAGGACGGTGTTTACGCTGTTGGTCACCCGTGACGACGTTGCTGATCGACAACTACGACTCGTACACGTTCAACCTCTATCAGCTCATCGCGAGCGTCGCGGGCGAGGAGCCCGTCGTCGTGCGCAACGACGCGATCGGCTGGGACGAGCTCGCGTCGCATCGCTGGGACCGGATCGTCGTGTCGCCGGGTCCCGGGCGGCCCGAGCGCATGCGCGATCTCGGCATCGGCCGCGCGGCGCTCGCGCAGGACGCGATCCCGGTGCTCGGCGTCTGCCTCGGCCACCAGGGGCTGGCGCTCGTGCACGGCGCGGGCATCGTCGCCGCGCCGGACATCGTGCACGGCCGGATCAGCAAGGTCTTTCATCGTGGCGACGGGCTGTTCGCCGGGATTCCGCAGGGATTTCGGGCCGTCCGCTACCACTCGCTGATCGTCGAGCCCGCGCTTCCGGCGGCGCTCGAGCCGATCGGCTGGGCCGAGGACGGCACGCTGATGGCGATCCGTCATCGCGACCGTCCCGCGTGGGGCGTGCAGTTCCACCCCGAATCGATCGGCACCGAGCACGGCGCGCAACTGATCGAGAACTTCGTCCGGCTGACCGGGCGCCGCGCGCGACGCCCCGACGCCCGCCCGCCGGCACCTACGCCGGCGAGCACGCTCGTCCGGGGCGCGCGCCCTGCGGCGCCGAGCGGCGGCGTCCTGCAGATCCACCATCGCGCGCTCGACGGCGCCGTCGATGCCGAACGCGCCTTCGCGACGATCTTCGGCGATCGGCAGGCGGCCTTCTGGCTCGACTCGAGCCGCGTCGATCCGGGGCTGTCGCGCTTCTCGTTCCTCGGCGCCGCGATGGGCGCCGTCGGCGCCGAGCTGCGCTATCGCGTCAGCGGCTCGCAGCTGACGATCACGCGCGCACAGGGCGGGGCCGAGACGCGTGAGGAGACGCTGTTTCGCTACCTCAGCCGCGAGCTCGCGCGGCTGCGCACCGACAGCCCTCAGCTGCCGTTCGATCTCAACGGCGGCTTCGTCGGCTACCTCGGCTACGAGCTGAAGGCCGACTGCGGCGCGACCGACGCGCACGCCGCCGAGCTGCCCGACGCGATGCTGCTGCTGGCCGACCGGCTGATCGCCATCGACCACGAGCAGGGTCGCACGTACGTCGTCGCGCTCAGCGACCACGACCCGGGTCAGGTCGCCGGCGCCGAGGCCTGGCTCGACGCGACCTGCGCGTCGCTTGCCGACCTGCCGCAGCTCGCCGATCCACCGGCACTCGAGCACGGGCAGGCGGCGCTCGAGTTCGCGTTGCGTCGCAGCCGCGAGCACTACATGGCCAACGTCGAGGCCTGCAAGCGCCTACTCGAGGCCGGCGAGAGCTACGAGATCTGCCTGACGAACACGCTCGCGCTGCCGGCGCCGCGCGACGCGTTCGAGCTCTACCGCGTCCTGCGCCGCGTCAACCCGGCTCCCTACGGCGCGTACCTGCGGATGCCCGAGGCCGTCGTGCTGAGCTCGTCGCCCGAGCGCTACCTGCGCGTCACGGCGGACCGCCGCGTCGAGGCGAAGCCGATCAAGGGCACGGCGCGGCGCGGCGCCGGCGCGGCTGCGGATACGGCCGCGCGCGATGCGCTCGCGCGCAGCCCGAAGGATCGCGCCGAGCACCTGATGATCGTCGACCTGCTGCGCAACGACCTCGGCCGCGTCTCGCGGATCGGCAGCGTGCACGTCCCGAAGCTGATGGACGTCGAGAGCTACGAGACGGTTCATCAGCTCGTCTCCACGGTCCGCGGGCGGTTGCGCGACGACGTCGACGTCGTGGACGTGATCAGCGCGACATTCCCGGGCGGCTCGATGACCGGCGCGCCGAAGCTGCGCACGATGGAGATCATCGATGCGCTCGAGGGCGCGCCGCGCGGCGTGTACTCGGGTGCGCTCGGCTACCTCGCGCTGAACGGCACGGCGGACCTGAGCATCGTCATCCGCACGCTCGTCGCCACGCCCGCCGGCGCGACGATCGGCGCCGGTGGCGCGATCGTCATGCAGTCCGTTGCCGAGGACGAGTACGACGAGATGCTGCTCAAGGCCCAGCCGCTGCTCGACGCCGTCAGCGTCAGCGGAGCGGCGCTGATGCAGCCCGGCCGGCCGGATCGCGCCGGTCGGTAGCCGGGGCGCCGCCGCCGCTCGACGGCCGCAGAGGAGCCCGGGCGAGGCGCCCCTCAGACGAACGGTCCGCGTCCGTCCTCCTCCGCCGTCACCTCGATGGCGACGTGGGTCCGGATCGCCGCCACGACGCAATCGGGGTCGTCAGGCGTCAGGAAGGGCTGCACCGAGCCACCGAGATCGAGGATCAGCGCCGTGTCCTTGCCGGGCCGTCCCGGATCCAGGCTCGCCCAGTAGCGCGGATTGCCGGTCCCCCAGATCCGCCACCTGCCGCGCAGCGCCGCGAGCTTCACGCGCCGGATCCCGCGAATCCGCTCGTACGGGATCGCCTTCGTCCCCCACGGGAAGTAGTAGCCGCGAATGCGCAGCGCGTCGGGCGTGCACTCGATCCAGCGGTCTGCGTACGTCGTGCTCATCGCTGCCTTCCGATTGGACGGCCGTCGCCGCCCAGCCGGGAACGGTCGTGTGTGTCGTGCCTCGTCAGCCGATCAGGACGGGGGTACCCAGCGGCACGCGCTTGTAGAGCGCGATGACGTCGCCGACGTGCATCCGGACGCAGCCGTGCGATGCGCGCGAGCCGATCGACGCGTCCTCGCCCGTTCCGTGGATGCCGACGCCGTCGACGAGGCCCATCCAGCGGGCCTTCAGCGGGTTGGCAGCGCTGCCACCGTCGACCGTCGTCCCGGCCAGCTCGCCTGCCCAGGGACTGTTCGGCACCGACCAGACCGGGTTGACCTGCTTGTTCGTGACCGAGAAGAGCCCACGCGGCGTGGGGTACTGCGGCTGCCCGACGGCGACCTTGTAGGTCTTGACAACCTTCAGGCGCTTGAAGAGGCGCAGTGTGAACGTCTTCTGGTCGACGGTGATGACCGTCGACGTCTTCGCGCGCAGCTTGTCGGCGGTGACCTTCGCCTTCGTGACGCGCACCTTCGGCCGCAACACGTGCGCCGCGCGCGGATCGCCGAGCGCCACGTCGATCTGGCGCTTGAGGTCGCTCTCGTCGAGCTCGCGTCCCGCCTGCGAGTGCGTCACGCGCACCCGCTTGATCGTGATCTTCAGCTTCGCGTCCCGTCCGTCGCGATGCAGGCGCTTGGCGATCGGCGCGATGAAGTTGTTGATCGCCGACCTCGTGTACGTGACCGCGAGCGGGACGTCGACCGGCTTTCCGGCCGCGTCGCGTCCGGCGTAGAGCGCGCGCTTGGCGCTCTGCGTCGCGTCGAGCAGCACGTCGGCGTCGATCGCCTTCAGCGTCCAGGTCGTGTCCGCCGCCTGGACGGTGACGGTGGCCGCCCGCAGTTCGTCGCCGAACGCCCCGTCGAGCTTCGCCGCCGCCGCGTCCGGCGTCAGGCCGGAGACGTCCAGCCCGGCCGCGGTGACGCCCGCGGCGATCACCTCGCCGGGCAGCGGCGGCGTCGCGCCAGCCGGGACCGCGCCCAGCAACGCCGTCGCCGCGATGCAGCAGAGGACGAGAAGACGAGGTGTGCGCATAGCGCTGAAAGTACCCGTGCGCGCGCAACGGTTACGTGCGGTCCGTCCGCGACGCTTGCCACCGTGTTCCCATGTTCGTGCGAGAGCTGCGTGAGGGCGCCGAGATCGAATGCGTGCTGCTCGTCCGCGAGGCCGAGCTGTGCGCCGCGCAAGACGGCGGACAGCACCTGCGTCTCGCACTCGGCGACCGCACCGGCAGCCTGCCGGCGTACATCCGCGAGGACGCCGCGGCAGCCGCCGAGATCGCCTGCGTCGGCGCTGCAGTCCGGGTCAGCGGACGGCTGCTGGCAGGCCGCCGCTCAGGCGCCGAGCTGGCGCTGCGGGCGCTCGCGACCGCCGAGCCCGGCACGTTCGAGATGGCAGATCTGCTCGACGGCCCGCCGCGCTCGGCGGCGCAGATGGAGGACGACCTGCGTGAGTTGCTCGCGACGATCCGCGACCGCGACCTGCGGCGCCTGCTGGGCGCCATCTTCGGTCTCGACTCGCCGCTCTGGGAGCGCTACCGCGCGGCGCCGGCTGCGAAGCGCTTCCATCAGGCCTACCGTCATGGGCTGCTCGAGCACTCGCTCTCCGTCGCCCAGGCGGTGAGCGCGATCAGCGCAACGTTCAGCCCGATCAACCGCGATGTCGCCGTCACGGGCGCGCTGCTGCACGACATCGGCAAGCTCGATGCCTACACGTTCGCCGGCAGCGCGATCGAGATGACCGATGCCGGCAGGCTGCAGGGCGAGATCCCGCTCGGCTACTACCGCGTGCGGCGGCTGATCGAAGGCATCGAGGGCTTCGACCCTGGCACGGCCGAGGCCGTCCTGCACATCATCCTCAGCCACCATGGCTCGCTCGAGCACGGCAGCCCGATCGTCCCCTGCACGCGCGAGGCGACGCTCGTGCACTTCTGCGACAACCTCGGCGGGCGCCTCGGATCGTTCGACCGGCTCGAGAAGGAACTGCCCAGCGGCGAGCGCTGGTCGCGCTTCGACCGCGTGATCGGCGGCGGCGCCTACTTCGCCGATCCCGCGACCGACCTGCAGAGCCGCAAGGCAGCCTAGGCTGCGCTGACTGACGGCAAGTCTTCGCAAAAAGCGGGCCAAACCACACGCCTGTCGGCCGGCGCGCCGCGGGCGGGCCCTATCGTGTCGACAATGGCCAAGGACACGGAGAAGCTCATTCGCCAGCTCTCCCTGATCTCGTACCTGATGGCCGAGCGCCGGCCTGTCACCGCGCTGGAGATCCGGCGTGACGTCGAGGGATACAGCGCGATGAACGAGGACGCGTTCGCGCGCCGCTTCTACGCCGACCGCTCCGAGCTCGACTCGCTGGGGATCGTCCTCACCGTCGAGCGCCCCGTCGACGGGGTCGCCGAGCAGGAGAACTACTCGCTGCGGCCGGAGAACTTCCACCTTCCTGCGATTGCCTTCTCGGACGCCGAGCTGGCCTCGCTGCAGACGGCGCTGTCGCTGCTCGACGGCGAGTTCGCCTACGCCGAGCCGCTGCGGCTCGCGCTGCAGCAGATCTCGTGGGGGCGCTCGAATCCGATGAACGCCCCCGAGCAGCGCTCGGTCGGGCTCGGCATCAAGGCGTCGGTCGACGGTCATGACCTGTCGCAGCGCCTAGCGAAGATCGAGACGGCGATCTTCCGCAACAAGACGATCACGTTCGACTACTACACGATGGCCCGCGACGACACCGGCACGCGCCGCGTCGATCCGTATCACCTGCTCTTCAAGGGCGAGTTCTACCTGCTCGGCTATGCCCACGAGCGCAAGGCGCTGCGCGTCTTCCGGCTCTCGCGGATCCGCGGCAAGGTCGCCTACTCGACGAAGGCCGAGCACGATTTCAAAGGGCCGCCCGAGGGCTTTGATCCGCGCCCGTACGCCAACCGCGCCGACTGGCAGTTCGGCGACGCCGCCGGCACCGGCGAGATCTGGATCTCCGAGCGGATCGCGTGGCAGATCGAGCGCCACTTCGGGCGCTTCGGAGAGATCCAGCCGGCCGGCGCCGTGGGCGACATCGTCTTCAGCACCCCGTTCGCCGATCGCCGCCAGCTCGCGGCATGGGTGCTACGCCTCGGCGAGCACGCCCGCGTGATCGGTCCTCCCGAGCTCGAGCGCGAGCTCGCGGAGCGCGTCGAGCTGCTGCACGAGCGCCACCGAGGGATGACGCCCGACGTCGCCGCGGTGGTCGTTCCGAGCGACGCCGAGCTTGCCGCCGAGGAATCGCTCGCGGCGGGTGGCGCGCGGCGCAGCGAGGCCGGGATCCGCCCCGAGCGCTTCGCGCGCCTCGTGACCCTCGCGTCGATCCTGATCCGCGCCGGCCGCGGCGGCGTCAAGCTCGACGCAGCCGAGGTCTGCGAGACGATGCAGATCTCCGACGCCGAGCTACGCGAGGACATCAACGTGCTCAACGTCGTGAACTTCGGCGGCGGCTCCTACGTCCTCTATGCCGAGATCGACGAGCAGGGCGCGATCGAGGTCGATCCCGAGCCGTACTCCGACAACTTCGCCCGCCCGGCCCGGCTGCTGCCGGTCGAGGCGAAGGCGCTCGTCGCGGCGATCGACCTGATCGGCGAGCACCTGCCGGAGGGATCGCTGCAGTCCGCGCGCGAGAAGATCGTCGCAGCGCTGGGCGCTGATCCGATGGAGCAGGGGCTGCACGTCGCCGACGCGAGCGGCGACGACTCACGCGTCGCGCGCGTCGCATCGGAGGCGATCAACCGCCGCCGGCTGCTGCGGCTGGACTACTACAAGCCAAACGAAGACGAGTTCTCGACGCGCGTCGTCGAGCCGTACGCGCTCGTCAACGGCCGCGAGGGCTGGTACGTCGCGTCGTTTGACCCCGAGCGCGACGACGTGCGCCACTTCCGGCTCGACCGCATCCGCCACGCCGAGGTCACCGAGACGCCCTACGAGCCGCGACCGGAGGTCAACCCGGCGGCCGAGCTCGACGGCTGGCTGCGCACCGGCGAGGTGCAGGCATCGCGCATCGCCCGCGTCTGGGTCTCGCCCGAGCGCGCTCGCTGGGCGCGCGAGCAGCGGCGCGTCGCGCAGGAGCTGGCGGACGGCTCGGTGATCGTCGAGCTGCCCTTCAAGGGCACCGACTTCCTCGTCCGCGACGTGCTCGCGGAGGCCGGCGACGCCGCCGTGATCGAGCCGATCGAGGCGCGCGAGGCTGTCCTCGCGGCCGTTGAGCGGCTGCGCGCCGCCGCAGTGAGATAGCCCGTGTCATCAGGCTGGACGCGGATGCGCCTACTACCATCGAGGCCCGCCGCAGGAACTCCCGCGCCGAGCCCGAAGGTTCGAGCACGCCGTTCGCGGCAAAGATCTCTGCGGTCAACCGCAAGAAATGAGACGATCACCCCGTATCGAGGGGTTATCGGTCAGAACACACGCTTAGCGGTCTGTAACACGATCAGGGGAGCTGATCGGACGTGAAGCACTGAATTCTGGGTAGCGGGACAACGACTGTTCCAACGCTGCTCGCAACGATAGGAGACGCATGACTCGCAGGCTTCTGGTAGGGCTCGCAACCGCAGCCGGGGTGCTCGTCGCGGCGCCGGCCGCATCGGCGTACACGACGCTGCCGGTGTGGAAGTGCCGCGCCAGCCCGCTGTACACGTCAGTCGCGGGGAACAACCGCGTCGAGCCGGTCGTAGCGAACGGCAACATCAACACCGCCAACGGCGCTGATCCGGATCATGCGCAGTGCGCCGATGCAGAGACGGGCGCCGGCAACCTGGCGACGCAGCTGAACATCCCGCAGAACCTGATCGGCGCAGGCACCGCGAGCGCGATCACCACGATCACGCCCGAGCTCGGCCGCGCGATCGACCAGACCGCGACGTCCGACGCGAAGGTCGAGAACCTCGCGATCACGCTGCCCCAGGGTGGGGCGATCACGCTCGGCGTGAAGGCCGCGACCTCGAGCGCGACGGCGAAGTGCGTCAGCGGCTCGACGAAGCCCGTGTTCAGTGGGACGAGCCAGATCGCGACCGTGACGCTCGGTGGCCAGGAGCTGCCGCTCGACCAGCTCGTCGCAGCGGTCAACGCAATCCTGCAGCCGCTCAACCAGGTCATCGCGATCAAGCTCAACCAGAAGATCCAGACCGCGGACTCGCTGACCGTGCAGGCACTGCACGTCGTCATCCTGCCGTCGTCCGGCGGCAACGCCCCGCTCGTCGACCTCGTCGTCGCCGAGAGCAAGGTCGCCGCCAACGGACCCGCCTGCGATCCGACGATGCAGAACGACGGTTCCGGCGGCCAGCAGCTCGGTCAGATCTGCCCGACCGGCTCGAAGCTCAACGGCACCGGCACGCTGTGCATCATCCCCGCCGGCACCGGCGGCTCGAGCCTCGGCGAGATCATCGTCGGCAAGCCGTACCAGGGCCCGAGCGGTGGCAAGGTCGTCCCGCTCGACGTCGCACGCAAGCTGTACGGCAAGTCGCCGTGCCTCGGCTTCAGCGGCGAGCCGAAGTATGCGATCGTCGGCACGAACAAGGCGGATCGGATCACCGGCACGAACATCGCTGACCGGATCATCGGCCTTGGCGGCAACGACAAGATCGACGGCGGCCGCGGCAACGACTGCATCGAGGGTCGTGGCGGCGGAGACACGCTGTCCGGTGGCCTTGGTGACGACAAGCTGTACGGCAGCACCGGCGCGGACCACCTCAACGGCGGCCCCGGCACGGACTACCTGAACGCCGGCAGCGGCAACGACACGATCAACGCCGCATACGGCAAGGACCGCACCATCGGCGGCTCGGGCAACGATTTCATCAACATCGCGACGGCCGGACCGGCCGCCTCGGCTGATTGTGGAACGGGCTCGGACAAGGTCCGCATCAACAAGAACGAGAGCAAGAAGGTGCACGGCTGCGAGACCGTGTACGTCTTCAACGACAAGTAGGACCTCGCAGGACAGGTCGACACGGAACGCGGGCGGGGCTGGCTACAGTCCCGCCCGTGAACCGTCGATCAGAGCACGCCGTACCGCGCACTCGTGCGCAGCCTGGGATCATCGCGTCCTTGCGGCCAGAACCGACTGACGCGTGAAGGGCCTGATCCTCTCCGGCGGCAAGGGCACCCGCCTGCGTCCGATCACCCATACGAGCGCCAAGCAGCTCGTCCCGGTGGCCAACAAGCCGGTCCTCTTCTACGGCATCGAGGCGATGGCGAAGGCCGGCATCTCCGACATCGGGATCATCATCGCGCCCGAGACCGGTGACGAGATCCGCAGCGCCGCCGGCGACGGATCGCAGTTCGGCGTCGCGATCACGTACGTCGAGCAGGACGAGCCGCTCGGCCTCGCACACGCATCGCTGACCGCCGAGGCGTTCCTCGACGGCGAGCCGTTCGTCATGTACCTCGGCGACAACCTCTTGCAGGGCGGCATCACCGATCTCGTCGCCTCGTTTCGCGCGAGCCGGCCCGACGCACTGATCCTCCTGACACCGGTCGCCGATCCGGAGAACTACGGCGTCGCCGAGCTCGACGGCGGGCGCGTCGTGCGGCTCGTCGAGAAGCCGCCCGAGCCCGCCACCGATCTCGCGCTCGTCGGCGTCTACATGTTCACAGCGGGCATCCACGACGCGGCGCGGGCGATCGCACCGAGCGCGCGCGGCGAACTCGAGATCACCGACGCGATCCAGTACCTCGTCGATCAGGGCCGGCGGGTCGAGCCGCACATCGTGCGCGGCTGGTGGAAGGACACCGGTCGCCTCGAGGACATGCTCGAGGCCAACCGGCTCGTGCTCGACCGGATCGAGCCGCGCATCGAGGGCGAGCTTGTCGACGCGCAGTGCGACGGGCGCGTCGTCGTCGAGCCGGGCGCAGTGCTCGAGCGCACGACCGTCCGCGGGCCGGCGATCATCGGCGCTGGCGCGCGCATCAGCGACGCCTACATCGGCCCGTACACGTCGATCGGCGAGAACTGCGTCATCAGCGCCGCCGAGGTCGAGCACTCGATCCTGCTCGAGGGCTCGCAGGTCTCCGATCTCGAGGGCCGCATGGAGTCCTCGCTGCTGGGGCGCAACGTGAAGATCTCGCGCGGGTCCGGCCAGCCGCGCGCATATCGCTTCATGGTCGGCGACAACTCCGAGATCGGGATCCTCTGATGATCATGGGAGCGACACGATGAGGCTGTTCGTGACCGGTGCCGCCGGGATGCTCGGCAGCGCCGTCGTGCAGAGCGCGGTGGCGGCCGGCCATGAGGTCCACCGGTCGACGCGCGCCGACCTCGAGATCAGCGACGGGGAGTCGGTCGCGCGGGCGTTCGTGACGTCGATGCCGCATGCGGTCATCAACTGCGCCGCGTACACGGACGTCGATGGCGCGGAGAGCGACCGGCGCGTCGCGCAGTTCGTCAACGCGCGCGGTGCGGGCAACGTCGCCGCGGCGGCCGCCGACGTCGGCGCGCGGGTCGTGCACGTCTCGACGGACTACGTCTTCGACGGCTCCAAGCGCGAGCCGTGGCTGGAGTCCGATCCGGTCGGCCCGCTCGGCGCCTACGGCGAGACGAAGCTCGCCGGCGAGTGGGAGGTGCGCGACTCCAACCCGAACTTCGCGATCGCACGGACCGCCTGGCTGTTCGGCGCCGGCGGCAGGAACTTCGTCGACACGATGCTCGCGCTCGGCGCCGAGCGCGACGAGGTATCCGTCGTCACCGACCAGGTCGGCTGCCCGACGTGGACCGGGCACCTCGCCGGCGCGCTCGTGGAGCTTGCCGAGCGCCCGTCGCAGATCGGCATCTTTCACCTCGCCGCCGCGGGGTCATGCTCTTGGAGCGAGTTCGCCGTGCAGATCTTCGACCGCGCCGGGATTGACTGCCGTGTCCTGCCGACGACGTCCGCGGCGTTCCCGCGGCCGGCCCAGCGGCCGGCCTACAGCGTGCTCGGCAGCGAGCGCCCCGATCCGATCGTCCTGCCGCCCTGGCAGGACGGCCTCGCCGAGTACCTCGCAACGCGGGTGGCGGCGACGTGAAGCTACTCGTCTGCGGTGGTGCGGGCTTCATCGGATCGGCGTTCGTGCGCGTGCGCCTGCGCGATCACGGCGACACGATCACCGTGCTCGACAAGCTCACGTATGCCGGCCGCCGCGAGAACCTCGCCGGCCTCGACATCGAGTTCGTCCACGCCGGGATCGAGGATGCGGAGGCGGTCGGCGCGGCGATCGCCAGCGTCGACGCGGTCGTGAACTTCGCCGCCGAGACGCACGTCGACCGCTCGATCGCCGAGCCCGACGCGTTTGTCACGACGCACGCCGTCGGCACCTGGGTGCTGCTCGAGGCCGCGCGCACCGCCGGCGTGCGCTACCTGCAGGTCTCGACCGACGAGGTCTACGGATCGATCGAGGAGGGCTCGTTCACCGAGAGCTCGCCGCTCGCGCCTTCGTCGCCCTACAGCGCGACGAAGGCCGGCGCCGACCTGCTCGTCGCAAGCTACTTCCACACGTACGGCCTGGAGACGGTCATCTGCCGTGGCTCGAACAACTACGGCCCGCGCCAGTACCCCGAGAAGCTCATCCCGCTGATAGTGCTCAACGCGCTGCACGGCGATCCGCTGCCGGTCTACGGCGACGGCATGCAGGTGCGCAACTGGCTCTACGTCGAGGACTTCGCGCGCGGGATCGGTCGCGTCCTCGCAGACGGCGCCCCCGGCGAGGCCTACAACGTCGGGGGCCCTGACGAGTGTCCGAACATCGAGGTCGTGACGCGGATCATCGAGCTGACCGGAGCATCACCCGATCTGCTGACGTACGTCAAGGACCGTCCCGGCCACGACCGCCGCTACTCGCTCGGCTCCGAGAAGGTCCGCGCGCTCGGCTGGGAGGCGCAGGTGCGCTTCGCCGACGGGCTCGCCGAGACGGTCGCCTGGTATCAGGACAACGCAGCCTGGTGGGAGCCGATCCGCTCCGGGGACTATCGCGAGTACTACGAGCGCCAGTACGGCGCCCGCATCAAGGACTGACGTCGCGGCCGGCGACCCCGGGCCGCCGCTACCCGGCCAGCGAGGAGATGCGCCAGCCGGTGCCGACCTTCACGAGCGCCAGCGTGTCGCCCTTTGCGTTCGAGCCGGTGCCCGAGGTCACCTTGGCGGTGGCCTTCGCGGCGGCGATCGTCACCGTCTTGACCGTGATGTCGACGGAGTCGGCGTCCTTGAAGGCCTCCTTGACCGCCGTCGAGCAGTTCGTCCCCTGCTTCTTCAGCGCGGCGAGCAGGCTCTGGGCGAGCAGCTGCGTGCAGACCTTGCCGGCGTCGTTCTTGCGCGCGGCGGACTCGAGGCCCTCGACGGTGTCGGCGACCGTGCGCTGATCGCCCTTGAAGCCCTTCGCCGAGTCCTTCGGCGTGGTCCCGCAGGCGGCAAGCGTGAGCGCGAGGAAGCAGAGTGCGACGGCCGTTCTCATCGGGCGGAGCCTATCTCGTGTCGTGCGGCGGACGACCATAGACTGGCTGGCGGTGACGCCCGAGCTCGAATCTTCGCAACGGCCGGTTCCTCGCGGTCGTCACGCTCCCCCGCTCGAGGTGCGCCTCGAGGTCCAGAAGCACCGCCTCTTCGGTGCGGCGGCGACCGTCTTCTCGAGCGCCGGCTACGCCGATGCGAGCGCCGAGGCGATCAGTCGCCAGGCGGGCATGTCCAAGGCGACGTTCTACGAGCACTTCGCGAACAAGGAGGAGTGCCTGATCGCGCTCTTTCAGTACGCCTCGGCGACGCTCGTCGAGGAGCTCGTCGCGGCGTCGCGCGGTGCCGAGCGGGCGTTCGAGGAGCGCCACAGCGCCGGTCTGCGCGCGATCCTGAAGGCGGTCGAGGACAACCCGGCGATGGCGCAGGCGATCCTCGTCGAGACCGTCGGCGCCGGCCCGCGCCTCGCCGAGCTGCGGATCACGGCGCTCAACGGCTTCGCGCAGGTCATGTACGAGCAGACCGTGCGGGCCGCCGAGCTGACCGGCGGCCCGGCGTTCGCATCGCCCGACGAGGCCTTCGCAATCGTCGGGGCGACGTTCGAGCTCGTCTCGCGCCAGCTGCGCACCGGCCAGCCCGCGCGGGTGACGGACCTGCAGCCGCTCGTCGAGCGGCTCATCAACGGCCTGCTCATGCAGCCGCCGCACGCGTGAGCGAGCTGGCGCGGCTCGAGCGCGAGATCGTCGGCTGCCGCCGATGCCCGCGGCTCGTCGAGTGGCGCGAGCGCGTCGCTCGCGAGAAGCGCACGGCGTTCGCGAGCGAGGAGTACTGGGGCCGGCCGATCCCGGGCTTCGGAGATCCGGACGCCCGCGTGCTCGTCCTCGGTCTCGCGCCCGCAGCGCATGGCGGGAACCGCACCGGACGCGTCTTCACCGGCGACCGCTCCGGCGACTTCCTCTTCGCAGCACTGCACCGCAGCGGCTTCGCCAACCAGCCGACGTCGGTGCACGCCGGCGACGGCCTGGCGCTGCACGACGCGTGGATCATGGCCGCCGTGCGCTGCGCCCCGCCGGCGAACAAGCCGACGCCGACGGAGCGCGACACCTGCCTGCCGTTCGCGCTGCATGAGCTCGCGCTGCTGCGCGACGTGCGCGTGATCGTCTGCCTCGGCGCCTTCGCGTGGGACGCCGCGCTGCGGATCCTCGCCGCGCGCGAGCCTGGCGCGAGCTCGATCCCCAGGCCCAGGCCGCGCTTCGGCCACGGTGCCGTGCTCGAGCTGCGGTCCGCGCCCGCCGCGCCACTGCTGCTCGGCTGTTTTCACCCAAGCCAGCAGAACACGTTCACCGGCAGGCTCACGCCACCGATGATCGACGAGGTGCTCGCCCTCGCGCGCGATCTCGCCGGCCTCCCGGCGCTCGGGATCCCTGGCTGATGCGGCCACCGGCTGGCCGCAATCGCGGCTAGCCTGGACCTGTGACGCTTGATGGCTTCACCCCCGCGGTCAGAGACTGGTTCGGCGCGGCGTTCGAAGGGCCGACCGAGGTGCAGAAGCAGGCCTGGCCGGCGATCGCGACCGGCGAGCACGTGCTCATCTCCGCACCGACCGGGTCGGGCAAGACGCTCGCCGCGTTCCTCTGGGCGCTCGATCGCCTGAGCCGCGGGTCGAGGGCGGACGGCTCCGGCACGCGCCTCGTCTACGTCTCGCCGCTGAAGGCGCTCGCCTACGACATCGACCGCAACCTGCGCGCACCGTTGCGCGGCATCGCACGGGCGTCCTCATCGAGCGTGGACCTCAGCGTCGGCGTGCGCACGGGCGACACGCCGCAGAAGGAGCGCGCGGCGATGCGCCGCGACCCGCCCGACATCCTCATCACGACGCCCGAGTCGCTCTACCTCATGCTGTCCAGCGGGGCGCGCGAGATGCTGACGAACGTCGAGGCGATCATCGTCGACGAGATCCACGCCGTCGCAGCGACGAAGCGCGGCTCGCACCTCGCGCTCACGCTCGAGCGACTCGCCGCCCTGCAGAGCGACGGCCACGAGCCGCAGCGGATCGGGCTCTCCGCCACGCAGAACCCGCTCGAGGAGGTCGCCCGCTTCATGGTCGGCCCGCGCCGCACCTGCACGATCGTCGACGCCGGCGTGCGCAAGCCGCTCGACCTGCAGATCCACGTTCCGGTCGAATCGATGGTCGAGCCGGAGCAGGCCGCCCCCGGGGCAGATCCACTCGACCCGCTCGAGCACATCGCCGGCGGCGAGGCGACGCGGCGCTCGATCTGGCCGGCGATCTATCCGGAGATCCTGCGGCTCGTCAGGGCGCATCGCTCGACGATCGTCTTCGTCAACGCCCGCCGCGGCGCCGAGCGCCTCGCGCTGCGCCTCAACGAGCTCGCGAACGCCGACCTGCCCGACGACGCGCCGCCCGTCGACATCGCGCGCGCCCACCACGGCTCGCTCGCGCGCGAGGAGCGCACCGTCGTCGAGGAGATGCTGAAGGCGGGCGAGCTGCCGTGCCTCGTCGCGACCTCCTCGCTGGAGCTCGGGATCGACATGGGCGCTGTCGACCTCGTTCTGCAGGTCGAGTCGCCGAAGTCCGTCGCGCGCGGCCTGCAGCGCATCGGCCGCGCCGGGCACAACGTCGGCGACGTCAGCAAGGGCCGCATCTTCCCGAAGTTCCGCGCCGACCTGCTCGAATGCGCCGTCGTCTGCAAGCTCATGCGCTCCGGCGAGATCGAGCCGACCGTCGTGCCGCGCAACGCGCTCGACGTGCTCGCGCAGCAGATCGTCTCGATCGCCGCGTCGCGCGAGGAGGACGATCCCATCGCCGTCGACGGCCTCTTCGCGCTCGTCACGAGCACCCACTCTTATGCCGAGCTGTCGCGCTCGCTGCTGGAGAACGTGCTCGACATGCTCGACGGGCGCTATCCGTCGCAGGAGTTCGCCGAGCTGCGCGCGCGGATCGTCTGGGACCGCGTCGGCGGCACGATCCGCGCGCGCAAGGGCGCCCGACAGCTCGCAATCACGAACGCCGGCACGATCCCCGACCGCGGCCTGTTCTCCGTCGTGCTGCCCGACGGCCGCCGCGTCGGCGAGCTCGACGAGGAGATGGTCTACGAGGCGCGCGCCGGCCAGACGTTCCTGCTCGGCGCGTCGAGCTGGCGGATCGAGGAGATCGGCCGCGACCGCGTCATCGTGACGCCGGCGCCGGGCGCGCCGGGCGCGCTGCCGTTCTGGAAGGGCGACTCGGTCGGCCGTCCGAAGGAGCTCGGCAAGGCGATCGGCGCGTTCAGCCGCTGGGCGGTCGACCAGTCCAGCGAGACGCTGCAAGCCGACTACGACCTCGATCCGTTCGCCGCGAAGAACCTGCTCGACTTCCTGCGCGAGCAGCAGGCGGCAACGCGCGTGCTCCCGTCGGACCGCACGATCGTCGTCGAGCGCTTCCGCGACGAGATCGGCGACTGGCGGCTCTGCGTCCTGTCGCCGTACGGCGGGCGGGTGCACGCCGCGTGGGGCCTCGCCCTGTCGCGGCGGATCCGCGAGCGCTACGGCCTCGAATCTGACGCGATCTGGTCCGACGACGGGATCATCGTCCACCTGCCCGACGCAGACGAGCCGCCGGGCGCGGAGCTCGTGATGGTCGAGGCCGACGAGGTGCAGGAGGCGGTCGTCGCCGAGCTCGCGTCATCCGCGCTATTCGGTGCGCGCTTCCGAGAGAACGCCGGCCGCGCGCTGCTCATCCCGCGCGCCTACCCAGGCCGCCGCACGCCGCTCTGGCAGCAGCGCCTGAAGTCCCAGTCGCTGCTCGAGGTCGCCAAGCGCTACCCCGACTTCCCGATCATCCTCGAGACGTACCGCGAGTGCCTGCGCGACGTGCTCGACGTGCCGGGCCTCGAGGAGCTGCTGCGCGGCCTGCACTCGCGTGAGCTGTCGCTCGTCGAGGTCGAGACGCCGACCGCGTCGCCGTTCGCCTCGTCGCTGCTGTTCGACTACGTCGCGACGTACATGTACGAGGGTGACCAGCCCAACGCCGAGCGACGCGCCGCCGCGCTGTCGCTCGACCGCGAGCTGCTGCGCGAGCTGCTCGGCCAGGAGGAGCTGCGCGAGCTGATCGACCCCGGCGCGCTGGAGATGGTGGAGGACGACCTCCAGCATCGCTCGGACCGCACGCGCGCCGAGACGCGCGACGCGCTCGCCGACATCCTGCGCCGCGTCGGCGACCTTACGACCGAGGAGGTCCGCGACCGCGTGCTCGCCGGGATCGACGCCGACCGGATGCTCGACACGCTGCGCGACGAGCGGCGCGCGATCGTGCTGCGCGTCGGTGGCGAGCAGCGCTGGGTCGCGGCCGACGACGCGGGCCTGTACCGCGACGCGCTCGGCGCCGTGCCGCCCGGCGGGCTGCCCGACGCGTTCACCGGCGACGTGCCCGACGCGCTTGGCAGGCTCGTCGCCCGCTACGCCCGCACGCACGCGCCGTTCACGACCGCGCAGCTACGCGCGCGCTACGACGTCGATCCGACCGCAGTCCTCGAGCGGCTCGAGCGCGACGGCGCGCTCGTGCGCGGCGAGCTGCATCCGCATGGGCGCCCCGGCGAGCCCGAATGGTGCGACACGGAGGTCCTGCGCCGCTTGCGCCGCGCGTCGCTCGCGGCGCTGCGCAAGGAGATCGAGCCGACCGACCAGCGGGCGCTGGCGGCGTTCATGCCCTCGTGGCAGGGCGTCGATCGCCATCCTTCGGCGGGCGCCGGGATCGATCGCCTGCGCGAAGTGCTCGTGCCCCTGCAGGGTCTCGCGCTGCCGGCACAGGTCTGGGAGCGCGACGTCCTGCCGCGCCGGGTCGGCGCCTATTCGACCACCTGGCTCGACCAGCTCTGCGCGTCGGGCGAGATCGTCTGGGTCGGCGCCGGCACGCTCGGCCGCACGACCGGGCGCGTCGCGCTGTACTTCCGCGACGATGCCGAGGCGATCGGGAGGGTGGGCGGGACGGGTTCCCCGCGAGGCGCCGCATCGGCGCCGCCGTCGGAGCCCGAGCACGAGCTGCTGCGCGAGCGCCTCGCGGCTGCCCCGGGCTTCTTCACCGACCTGCTTGCCGACATCGCGCTCGAGCCCGAGCAGGTCCAGGAGGTGCTCTGGGATCTCGTCTGGGCTGGCGAGGTGACGAACGACGCCTTCGCTCCGCTGCGCGCGCCGCGGCTGACGCTCGCGCGCGGACCCGGCGGCACCCGCCCGGGGCGCCACGGCGCGCGCCGTTTCGGGACGCGCCGCGGCGGCGCGCAGCCGACTGTCCAAGGCCGCTGGGCGCTGACGGGCACGATCTTCCGGCGCGAGCCCGATCTTGCGACGCGGCGCCGCACGCAGGCCGAGCTGCTGCTCGAGCGCTACGGCATCGTCACGCGCGAGCAGGTCCTGGCCGAGGGCGTCGCGGGCGGCTTCGCGATCCTCTACAACGCGCTGGCACAGCTCGAGACGCTCGGCGTCTGCCGGCGCGGCTACTTCGTGGAGGGGCTCGGCGGCGCCCAGTTCGCGCTACCCGGCGCGGTCGAACGCCTGCGTGCGCAGAAGGCCGTCGAGGAGTCGCCGCCGCTCGTGCTCGCCGCGACCGATCCAGCCCAGCCCTACGGCGCAGCGCTGCCCTGGCCCAAGCGCGACGACGACGGCCAGCGCCGGCCGGCGCGCGCCGACGGCGCGTACGTCGTGCTCGCCGGGGCGGAGCCGGTGCTGTACGTCGAGAAGGGCGGCCGCGGGATCGCGACGCTCGTCGCCGGCGGTGACCCGCGCGTACGTCCCGCCTTCGAGGCGCTCGCGCAGTTCGTCACCGGCGGCCGCGGGCGCAAGCTCTCGCTGGAGCGCGTCGACGGTGAGCCGGTCGTCGGATCGCCTATCGAGTCGCTGCTGATCGAGGTTGGCTTCCGCGCGGGCCCGAGCAAACTGACGCTCAGCGCGTAGCGTGGCGACGTCAGGCTCCGAGCACGGTGAAACCGAGTGCACGCGCCGCCTGCGCCTGGCGCAGGTCGAACGTCACGAATGGCACCGCGGGGCCCCCGGCACGCTGCGCCGCGGCAAGATGAAGGGCGTCGAGCGTGCGCACCCCCGTCAACTCGGAGATCGCCGCCGCCGTCTCGCAGGTGTCACCGTCGAGCTCGATCAGCGATACGGATGCGAGGTCCGCCATGAACGCCGCGCGCGCCTCGCCGGCGTCGCGCCGGCTCAGCAGCCGGGCGAGGTTGCGACGCACTTCGACGACGGTGTGCCGCGCGGTGAGCAACGAGGGATCGCTGTCGAGAAGCGCCGTCGCGGCGTCCGAGTCGGACTCGTCGACGTAGCGCTTGAGCAGCGCGCTCGAGTCCGCGTAGATGCTCAAGCGCCGCGATCCTCGTCGAGCGAGTCGAGCACCGACTCACTCGCCTTCCAACGGCGCACCGGCGCGAGGCGGGCGCCGGACGGCGCCGGCGCGATCCAGCCCTCCGCGATCCCCTCGTCGACGCGCGCGCGTCCCGGCAGTGGACAGAGCAGGGCCTTCGGACGACCGCGATCGGTGACCCGCACCAGCTCGCCCCGCTCGGCACGATCGAGGTACTCCGACAGATGCTGCTTGAGCTCCCGAACTCCGACGTCAGCCATGTGGACACCGTAGCAGTTCAATGTGACCACAGCGCGAGACGCTCAGCGCTTGATGCTTGCCGCCGCCGCCTCGATCTTCGCCAGCCAGGCGTCGATGGCCTCGCCGTCGAGCAGCTCGGCGGTGAGCTGCGCCGGCAGCTTGAGGAACATCCGCTGCGCGGGCCACGAGCGCTCATAGGACGCGGGCCCGAGCAGGATCACGCGGTGCCCGTCGAGCAGCGGGATGTCGGCGGGCATGCCCTCGTTCCAGATCCAGGTGTCGCTGTACGCACGGTCGGTCGGGTCGGCGAGCTCGCCGCCGGCCACGAGCGCGCCATACGAGTAGAGGTTCCAGACCCCGGTGACGTCCTCGTCGATCTGCTGCGGTCCGCTACCGCGGGCGACGGCCGCCGCGGATCCGGAGACGCGCGGCCCGGCATCGCGCGGGAACTCGTCCATCAGCAGCGTGTTGAGCTGGAAGTTCTCGACGATCCCGCTCATCCGGCCCACGACGCCCGTGCGCGTCGCCGGCTCGATCGCGACGTACGGCTCGTCGTCGAGCACGCTGAGCATCGCCCGCAGCCAGCCTGCGGCCTCGTGGACGTCCTCGATGCGCTCGGCGATCGGCGCGAGCTCGCGCGCCTCGGCACGCGCGTCGCGGTCGACGGACAGCAGCGCGATCGCTCCCGGCCAGACCTCGTACAGCCGCTGCCACGCCTCGAGCGCCGACGGTCGCTTCGCCGCCGCCTCGTTGAGCGCCTCGGCATGCCGCTCGGCGAGCCACTCCTCGAGCGCGTCGTCGTCGAGCCCGAGGTCCTCGGGCGGCTCGCCGACCTCGGCGCGTGCCTCCTCCGCGAGGCTGGCCGAGACGGGCAGCGTGGTCTGTAGGGCGCCGAGCATCGCTGCGCGCGCGGGCCGCGGATCGTGACCGGCCTCGATCATCGCGCCGACGATGCGCGAGGCGACGCCGGCCGGCTCCGGATCGAGCGAGTTCAGCCCCGCGGCGAGCGTCGCGAGCGCCTCGCCCGATGCTGCCGGCGACGCGCGCCCGACCGACTCGCCGAAGGCCTCGAGCAGGCGATCGGCGCGCCCGTCGGTCCAGGTGTTGCTGCCGAGCGCGTCGACCAGCTCACGCGCCGTGGCGACGATATCGGTAGGCACACAGGTGACAGTACGCGTCGGGCATCGCGCGTGCCGGGATCGACGCCTCGCAACACGAGCTGGCGGGTTGCTGAGCCCCATGCGAGCTTCTCCGTCACGAGACTAGATTGGAGGAGGCCATGCCCGAGGGCGACACGATCCACTACGCCGCGCGGCGGATCCGTCCGTTGCTGGAAGGCCGGGTCCCCGAGATCTCGCACCCACATCCGCGCCTGCGCGGCGAACGCTGGCCCGACAAGCTCGCCGAGCGCGCCGTCACGGCGGTCGACGTACATGGCAAGCACCTCTTCCTGCACCTCGCAGGCGGCCTGGCGATCCATTCGCATCTGCGCATGACCGGGTCCTGGGGCACGTACCGCCCCGGCGAGCCGTGGCGGCGTGCGGCGCGCCGGGCATGGCTCGTCCTGCGCACCGAGCTCGGCGAGGTCGTCCAGTTCGACGGCCCGCTGCTCGAGCTCGTCACGCAGTCCCGCACGCGGCTCGACCCGCGTCTGGCGATGCTCGGCCCGGACATCCTGGCCCCCGAGCTCGACGAGGCCGGCTTCCTGCGCCGGCTGCGCGCCGACGACCCGACGCGCACGATCGGCGACGCGCTGCTCGACCAGCGGACGATCGCTGGGATCGGCAACCTCTGGAAGTGCGAGGCGTGCTTCAGCGCCGCGATCGACCCCTGGCGCGCGACCGGCGCCGTGAGCGACGACGAGGCGCTCTCGCTCGTGCGCACGATCCGGCCGCGGATGCAGCAGTCCGCGCTCGACGGCAGGCAGGACACGCATCGCGTGGTCTATGCCCAGGTCGGGCGCCCCTGCCCGCGCTGCGGCGCGGCGATCCGCAGCGCCGGCCAAGGCGACGACAACCGCACGACGTACTGGTGCGCGGAATGCCAGCGTTGACGCACGGGCACCGGCGCAGCGACAGGCCGCTGCGCGTCGGCCACAAGGGCGCCGGCCACATCGAGCCCGGGAACACGTTCGCGTCGTTCCGGGCGGCGCTCGCGCACGGCGTCGACATGATCGAGCTCGACGTCATCGCGGAGAACGTGGACGGCAGCGGCGCGCTGCTGCTTGCGCACGACTGGGACGACGCCGCCCAGCGCCGCCCGCGGCCGCACACGCTGGCCGAGGGCCTCGCCCATCTCGCCGGCAGCGACTACGACAGCATCGACCTGATCGTCGACCTCAAGGGCACCGGGCACGAGGAGCGCGTCGCCGCGGCTCTGCACGAGCACGGGCTTGCCGAGCGCGTGCTGGTGTCGACGACCGAGGGGTCCTCGCTGACGCTGCTGCGAGCTCGCCACCCCGAGCTCACGCTCGGCTGGTCGCTGCCGCGCATGCATCGCAACCCGCTGTACAACCCGGTGACGGCGATGCCGGCGGTCGCCGTCCTGCTCTACGTCCGCAGGGCGCTGCCGCGCGTCGTCGCCAATCGCATCCGGCGCGGCGAGATCGACGCGCTGATGGCGCACTGGCGGCTCGTCACCGCCGACCTCGCGGAGGCGATCGGCGACGCCGGCGGCGAGCTGTACGCGTGGACCGTCGACGACGCGAAACGGATCGCCGCGCTCGGCCGGCTCGGGGTGACGGGCGTCATTTCGAACGATCCGCGGCTCTTCGGACCGTGACGGTCAGGTGATCGTGCAGCTGGCGTCGGAGAAGCCGGGCGGATCGGCTCCTGCGCTCGAGCGATGACCCTTCGTGGTCAGCACGGCGGTGCTGCGCACGACGGCGCCGCGCGCCCGCCACTTGAAGATCACGCGCCCGCGCAGCTTGACGTGCTCGCCGGGCATCGGGTCGATCCGGAACGAGCGGCCGAGCTCGACCGGCTTGCGGCCGGTCCCCGCGGCGACGTAGTTGGGGTCGACGCCGGCCGCTACGGCCTGCCAGCGGTTGTCCTTGGTGAGGTACTGGACGATGAAGCGCACCGAGCGCTGCTGCTTTCCGTTGCTCGAGCCCGGCATCCAGGCGCGGATGCCGATCGTGTTTGGCGCCGCAGCGGTGTCGCAGACGTTCACGGTCGCCCATGGCCTGCGCACATCGGCCTGCGCACTGACGGGAACGAGCACCGTCGCGACAAGGACCGTGATGATCGTCGCGCAGGGGCGTAGTACTCGCATGAGCGCAGCTCTGACCATGGCAACACCACTCAACACGGCGACGGAGAGCTTCGATGCGCTGTACCGCGACTGCGCACGCGACCTCTACGCCTACGTGCGCACGCTGCTCGGCGACGACGCGGGCGCCGAGGACGTGACCGCGCTCGCCTTCGAGCGCGCCTACCGCCGACGCTCAAGCTTCGACCCGCGCCGCGGCAGCCGCCGCTGCTGGTTGTTCGGGATCGCCCGCAACGCGGCACTCGACGAGCTGCGTCGCCGCAAGCGCTCGGCGCCGCTGATCGGCGACCTGCCGGACGAGTCGTCCGCCGCCCCCGACGAGGAGGCCGAGCTCGCCGTTCGCCGCGCGACCGTCCGCGCGGCGCTCGCCGGGCTTGCGCCGCGCGAGCGCGAGCTCGTCGCACTGAAGTTCCACGGGGGGCTGTCCAACGCCGAGCTCGCCATCCTGCTCGGCGTCAGCGAGTCCAACGCCGGCACGCGCGTGCACCGTGCCGTCATGAAGCTGAGGGAGGCCTGCAATGCGCCGTCGTGATGTCCGGACACCCGAGCAGGAGCGCGAGATCGATGCGCTCGACCGGGCGCTGGCCGGCGATCCGGTCGACGCCGACCTGCGCGAGCTCGAGCAGCTCGTCCGGGACGCCCGCGCGACGGCGCCGGAGATGACGCCGGCGTTCGCGGCTCGGCTCGAGCACGAGGTCGCTGAGGGCTTTCCCGCGCAGCGCGAGCGGCCCGCACTGCGCGATCGCGGACGGCCCACACGGCGCTGGCTGCTGCTGCCGGCGGGCGCCTCACTCGCCGCGGTCGTCGTCGCGCTCGCCGTCGTGCTCGGTGGCGGCGGCAACGCAGCGCGTCCGACGCTCGCTCCGGCGACCACGCAGGACGCGGTCCCCGGCGAGTCGGCGTCCGGTGCAACGGCCGGCAGCGCCGCGCTGGCGCCCGGCGCGAGCGGCGTCGCCACGCAGAGCGGCGGCAGCGTTGCGCCGGCCCGCACGCGCAAGGTGGAGCGCAGCGCGACGCTCGTCCTGCAGGCGCCCAGGGGCAGGTTCGCGGCGACGACCGACGCCGTGATCGGGACCGTCGCGCGCTTCGACGGGATCGTCGCAAGCTCCCAGATCAGCGCCGGCGACGCCAGCGCAGGCGAGGCGTCATTCGACCTGCGAATCCCGACCGGGCAGCTCGACCACGCCCTCGCAGCGCTGTCGAAGCTTGGCCACGTCACCGAGCGCAGTCAGGACCTGCGAGACATCACCGCATCGTTCAGCTCGGCACAATCGCGACTCACCGATGCCCGCGCCGAGCGCACCGGCCTACTGCGCGCCCTCGCCAGCGCGGCGACGGCGCAGCAGGTCGAGAGCCTCAAGGCACGGTTGCACGACGCAGGCGACAGGATCGCGAGCATCAAGCGCGAGCTGGCCGCGCTGGGCCGTCGAGCAGACCTGTCTCGAGTCGATCTGACCGTGCGCAGCAGCCGCGCGAATCCGATCGCCGGAGCAACGGGGGGCGGTGGACACTGGACCCCGCGCGACGCCGCGGGCGATGCGCTGCGCGTGCTCGAGGTGCTCGCCGGGATCGCCCTCGTCGCGCTTGCGGTGCTCATCCCGGTCGGGTTGCTCGGCGGCGCGCTCGCGTTCGGCATCCGCGTCACACGGCGCCGGCGGCGGGCCGCCGCCCTCGATCCGATCTGAGGCTCGAGCGCCACTGCGGCATCCGGCGCCAGCCCACTGTGCTATTGCTCATGTCACTGATGGGAGCGACCGAGTTCTCAGCCGGGGGAGTGGTGATCAACGACATCGACGAGGTCGTGGTCATCGTGCCGACGCGACGTGCTGCCGACGGCTCGAAGGTCCTGGCGCTGCCGAAGGGGCATCCGGACGGGCACGAGTCCTCCGCCGAGGCCGCGTTGCGCGAGGTCCGCGAGGAGGCCGGCGTCGAGGCCGAGATGATCAGCTCGTTGGGCGAGGTGCGCTACTGGTACCAGCGCGGCGGCCGGCGGATCGCGAAGGTCGTCGAGTTCTTCCTGCTGCGCTACGTCTCGGGCGACGTCCGCGATCACGACCACGAGGTCGAGCACGCGCGCTGGATCCCCGCCGCCGAGGCCATCAGGACGCTCTCCTACGCGGGCGAGCGCGACATGGTGCGCAAGGCGCTCGAGCACCTCGAGCGCGGAGCCTGACCATCCCGCGCGCACCCGGAGATGCCAGTAACCTCCGGGCTGTGCAGGTTCTCAACTTCTACTCGACGATCTTCGCCGATCAGCTCAAGCGCGGGCGCAAGACGGCAACGATCCGGCTCGGCGACAAGTCGCACAAGTACCGCAAGAACCAGGCGGTGCTCGTGACGATCGGCTACCAGCACTCGCCGCGCGAGAAGGTCTTCACCGCGGTCATCGACAGCGTCGAAGTCAAGCGCGTGAAGGAGCTCTCGCCGCGCGACATCGAGCACGACAACCCGGAGTTCCGGCGCACCGAGGAGATGATCAACTTCCTCGAGCAGATCTATGCGCGCGATGTCACGGTCGACGACATCGTCACCGTCGTGCGCTTCAGCCAGATCATCGAGAACCCCCCGACGATGACCGAGCGTCTGCACGGCATCGGCGGCGCCCAGAACTGACCCGCGCTCGCCGGCGCCCAGAGCGCTGCCGCCTACCCAGAGGCGAGTTGTGACGATCTTGTTGGCACTCTTCGCCCCCGAGTGCCAACTGCGCTACAGTCGATGCCACGTTGGCACTCTGTCCATGCGAGTGCCAGATCATCCCGAGCTCTTGGAGGACACATATGAAGCTCAAGCCCCTGGGCGACCGGCTCATCGTGCGCGCGATCGAGGAAGAGGAGACCACGGCGAGTGGACTCGTGCTTCCTGACACGGCGAAGGAGAAGCCGCAGAAGGGCAAGGTCATCGCCGTCGGCGACGGCAAGTTCGACGAGGATGGCGAGAAGCGCATCCCGCTCGACGTCGCCGAGGGCGACGAGGTCCTGTACTCCAAGTACGGCGGCACGGAAATCAAGGTCGACGGCGAGGAGCTGCTCGTGCTCCGCGAGTCCGACGTTCTCGCCAAGATCCTCTAAGCAAGGGAGAACCAGAACTTATGGCTCACAAGGAACTGCTGTACGACGTCGAAGCACGCAACGCGCTCCAGTACGGCGTCGATGCCGTCGCCAACGCCGTCAAGGTCACGCTCGGCCCCAAGGGCCGCTACGTCGTCCTCGACAAGAAGTTCGGCGCCCCCACGATCACGAACGACGGCGTCACGATCGCTCGTGAGATCGAGGTCGAGGACGTCTTCCAGAACCAGGGCGCGCAGCTCGTCCGCGAGGTTGCCACGGCGACCAACGACGTCGCCGGCGACGGCACGACGACCGCGACCGTGCTCGCCCAGCAGATCGTTCGCAGCGGCCTGAAGAACGTCACGGCCGGCGCCAACCCGCTCGCGCTCAAGCGCGGCATCGAGCGCGCCGTCGAAGAGGTCGTGGCGAACATCGCCAAGCAGGCCAAGGACGTCTCCGGCAAGGACCAGATCGCTCGCGTCGCGACGATCTCCGCCGGTGATGAGGAGATCGGCGACGTCATCGCCGACGCGATCGAGAAGGTCGGCAAGGACGGCGTCGTGAACGTCGAGGAGGGCCAGACGTTCGGCATGGACCTCGAGTTCACCGAGGGCATGCTGTTC
>DATBAE010000030.1:0-55619 GCA_036271655.1 Solirubrobacteraceae bacterium
TCCTCAGTCGAGCACAGCTGATCGGCCTCGCCAAGTCGGTGCAGTCCAAGGTCGAGGGCATGCCCTTCGCGACCTGGGCGTCCGCGCAGCACATCTTCGATACCAACCAGTCGACGGGCTGCTACATCTTCCAGCGTCTCAACCAGCTCTCGGTCGACCTCTACTGCGTTGGCGATGACGGCACGGTCATCACGCAGGGTGGCGCGGACGTCAGCTTGGCGATCAAGGGCACGCACGGAGCGTCGTTGTTCAGCCGGACCGCCAACACCAGTTCCTACGGCTTCGCGACGTTCCATCCGTCGTTGGATCCGTCGGCCGGACGGGTGCAGCTGACCGCCACCAGCAACACCTTCCGAGGACCGGTGACGTCAACGGTCTACCGCCAGGCGGCCGACGATCAGGCCGGGGTGTTCGGCGTCGTCACCGGCGCCGCAACCGGCACGATCAGCTTCAGCTCGCCCAAGAAGCAGTTCAAGACGTTCAGCGTGCCCGTACCAATGGTGCATTCGAGGCTCCGTCGCTCACGAGCGTGCGCGGCCAGATCGTCGCCAAATACAGTGGCCCCGGTCTGTCGGCAGCCCGCACCTTCGATAAGGACGCGGCGCCCTACAGCTTGGTGCTGTCCGGTCAGCAGGACCAACGATTGATGACCCCGCCCGCTGCAGCCATCAGCATCAACCTGCCGATCCTGTAGCAGCGCAGCGTCAAAGCTGGATCACCCGAGACAGAACCGGAGAAAACTATGAGGCGCCTCATCGGAGTATCGGCATGTCTCGCGACGCTGGCCGTCGTGGCGCTGCCAGCGCTGGCTAGTGCGACCAGCCAGAAGCGACGGGCCTGTCCCGTTGTGAGCGGTATCGCCGGCGACAACGTGCACCACGGCAACGGCAAGAAAGACATCATCGTCAGGCTTGACGTGCTCAACCCAGGCGTTCCGACCAACACGATGAAGCTCAGGCTGACCGCCATCGCCAAGCGCGGCTACACGCTGTGCGGCGTTGTCGTCGACATTTTGACGTCCAACGGCCCCCGGCGCACATTTCGAGTCGCGCCCAAGACGCCACGCACCGCCGTAGTGAACTTTTCGAAGTATCCGAGCGATCCGGTATCGATCAAGGTCACGGGCCGGCGGCTAAGCACCTGACGCGCACCAGGCCGCTGATCTCGGTCGTAGTCGTCTTTTACGACTACGTTGCGTCGCTGGCGGCGACCGGAACCAATCCCTCGCGCACCGTGAGCACGCCCAACTCGGTCCGGTTAGCCGAGCCCGTCTTGCGCAGCGCGTTCCCCACGTGGGAATGCACGGTCCGGGGCGAGACGACGAGCTGCTCCGCTGCTAGTCAAATGCGCAACGGTCTGGGCAGCTAGCGAGCGCTGCGGGAACGAGGCTGATTTGCTGGGGCCATGGCTTCGAGGACGACGGCGTGTACTTGTGCCTCGCGGTGTCTCCCTCAGCCGGACGTGGACGTCAACCCGGATCGGTCGTGCAGTTGGCGCCGTAGACACGCTGGACTGTTGGTAGGTCGTGACGGGTGATCGCGGAGGCGATGATGCCGGCGACGGGCCTATCACCTGGTGTCGTGGCGGCTCGGGTTCCAGGCCAGGTGGGGATCTGTCCGAGCACGTGCTGAGCGTTCGTCATCTGGGCACTATCGCCGCGGTCGCGGGCGTGTAGCCAGCTCGCGGTCCATTGGCAGGTCGCATCGAACTCGAGGCTGCTTCTGAGACTCATGGTCGACTCGTGTGTGGGAGCGGCGGCGTTGCGGGCTTTGAAACCGTCGAAGGTCCCACCGGCGGGCAAGGGGATGTGCCTGGCCATTGCGTCGATGATCTGGTTGATGTCTGTGCCGTCGGTCCGGAGGATCTCGCCGTAGTTTCCGCCTTCGATCGCGGCTGAGCTTTGGCCGGTTCGTGCGCTGAGCCATCCCGTGGCGACGCTGACGCGTCCGCCGCCAAGGACGACGATCAGCGTTGCCGCGATGACCACGCGCCACCGCCCCTTGTGGCGGGCGCTCCTCGGCGCGCGAGGCTCGGAGGCGACGGGGGTGTCGAGGAGTCGCTTCAGGAGTGCGTCGCGCTCTGAGTCCGGCGTGGCGACGTCGATGACGGGGTTCGCTTGCGACACGCGGTCGGTGAGCCTGTCGCTCATGACGTCGGCTCCATCGACGGAGCCCGCACATCGGGCGCGGGGTCACTGAGTTGTGCTGCCAGGCGTCGGCGGGCCCGATGCAGGCGCATCCTGGCCGTCGCGATCCTGCATCCGAGCACCAATGCTGCGTCCGTCACGCTGAGGCCTTCCCAGGCGACGAGCAGCAGCACCTCGCGATCGCCGTCGCTGAGCGTGGCAAGTGCATCCAGGATGAGGCCGTCGCCGGCCGATGGTCCCGCGACCGTTGATTCGAGCCGATGCACGAGCGATGTCTGCCGTCGCACGGCGCGACGCCGGTTGGCCAGCACGCGGCGCGCGACCCCGTAGAGCCAGGCCCGCGGACGGTCGCGCGATGCCTCGTCAAAGCGCCGCCATGCGACCAGAAACGTGTCCGCCATGACATCGCGCGCGTCATCGGCGGTCGCCCGCCGCAACGCGTATGCGAGCACCGCATCGTGGTGAGCACGAAGCATCTGCTCGAATCGAACGGAATCAGGCTCCACTACCAGCAGGTGTCCGGCCACACAGCAAACGTCACATCCTCTTCGATCTCCGGTCGGCGGCGTTCCGGCCGGTTAGAGGTGGCGTCGACGACCACATGTGGACGGAGAGGGACAATCACGAAGCGGGCGCGTCTGCTGACGCTTCGTCGAGCCCGGCGAGCAGCTCCTTGAGCTGCCGCCAGCGCTCGGGGCCGAGCTGTGCCTCCCAGTCGCGCTCGAGCTTGGTCACCGCATCGCGGATCACGCCGATGGTGGAGACCCCGCGGGGGGTCATGTAAACGCGGCGTGAGCGCACGTCGTCGGAGTCGACGCGCCGCTCGACGTAGCCGAGCTCCTCGAGTTGACCCAGGAGGTAGTTCATCGCCTGGCGCGTCATGCCGGCCTGTTGGGCGAGCTCGACCGGGCGTTGGCCGTTGGGCCCCGGCCAGCGCAGCACCTGGAAGTGGGCCGGGCCGATGTCGGTGAACCCGTGCTCGTGGAGCGCGTCGAGGATCTGCACGTACACCCGATCCAGCGGGATCCGCAGGAGCGCGCCGATGAGAGGGGGTTCGGGGGTGGCCATTGGCGTCGCGTAAAGGGACTTGACGCAGATGTTCGAGTCTGCGACGGTTCGTGTCAAGTCACTTTACGACAGGGGAGGGAAGCGCGCATGCCGTCAGCACTCATCGAAGCCCCGGGGATGAAGATCCGGTTCCTCATCGAGGGCAGTGAGACGAACGACTCGGTCTCGATCTTCCGCTGCGACTTCGAGGCGGGGGCCCGCAGCCCGATGCCCCACAGCCACGACGCGTTCGACGAGACGGTCGTCGGGCTGAGAGGCGAGTTCACGATGGTGGTCGACGGCGTCGTCCACGCGGTGGGCGAGGGCGACGTGGTCCACGTGCCGCGCGGCGTCGTCCACGGATTCGGGGTCAAGGGCGCGGCGTCGATCCTGGCCATCTCCACGCCCGGCCTCTTCGGCTCCGCCTACTTCCGCGAGATGGCCGACGCGCTCAACGTCGACGGTCCGCCGGATCGCGAGCTCCTGATGGCCATCCAGAAGCGCCACGGCCTCACGCCGGCGCTGCCCCAAGCTGCGCGCTGACCGATTTGCGCACGGCGTCGCGGTGACGCAGCCCGATCGCGGCGGACATGTCGCCCTCGCCGAAGTGGGCGCCGATCAACAGCACGTTTGCACGCAGTGCCCTGCGCGGCACGACGATGACCCAACGGGTACCGCCGGCGCCGACCGGCCGGAGGCGCAACGCAACGCGGTCACGCGGCGCGGTGCCGGGTCGAGCGAGCCGTGCGGCGTCGACGGTGACGCCGTGAGCGGGCAGGCGCAGATCGAGGTAGATCGCTTGTCGCAGGCGCCACGAAACGGATTGCGTCGGCGTGCCGAGGGTTCCATCGGCACACATGCCGGCTGACGATCCGTCTGCCAGGCGCTGCGTCCAGCAGTAGCTCACGAGCGACGCCGAGCGAGTCACGCCGAGCGTTGTCAACCGAGGCGTTGGCGGCCTCGGCGCAGACGCGAGGCTCGTCGCAGGAAAGGCGGCGAGCATGAGGCACGACATCCAGCCGGCTCGTCGCATCGGGCCACGCTACATCGCTAGGGGTTGTAGATGCGGTTCGCGGAGATCAGGCTGTAGAGATGTCCTCTACCGACGCAGCAGACACGAGCACGCCCGCGCCGGACGGCGCCCTCGCACCGATCTCCCTCGGCCCCGGCGAGGGAGAGCACTTCTGGTTCTTCGGCGGCCTGACGACGATCAAGGCCGACGGAGCTCAGACCGGCGGCCGCATGATGCTGACCGAGCAGACCGTGCCGCGTGGCCCCGGCTCGCCGCTGCACGTCCACCACAACGAGGACGAGTGGTTCTACGTCCTCGAGGGCGAGCTCACGATCTGGGTCGCGGATGAGACGATCGTCGCTCCGGCAGGCTCGTTCGTGTTCGGCCCGCGCGACGTCCCGCACACGTTCACCGTCAGCTCCGACGAGGCTCGCTTCCTGTTGATCACGCAGGCGGCCGGGTTCGAGGGCTTCGTCCGCGCACTCGGGACCCCCGCTCCCGTCGCGGAGATCCCGCCCGCGCCGACCGCGCCGCCGGACATGGCGCCGGTGTTGCAGGCCGCCGCCGACCACGGGCTCGAGATCCTCGGCCCTCCCGGCATCCCGGCCTGACGGGGCCGGTCATGAGCTCGCAGACTACGAAGGCGGAGCACCACAGAGCCGCCGCGCTGGAGTCCAGGGACGACGTACGTTCTAGCGATGGATGCTGAGCAAGGCGCTCGCGGTTCCCAGACGCAGATCAGGGACGGCAGAGCGTGGCGGATCGGAGGCGCACTCGACGTAGCGTGGATTGCCGAGGCGACGGCGCCCGGCCCCGAGATCACGTCCGCGGTGCCCCCGAACTTCGCGGCGTATTGTGCCGTCGCCCTGCCGGAACCGGAGGAAGGTGCGCAGCGGCGCCACGATCACGCCGTGATCGCGACGCTCACCTCCTGCACGGATGCGCAGCCGTGGTGGCTCGGGTATCTGGAGACGTCGATCGGCGCCGAGGAGGTCGTCTTCTATGACGCGCCGAGGGTGACGCTGTACGAAAACTGGAACTACGTTCTGGTGGAGGCCGGTCCCGATCAGGCACTCAGCTGGCGTCAGAGCGAAGGGCCTCGAGCTCCGTGGAAGGGAGCCGTACCGGACATCATGTTCCCCGCTGATCGCTCGTGGCTGCTGTCGACGCTGTGGGACGATCACTGGAGCGGCATCGGCGGGTCCGAGGCGCTCATCGCGGCCTTCGCGCACGACCGCTTGCTTGGCGGTCAGACGAGGGTTGTGGGACCCTGCGAAGACGCCGCTCCGCCTCGCCGGGCTTGACGCGCAACGGTTCACGAGGCTGGGTGGCTGGTGGTGCGAATCGCGCTGAGCGCCCTGCATCTGCGCCGACTCTCGCTCAGGGGCGTAGAGGTCGCACGCGCGGTGACCCCGGCTCGAGCCGGCGTTCGCGGGCTGGCGCTGCGCTAAGACTGAGCCCATGACGAGCACGACACTGCCGATCGCAGGGACCGAGGTGCCGCGGATCGGCCTGGGTACGAACCGCCTGCAGGACACCGCCGAGCACGCCGCGTTCGTGCGCGACGCCATCGCCGCTGGCATCCGGCACATCGATACGGCGCGCCTCTACACCGCCGGCAGCAGCGAGGCGGCGATCGGAGCGGCACTCGCATCCGGCCGTCCAGACGGCGTCGTCGTCGCGACGAAGGGCGGCTACGGCGATGGGCGCCCGGAGGCGATCGCGCGCGAGATCGAGGAGAGCCTGCGGGCGCTGCGCGTCGACTGCATCGATCTGTACTACCTGCACCGCGTTCACGACGGGATCCCGATCGAGGACAGTCTCGCGCCGATCGTCCGCGAGCGCGACCGCGGCCGGATCGCGCACGTCGGCGTCTCGAACGTCGATCTCGCACAGCTCGAACGTGCCCGCGCGGTCACCGAGGTCGCCGCGGTGCAGGACCACTACAACCTCGCCCATCGCGAGCACGACGACGTCCTCGACCGTTGCGCCGCCGAAGGCACCCCGTTCGTGCCGTTCTTTCCGCTGCGCGACGAGACTCCCGCGCTGCGAGAGATCGCCGCGAAGCACCGCGCGACCCCGGCCCAGGTTGTGCTCGCCTGGCTGCTCACGCGCTCGACGACGACGCTGCCGATCCCCGGCACGCTTTCGATCGCGCATGTCCGGGAGAACCTCGCCGCGCTCGAACTCGAGCTTGGCGATGACGATCTCGCAGCGCTCGATGCCTCCCGGTGACGAGCTAGCGATCGACGCTCGTCAGGCCCTGCGCGTCGCTGCGCGTGACGGTGTCGCCGGCGGCGAGGGTGTCGATGACCACGAGGCCGTGCCTGTCCGGCCTGAGTGTCGTTGAGGCGCCGTCAGCGCGCGTGAGCACGGGGTCGGGAACCCCTTGGGGGATAGCGGCGACATAGTGGCGCCCGATCGTCATGGCCATGCCGATGCGAGTGAACTCACGCGCGGGAACGCAGGTCTCGCCGACCTCGATGTCGGGGTGCCTGGTAGCCGGATCGGGGGCGGTCAAGCACCAGACGCCGGGCGCGCCCAGCAGATAGGCGGTGCCGCCGAACGCCGGGATCTGGCGCGCGGTCTCGGTCGGGATGCGACGCCCAGACGCCAATAGCGCTTGAAGGTCCTTGCTGCTGGCGGGCTCGGCGACGTTGTCAAGACGTTGCATATACAGCGCGCCCGCACCGAGCGTGCGCAGGCGTTCGGGGACCGCGACGGTCGGCTCGCGAAGGATCGGCGGTCCCGCAAATGCCTGCGTGGCGTCGCGGCCGCCGGGCCCGGTAGCCAGCATGAACGAAGTCGCGATGAGCATCACGACAGCGGCGGCTATCACGAGGCGGCGCGCGGGGCGTCGTCGCGTTGCCGGAGCCGCCGGTGTTGCGGCCGCGCGCAGCTCGTGCTCGAGCGCAGCCAGGAAGTCGGGCATCGCGGGAACGTCGGTCATCCAGTCCTCTCCAGTCGAGTGCGCAATCGTGCAAGGCCGCGGCTGACGCGCTTCCGCGCCGCAACCTGCGAGAGCCCCAACGCAGCCGCGATTTCGGCGTAGCTGCGGTCGTGTACGACGTGTGCGAGAACGGCCACACGTTCGGGTTCGGGCAGATCGGCGAGTGCGTCGCTCGCGGCACCGTCTTGGGTGAGGTGGGCGTAGGTGTCGCGGTCGAGTTGAGTGATCAACTGCGCTCGCGCGCGGTCGGCGCGGCTGAACTCACGCTGTTCGCGTCGCCGGGCGTCTGCCAGGCGGCGCACGGCGATCCCGATGAGCCATAGTCGCGCCGTGTCGTGCTGCGCCCGATAGCGGCCCCGCCGTGCGAGCGCGATGAAGAACGTCTCGGACACGACGTCGGCCGCGGTGTCCGCGTCCGCTCCGCGCGAGGCGACGAACCGCAGCAGGCCGGACGCATGACGGCGGTAGAACAGCGCAAACGACTCAGCGGGATCGCGAGTGTCGGCAAGAAGCTCTGCGTCGGACGCTGACTGTGCGATCACGCGAGGTAATCGTCGCCGCGCCCCCGATTTGTGACGCCACGACGAAATCTCGTCACAAAAATCCGGCTCGCGACTCCTTAGGGGAGACGACCGCAGGAAGCGCTAGTCCGCACCGCCCCTCCCTCTCCCCGGTGGGAGCGGGCGGTCGCGGGCCGGCGCGGTGTCCGTCAGGTCGGCGGATGCCGCTATGACCGCGGCGCCTCCGCCGGCGGCATGAACGCACTGAGCACGAGCAGGCGCGCGACGGCGGTGACGAGCAGGGACAGGTCGATCTCCGCCTCGGGCACGATCCACCAGGTCTGCCCCGGGCGATCGCCCTCCTCGAGCGCCGGACCGAGCAGATCGCCGGCGACCGAGACGAGGCACGGCAGCCGATAGCGGCCCGCTCCCGCGCCGGACACGGTGTACTCGGTGCGGCGGCAGTCGACCGACCAGCCCTCGACGTAGTCGGGGCTGCGCATGATGCTCGGCGGCGAGACGGGCACGCGCTCCTGCGGCTGGCGCTCGATGCGGCGCAGGAACTCCTGCGCGACGTCCTTCGCTGTCAGCGTCGTCGGGAGGCCGGCATCGTCGCGCTTCTCGTTGGCACTGCGCGTCTGGTCGCCGCTGAGCGCGATCGCCCGATCGAGCCAGTGGTCGGGCAGAAGCGCGCGCGGCGCGTCGTGCACCTGCGCGAGGGCCTGATGCCCGATGTCGGCGCGACATGACTCGCAGTGCGGGCCGCTGGCGAAGCGGATCGCAAGCTCATAGCGACCGCGCGCGAGGTCGGAGAGGCCGTCGGGGGCCGACGGCAGCGTGCGGGCGTGCTCCTCACAAAGCGCGCACCCGCAGCGGTGGCAGGATTCGATGGCCAGCTGGCCACACGCGCAGACACCCACGCGTCCGTTGCTGTAGCTCATCGAGGCAGTCTAGGGCCGCGAGCAGCCGATTGGACGAAAATTTGATCGCTGAGGTCGTGCACCGCCGCTTCGTAGACTGCGGCACCGTGTACGCCGACGAGCTGCTGAATCCGTGGTCCGAGCAGACGATGACGCTGCTACCGGGCGCGAGGTTGTTCGATGCCCACACGCACATCGGCGTCAACGACCCCGACGGCTTCACGTGTACGACCGAGCAGCTACTCGACGCGCTGGAGCCGACCGCCGCCCGTGCCGTCGCGTTTCCGATGCACGAGCCGGACGGCTATCCAGCGGCCAACGATCACGTCATCGCGGCCGCCGCGGCGTCGTCCGGACGGCTCGTCGCGTTCTGCCGCGTCGCGCCGCGCGCAGCGCAGCCGAAGGCCGAGGTCCAGCGCTGTATCGCTGCCGGTGCAGCGGGCATCAAGCTGCACCCGCGCTCGGATCAGTTCGCGCTCGACGAGCCGGCGGTGCGCGCGATCGTGGAGCTCGCCGACGAGGAGGGCTTGCCGATCCTGATCCATGCCGGCCGCGGCATCCCCGCGCTCGGGGCGCAGGTCCTGGAGTACGCGAGGGAGTTCCCGCGCGCCCGCTTCATCCTCGCGCACTGCGCCGTCTGCGATCTCGCCTGGATCTGGCAGCGGTTGCGCGAGCATCCGAACGTCTTCGTCGACACGTCCTGGTTCAGCGCTCCCGACCAGCTGGCGGTCTACTCGCTGGTCCCGCCGGGACAGATCCTGTTCGCGACCGACATCCCGTTCGGCACGCCGCAGCTGACGGTCATCGCGTCGTTGCGGTGCGGGCTGCAGGCGGGGCTGAGTCCGGCCCAACTCGCGAGCGTCGCCGGCGGTCAGCTGGAACGAATCGTCGCGCGCGAGGAGACCGTGGACCTCGGACCGGCGGTCGGGAGCGGCAGCATCCGCCAGGACGCGCTGCTCGCGCGCGTCGGGCACTTCGCCGAGGCGGCCTATCGCACCGCGCTCAACGGTGGCGACGACGCAGAGTCGATCGACCTCGCCCGGCTCGCATGCCTCGTCGGGGACGACGCTCCGCAGGCGGCGTTGTGCGACTCGATCCGGGAGCTGCTGGCGCTGGCGCTCACGGTGCCGATCGGGGAGACGCTGCCTGAGCGGTTCGCCCACATCCATCTGCTGGTCAGCGCGGCGGCGATCGCGGCCACGCCGGACGTTCCCGTCGGATGACGGCGCCAGCGCGCTCCGATTCGATGACGTACGCCGCGCCTCGCGGCCCGAGATTTGCAACGAAGACGCAGCGTTGCCCCAGGCCTCGATAAGCTCACATCGGTGAGCGGCGAGATGGCAGCCGAGATGACGGCCGAGATCGACGGACAGACGGGGATCCAGCCCGCGACTATGAGCGACACCGCCACTGCGGCGGACGCTGCATCGCCGCCGGCTCCCGCGTCGACGGACGCCCGCGATGGGGCCGCGGTCGGCACGACCGATTCCGCGGCAGTGGCCGCGGCCGATGTGCCTGCCCAGCCGCCGGCAATGGAGTCCGGCACGACCGTTTCTGCCCAGCCGGCTCCCGACGCTTCTCCTATCGCCGAGCAGTCCACGTCCGAGGCGCCCGGTCCGGTCGACGAGGCGCCGACGTCCGAGGCACCCGTCGCCGAGGAGGCTCGTTCGCCTGAAACGTCTTCGGCAGATGCCCCTGCGGCAGATGCGTCGTCGGCGGACGCTGCTGCGGCATCGCCTGCTGTCACGCCGGATGCCGAGCGCCCAGCGGTCGGACCGAAGATCCTGGGCGTCGCCGCCGATCCCAAGCCCTTGCCGACGGTCAAGGCCGCGCTTCCCACGCGCAAGCGCCGTCGCCGGCCTTCGGCTTCCGAGCGCCATCGCCGCGCCTTCTTCTCCGCGCTGACAGACCTGCGTCGCGGCGGGCCGGCGGCGCCGCCCCCGGCAGCGTCGACCGACGACGGCGATGTCGCCGTTGTCGCAGACGCCGAGCCGGCGACCGTCGAGCCCACGCCTGACGCGCTTGTCGCCGAGCAGGCTCCGAACACTGTTGGCACCGAGCCCGAGGCCGTGGCACCGACCGCCGAGCCTGCGGTCGCCGACGAGTCCACCGATTCCGCTGCTGCCCCCGTCACCGACCCCGATGTGCCGCCCGCGGTCGCCGAGACCGCGCCCGACGACAGTGCGCAGGCACTCGCCGAGCTCGAGGCTGCTGGCGACGCCGATTCCGCTGGCGCGTCCGCCGCGACCGAGCATGAGCCGGACGCGACCGGCGACCGGTCGCCGACATCGCCCGCCCGCGTCACCGCGGCGATCGAGCGCGTCGGTGGTGCTGAGGTCATCAAGGAGGCGCTGAAGCCGAAGCAGGACGAGAAGGGCCAGCCGCTGAAGTGGGCCGCCGTCTGCGCCCAGGCCGCCGAGGGCCTCAAGCCCGGCGACCCGGTCTTCAACGCGTGGGTGCGGCTCGCTGCGACGCCCGTGCGCGAGGTCAAGGCGCAGCTTCCGCGTCCTCCCGAGGCCGAGCGCTCCGCTACGCGCGGCGAGGGCAGCGGCGCGCGACGCCCTGGCACGCAGCGCAGCGGTGGGCGTCCGCGTCGCGACGATCGTCCGAGCCGCTCGGAGTACGCATCGCACGCCCAGGACGGCACCTTCCGTAAGAGCATTCGCATCGTCACTGGTCACGACGAGGACCAGGAACGCCGCGAGCGCGAGCGCAACCGCAAGGAGCAGCGCGAAGCCAAGCGCCGCGCCGAGCGCGAGCGACTTGCGCGCCTCGGCTACTAGCCGGGTCACGGCGTGACGTCTCGTCCGCCTGCTCACGGAGCCTTCGAGAGGTCGACGACGCCGAAGCCGTAGGCCGAATCGCGGCCAGGCGCGCCGAGGTCGTCGACGGCGGCGTCGAGCATCGCTCGCACCTTCGTCGCCGTCGCGGTCGGCGCCGTCGCCCACAGCAGTGATGCGGCACCCGAGACGTGCGGGGTCGCCATGCTCGTTCCCGATAGCCGCACGTACCCGCCGCCGAGCTTCGTCGACAGGACGTCGACGCCCGCCGCGGCCACCTCGACGTCGGCGTTCTCGTTGGAGAACGGCGCCACCTCGTCGTCCGGCCCGATCGCGGCCACTGACACGACCTGCGGCAGGCCGGCGGGATAGTTGACCGTGGAGTCGCCGTCGTTGCCGGCTGCCGCAACGATCAGAGAGCCCGCGCGTGCGCCGCGCGCGTACACGCTCTTGGCGGCAGCGGCGAGCGTCTGAGACGGGCCGCCGCCGAGGCTCATCGAGATCACCTTGGCGCCCTTGTCGTGCACCCAGCGCATGCACGCGGCAACGTCGGCGATCGTTCCCGAGCCGTCGGTGCCGAGTGCGCGGCAGACGATCAGCGGTGCGTCGAACGCGACACCGGCGACGCCGACGCCATTGCCGGCGATCGCACCGATCGTGCCCGCGACATGAGTCCCGTGACCTTCGTCGTCGGAGCAGTCGCCGGCGGTGACGGCGCCCTGCGAGGCCGATCCGCATGCGCTGACGCGCCCGGCGAGATCCTCGTGCTTGGCGTCGATGCCGGTGTCGACGATCCCGATCGGCACGCCGCCGGTATGGGGAAAGGCGGCCAGACCGTGGGCGGCCCAGAAGGCCGGCGCTCCGATGCGCTGCACGCCATACAGCGCGCTCCACTGCGGATCGTCAGGGAGCGCGTCTGCCAGCGCATGGATGCGGAAGTTCGACTCGGCCCACAGCACGCCGCGCGTGCGGCGCAGACGCGCCGCAGCTGTCGCCGGATCGCCGCTGACGCGCAGCAGGCGCGCACCTGTGCCGGCGACCAGCCTGACGTTCGAGGTCACGCCCGCCGCGGCGAGCCGGCTCTTTGCGGCACGTTTGGAGAGGTGCGCGAGGACGGTTCCATCGGCGCTGGCCTGGGGCGGCGCGGCGAGCGCGGCGAGTGCAGTGCAGGATGCCGTGGCGAGCAGCTGCAAGCGCCGGCCGGCGAGGCTGGAGTGGTGCGTTCGTGAGGACATGCGGGCATCGTGTGGCAGCTCGGTACGCGCACCCCGACGGAGGTGAGGGTTGTCGCGAATGCACGCTGAAGTCGTTGCAGATCGCGGCTCGCGTGGCACCGGATCCCAGCCACTGGCAGGGCCCGCTGTAAGCAACTCACCTTTCGTAAGCGACTTCGGTATGGTTGTGCGCGCAACGAAAGAAAAGAGCGCACCACCATGGCCAAACTTCTCCTGATCCCTCTCGACGACACCGTCATCTTCCCGACGATGGACATCAATCTCCCGGTCGACGCGACTGGGGAGGACCGCGTGCTGCTCGTGCCGCGACACGACGGCGACTACGCGAAGGTCGGCACGATTGCCAAGGTCACCGACACGATTCGCCTGCCCGGCGGCGCTCGTGGCGTCTCGCTCGAGAGCGTCGCGCGCGGGGTCATCTCGGGCGCGGCGGACACCGACGCGCAGGGTCGCCTGCGCGTCGAGGTCACCGAGCACCCCGAGGCCAAGCCGGTCGACGGGCACACGCGCGAGCTCGTGCGCGAATACCGCGCGGTGGTCGAGGAGATCCTCGAGGAGCGCGGCGCGGACGCGCGCGTCGCGGCGTTCCTGCGCTCAGTATCGGACCCCGGTCCGCTCGCCGACACCGCCGGCTACAGCCCCGACCTGAGCTTCGAGCAGAAGGTCCGCCTGCTCGAGACCGTCGACGTCACCGAGCGCCTCGCGCTCGCCGTCGAGTTCCAGCGCGAGCGGCTGACGGAGCTCCAGGTCCGCAACCGGATCCGCAACGACGTCGAGTCAGGCGCCCAGAAGCAGCAGCGCGAGTACTTCCTGCGCCAGCAGATGGAGTCGATCCGGCGCGAGCTGGGCGAGGACCAGGGCTCGGTCACCGACGAGTACCGCACGAAGATCGAGGACGCGGGCATGCCGGACGCGGTCAAGGAGCAGGCCGAGCGCGAGCTCGACCGCCTGGAGCGCGTCGGCGAGCAGAGCGGCGAGTCCTCGATGATCCGCACGTACCTCGACTGGCTCGTCTCCGTGCCGTGGAGCAAGCAGTCCGACGAGGTCCTCGATCCGGTCCGCGCGCGTGAGGTGCTCGACGCAGACCACGCCGGCCTGGAGGACGTCAAGGACCGGATCACGGAGTACATCGCGGTCAGGAAGCTGCGCGAAGAGCGCGGCATCGCCGGTGACGTCGACCGAAGGTCTGAGCTTGCGAAGACCGGAGGGCGAAACAACCAATCCGGTGCGATCCTCACCCTGATCGGACCCCCAGGCACCGGCAAGACCTCGATCGGCGAGTCGATCGCCCGCGCGACCGGACGCGAGTTCGTCCGCATGTCGCTCGGCGGCGTCCGCGACGAGGCCGAGATCCGTGGCCATCGCCGCACGTACATCGGCGCCCTGCCGGGACGGCTCGTCCGTGCCCTGCGCGACGCCGGCACGATGAACCCGGTGATCATGCTCGACGAGGTCGACAAGGTCGGTGCCGATTGGCGCGGCGATCCGTCGGCGGCGTTGCTCGAGGTCCTCGACCCCGCGCAGAACCACGCCTTCCGCGATCACTACCTCGACATCGAGATCGATCTCAGCCAGGTTCTGTTCATCGCTACGGCGAACGTCGCCGAGACGATCCCGGGACCGCTGCTGGACCGCATGGAGGTCATCCGCTTCGACGGCTACACGGTGGCCGAGAAGACGGCGATCGCCCGCGACTACCTGTGGGCACGTCAGCGCGAGCGCAACGGGTTGCGCGAGGACGAGGTGACGGTCAGCGATGACGTGCTGAAGCTCGTCGTTGCCGAGTACACCCGCGAGGCGGGCGTCCGGCAGCTCGAGCGCGAGCTCGGGACCCTGCTGCGCAAGACCGCGACGAAGATCGCCAAGGACGCCGACCTGGCACCTGTGACGGTGGACGTCGATGCGGTGCGCGACGCGCTCGGGCGCCAGAAGGTCTTCCAGGAGGCCGCGGCGCGCACGGCGGTGCCGGGCGTCGCGACGGGCCTGGCGGTGACCGGCATCGGCGGCGACGTCCTCTTCATCGAGGCCAACGCGATGAAGGGCAAGGGCGGCCTGACGCTGACCGGCCAGCTCGGTGACGTCATGAAGGAGTCGGCGCGGATCGCGCTGACGTACGTACGTGCGCATGCCGAGCAGCTCGGCATCGACGAGGACGCCTTCGACAAGCGCGAGTTCCATGTTCACGTGCCTGCGGGCGCGATCCCGAAGGACGGACCGAGCGCGGGAGTGACGATGACGACCGCACTGGCATCGTTGCTGACGGGACGTGCCGTGCGCCACACCGTCGGGATGACGGGCGAGGTCACCCTCCAGGGCCGCGTCCTGCCGATCGGCGGACTGAAGCAGAAGGTGCTTGCCGCGCACGCCGCGGGGCTGACCGACGTGATCCTGCCGGAGCGAAACCGCGGCGACCTGGATGACGTGCCCGAGGACGTGCGGACCGCGATGACGTTCCACCCGGTCATGACGATCGACGAGGTGCTCGACATCGCGCTCGAACCTGCGCGCACTGAACCGATCAGCGCGTAGCGACAGCGGCTCGGGTTCTCCCCCCGCCCGAGCCGCACCCACGAGGAGACGGCCGCGCCTGGCCATGGGCGCGGCCGTTTTCGTGCGTATGCAAGACGTCTGGCGAGGAGATATGCGGGGTGCGGGGCGGCGGCATCGGTCCGCCGCCCCGACCCTCGCGGTCTGCGGTCGCGTCAGGTATCGGGAGCGCGACCTGCGGTTCCCTGCTCACCACCCCGTTACCGGGGCGTAGGCGGCCGAACTGGATGGGGGAGGGGTCTCCAGCCGGTGATGGGGAACCTGCGGAGCATTCTGTACCCGTGACCTCAACGGCGGGTAAGCGATGGCTCACGCCGCCGTTAAGGTTCGGCGTGGGTCTTGTGTGGGCGGGTTGCGCGCAGCGCCCACCAGACCGCCAGCGGCTGCAGCGGCAACCGAGCCCAGAGCAGCGCGGGCGCCAGGCCCGGGTAGCGATCGGGGTGCAACGCCATGTGCACGTTCGCGGGAAAGACCGCCACCAGCGTCGCTGTGAGCCAGAGCCCGGCGAAGCGGCGTGTGCGCTGCGGGATGATCGCGAGGGCGCCCGCGATCTCCGCGGCGCCGCTGACCAGAACGATCGCGTGATGGGCCGGCAGATAGTCCGGCACGATCTGCTCGTAGGTCGCCGGCCGCAGGAAGTGCAGGGTGCCGGTCGTCGTGAAGAAGACGGCGAGCAGCCGCTGGGACCACCTCATGGCTTGCTCATGGTCGCATCCTTGCGTATGCGGCGGGTGCCGGCGCGCCACGAATGTTTCTGACAGCGCGCGCGGACGCCCCGGTAGCATCGCGTCGCATGGACGAGCGCCGCAAGTGGATCGCCCTTGCTCTGCTGGCCACGACGCAGTTCGTGATCGTGCTCGACGCCGCGATCGTCAATGTCGCGATCCCCTCGATCGGCAAGGACCTGCACTTCTCGCCGGAGAACCTGACGTGGATCCCGAACGCCTACGCGCTGACGTTCGGCGGCTTCCTGCTGCTCGGCGGACGGATGGCGGACCTGCTCGGGCGCCGGCGCCTGTTCATGGGCGGCCTCGTGCTGTTCTCGGTCGCGTCGCTGCTCGGCGGGCTCTCGAGCAGCGAGGGGCAGTTGATCGCGGCGCGCGCGCTGCAGGGCCTCGGCGCGGCGCTGCTGGCGCCGTCGGCGCTGTCGATGGTCACGAACATGTTCGCCGAGGGCGCCGAGCGCAACAAGGCGCTCGGCATCTGGGGCGCCGTCTCCGGCTCGGGCGGCGCGGCCGGCGTGCTGCTCGGAGGCGTGTTGACGCAGTACCTCGGCTGGGAGTGGGTGCTGTGGGTCAACGTGCCGATCGGCGTGATCGCGGCGCTGCTCGCTCCGCGCCTGCTGGCCGAGAGCAAGCGCGAGACCGATTCGCACCACTTCGATGCGCTCGGCGCGGTGACGGTGACGGCCGGCCTCTCGCTGCTCGTCTACGCCCTCGTCGACGCGGTCAGCGCCGGGTGGGGCTCGACGAAGACGCTCTCGCTGCTCGCGATCTCGCTCGTTCTGATCGTCGCCTTCGTGCTCGTCGAGCGCCGCTCACGCGACCCGCTGATGCCGTTCGACATCTTCCGGCTGCGCACACTGACCGGTGCGAACATCGTCGGCCTGCTCGTCGGCGCGTCGCTGTTCGCGATGTTCTTCTTCCTCTCGCGCTACATGCAGCAGGTGCTCGGCTACAGCGCGCTGAAGGCCGGGTTCTCATACCTGCCGCTGGCGCTCGCGATCGTCGTGTCAGCGGGCATCGCGTCGCAGCTCGTCACGAAGCTCGGCTTCAAGCCCGTGCTGGTCACGGGTCTCGTGCTCGTCACGATCGCGCTCGTCTGGTTCGCGCAGGTGCCGGTCAGCGGCTCCTACGTGACGGATCTGCTCGGCCCGATGGTGATCGCGGCAGTCGGCCTGGGGTTCGCATTCGTCCCGGTCACGATCGCGGCGGTGATGGGCGTCTCGCAGGACGAGTCGGGGCTGGCCTCCGGGCTCATCAACACGTCCCAGCAGGTCGGCGGCGCGCTCGGCCTGGCGATCCTGGGCACGATCGCGAGCTCGCGGACGACCGGCCTGATGACGGCGGCGCACGGCGCGCCGGCCGCCCTGCCCGGAGCGTTGACGGAGGGATTTCAGCGGGCGTTCATGACCGGCGCCGCATTCGCCGTGATCGGGATCATCGCGACGCTCCTGCTCGTGCGCGGCGAGGACTCCAAGGCGGTCGTCGGCGCCTCGGCGACCGAGCTTCCGATGGCATAGCGCAGCTCGACTGCTCGCTCACGTGGCGGGCGCATCGAGGGCGAGCGTGAACTCGTCCTCGCCGAGCAGGACGATGACCGCCTCGCCGGCCCGCCCGGCGAGCCCCAGCGGGATGGCCGGGTCGCTCGTCTCGTAGTCGGCCGCGACGACGCTGCCGCCCGGCAGCAGCGCCGCCATGCCTCGCACCGCCGCAGCCAGCATCTCGAGCCCGCCGATGACGCCGGCGACACGGCCGTCCTGCGGCTCGACCTCGAAGGCCGGCAGCCGGCGCATGAAGGGAAGCGCCGGCAGCGCGATATCGCCAGCGACGTCATGCGCGAGCTCGAGCGTCTCGTCGGCCCGACGGACGACGATCGCACGCAGCCGCTCGCATTCGACGATCGCGGGCGCGGCACCGTCGAGGGCGATGCGGACCCGCACGGCGGCGGTTCCGTGCAACAGCTCGCGCGCGAGCGCGATCGCGAGCTGCAGCTGCGGGTCGTCCTCGGCCGGCGCCATCGTGTGCTCAGGCGCCTTCGAAGCGTGCGTGCGTGAAGCGATGCAGCGGTCCGGCGAGCCAGTCCGCCTCGCCGTAGCGGGCGCGCAGCGCCGTCGGGACGGAGGCATGGTCGTAGGCGACGCGCCGGTGCTCGATGTCGCTGTCGTCGTGCAGCAGCGCGTACGCCGCGCGATGATCGCCGTCGAAGGGCATCCCGACGCTGCCCGGATTGACGAGCTCGACGGCGCCGGTCGCGGAGCGCCGCCGGAACGCGAGGTGCGTGTGCCCGAAGATGAGCCGGGCGTCGGCGACGCCTTCGAGCAACTCGGCTTCGTCGGCGGCGGGCTCGGGCAGGAACGAGCGCACGTCGCTGACCGGCGAGCCGTGCCAGGCGCGCGTCGTGCCATCGACGGCCGCGCTCTCCGGCAGCGCGTCGAGCTCAGCGACGAGCTCGATCCCGAGCGCCGCGCGCGCGGCGTCGACCGCACCTCGCACGGGCGGCGGTGCGGCCTCCCGGTCCGCCGTCCAGCGCTCGCCGTTTCCGCGGATCCAGGTCGCGGGCGCGAGCTCGCGCAGGCGCGCGACCGTCGCCTCCGGCCAGGGACCGAAGAGCGCGATGTCGCCGCCGACGAGGTAGGCGTCGGCGCCCTGCGCCGCGGCATCGGCGAGCACGGCCTCGAGCGCCGGCAGGTTGCCGTGGATGTCGTAGATCAGCGCCAGCATCCTCGTAGTGTTACGCGGCGATGGACGATTTCGCCCTCAGCGGTCCGGCGCTCGGCGTCCGCATCCCGCGCGCGGACGACGCGGCGGCGCTCTTCCGCGAGGCCTCGGACCCCGAGGTGACGCGCTGGTTCTCGTGGGGACCGTACGCGTCTGAGGCGGAGGCGCGGGCGTACCTCGCGCGGCTCGCCCCGCAGCGCGAGCGCGGAGAGCAGCTCGATCTCGTGATCGAGCACCGCGTGGCGGGTGCGATCGGCATCAGCGGGCTCGGCGAGGTCGTGCCGCGCGACCGCCGCGCCGTCGTCGGCACGTGGCTCGGCCGCGCGTGGTGGGGGACGGGTGCCAACCGCGAGGCGAAGGCGCTCATGTGCCATCTGGCGTTCGCGGTGCTCGGCCTCGATCGCGTCGGCGCCTACTCGAACGTCGAGCACGTGCGCTCGCAGCGCGCGCTCGAGCGGATCGGCTTCCGGCGCGAGGGCGTGCTGCGCGGGTATCACCGGCATGGCGAGGAGTTGCACGACGTCGTCGTCTTCGGGCTGCTGCGTGCCGACTGGCAGACGGGCCCCCTGCGCGCGCTGCCGGTGACCGTCGCCGGCGACCCACCACCGGCGTTTCTCGCCGCCGCTCGCGACGAGGAACCGTCGAGGCTCAGCCCCGGCGTGCTTCCCAGCTGAAGCCGCGCACGGCGAGCACGACGCCGACGACGCCCCAGATCAGGAGTACGGCAAGGTCGTCGAGATGGTCGGCGAACGGCGCCCCGGTGACCATCGCCGCCGACAGGCCGTCGATCAGGTGCGTCAGCGGCAGCGCCTGCGCGATGTCCCGCAGGAACGAAGGCGCGCTGTTCGCGTCGTAGAAGACGCCGCTCAGCACGATCACCGGCAGGAAGACCGCCTGCACGTACGCCGGCGCCGAGTCGAAGTTGGGGATCGCGTGCGAGAGAGCGACGCCGAGCGAGGCGAGGCAGATCACGCCCGCGGCGGCGAACGTCACGAGCATGAACCAGTCATGGGGCAGGCCGATCCCGAACACGAGCGCCCCCGCGGCGATCACGATCGCCAGCTGGATGGCGGTGTTCGTAACCGCGTTGGCGGCGAGGCCCGCCAGGTAGTTGCCGCTCGGCAGCGGCGTGCCGCGCAGGCGCTTGAGGACGCCCTGCTCGCGCAGGAAGACGAGGTTCATCGCGAGCGCCACGAACGTCGTCGTCATGATGCTCATCCCGGCGATCCCGGGCACGATGACGTCGAGGTTCTTCTGGTCGCCGGAGAAGATCGCGCCGAACAGCGCGAGGAACAGCAGCGGCAGCACGAAGTTGAAGAACGCGGCGCTCGGGTTGCGCCAGAACATCTTGCGCTCGAGCCGGTACTGGCGCCACGTCAGTCCGAGCGCTGTCATGGCGTTCCGTCCTCATGCGCGGTGGTGAGCTCGAGATAGACGTCCTCGAGCGAGGGACGGGTAACGCTGAGATCGGCAAGGCCGACACCGCGTGCGAGCGCGGCACTCGTGAGCTGGTGCAGCAGCCCCGTCGGGTCGTCGGTCTCTCGCTCGGCGATCTCGCCGCTCTCGTCGCGCCAGCTGACGCGATAGCGCGTCGATGCGCCGACGCCGAGCTGGGACGGAGCGCCGATCGCGAGGATGCGCCCGTCCTTGATGATCGCGACGCGGTCACACAGCGCTTGCGCCTCGTCGAGGTAGTGCGTCGTGAGCAGGACGGTCTTGCCGAGATCGGCGAGCACCCGGATCGTGTCCCAGGCAGCGCGTCGCGCCGCCGGGTCGAAGCCCGTCGTCGGCTCGTCGAGGAAGATCAGCTCGGGATCGCCGACGAGCGCGAGCGCGAAGTCCAGGCGGCGGGACTGTCCGCCCGACAGTCGTCGCGTGAGCACGTTCTCGGACTCCCGCAGCCCGGCGAGGTCGATGACCTCCTCGACATCGCGCGGCGCCGGGTAGAAGCCCGCCCAGTGGGTGATCAGCTCGCGTGGCGTGGCGTGGCGGTAGATGCCGCTTGTCTGCAGCACGATGCCGACGCGCTCGCGCAGCGCGCGAGGCCGGGAACCGGGATCGTGGCCGAGCACGGAGACGATCCCGCCCGTGCGCTCGCGGTAGCCCTCGAGCACCTCGACGGTCGTCGTCTTGCCCGCGCCGTTGGGGCCCAGCAGGCCGAACACCTCGCCGCGCCCGACCTCGAAGTCGATGCCGCGGACGGCATGCACGTCGCCGTAGGACTTCTGCAGATCGCGTACGAGAATGGCCGGAGCCGAGGTATCCACGACCTCCAATGATGTCAACATCGCCGTGGCGATTCGCCGCGCCTCGATCGACATCGGGACGCGTGGTCCTCGCGCAACTCGCCCCGTCGGACGCGATGTGAACGAAATGTTCACGAGTCGGTGACCAGCGCGCCAGGCGAATGTACTCTGATCTCGTGATCCCTCTCGCGCGAGTTCAACAGATCCGAGGCCGATTTCGCTCGACATGAACGATCCCGAGACCGACACGACAAGCGAGGAGCACGAGACCGTGTTGCAGGAGCCGATCAGCTCGATCGAGCCCGTTCCCGACCCGCCGCCGCCGACCGACCTCGACCTGCACGACAAGTCGCTGTACTTCGGCCGCGAGCTGTCGTGGCTGGACTTCAACGACCGTGTCCTGCAGCTCGCCGAGGATCAGGCGATGCCGTTGCTCGAACGCGTCAAGCTCGCGGCGATCTGGAGCTCGAACCTCGACGAGTTCTTCCAGATCCGCGTCGCCGGGGTCCACGATCAGGTCGACGCCGGGCTGTCCGGCGCCGGCCCTGACGGCCTGACGCCGTCGGAGACGATCGACGCGATCCGCGAGCGCGTCCTCGGCCAGCAGCAGCGGCTCGAGGAGACCGTCCTCGGCGAGCTTTTTCCGGTGCTCGACGCCAAGGGCATCCGGATCCTCGGACTCGGCGATCTGTCGGCCTTCGAACGCGAGGCGCTCGACGACCGCTACCGCCGCCAGATCTTCCCGGTGCTGACGCCCCTCGCCGTCGGGCAGGGGCGCCCGTTCCCGTACATCTCGAGCCTCTCGCTGTCGCTCGCCGCACTCGTTCGCGACCCGGTCAGCAACGAGGAGACGTTCGCACGCGTCAAGGTGCCGACCGAGATGCTCGACCGCTTCGTCGAGATCGAGGGCGCGCCGAACGCGTTCATTGCGCTCGAGGAGGTCATCGCGGCCAACCTCGAGACCCTGTTTCCGGGAATGGAGATCATCGGCCACGGCTTCTTCCGCGTGACGCGTGACGCCGACTTCGAGATCTCCGACGAGGCCGACGACCTGCTGCAGGCCGTCGAGGCGGAGCTGCGCCGACGGCGCTTCGGCGAGGCCGTGCGGCTCGAGGTCGACGTCAACATCAATCCGAGCGTGCGCGCACTGCTGCGCGAGGCGCTCGACCTCGAGGAGCGCCAGGTCTACGACGTCGACGGCATCCTCGGGCTCGGCGACCTCTGGCAGATCTACGGCTTGCGCGGCTTCGCCGAGCTGCGCGACCCGCCCTGGACGCCGGTGACGCAGCCGCGCCTGCAGGGCAAGGAGTCCGAGCACGTCAACTTCCTCGCCGAGATGCGCCGCGGGGACATCCTCGTCCATCACCCGTTCGACTCGTTCGCGACATCGGTCGAGCGCTTCGTCGAGCAGGCCGTCGCCGATCCGGACGTCCTGGCGATCAAGCAGACGGTGTACCGCACGTCGGACGACTCGCCGCTCGTCCCGGCCCTGATCCGCGCGACCGAGCGCGGTAAGCAGGCGGTCTGCATGGTGGAGCTCAAGGCGCGCTTCGACGAGCGCGCGAACATCACATGGGCGCGTGCGCTCGAGCAGGCCGGCGTCCACGTCGTCTACGGCTATCCGGGCCTCAAGACGCACGCGAAGTGCATCCTCGTCGTGCGACGCGAGGGCGACGGCGTGCGCCACTACGTGCATATCGGCACGGGCAACTACCACCCGAAGACGGCGCGCCTGTACACGGACTTCGGGCTGTTCACGTGCGACGAGCAGATCGGCAACGACGTCGCCGACATGTTCAACTTCCTCACCGGCCTCGGCCGCCCGCTCGAGTACCGCAAGGTGCTGACCGCGCCGCGCGGCATGCGCGAGGGCATCGTCGGGGAGATCGACCGCACGATCGCCGCGCACGAGCGCGGTGAGCCGGCGCGGATCCGCATGAAGATGAACTCGCTCGTCGACCGCCGCTGCATCCGCGCGCTGTACCGGGCGTCGCAGGCCGGCGTGCCGGTCGCGCTCAACGTGCGGGGCATCTGCTGCCTGCGGCCGGGCGTCGCGGGGATCTCGGAGAACATCACGGTCACGAGCGTGCTCGGGCGGTTCCTCGAGCACTCGCGCATCTACAGCTTCGACCGCGACGGCGAGACGCGCGTGCTGATCGGCTCGGCCGACCTCATGCCGCGCAACCTCGACACCCGCGTCGAGCTGATCACGCCGGTCGAGGATCCGACCGCGCGCGCCGACCTGCTCGACACGCTCGACCGTTCGCTCGTGACCGACGTCGGCGCGTGGGAGCTGGGCTCCGACGGCTCCTGGCGCGTGCGCGAGACGGGCGACCCGGCGCGGTCGGTGCAGCGTGAGCTGATGGTGCTCCATGCCGCGCGTGCGAGCGAGGGCTCGCCAGCGGGCGACGAGTGACGCGCCCGTGAGCGACCGCCCCGCGCCCGGAGCGGGAGCGCCGCAGGACGCCCGCGTGCACGCTCCGGCGCGCGGCAACAGGCGACTCGAGAAGCTGCTCGCGGCGATCGACGAGGACCTCCAGGTGAAGGCCTGGTGGCATGCGGCTGGGGTCAACGCCGAGCGCCTGCACATGTCCGACCACTCCTGGGTGCACATTCAGATCGTCCTGAACATCGCCCTGCGCCTCTCGCGCCTGCTGTTCGCGCGCGACGTGACCCCGAGCATCGTCGCCGACCACGGCCTCGAGGTGCGCGACGCGGAGGTCGTGATCGCCGGCGCCGCGCTGCTGCACTGCGTCGGGATGTCGATCCACCGCAAGGACCACGAGGCCTACTCGCTGTTTTTGACCGCCGACAAGCTCCCCAGGCTGCTCGAGGACATCTACGAGGAGCCGACGCGCTCGATCGTCGTCGCCGAGACGATGCACGCGATCATCTCGCATCGCTCGAAGGGCCAGCCGGTGACGATCGAGGGCGCGATCCTGCGCGTCGCCGATGCCCTCGACATGGCTCGCGGGCGCTCGCGCGTGCCGTTCGAGGCGGGCCACACGAACATCCACTCACTGTCGGCCTACGCGATCGAGGAGGTGCGGATCGGCGCCGGAGAGGACAAGGCCGTCCGCATCGAGATCGAGATGTCCAACTCGGCGGGGATCTTCCAGGTCGACGAGGGCCTCGGTACGAAGCTGCGGGGAACGCCGCTAGAGGCGCACATCGAGGTCGTGGCGCGCATCGAAGCCGAGCACGAGCAGCGCCTCGTGCCCGTGTTCCGTCTTTAGCACGGGACCCGCCGGGCCTGCGCGGCTGGACCGGACGGCGAGCGCCGGCGCGCCAGCGCGTGATCTGGCATGTCGCTGGTCGCGCTATGCGAGGCAATGTCAACCTTGATCTCGGAGGCACGACCCCAGTGACCGAATCTGCACTGCGTGAGCTCGCGGACGACCCGTCTTCGCGCAAGCGCTTCTTCAAGATGCTCGGCGGTGCAGGCGCCGTCAGCGCCTTCTCCGTCGCCCTCGCAGCCTGTGGCAGCGACGACAAGAAGAGCTCGGCGTCATCCGTCGCCGCGGCGGCTTCCAGCGGCGACAGCAACGCGTCCGACCTGAAGATCCTCAACTACGCGCTGACGCTCGAGTACCTCGAGGCCGAGTTCTACAAGGAGGTCATCGCTAGCGGAATCGTCAAGGACCCGAAGGTCGGGGCGATCGCGACGAAGTTCGGCGCGACCGAGCAGGAGCACGTCGCCGCGCTCACCGCGACGATCAAGAAGCTCGGCGGCAAGCCCGTCGCCGCGCCGAAGACGAAGTTCCAGCCAACGATCGACAAGGGCCTCACGCACGTCCTGCAGACCGCGGCGACGGTCGAGAACCTCGGCGCCGCGGCCTACCTCGGCCAGGCCGGCAACATCAAGAGCAAGGAAGTGCTCGCGGCCGCGCTCGGGATCCACTCCGTCGAGGCACGTCACGCGGCCGCACTGAACATCCTCGTCGGTCGTGGCTTCGGCGACGGCAAGGGCGGCCTGTCCGGCGCGCTGCCCGACGGAGCGTTCGGCAAGCCGATGGACATGGCTTCGGTCCTTGCGGCCGTCAAGCCGTTTTTGGCCTAATCGACCACCACGATCACGAAAGCGAGACTGCACATGGCTTCATCGCGACTGGTGGCCCCTGAACTGGCCACCATCAAGGTTCACGGCATGACGCGCGAGTCATTCCTCCTGCGTTCGACGCTTGCCGCGGGCGCCGCCTACGGCACGCTGTCGGCGACCGGCATTGTCACGAAGGCGCTCGCCGCGTCCGGCGGCGGCGACGTCGACATCCTCAACTACGCGCTCACGCTTGAGTACCTCGAGACCGAGTTCTACACGCTCGCCGCCAAGCGGGTGACGGGCCTGTCGAGCTATGAGACGAAGCTCACCAAGGAGCTGCGTGACAACGAGTCCGATCACGTGGACGCGCTTGTCGCCACGATCAAGAAGCTCGGTGGCAAGCCCGTCGCCAAGCCGACGTTCGACTTCGGCGGCGCGTTCGGTGACCGGGCGACGTACCTGAAGACCGCCAACACGCTCGAGGACACGGGCGTCAGCGCGTACAACGGCGCGGCCCCGATGATCTCGTCCGTCGACGTGCTCGCCGCGGCCGGCAGCATCGTGCAGATCGAGGCGCGTCACGCGTCGCTGATCCGCCTCGCTCGCAACAAGCCGCCGGCGCCGGCGGCGTTCGACAAGGCGAGCACGATGAGTGCGGTCCTCGCGGCTGTCAAGCCGTTCATCAAGGCGTAGTTCGCCGCAGGCCGCGGGCCGCCCGGGCGCGGTTGTGGCGCGCAGTGCTCGATATCCGAGCATTCGACGCCACAGTCGCGCCCGCTGGTCGTCCTGGCTGCTCACGCAGGGAGGTGCACCCGCCAGCGCTCGGCGATCTTCCTCGTGAGGTCCTGGCCGGGAAGCGCCCCGAACATGGGGGTAGGATCGGCGACGCCCGTCGCGTCGAGCGCGACCTCGACGAGTGGCCGCGGCTTCGCCCGCAGCGCGCGTCGTGCGTCCGCGCCGAGCGGCAGCGCCACGGTCGCGCCACTTCCGGCCTGAAGGTCGAACGAGCCGGTCGTGAGCGAGCGGCCGCCGTGGGCTAACCGCAACCGCAGCATTCCGCGGCAGCTCGCGATCGGGCTCGTGCCCTGGGACCGGCATACGACCCCAATGCGCAGGACTCCGCCTGAGCCGCTGCTCGGAACGACCTGGACCACTAGGAGGTCGAAGCCTCCGAGTGCGACGCTCTCGCAGTCGTCGATCGTCAAGCCGCGCAGCATGTCCGGGCCCCCGACTGGAACGAGCAGGTCGCTCCCAGATCCGCAGCGCACCGCCGCTGGCGCGCCGCCGACGTTGATCGTGTCGTCCCCGGCGCCGGCGTCGAGGTACGCGCGACCGAAGCTCGTCAGGACGTCGTTGCCGGGGCCGCCGTCGGCGTGGTCGCCGGCTCCGGCCTGCAGGCGGTCGTCGCCCGAACCGGCGCGCAACAGGCTCGGGTCGCGGCCGCCGTGCAGGCCGTCGGCGCCGCCACGGCCGTAGAGCCGGTTGCGCCCGTCACGACCGTCGATGACGTTGGCGGCGCCGTCGCCGATCAGGACGTCGGCGGCGTCGCCGCCCGTCAGGTTCTCAATGCCGCGCAGGCGGTCGCGCTCGCCTTTGGAGCCGTCGGGGCCTGGATCTGACAGGTCGACGCGGACGGGCACCGTGCGCGTCGCGTAGCTCGCGGTGTCTGCTCCGGCGCCGCCGTCGAGCACGTCGTTGCTCACCGCGCGGCTCGTGCCGCCGTCGCCGGTCAGCGTGTCGTCGCCGGCGCCCCCGCGCAGGACGTCGCGTCCCGCCCCGCCGGTCAGTGAGTCGGGCCCGTTGCCGCCGGTCAGCGTGTCGTTGCCGGCGTCGCCGTCGAGGAAGCCGTCCGCGTGCAGGACGTCGTCGCCGTCGCCGCCGCGAACGATCGTCTGGACGGGCGTCAGGACCGTGAGACGGTCATCGCCGGCGCCGGTCGCGGCGACGATCGCCGGGCTCGCCGTCACGGATCCAGCGAAGTTCGTGCAGCGGGCCGTGTGCGCGTCGATCGCGACGCAGCCGGGGCCGGAATCGAGCGTCGCGCCGGTGTCGCGCACGAGCCAGGCGTCGCCGGCGTCCTGCGCGATCGTCACGTCGTTGCGCTCGGTCCCTGCGCCGGTGAACGTCAGGCGCGATGACGGCGACAGTCCGTCGTGCGCGGCGCTCGGACCGGTGGCGTCCTGCATCCCGACCGTCGCGGCCGACGCCGCCTGGGGTGCCCCGGCCGTGATGCACAGCAGCACGATCAGGCACAAGGTCGGTCTCATAAGGGCGGCAACGTCGCGCGCCCGTGACAGTTGCGCGTATCGACGGGCCCGCGGACCACTGTGCGACCTACCAGTGCACGCCCTTCATGATGTTCGCCATCGCGAGCTGCTCGGCGTTCGCGCGCTCGGGCTCGGTGGAGGGCAGCTCCCCCTTCGAGGCCGCGGAGTCGGGAAAGACCTTGTAGGCCATGTGCAGGATCTGGTCCATGACCTTCGGCGCGAGCGCGTGCAGGATCTCGCCGGCGGTGCCGAGGCGGGTGTTGATCTCCTTCGGGCGAGCGCGCATCGCCTCGCAGATGAGGTCGGCGGCCTCGTCGGGTGAGATCGTCGGGAAGTGGTCGTAGAGCTTCGTCGGCGCGATCATCGGCGTACGCACGAGCGGCATGTGGATCGTCGTGAACGAGATCCCGTTGCCGATCACCTCTGACGACACGACGCGCGTCCAAGCATCGAGCGCGCCCTTCGAGGCGACGTAGGCGCTGAAGCGCGGCGGGTTCATCTGCACGCCGATCGACGAGACGTTGACGACGTGGCCGAAGCCCTGCTCGCGCATGTGCGGCAGCAGCGCCATGATCATCCGGATCGCGCCGAAGTAGTTGAGCTGCATCGTGCGCTCGAAGTCGTGGAAGCGATCCTCCGACAGCTTCACCGACCGCCGGATCGACCGGCCCGCGTTGTTGACGAGGAAGCCGACCTGCGGGTGCTCGCTCAGGATTCGCTCGACGACCGCATCGATCGCCTCCATGTCTGACAGGTCGGCGCCGTAGACGTGCGCCAAGCCGCCGGCGGCTTCGATCTCCGCGCGCAGGATCTCGAGCTTGTCCAGCCCGCGGGCGACGAGCAGCGGCACGCCGCCCGCCGCTGCGACCTTTAGCGCGGTCGCGCGACCGATCCCGCTCGACGCGCCCGTGATGATGACCGCGCGCCCCTTGATCGCGTGCGCGAACGAGCGGTCCTTGTAGAGGTCGGGGTCCAGCGTGCGCTCCCAGTAGTCCCACAGCCGGCCGGCGTACGTCGGCAGCTCGGGTACCGCGATGCCCGATCCCGACAGTGCGCGCTCGGTGTCGCGCGTGTCGAACTGCGGTCGCAGCGCCATATGCTCGACGACCTCCTCGGGGATGCCGAGATCGGCCAGCAGGGTGCGCCGGATGTCGCGCGCCTGCGGCACCTTCATGAGCAGTGAGAGCGTGCCCTTCGGCAGCGCGTCGGTCAGGCGCTTGTCGATCCGCAGCGCGAGCCGCGGCGCGTGCGCGGCCTTGGCGAACTCGTTGAGCGCCTCCCCGACCCGCATCGCCTTCGGGTTCGTGAGGTGAAAGGCCTGGAAGTTCATCGCCGGCTGGTGCGCGATGTAGTCGATCGCTGCGGCGACGAAGTCGACCGGCACGAGATTCGTGTAGCCGAGCTCGGGACCGATCAGCGGAAACCACTCGGGCAGCGCGGAGCGCGCCTTCTGGATCGCCTTGAAGAAGTAGTAGGGGCCGTCGATCTTGTCCATCTCGCCGGTCTGCGAATGGCCGACGACGAGCGCGGGCCGGTAGACGCGCCAGGGCACCTTCGCCTGCGCGCGGACGAGCTGCTCGGACTCGAACTTCGTGCGGTGATACGCCGACGGCAGATGCTGGCCCTCGTCGAACATGTCCTCGCGGTACAGCCCCTTGTGCTCGCCGGCGGCGGCGACCGACGAGATGTGGTGCAAATGACCGGCGCTGAGCGCGTTGGCGAGCGCGACGGCGTTGCGGGTGCCGGCGACGTTGAGGCGCTCGTTGACCTCCTCGGATGCCGTCATGTCGTAGATCGCGGCGAGGTGGAAGAAGTGCACGATCGTCCCGCGCAGCTCTGCGACCTGCTCATCGGAGAGACCGAGCAGCGGCTCCTGCAGGTCGCCGACGACCGGCACGATGCGTTCGGCGGCGCCGGTGCCCCAGCCCTCGATCAGCGTGCGCAGGCGATCCTGCGAGCCCGCGCGGACGAGGACGTGGATCGTGCCCTCGCGCTCGAGCAGCAGCTCGACGAGATGCCGGCCGATGAAGCCGGTCGCGCCCGTCACGAAATACGCCATCGCTCTCCTCTTCCGTAGTGCCCGGCTGGGGCCAAGACTACGGGCGCGAGCGCGTCAGCGCTCGCGGTCTACCAGCCGCCGGCGGCCTGCGCGGCCTGCTTGGCCGCTGCCTTGCGGCGATCCTTGCGCTTCTCCAGACGCCACTGGATCATCGACACGATGAAGATGAACGTCGGGAAGAAGACGATCAGGATGAAGCCGGCGTTCGTCACGACGACATCGTTCGTCTCGCCGTACCAGCCCTCGCCGTTGTCGTGAGCGAGCGCGGGAGCGGCTACGACGAGCAGCGTCGCGGCGGCGATGACGAGGCTGATGGGCATGCGGCGCAACACGGGCGGAAGTTTATTGAGGTCGCGGCCGGATCGCGCTGAGCCTGCGCCGGGTGGCCCGGCGCGAGATCGGGTAGCCCGCTGGCTCATGGAGCGAAACGACGACGATCCCGACTTCCCGACCCGCCAGGAGCGCGCAGCGGCCGCCGAGGCCCGTGCGATCGGCGGTCCGCCTGCGGACGTCGGCGGCGCCGACACGAGCGAGACGATCGATGAGGCGATGCGGCCCGTCTACGAGGCCGGTGGCGGCGACGCCGAGGGCTTCGAGCTCGCCGAGCACGATCTCGTGCGCAACGCCTCCCACGACGACGGTGGTGGCTATCCCGAGCGCGACGGGTTCAGCCCAGAGCGCGAGTCAGACCTGTCGGGCGCCGAGTTCGGCGAGGCCGACGACGAGCAGCCACCGGACCGCTAGCGCCCTCCTACCATGGAGGCATGGCCGTCCTCATCGCCTCCGACCTCAGCAAGGACATGGCGGGCAACCCGCTGCTGCGCGGCGTGTCCTTCAAGCTCGAGCGCCGGGAGCGGCTGACGATCGCCGGCCGCAACGGCGCCGGCAAGACGACGCTGCTGCGGATGCTCGCGGGGGAGACGTCGGTCGACGGCGGCGAGCTGTCGTTCGAGAAGGGCTGCAAGGTCGCGCTGCACGACCAGCGCCCGCCGCGCGACCGCGACCTCACGCTGCAGGACTACATCCTCAGCGGCTGCGGCGACCTGATCGCCGTCGAGGAGGACCTCGCCCGCCTCGCCCAGGAGATGGCCGACGGCAAGGAGTCCGCGTTCGAGGCCTACTCGCGCGCGGAGGCGCGACTGGAGCACGCCGGCGGCTGGACGTGGCGCGACCGCGCGACGGCGATGGTCCGCGGCCTGGGCTTCGACGACGACGACCTCGACCGCTCGCTGAAGACGTTCTCCGGCGGCCAGCTCACGCGCGCGTCGCTTGCTCGCGCGCTCGCCGGCGACCCCGACTTGCTGCTGCTCGACGAGCCGACGAACCACCTCGACATCGAGTCGCTCGAGTGGCTCGAGAAGACGCTCATGACGCTCGACACAGCGATCGTGCTCGTCGCCCACGACCGCTGGTTCCTCGAAGCCGTCGGCACCGCCGTGCTGCAGCTCGAGGCGGGCCGCTCGCGCTTCTTCCCAGGTACGTGGACCGCATGGCGCAAGGAGCTCGCTGCGCGCGAGATCGCGCTCGGCCGCGCGATCGACAAGCAACAGGCGGAGATCGAGCGCCTCGAGCGCTTCGTCGAGCGCTTCCGCGCGAAGGCGACGAAGGCAAAGCAGGCGCAGTCGCGCGTCAAGCAGCTCGACAAGATCGAGCGCATCGAGCGAGACCCCCGTGACCGCGAGGGCCTGAAGTTCCAGTTCAAGGCGCCCGAGCGCAGTGGGCGCGTCGTGTTCGAGATGAGCGGTGGACGCGTCGAGGTCGGTGATGGCCCACGGGTACTGCTCGACGACGCCGAGATCTGGCTCGAGCGCGGCGAGCACGTCTCGCTCGTCGGGCCCAACGGCGTCGGCAAGACGACGCTGATCGACACGCTCGCGGGCGTCCGCCCGCTCGCCGCCGGCAAGCTGTCCACCGGCCACAACGTGAAGATCGGCCACCTCTCACAGCACGCCGACGAGCTCAGCCGCGGACCGGGCGGGCACGCGCGCACGGTTGCTGAGGCGGCCGGCGTGCACACAGGGCTGTCGCCGAACAAGGCGCGTGCGCTGCTCGGGCGCTTTCTCTTCAGCGGGGAAGATGCCGAGAAGCCGCTCGACGGCCTCAGCGGCGGGGAGCGGCGCCGCCTGTCGCTCGCGATCCTCGTTGCCTCGGGCGCGAACGTCCTGATCCTCGATGAGCCAACGAACCACCTCGACATCGAGAGTCGCGAGGCGCTCGAGGATGCGCTGCAGTCCTTCGAGGGCGCGTTGCTGCTCGTCTCGCATGATCGCGCGCTGCTCGAGGCCGTCGGCACCCGCACGGTCGCCGTGATCGACGGCACGCTGCGCTCCTTCGAGGGCGGTTGGCAAGAGTACGTGCGCGCGCGCGAGGCCAAGCGGCTGGCGGACCGCGCCGCCGAGCGCGCACCCAAGTCGGTGGCGAAGCGCTCGGCGACAGCGAAGCCGGCGGGAGCCAACCGTGGCGGCGAGTCCTCCGCCAAGGCGGCCAAGCGCGCCACGGCCAAGCGCGCGCCGAAGCCGGCGGCCGACCCGAACTGCCCCGGCGAGCGGCTGGCGGCAGCGACGGCGGCGGCGCTCGCCGGATCCGGTAACGGAGCAGCGAACGCGAAGAACGGGACGAACGGACCCGGCGGCCACTCGAAGAACGCGCGCCGCCTGATCCGCGAGCTCGAACGCGAGATCGAGCGCGCCGAGGAGGCGTTGAAGGCGATCGAGGCGGAGCTGGCCGATCCCGCCGCCTGGGCGACGTCCGCCAGCACGGCCGGCTCGACGGAGCGCCATGCGGCGGCGAAGCGCGCGGTCGAGGAGGCCTTTGCGCGCTGGGAGGCCGCCGCCTCCTGAGGGCTTTCGGCACATCCCGGTCGTTGCAGAACCGTTAGCACGAACGAAACAAACCGTCGTGTTCGATCGCTTAACCTTGATGGATGGTGCGCGCTGAGCGGACGCCTGACCCAGCGCCGCCCGCGCGGCGACGGTTAGCGCTTGTGCTCGTGCTGTTCGCGTGCGCCTGCGCCTTCGTCGTGCAGTCGCCGGGCTGGGCTCAGACGTCGTACATGGCCCTCTCCAAGGCGCTGTCGCACGGCACCGCGAAGATCGACCGCTGGCACTGGGAGACGCACGACGTCGCCTACGACGACGGCCACTACTACTCGGTCAAGCCGCCCGGCCTCGTCCTGGCGACGCTGCCGCTCTATCGCGCACTCGACGCCGCCGGCGGGCAGCACGTCGCGCATGACGCTCGCGTGCGCGCCGAGTCGTCCGGCGGGACGCCGTGGGCGGCGCGCACGCTTCCGACCGAGCAGTACGGCTTCAGTCGCTCGCGAGCGATCGCCGCTCGCACCGCGATCGCCGACGACGCGCCGATGACGTGGGCGCTCGGCCTGCTCGGCGTGCTCGCCCCCGCCGTCGTGCTCCTGCTGCTCGTCGCGCGCTGCGCCGAGCGCCTCGCACCCGGCACCGGGCCCGCCGTCGCCGTCACGCTGGGGGCCGGGACGCTCGTGCTGCCGTTCTCGACGCTCTACTTCTCGCACATCCTCAGCGCGCTGCTGGGCTTCGCAGCGTTCGCGCTCGCCTGGCGCGAGCGCGACGGTGTGCCTCGCCCGTGGGGGCTCGCGCTGGCGGGCCTGCTCGCCGGGCTGGCCGTCGTCTGCGAGTACCCGCTCGCGATCGCTGCCGGCATCGTCGGGCTGTATGCCCTGCAGCCCCGCATCCCGGGCCTCGTGCGCCGCGCCCTCGCCTACGGCGGCGGGCTCGCCGCCGGCGTCGCGCCGCTGCTCGCCTACCAGTGGTGGGCGTTCGGGTCGCCGCTGCACCTCGCCTACGCGAACGCCGTCGCGAAGACCGGTCACAGCGGCCACGACGCGCTCGGCCTCAATGCCGGCGGCTTCTTCGGGATCACGATGCCGCGCCCGGGCGCCGCCCTCGAGCTGCTATTCAGCGGCCGCGGCCTGCTGACGCTCTCGCCTGTGCTCGTGATGGCGATCGCCGGCATCGTCGCGCTGCGTCGCAGCGGCCGTCATCGCGCGGAGGCGAACGTGGTGATCGCGATGGCGCTCGCCTACTTCGTCTACAACGCCGGCTACTGGCTGCCGCTCGGCGGCGGCTCGCCGGGTCCGCGCTTCTTGATCCCGATCCTGCCGTTCCTCGCCCTCGGCCTGGCGATCGCCTGGCGGCGCTGGCCGGCCGCGACGCTGGGTCTCGCCGCGATCTCGACGACGACGATGGTGACGGCGACGATGAGCTACCCGATGATCGGCGTCAACGACCCGGGCGAGTGGATCCGGCGCCTCTTCGACTACGGCATCTACCAGCACAGCCTGCTCGATCTCGCCGGCATCGCGCACGGGCCCGTGGCGATCGCCCCGTTCGCGATCGCGATCGCGGCCGTGCTCGCACTCGGAGTGGGCACGATCGGCCGCGTCGAGCTCGCGCGCAGCACGTGGCGGGCCCCGGCGGCCGTGCTGGCCTGGGCGATCTGCGCGACGTTCCTGTCGCGTCCCCTGCACCTGCCATCGGGCGGCGCGCTCGTGCTGATCGCCGGCGCCAGCGGCGTGGCGCTGCTTGCGATCGCGTTCGCCGCGTGGCCGCTGCGTCCGGCGCCGACGCGTTCAGCGCAGGACGAAGAGCACGACCGAGCCGTGCCGCGTGCGCTTGAGGTGCAGACCTCGCAGCGAACGGGTTGACGCCTGCCGCAAGGGGCTCGAGGGCGCCGTGCGATCGAGGTGGACGCTCACGCTACGCACGCCCATCCGTCGCAGATACGCGACGGAGCGGGCATCCGGGAACGTCTGAGCGACCTGGCTGAGGGCGACGAACTGGCGCGGGATGAAGCTTCCGCGTCCGTTGACAAGCTGCGGAAAGCCGTCGGTCGACCACAGGACGTAGCGCCGGTTGTCGAACGCGCCGGTCGGCAGATGCAGCGCCGGCTGTGGTGCGCTGCGCTCCCCCGGCGGGGCGAGCGGTACCGTCGGATGGTTGGCAAAGCCCCAGCCCTCGGCCAGGATCGCCAGGCAGAACAGGGCGATCGCTCCGCCCGCGACGGCCGAGCCCCAGCGCGCTCGCGCCCGCTCCGCGAGTGCCTGCGCCCCGCCGGCAGCGAGCATCGCCAGGCACAGCGTCGTCAGCGTCTGGAGCCGGCCGGGCACGCGGATGCCCTGCCAGCCGGGCAGGAACTCATATAGCCAGCGATACGGATAGAGCCACGAGAGCCCGTTCAGCTTGAAGCCGAGCGAGAGCACCGCAAAGCCGAGGACGCCGATCGCCAGCCGGCGCCGCAGACGGTGCGGAAGCGCTCCGATCCGCCAGCCGGCAAGGGCGAGCCCGAGGATCGCGATCCCGGGGAAGAGCGTCATCTCGGCGACGAAGCCGAGCCCGCCACGCACCGGCGACGTCGCCGCGCTCCAGACCCGGCTGAAGCGCGACGCCGCCAGGAACTCGTACGGGGGGCCCGAGAACGAGGCGACGTTCTCGATCGTGCGATGCGCCTCGGGATGGTCGTGCAGGACGCGCAGGTACGGGCGGGCCAGCAGGACGGCCATCACTCCGAAGCAGAGCATCCCCGCACAACTCGCGACGACGACGGCGCGTGGCGGGCGCGGGCGACCGCGCCGCCACCAGACGACCGCGGCGACGACCGTCGTCGCCGCCAGCACGTAGAGCAGCATCAGCCCGAGCGTGAAGCCGAGCGAGAACTGCCATGTGGCGACGAGCCAGCCGGCGAGGATCGTCGCGCTCGACTGCGCCCGGTAGCCGCGCAGCAGGAGGAACAGCGCCAGCGGGATGCCGCCGCTCGAGAGCACGTGAAGGTGGCCCTGCTGCTCGATCCGCCAGGGCGCGTAGGCGAATGCCAGGCCGGCGATCGCCGCGCCCGTCCGGTTGCTGCCGAGCTCGCGCGCCAGCAGCCAGGCACCTGCGAAGCAGAGCGCGTACGCGAACAGGAACAGGATGTCGTAGCGCTCGATCGCGGCGTGCGTGCCCGACCCGATCAGACCGATCGGCGCGTAGCCGACGAGCGCGTCGGAGAACGCGAGGCTGTCGCGCAGCGGCCAGAACATGTTGGCCTGGAAGAGCGAGGCCGGCTGGTGCACGAGCGCGTGCCCGTCCCAGGCCACCTGCCATGCCTGCACGAGCGGGTCGCCGAGATCCTGGGCGATGTCGCGGCCCATGTGCAGCGGCAGCGGCCAGTGCATGGCGAGCGCGAGCGCGATCCCGAGCAACGCCACGCCGGCGAGCTCGTACCGGCTCAGGCGTGGGCTCGTGCCGGCGGAGGCTGCGTCCGTCATGCCTGCATCATTCAGCGTCGCGAGCCGCCCGGCGGTGTATCCGGGTGGTGAAGCCTGCGGTCAGCGGGCGTTGATCGCCAGCGCGTGCAGGCGCTGAGTCATCGGCCCGGGCAGGCCCTCGAAGCGTAGGGCGTAGACGTGCGGGCGCTCCGTGCCGAGCACGCGTGCTCGCCCGTTGACGCGGATGTCGAGGTTCGGCAGGTCGAAGCCGACCGTCTCATCGGTCTGAAGCGGCCGCGGGCTGCGGATCTGCATCCCGCGCGGCCCGACGTTGATCGTCTGCACGAGAATCGGTGAGCCGACGTGGCGGCGCAGCGTGCAGGACAGCTCGATCTCAGCGCGTGGAGCGCGAATCTCGGCAACAGGCATGACAACTACATCCCTTCCCCAGGGCGACGTCCCGATTGACGTACGGTGACATTGTGAGCCCCAGCGAAGATTCCGCAAGGGGTGTCGTCGTCCGATTGCTCGGCCGGCTCGACGTCGAGGTGCGCGGCAGGCTTGCCCCGCCGCCGGCACATCCGCTTGGTCGAGCGCTCGTCGCCTGGCTTGCGTTGCACCCCGGTGAGCAGCCCCGCGCCAGCCTCGCCGCGCTCCTGTGGCCGGGCATGCCGGCGTCCAATGCCCGCGTTGAGCTACGCGCCGCCGCCTGGGCCGTGCGCCGCGCGCTCGGGCCCTGCGAGGGCGCGGTGCTCGACGAGCGCACGACGCTTGGCCTGCGCTGCGCAACCGATCTGCAGGCGTTCGAAGCGCACTGCGCAGCGGGCGAGGCCGAGGCCGCGCTCGCGCTCTGCCGCGGGCCGCTGCTGGAGGGGCTCGACGAGCACGCCTGGGTGCTCGCGGCGCGCGCCGAGCACGAGCGCCATCGGGCGGCGCTCGGAGTCCGGTAGGCGCGCTCAGCGTTCAGCGAAGACGATCTCGCGCTCACGATCGACCGACCAGCGACCGTGCTGCCAGGAGATCTTCGTGCCGTCGGCGAGACGTGCGGCGGTGCGTCCCAGGCGCGGCTCGCCCCAGACCGTCGCTTCGAGCGGGCGCAGGCTCTCGGGCGTGTCGCCGAGCCCGGCGCGGACGTGGGCAGCTGGGTACGAGACGACGATCGACCCGCTGCGCACCCAGACCGGGATCGTGTCGCGCGGCGCCGGCACGACGATCTCACGGCCGCCGCGCACGCGCTCGCCGGACCACGTTTCGATCCAGTCGCCGCGCGGCAGGGCGACCTCGCGCGAGCGGGCGCCCTCGTCGAGCACCGGCGCGACCCAGAGCGCCGGCCCGAAGCCGTACGCGTCGGCGATCGTCCAGCCCCGGTCGTCGGACGGATCGGTGAGGTGCAGCGGGCGGATGATCGGCAGGCCCGTGCGCCGCGCCGTCGCCGCCGCCGCGCGGATGTACGGCACGAGCCGCTCGTGCAGCAGGACGTAGGAGCGGTAGATCCCAAGCGTGCGCTCGTCGTAGGTCCAGGGCTCCTGGACCATCCTGCCGTGCGCCTGCATCAGCGGCGTGAAGCATCCGAGCTGCGCCCAGCGCACGAGCAGCTCCGGCGGGCAGCGCTCGACGAGCCGGTGGCCAAGGTATCCGCCGACGTCGTGCGACCAGTTCGAGAAGCCGGTCGCGGCGGCACAGATCGTCGCCGCGACGAGCACGCGCAGCGACCAGAAGTCCGATGCCTGGTCGCCGCCCCAGAGCATCCCGGTGGCCTGCTGACCGGTCCAGCCGCTGCGACCGAACAGGACGCCGCGGCCGGGGTGCACCTCGTCGAGCGCGCGCTGCATCGAGCGCCGGTACTGGCCGCCGACGCGCCACGCGGCGTTCGCGCCCGTACAGCCGTCGGCGAAGCAGACGTCGTCGGGGAAGTAGTACCCCTCGCCGTCGTCCGCTTTGATCCCCTCGACGCCGCGCGCGAGCGCCAGCTTGGCCTGCTCGCGCCACCAGGCCTCGGCGGCGGGCGAGGTGAAGTCGATCGGCGAGCCCGTTCCCATCCACCAGCGGGCGACGAACGGCTTGCCGGCGGCGTCGCGGACGTAATGGCCGGCGGCCTCGCCCGCGGCGTAGTTGGACGCCGGGGCGCGGTGCAGCGCGCGCGACTGCGCGTCGGGCGGCGTCTGGCCTTCCGAGGAGTCGAGGTTGACCCAAGGCGTGACCCAGACGACGGTACGTACGCCGGCCGCGCGGAACTCCCGCAGCATCCCGTCGAAGTCCGGGAACTGGTGCGGGTTGGGGATCCAGGTGTTGTACTGCGTCTCCCAGGGTGAGTCGAGGACGAGCGCGTCGAGTGCGATGTCGTGGTCGTTGCAGCCGTTGAAGTCGTCCTCCACCTCGCTCTGGTGGCCGTAGACGTCGCGCGACTTCCAGAACCCGTAGCCCCACTCGGGGAGCACCGGCGGCAGCCCCGTCGCCTGCAGTTGGCGGCGCAGGCGCGCGGCGGGGGAGGGGTCGGTGAACACGATCAGCGACAGCGGGCCGGCGTTGACGCGCGCCGACACGGTCGTGCGGTCGTCGCCGAAGTGGAAGCGCATGCCGTTGCCGTAGCCGTCGGCTTGCACGGCGTAGCCGCGCGAGGACTGCACCCACGGGGCGGGCGCGTAGTCGCCCTGCGGGACGCCGCCGATCGCGAGCATGTCCGGCGGGCAGTCCGGCCCCGTGTAGGCACGATCGGCGCCGAGCTGGATGCGCCGGCCGGCGTGGTCGACGCGCAGCGCGTGGCGGGCGCCGAGCCCGGCGAAGTGCTCGCCGTCGCGCGCCTCCCAGCCGACGGCGTGGCGCAGCGGCTCGCCGTCGACGACGAGCCGCAGCTCGATCGTGTCTTCGACCGGCAGCGTGATGCGCAACCGGCCGGCCCGCCCGCCGTCGAAGCGCACGGCGAGCTCGGCGCCGTCGGCGAGCAGCTCGGCGACGCTCGCCGAGGCGACGCGCTCGGCGACCTCGAGTTCCTCGGAGGCGATCACGCCCTCGGTGAACTGGATGAACTGGTCGCAGATCTCGCCGTCGGCGCACCAGATCCCGAAGCGGCGGATCAGCCTGCGGCCGTCGCGCCGCACGTCGATCGCAAACGGATGCTGCGTGACCTCGATGCGCAGGCTGGCACGCGCGAGCACGAGGACGTCGGCGACGATCGCGGTGTTGACCGGCATCGCTGCAAGGTTCTCGACGGCGGGCGGCTCCCGCCAGCGCTTCACACGAACGTTACAGGCCTCGGTGGCCGTGGGACGACGATCGAGCCGATGTTTCGCTGCATGCACAGCGGGCACCCGAGGACCATGAGCCAATCGACGACATACAACGTTCCCAGCGTGCCGCTGCGCGGCGGCGTCGAGATCCCGCAGCTCGGCTTCGGCGTCTTCCAGGTCCCGCCGGACGACACGGCCGAGATCGTCGCGCATGCCCTGCGCGGCGGCTATCGCCACATCGACACGGCGGCCGCCTACCGCAACGAGGCGGGCGTCGGCCAGGCCTTTCACGCCTCGGGCCTCGAGCGCGACGAGGTCTTCATCACGACGAAGTGCTTCAACGACGACCACGGCCACGAGCAGGCCAAGCGCGCGTTGCGCAAGAGCCTCGACCAGCTCGAGATGTCCTACGTCGACCTGTATCTCATCCACTGGCCGGTACCGGCGCACGACCGCTACGCGGAGACGTGGCAGGCGCTCGTCGAGCTGCAGGCCGACGGCTTGGCGCGCGCGATCGGCGTGTCGAACTTCCAGCCGGCGCACCTGGAGCGGATCATTCGCGAGACGGGCGTTACGCCCGCCGTCAACCAAGTCGAGCTGCATCCGAGCTTCCAGCAGGCAGGCCTGCGCCGCGAGCACGACGAGCTCGGCATCGTGACCGAGGCCTGGAGCCCGCTCGGGCGCGGCCGCGTGCTCGATGACCCGGAGATCGTCCGGATCGCCGAAGGGCACGGCAAGACGGCGGGGCAGATCGTCATCCGCTGGCACCTGCAGCTCGGCAACGTCGTCTTCCCGAAGTCGGTCACGCCGGAGCGCATCGAGGAGAACTTCGGCGTCTTCGACTTCCACCTCACGCCGGCCGAGATGGACGCGATCGGCGCGCTCGATGCCGGTCAGCGGATCGGTCCCGACCCGGACACGTTCGTGCGCCCGTGATCGGCGTCGCCGTGTGCCACTGAGGTAGGTCCGCGCCGCTGCCGACCGCGGCGTGGAACGCCGAACTCCTTCCTCCGTTTACGAGAAGGTCACAGAGCGGTCCCAACACGTTCACGAAAAGCCCCCGAATGCAGGCCAAACTGCACGCGAGAGCTATGAGAACGTGAACGAGGGAGCGACGATGACCCCCCAATCGACCAGCCGGGTCGACCTGCACTGCCATTCGACGGCGTCCGCTGTGTCCAAGCTCGGCGTGCAGCGCGCGCTCGGGCTGCCGGAGTGCGCAACGCCGCCCGAGGAGGTCTACGCGCTCGCCAAGCGGCGCGGCATGGCCTTCGTGACGATCACCGATCACGACACGATCGACGGCGCGCTCGAGCTCGCCGAGCGCTACGACGATGCGTTCGTCTCGGAGGAGCTGACCGCCTGGTTCCGCGGCGAGTCGCAGGCCGTGCACATCCTCTGCTGGGGCATCACACCCGACGATCACGACCGCCTGCAGGCGCTCTCGGGCGACGTCGAGGCCGTCGCCGACGAGCTTGCGGCGCGCGGTATCGCGTGCGCGCTCGCCCACCCGTTCTATGCCGTCGAGGCGCCGCTGCTGCCGCGTCACCGGCGGCGGCTCGCACAGCTGTTCCCGATCTGGGAAACGCGCAACGGCTCCCGCGCCCATGAGCTGAACTCGCCCGCCGAGGTGTACATCGAGACGCACGGGGGCACCGGCGTCGGCGGTTCCGACGACCACGCGGGCGTCGACATCGGCCGCACGTTCACGCAGACCCCGGCGTGCGCGACCTGGCGCGAGTTCCTCGATGCGGTCGTCGGCGGCGACGCGACCGCGCTCGGCGAGCACGGCAGCGCGGCGAAGTGGACCCACGCCGCGATGGCGCTCGCCACCCGCGCGCTCGGCCGTGGCCCGCGCGACGGCGCCGCGCCCGATCCGCAGGCGATCTTCACGATGGTCCAGCGGCTGATGCGCGAGGGCGAGGCGCGCTCGAGCCACACCGGCACCGGGCTGTGCCCCGACGACGCCCGCGCGCTGCTGCGTGCCTGGCTGGCCGCGGTCGAGCTCGACCTCGACGAGAGCGAGCTGCTGACGCTGCTGCAGGGCAAGGACTTCTTCCACGCCGACCTCTACCGGCGTGCGAGGCGGATCCACGAGCGCAAGCTCGCGCACGCCGTCGCGCAGATCGCCGGTGCTGCGGAGGCCGCGTCCGCCGGACCGGACGCCGGCGGGGAGAGCCTGGCCACCGCCGACCTCGCCGCGACCGCGAGCACGCTGTTCGACGCCTGTCTGGCGGCGATCCCCTACGCGCCCGCGGCCGCCTTCCTCGGACGCGAGAAGGCGAAGCTAGCCCGCCGCGACGGCGAGCCGCTGCGCGTCGCGCTGATCGCCGACGCGGTCGGCGGCATGCATGGCGTCACGCACACGCTCGATGAGCTGCGCGACCGCGGCGTGCCCGGCTTCGAAATCGAGGTCGTCGGCACCGACCACAACGTCGACCGGCGCCTCAGTGCGGTCGCCGAGATCGACATCCCGTTCTACGCCGGCCTGAAGGTCGGCGTGCCGAGCCTGCCGGCGATCGTCGAGGCGCTCGCGGAGGGCCGCTACGACCTCGTCCACCTCTGCTCGCCGGGCCCATCGGGCGCGGCGGCGGCGATCATCGCGCGGGTCATGGGGATCCCGATCCTCGGGAGCTACCACACCGAGCTCGCCGCCTACGCCGGCCTGCGCTCCCACGACCCGGCGCTCGAGCTCGCCGCGCGGATGGCGATCGGCGCGTTCTACGGGCAGTGTCGCCGGGTTTTGTCGCCGAGCACGGCGTCCGATGCGGTGCTGCGCGAGATGGGCATCCCCGACGAGCGCATCGGCCGCTGGGACCGCGGTGTCGACCTCGGGCGGTTCTCGCCGCAGCGACGCGACCCGGGCCTGCTGCCGGGCGAGATCACCGTGCTCTACGCCGGTCGCCTGACGCACGAGAAGGGCGCGGACCTGCTCGCCGACGCGTTCCTGCGTGCGCGTGCCCGCGACCCGCGTCTGCATCTCGCGCTCGCCGGCGGCGGGCCGGAGGAGCACGTCCTTCGCGAGCGCCTCGGCGAGCACGCGACGTTCCTCGGCTGGCTCGAGGGCGACGCGCTCGCGGCGGCCTACGCGAGCGCTGACGTCTTCCTCTTCGCCAGCCGCACCGACACGTTCGGCCAGGTCCTGCTCGAGGCGCAGGCGAGCGGGCTGCCGGTCGTCGCAGTCGGCGAGGGTGGGCCGACGAGCATCGTCACCGACGGGGTCACGGGGCGCCTTTGCCCGGCGGACGCCGGCACTCTCGCCGACGCGGTGGTCGAGCTCGCGGCCGCGCCGTTGCTGCGCGACCGGCTCGCCCGCGGTGCGCTGCACGCCGTCACACAGCGCACCTGGGAACGCTCGCTGCAGCGCCTTGCGGACGGGTACCGCCGGGCGTACGCGCCGGCCGACGCGATGCTGGACGCCAGCCGTGCCGCGTGAGGCGTCGGTCGTCGAGGCGCGGCGGCGCCTGCGCAGCGCGCACCGTCCGCGACGTGCGCCTCAGGCTGCGCCGCACGCCCCGCTGCGCACCGCCGACATCGCACTGTTCTACGGCGAGCGCAGCGGCGGGATCCGCACGTACCTCGACGCGAAGGCGGCCTGGGCGAAGGCCAGCGGGATGATCGAGCATCACGTCGTCGTGCCGGGCCGTAGCGAGCGCCACGACGACGGACGCCGCCACGAGCTGCCGTAGCTGTGGCTGCCCGCGACGAACGGCTAGCGCGAGTACTACGACCTGCTCACCGGCCGCGGACTGGGCGCGCGCGGGTTCGGCCGGTCGGCGCTCGTCGCCGATCTCGTTGCCGGCCCGCGGCGCAGCCGGGTCGATGCGGCTTGACGACGCTGCCTACCTGAGCGGTGGCGGGACGTCACGCTGCGACGATCCGGTGAGGGCGGTCGAGCGCAGCGCGCGGACCGCGTTGGCGAGTGTCGCCGGAAAAGACCAGAAATCCGGAGGATGCAGCTATCGGCGGCGTACCTGTGCGGGCGGCGCCGCCCGGACGGCGGCCGGTGCTCGCACGCCCACGCGCCTGAGCGCCACGGCGGCGGTGTCGTCGGCCTGTGGACCGACGCGAAACGCGGCCAGATCGGCGTCGAGTGCGGCGAGCAGCATGTCCGGCGAGGAGCCGGCGTGCGCGCGCAGCAGTTCGTGCAGGCGAGCGTCGCCGAACCGGCCCTCGGCATCGCGTGCGTCCGTCGCGCCGTCCGTGTAGACGATCATCGTCTCGTCGTCGGCGAGCGTCAGCGGCTCGTCCTGCCAGCCGTCCGTGCCGGGAATGCCGAGCAGCATCCCAGGGCTGCCGACCTGGCGCAGGGCGCCCTCGGCATCGACGACGAGCGGCAAGGGATGCCCGCCGGAGCTGAACACGATCGAGTCCTCGCGCAGGCGCAGGCAGAGGGCGCTACAGAGCGAGAGCCGGCCGTGCGCCACGAGCGCCTCGTCGATCGCTCGCAGGACCGCCGCCGGACGCGGATCGATCCGGCACATGAAGCGCGCGCTGTGGCGCGCCAGTGCCGTCAGCGTCGCCGCCTCCACGCCCTTGCCGGTGACGTCGCCGATGATCACGAGCCAGCCGTCGTCGAGCTCGACGAAGTCATAGAAATCGCCGCCGACCTCGACCTCGTGCTCGGCGCCTGCCGGGCGGTAGAGCGCCGCGACGTCCCAGCCGGCAATCGCGGGGACTCCTTCCGGCAGCAGGCTGCGCTGCAGCGTCTCCGCGATCTCGGCGTGGGCGCGATACAGCCGCGCGTTCTCGACGGCGATCGCGGCGCGACCGGCGAGCTGCTCGGCGAACTCGAGGTCGCCGCTGTCGAACGCGCGGTCGGATTCGGACATCACGAGCGTCATCACGCCGAGCGTGCGCCGCGGGGTCCGCAGGGGCACGAGCAGGACCGATCGCATCCGCATCTCGCGCAGCAGCGCCAGGTGCTCCGCGTCGTGGGCGGCCTGCTCGAGCAGCTCGTCGGGCAGCTCGCCGAAGAGCTCGGGGCGCCCTGTCGCAAGGACCCGGCCGAGGCCGCGCGTCGGATCGAGATCGCGCGACCCATGCGTGCGCAGGCGCTCCGCGAGGCGGAGCCGCTCGGGATCGGAGTGCGCGACGACGACCTGCTCGCGCACGCCGGATTCGTCGACGAGCTCGACGGCGCACCAGTCGGCGAGCTGCGGCACGACCGACCAGGCGACGTGCTGCAACGTCTCGGCGTAGTCCAGCGAGGAGCCGAGCATCTTGCCCGCCTCAGCGAGGAAGCGGCTACGCAGCTCCGCGTTCTTCGTGCCGGTGACGTCCTCGATGATCGTCGCCGTCGCGATGATCTCGCCCTGCTCGTCGGTCAGCGGCGCGGCCTTCAGGAGCTTCCACTTCAGCTCGCCGGTGTCCCGCCGCACGACGCGCATCAGCAGCGCGCCGCCGGGCTGGCCGCGCATCAGGCGCACCGACGGGACATCGTCCATCGACAGCTCGCGGCCGAGCTCGTCGAGCACGATGTAGTCGGCCATGATCTCGCTCGGCGCGCGCGCCTGCATCTCGGCGAGGCTCGCAAAGCCCATGTCGTCGAGCGCCGCGCGGTTGGCGTAGATGATCTGGTCGGCGCGGTCGCGGATCGTGACCGCGTCGGCGAGCACGTCGAGGATCTGCGCGAACGTGACTGCCATGTGGCTGCAACGATAGAGCGACATCGGCGCCCGGCTGCGATCGTGCACCGGTTCTCAGGGACCTCCCAGGATTCGCGCCGACACTGTGTGCATGGACACATCCGCCGATGCCGATCAGCACCGCGTCCTCGTCGTCGACGACGAGCCGAACATCGTCGACGTCATCACGATGGCGCTGCGCTTCCAGGGCTTCGCCGTCGAGTCCGCGGGCTCCGGTCGGGAGGCCCTGGCGGCGGTGCGGACGTTCGATCCGCACATCATGGTGCTCGACATCATGCTCGGCGACATGGAGGGTTTCGAGGTCGCCGAGCGGCTCGGCGCGCAGCGCGCGACGCTGCCGATCATCTTCCTCACCGCGCGCGACTCGACGGAGGACAAGGTGCGCGGACTGACGAGCGGCGGCGACGACTACGTCACGAAGCCGTTCAGCCTCGAGGAGCTCGTCGCCCGGATCCGCGCGATCCTGCGGCGGACCGGTGTCGATCAGCCGTCGTCGAGCCGGATGACGTTCGAGGATCTCGAGCTCGACGAGGACACGCGCGAGGTCAGTCGCTCGGGGGCTCCGGTCGAGCTGACGGCGACCGAGTACCGCCTGCTGCGCTACCTGATGCTGAACCCGCGCCGCGTGCTGACCCGCGCGCAGCTGCTCGACCACGTCTGGGAGTACGACTTCGACGGCGACTCGCGGATCCTCGAGACGTACGTCAGCTACCTGCGCAAGAAGCTCGATGTGCACGGATCGCCGCTGATCCAGACCGTGCGCGGCGTCGGCTACGCGCTGCGGCTGCCGCGGAGCTGACGTGTCGCTGCGCGCTCGGCTGATCGTCGGGCTCGTCGCGCTGGCGGGAGCCGGGCTGCTGCTCGTCGGCGGCATCACGTATGCCGAGCAGCACAAGTTCCTCTACCAGCGCGTCAACGCGCAGCTCGACGCTGCCGTCCCGCTCGTCAAGCACAGCCTCGACGAGAAGCTCGGCGTCGACGACGTCCCGGGGGTGACCGGCTTCCCGGTCGGCGCCGGGGGACGCGGTCCTGGCGCGGGACGCGGCGGGCCACCCGGCGGGCGGCCGCAGGATCTCGCTGCGCTCACATACGGCGAGCGGCGCACGGCGAACGGCGAGACGGTCGTGACGTACGTCTGGCCCCAGCTGGGCGGCGAGACCGCACCCGCGCGGCCGAAGCTGCCGGCTCATATGACGCCGGGCGAGCGTCGCGACGTCGGTTCGACCGGCTCCTCGGATGCGCGCTTCCGGGCGGTCGCGACGCGGACCGGACCGAATGAGCTGACGATCGCCGCTGTTCCGCTCGCCGACGTCGAGGAGCCGCTACACCGCCTGCTACTCGTCGAGGGCCTCGTGATCGGCGGCGTGCTGCTGGCGCTCGCCGCCGCTGCATCGCTGACCGTGCGGCTCGGCCTGCGCCCGCTGGACCGGATCGCCGAGACGGCCGGCGCAATCGCCGGCGGCGATCTCTCGCACCGCGTCGAGATCGCCGAGCCCCGCACCGAGGTCGGCCGGCTTGGCCTGGCCCTCAACGCGATGCTGGGCCGGCTCGAGGCGGCATTCGCCGAACGCCATCGCAGCGAGGAGCGCCTGCGCCGCTTCCTCGCCGACGCCTCGCATGAGCTGCGCACCCCGCTCGCGTCGATCCGCGGCTACGCCGAGCTGTTCCGGATCGGTGCGGCGCGCGACGCGCCCGATGTCGAGAAGGCGATGCGCAGGATCGAGGACGAGTCGGCGCGGATGGGCGTGCTCGTCGAGGATCTGCTCGCGCTGGCCCGGCTCGACGAGGTACGCGAGCCCGTGCGCGAGCCCGTCGACATGGCCGCGCTTGCGCGCGACGCCGTCGCCGACGCCTGCGCCGTCGCGCCCGAGCGCGAGATCGAGGTCATCCACGAGGACGGCGACGGTCCGATCGTCGTCGAGGGCGATCCGGCGCAGCTGCGGCAGGTGCTCGCCAACCTGATGCGCAACGCGACCGTCCACACGCCTCTCGGAACGCCGATCGAGGTCTCGCTTGCGCGCGACGCAAGCACGGTGCGGCTTGCCGTCCGCGATCACGGGCCGGGCCTGCCGGGCGACGACCACGCGGAGCTCTTCGAGCGCTTCTGGCGAGCCGAGCCGGGGCGCGGGCGTGGGCGCTCCGGTGCGGGGCTCGGCCTCTCGATCGTCGCCGCGATCGTCGGCGCGCACGGCGGCAGCGTCAGCGCCGCGAACGCGCCCGGCGGAGGAGCGCGCTTCACCGTGACGCTGCCGCTCGCCGCGCCCCGCTAGCCCTGGCGCGCCGCGTTCGCACGACACTGGCAGACTGCCCGGGATGGAGGCCCTGCGGACCCAGTTGCTGCTGCCCGCCGGTGTCGGCGCTTCGCAGGCGGCCGACCGGCTCGCCGGCCACGTGGCGCTTGTCACGCAGCGCGCCCACACGATCGACCGGACGTTCTGGGACACGTTCGACGGGCGTCTGCATTCCGCCGGGCTCGCGCTGATCGACAGCAGCAGCCGCGTCGCGCTCGTGGACGCGACGACGTACGCCGAGCGCGCCGCCGGTGACCTCGCGCGCGGGCAGCGCCGCCTGCTTGCCGCCGAGTTGCCGGCCGCAGCGCTGAGAGAGGCGCTCGAGCCGATCGTCGAGATGCGCGCGCTCACGCCGATCACGCGCGTGCGCAGCCGCATGCTGCCGGTCAACGTGCTCGACGAGCTTGGCAAGATCGTCGTGCGGCTGTACGCCGAGGAACCGACCGCGCTGCCCGGTGGGGACGCGAAGCTCGTGCTGCGTCCACGGCTGCAGGTTGTCGGCGTGCGTGGCTACGACGCGGACTTCGAGCGCCTCGTGCTGCTGTTGACCGGCGAGCTCGATCTCGAGTCCGCGCAGCGCCCGGTGCAGGACGATGCGGTGCAGGCGACGGGCGGCGTCGTCGGCGGCGTCTCGTCGAAGCTGCGCGTGACGCTCGCGCCCGGCGAGCGCGCCGATGCGGCGGCGGTGACGATCATGCGCCGCCTGCTGGAGACGATCGAGGCCAACCTGCCGGGGGCGATCGCCGACGTCGACAGCGAGTACCTCCACGACCTGCGCGTCGCCGTGCGTCGCTCGCGCGCGCTGCAGCGCGAGCTGCGCGGCGTGTTCTCACGCGAGCCGCTGCGCGTCTTTCGCGACAACTTCCGCGACCTCCAGGTCCTGACCGGTCCCGTGCGCGACCTCGACGTCCAGCTGCTCGAGTTCGGTGACCTGACGGCGACGCTGTCGCCATCGGTCGCGGCCGACGTCGCGCCGCTGCGGGCTCTGCTCGAGCGGCGTCTCTTCGTCGAGCGTCAGAAGATGGTGCGCGGGCTGCGCGCCGACCGCACGCGCGTGCTGCTCGACAATTGGCGCGACTTCCTCGACGCGCTCGTCGATGCGCCCGAGGGCGACCGTCCAGATGCCGCTCGCCCCGTCGCCGACGTCGCCGGCGAGCGGATCGGCAAGGTCTACCGGCGGATGGTGAGCATGGGCCGCGCGATCGACGAGCACAGTCCGCACGAGGCGCTGCACGACCTGCGCAAGAAGGGCAAGGAGCTGCGCTACCTGCTCGAGTTCTTCGCCTCGCTGTATCCGTCGGATGTCGTCAAGCCGATGGTCTCGACGCTCAAAGGCCTGCAGGACGTGCTCGGCCGCTTCCAGGATCGCGAGGTCCAGGCGGACGCTCTGCGCGCGCTCGGCGACGACATCGCGGCGATCGAAGGCGGCGCCGCGGCGCTGATGGCGATGGGCGTGCTCGTCGAGCGCCTGACCGCCGAGCAGGAGCAGGCGCGCGCGCACTTCGACGAGCGCTTCGCGCAGTTCGCCGCCAAGCCGCAACGCAGGCTCGTCAAGCAGACGTTCGGATGACGACGGTCGTCGCGCTCTACAACATCAAGGGCGGCGTCGGCAAGACGTCGGCCGCGGTCAATCTCGCCTGGACCGCCGCCGACGAGGGTGCGCGCGTGCTGCTCTGGGACCTCGACCCGCAGGGCGCGGCGAGCTACCTGCTGCGGATCAAGCCGAAGGTACGCGGGGGCGGCGCGAAGCTCGTGCGCGGCAAGAGCGATCCGGCGGCTCTGCTGAAGGGCTCCGACCACGAGGGCCTCGACCTGCTGCCGGCCGACTTCTCGTATCGCAACATGGATCTCGTGCTCGACGCGACGAAACGCCCGACGCGCGGCCTCGCGCGCGTGCTGGCACCGCTCGCCGACGACTACGACTACGTGTTCCTCGACTGTCCGCCGGCGATCTCGCTCGCCTCCGAGAGCATCTTCGTCGCGGCCGACGTCCTGCTCGTACCGCTGATCCCGTCGCCGCTCTCGCTGCGCACATACGAGCAGCTGCAGCGCTTCGTCGCCACCGAGGTCGCCAAGCCGCGCCCACGCATCCTCGCGTTCTTCTCGATGGCGGATGGCCGCCGGGCGCTACACCGCAGCGTGATCGCGGAGCTCGAGGCGAGCGAGGGCGTCCTGCCGACGGCGATCCCCGCCGCCAGCGACGTCGAGCGAATGGCGACGCAGCGCCGCGCGCTCGCACAGTTCGCGCCGCGCGGGCGCGCGGCGCGCGCGTACGTGCAGCTCTGGACGGAGCTGCGCGGCGAGCTGAGCGGCTGACGCGCACCGACAGCCGCCGTCGTGTGGAGATCCCGTTAACCGCGGGGCCGGGCGTTTGCCGATGCGGTGCGACGGAGAGGCCAGTCATACGAATGAGCTTCGACGAGCCGGCCGAGCAGGAACCCGAGCGCGACGGCAGCACCGATGCGCTCGGCCTGCTGCTGCGCGACATCCGTGGCATCAGGCTGCTGCGCCCCGAGGAGGAGATCGCGCTCGCGCAGCGGGTCGGGCGGGGCGATCTCAACGCCAAGCGACAGATGGTCGAAGCGAACCTGCGGCTCGTGGTTTCGATCGCCAAGCGCTTCCGCGAACAGGGGATGCCGTTCCTCGACCTCATCCAGGAGGGCACGATCGGGCTCATCAGAGCGGTCGAGAAGTTCGACCCCTGCAGGGGATTTCGCCTCTCGACGTATGCGACGTGGTGGATCCGGCAGGCGATCGTGCGCGCCCTCGCCGACAAGGCACGCACGATCCGGATCCCGGCCAATCTCGTCGAGCAGCTGAAGTCCGTCGTCGCTGCAGAGCGGCAGATGCTCGGATCCTGCGGTCGCGAGCCGGCGAGCGAGGAGATCGCCCAGCTGACCGGGATCGAGGTGCGCCAGGTGGCGGCGCTGCGCGCCTGGGCACAGACCCCGGTCTCACTCGAGCAGCCGGTCGGCGACGAGAGCGGCTCGCTACTCGGTGAGTTCATCGCCGACGAGCACGCGCCCTCGGCATTCGAGCGCGCGTCCTCCGGCGTGTACGCGGACGCCGTCCAGCGCCTGCTGGTCGCTCTCAACGCTCGCGAGCGGCGCATCGTCGAGCTGCGCTACGGCCTGTCCGGCGAGGAGCCGTGCACGGCGACCGAGGTCAGCCGCCGCTTCAACGTCTCGCGCGAGCGGATTCGCCAGATCGAGTCGCGCTCGCTGTCCAAGCTCGAGGCGCTCGCGGTCGAGCGCAGCCTGCGCGAGCTGCTGTAGCGCCGGAGGCGGTCCGCGCGGTCGGTCTTGCCGTCGCCGCTCGATTCCCGCTCGATGCGAGGATCGCTGTGTGAACATCCTGTAATCCGTGGGGCGTGGGATGGCAATTGCATCGCAGGTGCGCCCTACACTCCGCCGAACATGACCGATACCAACAGCGCCGCAGCGCCGCTGCGCGTCGCCGTAAGCGACGGCGACTCCGGATTCGTCCAGGTCCTCACGAAGCGGTTGGACCGATTGGGCTGGGAACACGTCGTCATGACCGGCGCCGTGCCGGTCGATCGCCTCGTCTCGATGCGCCTCGGCGCGTTCGTCGTCGACCTCGCACTGCTCGGCTCGCACGCCTGGCCGTATCTCGAGCGCGTGACGACCGAGCTGCCGGCCCTGCCGGTCATCGTCTGCACCGGTCAGTCGACCGTCGCCCAGCGCGTTCGCGGGCTGCGCCTCGGCGCCGACGACTGGGTGACGAAGCCCTGTCACCCCGAGGAGCTGATCGCTCGGGTCGAGGCCGTCGCGCGGCGCCGCCGCCACGCCGACACGGCGTCGGCAGCCGAGGCCGTCGCCGCAGGCGACATCGAGATCCGCCCCGACCAGTTCCAGGCGTTCGCCCACGGCCGCTCGATCGACCTCACGCGGCGCGAGTTCGAGCTCGTCCAACTGCTCGCTGCGGCCGACGGCCGCGTCCTCGAACGCGAGGAGATCTACCAGCGTGTCTGGGGCTACACGATGGCGCACGGCGATCGCTCGGTGGACGTCTTCGTGCGCAAGCTGCGCTCGAAGTTCCAGCAGGTCTCGTCGGACTGGAACTACATCCACACGCACTTCGGGGTCGGCTACCGGTTCGCGGCGGAGCGGGCCCTCGACGGCGCCAGCGAGCCGGTCGCGGCAGGTACGGAGGCGGGCATCGCTGCGCCGACGGCTCCGTCCGCGCCCGATGCGGCCCCAAAGTCCCTCCACGCCTTCGCATAGCCGTGCCGCGGCCCCCGATGACGCACTAGCCTTTGCGTCATGTCGCTTGAGACCGCGCGGAACATCGGGATCATCGTGCTGCTCGGGCTCGTCGTGTGGCTCGTGCCGGGCGGTGGCGACGGCGCCGTCTTCGTATCGCAGCTGTTGAACGCGATCTTCATCGTCTTGATGGCGCTCGGCTGCGGGATCCTCTACCGGCGCTATCGCGGCGAGATCTACGGGCTCGGGGACGAATGGCGCTTTGCCCTCTACGCGGCCGTCGGGATCCTCGTCGTGACGCTCGCGGCGTCGGGCCGGCTGTTCGGCACTGGCGCGGGCGCGGTCTTCTGGTTCGGGCTGATGGGGACGGCGTCGTACACGCTCTACCTCGTCTGGCAGCGCTACCGCGCCTACAGCTGAACCTCTGAGGAACCGCCAGGGGTGTCGCCTCGCGCGCAGGGGTCGCGGTCGGCCTGCGCAATCTCGTGACAGGTCTGCGCTCGGCTTGTCACGATCGCGCGTAGATCCGTGACGCGTGCCGCGGCAGGCTGCCGGCATGACCCACGCTCGCTCACGGCCCCTGCGCGATGGCGAACGGGCACAGGCGACGGTCGAGCTCGTCGCGCTGCTGCCGTTGATGGCGATCCTCGCCGCGCTGCTCTGGCAGCTGGTCGTCGCCGGCCAGGCCGTGTGGCTCGCAGGCTCCGCAGCGCGCGCGGCCGCGCGCGCAAGTGCGATCGGGCATGACGGCGCGGCCGCCGCGCGCCGCGTCCTGCCGGCGCGCCTGCAACGCGGTCTCGTTGTGCGAACGGCGCCATCCGGCGCCGACGCGGGCGTGCGGGTGGCGATCGCGATCCCGGCGATCGTCGGGTCTGGGCGGCTGACAACAGTCTCGGCGAGCGCACGGCTGCAACGGCAGGGCCCGTGATGGGGGCCGCCCCGCGGGTGCTCCCCGGCGCGCGCACGACGCAGTCCGGCCAGGCGACGGTCGAGCTCGTCGCGCTCGCGCCGCTCCTCCTCGCGATCGTCCTCGCTGCCGCTCAGCTGCTCGCGGCCGGAGCGGCGCGCGAGCTCGCCGATCAGGCTGCCGAGGCCGGCGCGATCGCGCTCCTGCAGGGAGGCGATCCGGCCGCCGCGGCTCGCGCTGCCGTACCGGGGTGGTCGCGCGGGCGGCTCGACGTGCATGTCGACGGCAGGCGCGTTGCGGTCCACCTGCGCCCGCGGGCGCTCCTGCCCGCACTGGCGACGATGCTCGAGGCGACCGGCACAGCGGATGCGGGGCCGGGCACGTGATCTCGCCGCGACGCATCGCCGAGCACTTCGTGGCACCGTCGGCCGTGGGCGCCGCGCGGCAACGCGCGACCGACGCCGCAGAGGTTGCCGAGGCCATCCACCCGGCCAGCGCGTTGGCTCCGAGCGTCGCCGTGCTCGCAGCGCCGTCGCACGGTCCGGCGCTCGGCTCGGCGCTGGCGTTCGCGCTTGCCCGCGGGCGTCGTGCGCCGGCCGGGCTCGTCAGCGTCTGGGCACCGGGCGACGCACCGCTGCGCGGCCCGTGGCACGGCCCGGGCATGCCGGCCGCGACGCGGCTTGCGGCCGTGCTCGGCTCGCGCGGGCACGAGGCGCGCGCGAGCGGCCGTGTCGTCGGCGTCCGGCTTGCTCAGGCCGCAGACGAGGCTGCGGCCGAGGCCGGCCGGGTGGCCTCGGCCGCCGGATCGGCACCGGCGGTGCTCGTCCTCGCGGGGCCGCGCAGCGCGATCATCGACGACGTGCTCGCCGCGCAGGACCTCGTCGTCGTGGCCCTCGCGCCGGACGACGATCCCGTCCTTGCCCGGCTGGCCGCGGCGGGCCTCGAGCGGGCGGTGACCTGCGTCGCGCCGCCGGCCGATCTGGCGCGGGCGCTCGCTGCCGCGGGCATCGCGTTGCTGCCCTCGGTGCGCCGCGCGCTGGCCGGACCGCTGGCGGCGCTCTCGTGATGGCCCGGCGGGGCCGGCGTCGCGAATGGCAGGGACGGGTGGGGACCGAGTCCGGGCAGGCCACGATCCTGCTCGTCGGCCTGCTGCTCGTGGTACTGGTCGGCGCGCTCGTGCTCGGCGGCGTGGCGCGCGGGATCGGTGCTCGCAGCGACGAGCAGCGCGCCGCCGATCTCGCCGCCCTCGCGGGCGCGCGCGCCATGTATGGCGCCTACGCCGGTCTGTTCGAGCCCGTGCTGCTCGGAGGCCGGCCGAACACCGCGCATCTGGAGCGCGCCGCCTATCTCGCTCGCGGCCGCAAGCTGGCGCTCGAGACGGCGCGGCGCAACGGCGCGCGCGATCTCGCGGTGAGCTTTCCGGATGCCGGCACGTTCGCCCCCGTCCGCATCCGGGTCGTCGTGCGCGACGCGGTTGACGTGGATGCCCGCCGGCACGTGGCCGCGGGCGCTCTCGCCGAGGCGGAGCTCGCGCCCGACGACGGCGCGCTGTGGTCGGCCGGGCCCGGGACGTACCGCGGGCCGCTTGCATATCGCCAGGGCATCCCTATGCGACCGGATGTGGCAGCGGCGTTCGATCGGATGGCGGCTGCTGCGCATCGCGCCGGGGTCGCGCTGGCCGTCGTCAGCGGATTTCGCACCGACGACGAGCAGGCCGCGCTGTTCGCCCGCCATCCGGATCCGCGCTGGGTTGCGCCGCCCGGCCACTCGCTGCATCGTCTCGGGACCGAGCTCGACCTCGGCCCGGCCGCGGCGTATCGCTGGCTGGCCGCAAACGCCGGCCCCTTCCACTTCGTGCAGCGCTACGCCAACGAGCCGTGGCATTAGGAGCGCGCTTAGCGCACATCCCCAATCCAAGTAGCCCCGGCGACCGCGCCAACGGTCCCGGGGCGCGGCACGGAAGGCGTTATCTCCCATGCTCCACCAGTCTCGCACCGTCGCGGCCGTCGCTGTCCTGGGCGCGCTGCTGTTTCTCGGCGGCTTCGCCGGCATCGCTCGCGCCGACGTTGCCAGCGACCTCGCCGTAGCCGACTCCGTATGGCCCGGCTCGCCGTGCGTCGGCCGCATCGTCATCGTGCCGGACCTCGCCATGCCGGCGAACTTCGTCGGGCAGGCGCTCGGCATCCTGGACCTCGGCACGGCGTGGCGGCGCGTGTCTTGTGAGATCGCGCTGCGCCCGTCGTACTGGGCGCAGGCGTCGCCGGTCGAGCAATGCAAGATCGTCGTGCACGAGGCCGGGCACCTGGCGAACGGGCCGGGGCACACGCACGACGGCGGCGTGATGGATCCCGACCACGGCGGGGACGCCTACTACGAGCCCTGCGAGACGATCAGGGCGCGCATCGTTCACACGCTCGATGTCGAGCACCCGGCGCACGCGGTGCAGTGCGACCGCTGGCAGGGTCGCGTTCTCCCGTGTCAGGTCCGCTACTTCGACCACGCCGTGAAGTATCGCGCCCGGACGCGCGGGACGGCGTTCGCCATCGAGCGCGTGCGATGACGCGCGCCGAGATCAGCAGGGCCGTCGAGCGCGTCGAGGCCATCCGGGCCGCAGTGCGCGCGGGCGGCAGCTTTGACGACGCTCGAGCAGCGCTCGCGGTGCTCCGCCGCGAGCTGGGCGGGCCGCTGTTCGACGCTGCGCTAACGCTGGCCGACCGCCGGGCCGATGACAATCTGACCCAACCGAGGGAGCACTAGCCATGCACGTACATAGCGTCGAACAAGCGGCCGGGGTCTACAGGGCCGCCAGATTCGCAGACGCAGAGGCACGCGGCAAAGCCTTCTACGCGGAAGAGGAGGAGCGGAGCTTCCACATTGGTTGCCCGGACTACGCTGCGCGTCCGGCGCTGATTCTTACCATCGAAGCGGCACGACACATATGTGGTCCGCCCGACGGCGACAATGACTACTCATGCGCCCGGACACTGCTGCGGGCCGCGTTGGCCGCCCTGGACAAGGCGTAGTCATGGGCCTTCCGTTCGCTGGGATCGTGCGCGTTTCGTCGATGGCGGGCCGCAAGAGCGGCGCGTCTGACTTCCACAGCGAGTCAGACCAACGGGACACGATCCTGGCGAGCGGCCACAACGTCGTGATGCTGCCCTCGGAGCTGGACGTATCCGGGGGCAGCGCCATAGAGGACCGGCCGGCGCTGCTCGAGGCGGTCGAGGGCGTCGAGGCCGGCAAGTACGCGGGCGTGATCGTCGCCTATTTGTCGCGGCTGGGGCGCTCCGTGCGTCACCAGCTGGCCGCCTGGGACCGCATCGAGGCAGCCGGGGGCAAGGTGGTCGTCGTCCAGGAGGGCATCGACACATCGACGCCGACCGGGCGCCTCTACCGGACCATCATGCTGGGGATCGCCGAGCACGAGCGCGATCTGCACGTCGAGCGCTTCGCTGACCTGCGCCAACACGCGACCGAGGCCGGGATCTGGCAGCGCCGGCAGACGCCGACCGGCTACAGCAGGGACCCGAGGACACGCAAGCTCGTCCCTAACGCGGACGCCGACCGCGTGCGGCTGGCCTTCGAGCGGCGCGCGGCCGGCGTGCCGCTGCGCACGATCGCAGAACAGGATCTCCAGATGACGCCGCGCGGCGTGAGCTTGCTGCTGCGCAACCGCGTCTATCTCGGCGAGCTGAAAGTCGGGCAGCACGTCAACACCGCAGCGCACCCATCGCTCGTCACCGTCGAGCAGTTTGAGGCGGCGCAGGTCGAGCAGCCGCGCCCACCGCGCAGCAACACGCACGAAGGGCCGGCGCTGCTCGCCGGCATCGCGCGCTGCGCCACGTGCGGCTACGTGCTGGGACGCGGCTCCGGCGTAGTGAAGGGCAAGCGCTACATCTATTACCGCTGTCCGGT
>DATBAE010000031.1:0-43131 GCA_036271655.1 Solirubrobacteraceae bacterium
GCAGTGGTGCCGCGAGGCCACTGGCGCAGCGTCAGATACGTGACGTCGTGGCCGTCGGCGGCGAGCCGCTCGGCGACGTTGCGATACCAGCGCTCGGCGCCGCCGACCGTGTACGGGAAGAGGCAGTCGTAGACGATCAGGATGCGCATGCGCAGCTGCAGGGTTTCAGGTCCGGCAGCCGATCCCGTGCGCCGGCCCGACCGACGCGAACCTACTACGCTAGATCTACGTACGATCAAGCCGCGCAACTCCTGCGCGACGCCGCGTTACATCGTGTGGGAGGCTCGTGCTCACGACCTCTCCCCGATACCAGGCAATGGCCTCGATCCAGCACACATCAGCAGGCCTCGCCGGTCCGGCGGATGCGGCGGACGCGATCGAGGTGTCCGTCGTCATCCCGTGCCTCAACGAGGCCGAGAACATCGAGGAGTGCGTGCGCCGCTCACGCGCGGCGCTCGACGGTGCGGGCATCGTGGGCGAGGTCGTCGTCGCCGACAACGCGTCGGAGGACGGCAGCGCACAGCTCGCCGAGGCGGCCGGCGCGCGCGTCGTGCATGAGCCGCGCCGCGGCTACGGCTCGGCCTACCTGGCCGGCTTTGCGGCGGCGCGCGGTGACTACATCGTGATGCTCGACGCCGACATGACGTACCCGTTCGACGAGATCCCGCAGTTTGTCGCGCAGCTGCGCAAGGGCGCGCAGCTCGTGATGGGCGACCGGATGGACAACATCCAGCCGGGCGCGATGCACTGGGTCAACCGCTACATCGGCAACCCGCTGCTGAGCGGCACGCTGAACCTCTTCTTCCGCACCGGCATCCGCGACGCGCACTGCGGCATGCGCGGCTTCCGGCGCGACGTGCTGCCGATCCTCGATCTGCGCACGACGGGCATGGAGTTCGCCTCCGAAATGGTCATCCGCGCGTCGAAGGAGCGGCTCGACATCCGCGAGCTGCCGATCCAGTACATGCCGCGCGGCGGCACGACCAAGCTCTCGCGGGTGCGCGACGGTTGGCGCCACCTGCGCTTCCTGCTTGTGCACAGCCCGACGCACCTGTTCGTCGTGCCGGGCGCCGCGTTGCTCGCGCTCGGGCTGATCGTGACGCTCGTCTCGCTGAGCCAGGTGTCGATCCTCGGCCGCGCCTGGGACCTGCACTCGCTCGTCGGCGGTGAGCTGCTGTGCATCGTCGGCACGCAGATCACCGCGCTCGGGCTCTGCGCGCACGCCTACGGCACGTACTTCATGGGCGAGAAGGACCCGTGGTTCGACCGCATGCGCGCGCGCTTCCGCCTCGAGCACGGCCTCATGCTCGGCGGGGCAGTCGCCTTCGCCGGCGTCGTCGCCGGTGCGGTGATCGTCGGCATCTGGATCAATCGCGGCTTCGGCGAGCTGTCCGAGGAGCGCCTCGCCGTGACCGCCGCTGCGCTCATCATCATCGGGCTGCAGGTCTTCTTCACGTCGTTTCTGCTGTCGATCCTCGGCCTGCGCCGGCGCGACGATCAGCACGCCGCCGACTAGGTAGCGCCGATCGTCGTGGATCTGCTCGCGGCCTGGCTGCTCTACCCGCTCGCGCTCGCCGTCCTGTGCTGCGGCGTCGGGCTGCTGATCGAGCTCGCGGCCGGCTGGCGGCTGCCCGGCGCGCTGCTGCTGCCGTCCGGCTTCGCGGGCCTCGTCGTGCTCGCTCGCCTGGCGACGGTCGAGCGCGCGACCGCGCCGTACGCGCTCGCGCTGCTCGTCGTGCTGGCGCTCGCCGGGCTGATCGCCGGGCGGGCGCGGCTGGGTGCGCTGCGACCCGATCCGTGGCTGGCGCTGGCCGCGCTCGCGGTCTTCGCCGTCTTCGCCGCACCGATCGTCGCGTCGGGCAAGCCGAGCCTGGCCGGCTACCTCGCGCTGCCTGACACCGGCCATCAGCTCGCGCTCGCGCAGATGCTCGCCGACCGCGGCACCGATTGGCAGTCGCTCGTCAAGGGATCTTCGACGTACGAGGGGATCGCGCCGTACATGCTGACCTCGTATCCGATCGGCGGCCAGGCGCTGCTCGGCGTGACGGCGCCGCTCGGCGTCATCGACCTCGCCTGGCTCTACCAGCCGCTGCTGAGCCTCATGGCGGTCATGCTGTCGCTTGCGCTCGGCTCGATCGCCGCGCCGTGGCTGGCGCGCCGCTGGCAGGTCGCCGTCGTGGCGTTCGTCGCGGCGACGCCGGCGCTCGTCGTCGGCTTCGCGCTGCAGGGCTCGATCAAGGAGCTCGCGACCGTCGCGCTGCTGACGACGACGTTGGCGCTCGTCGCGGCTGCGCTCGCGGAGCGCCGCCCGGCGCGCTCGCTCGTCGTCCCGGCCGTCACAGCCGCGGCGGCGCTCGAGGCGCTCGGCCCGGCGACGTTGCTGTATCTCGCGATCCCCGGGCTGGTGGCGATCGCGGTCTGGGGGCTGCGCTGCATCCGCGAGCGCAAGCGGGCGGAGGTCGTCGGCTTACTGGCCGCAGGCGCGACCGCCGTGGTCCTCGCGCTGCCGGTCCTGACGTCGCTGCGAAGCCAGATCTACGTGCAGTCCAACGTCCTGAAGTCCGCGAGCGGCGCGACCGGCTTCGCCGCTCAGGTCGCGCTCGGCAACCTCGCTCAGCCGCTGCCGACCTCTGAGGCGCTCGGGATCTGGCTCGGCGGCGACTACCGCTACCGGACGCTCGAGCCGTCGCTGCAGACGCCGCAACAGGTCGCGCTGTGGCTCGCGGGCCTGCTCGCCCTGCTCGGCCTGGGCTGGGTGATCGCACGCCGCGCGTGGGGGCCGTTGCTGCTCGCCGGCCTGCTCGTGCCGTCCGCGTACCTGCTCGCACGGGGCAGCCCGTACGCCGACGCGAAGGTTCTGACGCTCGCCTCGCCGCCGCTCATGCTGCTCTCGATCCTCGGCGCGGCGGCGCTCTGGCGCCGCCGCGTCTGGCCGTTGAGCGTGCTGGCCGGTGGCGCGCTGCTCGCGGGCGTGCTGGCATCGAGCGCGCTCGCCTACCACGACGTCTCGCTGGCGCCGCACGACCGCTTCCAGGAGCTGCTGTCGATCGACGATCGCCTCGCCGGCAAGGGGCCGGCGCTGCTCAACGAGTACGACGAGTTCGCGAAGTACCTGCTCTCGAAGGTGCCGTCGTTCAACGAGCCGGAGTCCGATCACGCGTACCGCAACGCGCCCTATCACCCCAACGCGCGCGTTGATCCCAAGCGCCGGCCGAGCGAGAAGACGCCGCTCGACATGGACGACCTGCCGCTGTCGTACATCGAGGGCTTCCCGTATCTCATCCTGCGTCGCTCGCCGCTCTCGAGCCGCCCGCCGGCGAACTACGAACGCATCTCGAGCGGCACGTACTACGACGTCTGGAAGCGGATGGCGGGGCCGAAGGTGCTCCATCACCTGCCGCTCGGCGGCGACGTGCTGCGGCCCGCCGCCGTCGTCACAACGAAGATCGCGCGCACCTGGGCGGCGCGGGCGCGCCGTGAGGGCGGTCGCCTGGCGTACGTGCAGCGCCCGCGGCCGTCGCTCTTCTACCTCAGCCACCACCCGCGACCGATCCGCTGGGGCGGCTTCGGCAGCTACCCCGACGCGCTCGTGACGGATGGACCGGGCAGCACGAACGCGCCGGTCAAGCTGCCTCGCACCGGGCGCTACAACGTCTGGGCCGAGGGCTCGTTCGACCGCCGCATCACGCTGATGGTCGACTTCCGCGTGATCGGCCGGACGCCTGTCGAGCTCAACAACCCCGGCGCGTACTCGCTGCTCGGCACGGCGACGCTCAAGCGCGGCCTGCGCGGCGTGCAGGTCAAGCAGGGCGGCGGGAACCTGCGACCCGGCAACGGTGGCTACCGCTCGAGCCTGCGCCACATCGGACCGATCGTCTTCGAGCCGGTGCAGGATCAGCGCGAGACGGTCACCACGATCGCCGCCTCGAAGTGGCGCTCGCTCGTCGGGCGCCGCGTCGACTGGATCGAGATCGTCCGCTAGGCCCTACAACTCCTCGGCCGCGAGCGGCGCCATGCGGTCGAACACCTTCACGCCGATGAACGTGATCGCACCGAGGACCGCCAGCGGGATCGCGAGCATCGCCGGCGAGCCGAGGATCGAGGCCGGCGATGGGGCGCCGACGAGCAGGTGGCGCGACTCCTGGATGATCGATGCGAGCGGGTTGCAGAGCACGAGCTTGGCGAGCGTCGCGGAGTGCTTGTCGACGGCTTGGATTGGATAGAGCACCGGCGTCGCGTAGAAGAGCGCCTGCAGCAGCACCTCCCAGATCGGCCGCACGTCGCGATAGCGCACGTAGAGCGCGCTGAGCAGCATCGCGACGCCGGTCGCAAAGACGAGCATCAGCGCGAAGGGGATCGGCAACAGCAGCCACTCCCAGCGCGGTCGCACGCCGCTGGCGACGACGAAGATCGCCAGCACGACGAGGTTGAGCGCGAGGTTCATCGCGGCGACGAGCGCGACCGCGAGCGGGACGACCGCGCGCGGGAAGCCGACCTTGCGCAGCAGCGACTCGCGATCGACCATCGAGGTGACGCCCGCTCCCGTCACCTCCGAGAAGAAGAAGTAGAGGATCATCGCGAGCAGCAGGATCACGCCGTAGTACGGGACGCCGGCGCCCGCCTTGACGACGTCCGAGAAGATGAAGTAGACGATCCCGAACAGCAGCAGCGGGCGCAGCAGCGACCAGACGTAGCCAAGCGCCGAGCCGTAGAAGCGCACCTTCCAATCGGTCGCGGCGAGCGTGCGCGCGAGGTTCCAGAAGCGCCGCGGGTCGCCGCCGCCGGCCGACGGGCCGCGGACGCGGTAGGCCTCGGTGCTCATCAGCGCATCACGATCCGGTCCGTTGCATCGACGGCGCCGGCGTGATCTGGAACTCGTGCGGCAGGTCGACCGTGCCGCCGCCTGCGCTCGGGCCCTCGACGACGAACGAATACGCGTCCTCGCGCAGCGCGAGCACCGGTACGCCGCCGGCCTGCGTCACCTGCGCCGAGATCCAATAGCGCCCAGCGGCGAGGTGGTTGCGAAAGCCGGCGGCGACGTCGATCTCGTCGCCGGCGGCGTGGCTGCCCGTGCCATGCCGCTTGCGCTCGGTGCTGAGCGCGAACACGAGCCGCTGGTGCTCATCGGTCAGCGTGAAGGCGAAGACGGGATCCGCGACGGCCGTCGCGAAGCGCACCCGCATCGCGACGCCGCTCGGCTCGCCGGGCTCGAGGATCGTCGTGCGGCCGGCCGCCATCGTCTGCGCCCAGGCGTCGATGATCACGACCGCGTCGCCGTCCGCCCCGCCTCCGCCGCGCAGGCGCGCCGCGACGATCGCCTCGCGCTCGCCGGGCGTGGCGAAGTTCAGCTGCGTGTACTGGCGCCCGACGCTGCGCGAGTCGCCGATCGCCACGAGCCGGCCGCGGTCGAGCAGCAGCGCTCGGTCGCAGAAGCGCTGCACCTGCTCCATGTCGTGCGTGACGAGCAGGATCGTCGTGCCCTCGCCGCGGATCCTGTCGAGCACGTCGTAGCACTTCTGCTGGAAGGCGGCATCGCCGACGGCGAGCACCTCGTCGATCAGCAGCAGCTCGGCGTCAACGTGCACCATGACGCTGAAGGCGAGCCGCACCTGCATGCCCGACGAGTAGTTCTTCAGCTTCAGCTCGGCGAACTCGTGCAACTCGGCGAAGTCCATGATCGAGTCGTAGCGTTCGCGCGCCTCGTCGGGCGTGAGGCCGAGCATGACGGCGTTGATGAGCACGTTGTCGTGGGCGGTGAGGTCGGGATTGAAGCCGACGCCGAGCTCGATGAACGGCGCCATCCGGCCGCGCAGCCACATCTCTCCGGCGTCCGCGCGGTAGATGCCGGCGAGGCACTTCATCCGCGTGCTCTTGCCCGACCCGTTGCGCCCGACGATCCCGAAGACCTCGCCGCGGCGGACCTCGAAGCTCACGTCCTGCAACGCGCGCAGGTCGTCGACGCGCCGCCGGCGGGTCGGGTGCAGCATCTGCTCCTTCAGCGTCGAGACCTGCTCGCGGGGGAGGCGGAACGTCTTCGCGACGCCGTCGACCTTGACGGTGACGTCGTCTGCCGGGGGCAGGCTCACGGGCTAAGCCTAGGGACCGACCCCGCCGGGAGCAGCGGCGTCAGGCGTCGTCGTCGAGGGCTCGCGCCACGCGCGCCGGCACGCCCGCGACGACCGTGTGCGCCGCGACGTCACCCGTGACGACGGCGCCGGCCGCGACGACGGCGTGGGCGCCGACCCGGCACGGCCCGAGCAGGATCGCGCCGCTGCCGATCCAGGCGCCCTGCTCGATGTGGACGTCGCGGCCGTCGTCGGGCACCGCGCGCTGGCGGTCGAGGCCGCGGGCCGTGACGTCGTGCGTTCCCGTCAGCACCTTCACGCCGTGGCCGAAGAAGGCGTCGGCCTCGATCGTGATCGTGCCCGAGACGGTGTTCAGCAGTGCGTCGTTGACGACCGCCGTCGTGGCGATCGAGATGCGGTCGGCCGGTCCCCAGACGTGGGGCTCTGTCAACGCGCTCGCGTGGACGCGCTCGTACGCCGCCTGCGAGGCGCGCTCCTCTGCGGCCGGCAGTGCGATCGCGAGGCGCGCGTCGACGATCTGCTCGATCATCGCGCGCATCCGCGCCCGCAGCACGCCTCCCATCGCCGAAGGGTAGCCTCGCCCCGTGGGAATACCGGGTGAACTCGCGCTGCCGGTGGGAGTCAACCTCGCGGGCTACCTCGACGCGACGCTCGGCGTCGGCGAGTCGGCGCGCAACGTCGCGGGCGCGCTCGAGGCGGCTGGCGTCGCCGTCGCGCCGCTGCGGCTGCGCAGCCGCGACGCACCGGTCGACGGCGCCAGGCCGAACGGCGACCCGGCGCACGCGGTCACGCTCGTCTGCGCCAACCCCGAGGGGATGACCGGGGCCCGCGACGAGCTCGGCGCGGGCCCATTCGACGGCCGCCATGTGATCGGCATGTGGTGGTGGGAGGTCGCCGCGCTGCCACCGCACTGGCTGCGCGCGTTCGATCTCGTCGACGAGGTCTGGGCCGGCTCGCGCTTCGTCGCCGACGTCTTCGCGGCCGTCTCGCCGGTGCCGGTCGTGCACATCCCGCTGCCGGTCACCGATCCTGTCGCCTCGGCGGCCGGGCGCGAGGAGCTCGGGCTGCCGCGCGACCGGTTCCTGTTCGGCTTCGCCTACGACTACGCGAGCGTCGCGGAGCGCAAGAATCCGCGCGGGCTGATCGCCGCGTTCGGGCGCGCGTTCGGCGCCGATGACGAACGCGTCGGGCTCGTGCTGAAGGTGCGCGGTGCGGGCGATGCGCCCGAGCAGCACGCCGCGGTGCTCGCTGCCGCCGCCGCCCAGCCGGGCGTGACGGTGATCGACGCCGAGATGCCGGCCGCCGACAAGAACGCGCTGATCCGCGAGCTCGACTGCTACATCTCGCTGCACCGCTCCGAGGGCTTCGGCCTGACGATCGCCGAGGCGATGCTGCTGCGCACGCCGGTCATCGCGACCGACTACGGCGGATCGCGCGACTTCGTGACCGCGTTCAACGCGCTCCCCGTGGACGCCCGTCGTGTTGCGATCGGCGCCGGCCACGATCCCTATCCGGCGCACGGCGTGTGGGCCGAGCCCGACCTCGATCACGCTGCCGCCTGCATGCGGGCGGTGCGCGACGAGCCGCAGGCGGCGCGCATCCGCGCCCAGCGCGCACGCGCCGACGTGCTGGCGGCCCACTCCCCCGCGGTCGCAGGGCGCGCGATGGCGGCACGGCTGGCACGGATCGCCCACCTGCCGCTCGGCGTCGACGAGCACAGCCCCGCGCTCGACCTCAGCGCGGCGCGCGCACGGATGGCGACCGGGCCGCAGGCACCGCCCGGCGCGGAGGGTGGGGCGCGTGGCGCCGTGCGCGAGGCCGCGCTGCGCGCCATGCGCCCGTATACCGTTCACCAAGGGCTCGTCGACGAGGAGATCCTTCGCGTCGTGCAGACGCTCGACGAGCGCGTGCGCGGCCTTGCCGCCGGACAGCAGGCGCTCGCGGCGGAGCTCGCGCGGCTGCGCCAAGAGCAAGAGGAAGAGGGCTGATGTCGTACTCCAACATGCAGGGCCGCCAGGATCTGCTCGACGCCGTCGGCGACGCGATCGAGGACCTCTCACGCGCGCTCGCTGCGCTCGGGGCCGCCTACGAGCTGCTCGACGAGCACCACGCCGACGAGCTGGAAGAAGGGCTCTTCGGTCCGGTCCAGGTCGCCTACGGCCGGGCGCGCCGCACGCACACGGAGTTCGCGACGCGGCATGGGCTGCCTGTTCGGACCTTCGAGCCCGCCCAGCCGGGCGCGCCGTCGACCGGCGCCAAGGGCTTCGTCGACGAGGCCGTCGCGGCCGTCGGCCATGCCGACGTCACGCTCGCGACGTTGCAGGACTCGATGCTGCCGATCGAGGTCGGCGACCCCGAGCTGCGCGCCGGCCTGGCGAACGTGCGCGAGCTCGTCGACGGCGTGCGCGGCAACGCCCGCGCGCTCACGCGCACGATCGGACGATGAGCGGGCGCAATCCCCAGCTCGCCTCGCTCGGGGTCAACGCCGTCGGCTACCTGCGCGGCGGTCTCGGCCTCGGCCAGGCGGCGCGGCTCTACGTCGAGGCCCTGCACGCCGCCGGCGTGCCCGTTCGCACGACGACCGTCGACGTCAACCTGCCCGACGTCGTCGCGCCCGACGGGCGCCGCGCGCAGGTCAAGACGACGGACTTCGCCGACCTGCACGTCGACGGCGAGCTGCCGTTCAACCTGATCTGCGTCAACGCCCCCGAGCTGCCGGCGATGCACGCGAGCCTCGGCAGCGCCTTCTTCGAGGACCGCTACACGATCGGCGTCTGGGCCTGGGAGGTCGACGTCGTGCCGCCCAGCTGGGACCGGGCGTTCGGCCTCGTCGACGAGATCTGGGTCTACTCGCGCTACGTCCAGGAGATCATCTCCAACGTCTCGCCCGTGCCCGTCGTGCGGATCCCGCTGCCGATCGTCGCTCCGCCCGCCGGCGGCGACGTCTCCGACCTGCAACTGCACGACGGCTACACGTTCCTCTTCCTGTTCGACTTCTACTCGACGCTGCAGCGCAAGAACCCGCTCGGCCTCGTCGAGGCGTTCACGCGCGCGTTCGCCCCGGGCGAAGGACCGCAGCTCGTCCTCAAGAGTCACAACGGCGACTTCAAGCCCGACCGTCTCGCGCAGCTGCGCGACGCCGTCGGCGACCGGCCCGACATCCAGATCGTCGACCGCTTCCTGAGCAGCGCAGAGATGGCCGCGCTGATGCGGCGCGCCGACTGCTACGTCTCGCTGCACCGAGCCGAGGGCTTCGGGCTCACGCTCGGCGAGACGATGGCGCTCGGCAAGCCCGTGATCGCGACCGGCTTCAGCGCGAACCTCGACTTCATGACGGCGGAGAACTCGTACCTCGTCGCGCACAAGGAGAGCCTCGTCGGGCCCGACGGCGAGAACTATCCGGCGCACGGCCGCTGGGCCGAGCCCGACCTCGATCACGCGGCAAGGCTGATGCGCGAGGTCTGGGAGCACCAGGACGAGGCGCAGGCGCGCGGCGAGCGCGCCCAGCGCGAGATCGCCGAGCACTTCTCGCTGGAGGCCGTCGGGCGTGTCGCGCGCGAGCGGCTCAAGCGCCTCGCCGCCGGGCACCGGCGCGCGGGCGCCGCCGCCGGCAGGCTGCCGGAGGACGGTGGCCGGCTCGTCAACAGCTGGGTCGAGACCGCCGAGGTCAAGCTCACGTACGACCCGATGCGCGCCGCGCGCGAGACGCCGGGTGCGCGCGGTGCGGTGCGCCGCGCCGCGCTGAGCGCGATGCGACCCTACACGCACCACCAGGACGAGCTCAGCGAGTTCACGGTCCGAGGGCTGCGCGAGATCGACAACCGGCTCGACGACCTGACGCTCGACACGCAGGCGCAGGTCGCCCGTATGCAGGCGCTCGTTCATCGCCTCGAGGCCGGAGTCTTCAAGGATCTCGAGCTGCTTGCCGAGGGCATGCGCGCCCGGCCGGCCTCGACGCACCCGGCGATCTCGCAGACCGACGACGAGGGCCGCCGCGTGCTGCGCTTCGACGGCGCGTCGAGCGACGAGGCCACGTACCGCGGCTTCGAGGACATCTTCCGCGGCGACGAACGCGCGGTGCGCGAGCAGCAGCTCGCCTACGTCGAGCTGTTCGCCGACAGCGACTGGGTGCTCGATCTCGGCTGCGGGCGCGGCGAGTTCCTCGACGCGCTCGTCGCCGCCGGGATCGGCGCGCGCGGCGCCGACATGGACGAGAGCATGGTCGCTCGCTGCCTCGAGAAGGGCCATGAGGTCACGCTCGCCGACGCCGCCGGCTACCTGCGCATGCTCGAGGACGGATCGGTGCCCGCGATCTTCGCCGCGCAGGTCGTCGAGCACCTCTCGGCGGAGCAGTTGAGCGAGCTGGTCGCGCTCATGCAGCGCAAGCTCGTACCCGGCGGCGTGACGATCATGGAGACCGTCAACCCGCACAGCCCGGCGGCGCTGAAGGCGTTCTGGACCGATCCGACGCACCATCACCCGCTCTTCCCGGAGGTCCTGCTCGCGCTCTGCCGCCTGGCCGGCTTCGAGTCCGGCGAGGTCCGCTTCCCCGGTGCGTCGGGCAACTTCGACGTCGACGTCTACGTCGCCCGCGACTACGCCGTGATCGCGCGCAACCAGGCCGCGGGCGGCGACTGACGACTCAGAACGGCAGCTCGCCGGCGATCTCGGCGAGCGTCGGCGCCGTGCGGTCGCGCTCGGAGACGAGCAGCTCGATGCCCTCGGGCCAGGCGATCGCGACCTGCGGATCGTCATAGCGAAAGCCCCGCTCGACGGCCGCGTCGTAGTACGTCGAGCACTTGTACGTCACGTCGGCGACCTCCGACAGCACGCAGAAGCCGTGCGCGAAGCCGATCGGGATGTAGAGCTGACGGGCGCATTCGTCGTCGAGCTCGACGCTTTCCCACTCGCCGTACGTCGGCGAGGCGCTGCGCAGGTCGACGACGACGTCGAGGATCCGGCCGCGCGCACAGCGCACGAGCTTCGCCTGCCCGGCGCCGACCGAGAAGTGCATCCCGCGCAGAACCCCCCGCGCGGAGCGCGAGTGGTTGTCCTGCGCGAACGTGTCGGCCACGCCCTGCTCGGCCCAGACGTTCGCGCGGTAGCTCTCCAGGAAGAACCCGCGTGCATCACCGTGCACGGTGGGCTCGAGCAGCAGCGGGCCGTCCAGCCGTGTGTCGATCGCCTTCATCGATTGGGGTTTCGTCGTCCGGTCACCGGATCCGGCAGCATGACGAACATCGACGGCATCGTACGCGTCGCCAGACCGGTGACCTCCCGACGACGTTACCTTCACCTCATGGATGAGGCCCGCGCGAAGCGGTTGACGCTGATCGCGTGCATCCTCGGCTCGGCGGTCGTGTTCGTCGATCAGACCGTCGTGAACGTTGCGCTGCCCGCGCTACGCGCCGACCTCAACGCCTCGCTCGCCGATCAGCAATGGGTCGTCGAGGCCTACCTGCTGATGCTCGCGTCGCTGATCCTCGTCGGCGGCTCGCTCGGCGACCTCTACGGCCGGCGGCGGATCTTCGCGATCGGCGTCGCCGGCTTCGGTGCTGCGTCGCTCGTCTGCTCGATCGCGCCCTCCGTAGAGCTTCTGATCGGCGCACGCGCGCTGCAGGGCGCGTTCGGCGCGCTGCTCGTGCCGAGCTCGCTGGCGATCATCACCGCGGTCTTCGGGCCCGAGGAGCGCGCCGCTGCGATCGGCTCGTGGACCGCGGGCACGAGCTCGGCGATCGCGCTCGGGCCCCCACTCGGCGGCCTGCTCGTCGATGCGATCTCCTGGCGCGTGATCTTCGCGATGAACGTGCCGCTCGTGCTCGGCTGTCTCTGGCTGATCGTGCGCGCGGTCCCGGAGGTCCCCGGCGACGGCGCCCACCGGATCGACGTGCCGGGCGCGCTGCTGTGCGTGATCGGCCTGGCAGGCCCGACGTTCGCGCTCATCCGCGAGCCGCTGCTGGGCTGGTCGGACCCGACCGTCTGGGTGCCGCTCGTCGGCGGGATCGGAGCGCTCGGCGCGTTCGTCGCCTACGAGCGGCGTGCCCCCGATCCGATGATGCCGCCGGCGATCTTTCGCAATCGCAACTTCGCGGTCGGCAACGTCGTGACGCTTGCGGCCTACGCCGGCCTCGGCGCATCGTCGTTCTTCATCGCGATCTTCCTGCAGCAGGTCGCGGGCTACAGCGCGTTCGGTGCCGGGCTCTCGCTGCTGCCGATCACCCTGCTGCTGATCGCGCTGTCGCGGCGCTTCGGCACGATCTCGGCGCGCGTGGGTCCACGCCTCCTGATGACGGCCGGTCCGATCGTCGGCGGGCTCGGGCTGCTGGCGTTCACGCGCGTCGGCGCGCAGGGCGACTACGTCAGCCAGGTGCTGCCCGCAACGCTGCTCTTCGGCCTCGGCCTCGCGATGACCGTCGCGCCGCTGACGGCGACCGTGCTCGAGGCTGCCGATCGCCGCCACGCCGGCATCGCGTCCGGTGTCAACAACGCGATCGCGCGCGTCGCCGGCCTGCTGGCGATCGCCGCCGTCGGGCTCGTCGTGTCGGCGTGCTTCGACGCGACGATCGAGCACCGGCTCGGGACGCGGGCGACGCAGGACGGCGCGACGCGCGCCTACGTCGACCGCGCCCGTGAGCGGCCGCTGGCCGTGCCGGGCGGGCCGGTCGCCGCCAGCACGCGCGCGAGCGTACGGGCCGCCGACGTGGCCGCGTTTCACCGCGGCATGGTCGTCGCCGGCCTGCTGATGATCCTCGGCGGGCTGATCGCCGCCGCCGGGATCCGCAACCCGGTCCGCCTGCAGGCCGGCGCTGACTAAGCTTCGGCGCCGCATGCGGGACCGCCTCACGCCTGACGTCGAGCAGTACGCGCGCATCACCCGGCTCGCGCTCGTCGCCTTTACGCTGATCGTGCTGACCGGCGCGGCAGTCCGCGTCACCGGTTCGGGCCTCGGCTGCCCGACCTGGCCGAAGTGCACGAACGACGCGCTCTACACGCAGCTCAAGCTGCACGGGGTGATCGAGTTCGGCAACCGCGTGCTCACGTCGGTCGTGACGCTCGCAGCGCTGGCCGCGCTCGTCGGCGCGATCCGCCGCAAGCCGTACCGCAAGGACCTCGTCGTGCTGGCCGCGATGCTGCCGCTGGGTGTTGTCGCGCAGATCGTGCTCGGAGGCTTCACGGTCCTCTACAAGCTCGCGCCCGGCTTCGTCATGAGCCACTTCCTGCTCTCGATGCTGATCCTCGTCGCCTGCGTCACGCTCGACTGGCGCGCCCATCATGAGCGAGGCGAGCAGTCGGCGACGGTCACACCCGCCGATCGGACGCTCGTGCGCGGCGCATGGGCGCTGCTTCCGCTCGGCACGCTGACGATCTTCGCCGGGACGGCGGCGACCGCGGCCGGGCCGCTCGCTGGTGGCGCCGGGACCGGCAACGTCATCAAGCGACTGCACTTCAAGGGCGCCGACACGCTGCACTTCATCGTCGAGCAGCACGCGCGCCTGGCGACGCTGCTGGGCCTGGCCGCCGTGGCGCTGTGGTTCGTCGCCCGGCGCCGTGGCATCGGCGCCGCGGAGCGCACGCCGTTGACGGCGCTCTGCGTCCTGCTCGCGCTGCAGGGAGCGGTCGGCGCGCTGCAGTACGCGCTGCACCTTCCGGCGGAGATCGTCTGGGTGCATGTCACGCTCGCGGCGGCCACCTGGGTCGCGCTGCTGTGGACCGTTGCCGCCGCCCGGCGCTTCGAGGCTCGCCCTGCACACGCCCGCGGCACCCACGGCGAAGCCGCGCCCGCTCGCTGACTCGACCGGCGCCGCAGCGCCGATCAGCTCAGGCCGGGCGCCAGCGCGGCCAGCACGGTGAAGGCCGCGGCGAGTGTTGCGACCGTCACGAGCGCGAGGCCGATCAGGTTTCGTCCACGGCGTCGCCGCCAGCGTCGCTCACGGCGCGTCAAGGTGCTCGCGTAGATCTGCCGCGGTTGCACACTGCAATCTTGATACGCCCATCGGACATAACAGATGTATCCCCGTTCGGCGTCCACCAATGGCGACCTTCCCCGCATCTTGCGCAAGAACTTGTCGCGCCGTCGAGGGGTCGTCCCCGGACGCTCTGGAGCCCGGGGATGGGCAACCCGTGCTTCTAGCCTGAGCGCGAGCATGCGCAAGGCCCTCACGATCCTGCTCGTCGTCTCGGCGACGGTCGTCGGCGCCGTGGCGACGCTCGCAACATTCCACCTCGAGCGCCGCCTCGACGTCGGCACCGTGCGCCTGTCGGTCGATCCGGGTCATGACGGCGCCCTCGATCTCTACGTCCCGCTCGTCGACTGGGGCGTGCGCTTCCCGGTCGTCGCGCTACCGGCGCGGATCAACGTCGACGTGCGCTCGATCGATCGCGACGAGGTCGTCCGGCTGGCCGGCGCCGGCAAGCTCAACGCGGGGCTTGTGCGCTCGCAGGCGCGCGACGCGCTCGCGACGTACCTGCGGCTCGCGATCCTCGCGGCAATCGTCGGCGGGCTCGCGCTCGGCTGCCTCGTCGCCCTCGCCGTGCGCGGCGGGCGCGGGCCGCGGCTGCGGACGACGCTCGCAGCGACGCTCGTGACGGCTGCCGGCTGCGGCGCGGCGCTCGTCATCGGGCTGCCGCCGCGTTCGAACGTCGACAGCCCGCAGTACTACGCGAACGGGCCCGAGGTGCCGACCGCGCTGCGCGCGCTGCAATCGATCGGCGCGTCGTCGAAGACGCTCGACGACGAGATCGACGAGCAGCTCGTCGGCATCGCGCGCTTCGTCAACGCGCCCGCGGGCCGTCCGGTGCTCAGCAATAGCCTGCCGCGGCTGACGGTCGCGTCGGACCTGCACAACAACGTGATCGCGCTGCCGGCGCTCGAGAGCGCCGCGCGCGGCGGCCTGCTGCTCTTCCCGGGTGATCTCACCGATCGTGGCTCGCCCGTCGAGCAGCAGCTCGTGCTGCGGATCGCGCGCGCCGGCACGCGCCTCGTCTTCGTCTCGGGCAACCACGACTCCGACGTGCTCGAGCGCAAGCTCGCCGGCGTCGGCGCGATCGTGCTGACGCGCAGCGGACGGCTGCGCGGCAACGGGACGACCGACGGCGCCGTCGTGCAGCGCGTCGGCGGCCTGCGGATCGCCGGCTACGACGACCCGCTCATGCGGCTCGCGCGCGACGGCTACCGCGACAACGGCGCGATCTACACGCCCGACGAGCAGCAGCGCTTCGACGACTGGTTCGAGCCGCTGCGCGGCAAGGTCGACATCGTCATGGTCCATGCCCCGGCGCTCGCGCAGATCGCGCTGCAGTCATTGCGCGACGACCCGCCGAAAGCACCGCTGCTGCTCGTCGTCGGCCATACGCACAAGGCGGAGCTGGACCGCTACGGGCCGGTCACGGAGCTCAACGCCGGCTCCGTCGGCGGCGGCGGGACCGGCAACCTCGCCGATGGCAGCGGCGGCGGCGACATCGGGCTGGCGCGACTGACGTACAGCGTCAAGCCGTCGTTCATCCCGCGCGCGGCCGACCTCGTCCAGATCGATCCTGGCGACGGCAACGCGCAGGCGCGCCGCTACCGCCTCGAGGACGACGGGTGACGCAACCTCTGGTGGGGTAGGGGCGTTGGGGTGAACATGCGCACTAAGCCCAAGCTCCTGATCTGCCTCCTCGCCGTCCTCGTCCTGGCCCCCGTGGCATCGGCCGATGCCCGCAGCTCGATCCGCGTCGGGCTTGCGGACCAGAACCCGGCGATGTTCGACTCGCCCTACTTCCAGCAGCTGAAGATCAAGCGCACGCGCTACTTCGTGCCCTCGAACGTCATGCAGGACGCGGCCGTGCGCGCGAAGGCGACGGCGTTCGTCGACGCCGCCCGTAGCCACGGGGTCTCGACGCTGCTGCACATCTCGACGACCGACCTGCGGGCGAAGAAGGGCCCGATCGTCTCGACGACGGCGTACCGCAGCAACGCGGCGAAGATCGTCACGTACTTCCGCAAGCTCGGTGTGCGGGAGTTCGGCGCCTGGAACGAGGAGAACAACGCGACCGAGGAGACGTACAACCACGTCGGCAACGCGGTCTCGTACTTCAAGAGCATGTGGAGCGCCGTCCACGCGCGCTGCTCGACGTGCACGGTGGTCGGGCTCGACGTGCTCGACCAGGCCGGCGTCGAGAACTACATCCGCTCGTTCTACGCACGCCTCAGCTCGACCTGGCGCAAGCGCCTGACGATCGTCGGCATCCACAACTACTCCGACGTCAACCGCAACCGGTCAAGCGGGACCTCGAAGATCATCTCGGCCGTTCGCCACTACAACTCGCACGCGAAGTTCTGGTTCACGGAGACCGGTGCGCTGGCGAGCTTCCAGGGCTCGTTCCCCTACTCGGAGTCGCGCCAGGCGTCGCGGATGAAGAACATGTTCACGCTCGCCAGCCGCTTCCGCACGCGCGGCGTCCAGCGCGTCTACTCGTACAACTTCACCGGGATCGAGTCGAGCACGGTATGCGGCAAGCACTGCCTGTTCGACTCGGGGCTGATGGAGCCCAACGGGACGCCGCGACCCGTGTTCAGCGTCTTCAAGCAGAAGCTCGCCAGCTACTCGCGCTGAAGCGAACCGGTCGGCTCAGGCAGCGCCGGCGGGTGCGTCGACGAGCGGCAGCAGCGTGCCGAGGCCGGAGATCTCCAGCACCCGCTCGATCTGGCGCGGACCGCGCCAGATCGACAGCGCCACGCCCGCATCGCCGGCCTTCGCGTTGGCCTGCGCGAGGGCGCGCAGGCCGGTGGAATCCATGAACGTCAGCGCGCGCAGATCCAGTATGAGCTCCTTGACGGAGTCAGCCGTCGCCTCGCGGATCGCTTCCTCGAGTTGTGGCGCGGTGGCAATGTCGAGCTCCCCGCACGGCGCGATATGCGTCCGTGCGGCTTCTCGGACGACCCGCAGATCGAAGGATGGCATCGTCATCGGCTGCCCGCCGAGTGTAGTAGCTACAGGCCCGCTGGATGGCGGGCGACGAAGCCGGCCGTGGGGCGCAGCGTCGCCTGCCAGCGCGAGCCCGTCGCGCGCTGGCCGCCCGTGTCGAAGCGCACGCCGGCGACGAACATGAAGACGTGGGTCGGGCTCGAGTAGATCGTGATCCACTTGCCTGGGCCGGGCTCGCCCCAGCTCATCAGCTGGCCGGAGGCCTCGGGACCGCTCAGCAGGCCCGCGCTGGCAAGGGCGAAGGAGACCGAGCCCGAGCAGTCATAGCCGGTGTCGAGCCACTTGCCGTGGCCGCCGCCCCAGAGGTACGGCGTGCGCGCGATCTGGTTTCCGGCCTCGATGATCTCGCGGACCTCGGCCGGGGCTTCGATCGGTGGCAGCGCGACGCCGTTCTTCAGCACGTCGGCGTCGGAGATCGCGGCGTCCTTCGTCGGCGCTGCGTCGTCGTTGATCGAGAGGTCGGCCGCGCTGGCCTTGACCTTCTTGATCTTCGGCGCATCGCTCGCCTGCGCCGTCGGCAGGTCGGCGTAGGCGGCGGTCTCGCCGGCGACCGGCTCGATCGCCTCGGCATGCGGATTGCGCGTCGGCAGCGGCTGGGTCGCGGCGATGTTCGTGGTCGACGGACCCGAGCCACCGCAGGCCGAGAGGCCCAAGACGGTCAGCAGCAGGGTCGCGACGAGTCCGGCAAGCGACGAACGACGACGGCACACATGCGGCAGTATGCCGATCCGCACGAAGTCATGTGGCAGGAGCCGCATGGTGGCGCTCGATGCGGAAGCCGCGCAGGCGCAGGGAGTTCGCGACGACGAAGACGCTCGAGGCGGCCATCGCCACGCCGGCGATCATCGGGTTCATGAGTCCGGCGGCGGCCAGCGGCAGCGCCGCGACGTTGTACGCGAACGCCCAGAAGAGGTTCAGCTTGATCGTGCGCAGGGTGCGGCGCGAGAGGCGCAGCGCATCGGCCGCGGCGCGCAGGTCGCCGGTCACGAGCGTGATGTCGGAGGCTTCGATCGCGACGTCGGCGCCGGTGCCGATCGCCATCCCGAGGTCTGCCTGCGCAAGCGCGGGTGCGTCGTTGACCCCGTCGCCGACCATCGCGACGACGCGGCCCTCGTCCTGCAGGCGCCGGACGACGCCGGCCTTGTCGGCGGGCAGCACCTCCGCGATGACGTCGTCGACCCCGATCCGTGCGGCCACCGCGCGCGCCGTCGTCGCGTTGTCGCCCGTCAGCAGGATCGTGCGCAGGCCGAGCTCGCGCAGCTGCGTGATTGCCTCGCGCGAGCAGGGCTTGATCCGGTCGGCGACGACGAACAGCGCCTGCGCCGCGCCGTCCCAGCTGGCGGCGATCGCCGTGCGGCCTTGCGCTTCGGCGGCGCGCCGGGCGCGCTCGAGCTCCGGCGGCAGCGTGAGCGAAGGGTCGGCGCTCGCCAGCAGCGCCGGCCGCCCGGCGATGATCGCGCGCCCGGCGACGGTGCCCTGCACGCCGAGCCCGGCGTGGTTCGTGAAGTCCTCGACGTCCGCCGGCTTGGCCTCGAGCGTGCGCGCGGCCGCGGCGATCGCGCGGCCGATCGGGTGCTCGGAGCCGTTCTGCAGCGCGCCGACGAGCCACAGCGCCTGCGCTTCGCTCACGCCCTCGGCCACGTCGATGCTCTGCAGCGTCATGCGGCCGGTCGTCGCCGTGCCCGTCTTGTCGATCAGGATCGTGTCGATGCGGCGCGTCGACTCGAGCACGGCGGGTCCGCGGATGAGCACGCCGAGCTGCGCGCCGCGACCGGTGCCGACGAGCAGCGCTGTCGGCGTCGCGAGGCCGAGCGCGCAGGGGCAGGCGATGATCAGCACCGCGACGGCAGCTGCGAATGCCAGGCCCGTGTCGCCGGCGGCGATCCAGAAGACGAGCGTCGCCGCCGCGATCACGATCACGATCGGGACGAAGATCCCCGCGACGCGGTCGGCGAGGCGCTGGACCGGCGCCTTGCCCGACTGCGCCTCGGTGACGAGCCGTCCGATCTGGGCGAGCGCAGTGTCCGCGCCGACGCGCGTCGCCCGCACGATCAACAGCCCGCCGCCGACGTTCACGGTCGCACCCGTGACGGCCTCGCCCGGGTGCACGTCGACGGGGACGCTCTCGCCCGTCAGCAGCGCGCGGTCGATCGACGAGGTGCCCTTGTAGACGATGCCGTCGGACGCGACCTTCTCGCCCGGTCGCACGATGAAGCGGTGGTCGACCTTGAGCGCATCGATCGGGATCCGCAGCTCGACGCCGTCGGCATCGAGGATCGAGACCTCCTTGGCGCCGAGCTCGAGCAGCGCGCGCAGCGCCGCGCCCGCGCTGCGCTTGGAGCGCGCCTCGAACCAGCGCCCGGCGAGCAGGAACGTGACGACGACGCCGACGGCCTCGAAGTAGACGTTGCCGGGATGGGCACCGCGCTCCGGCAGCAGCGTGAATGGATGGCGCATGCCGGGATCGCCGGCACCGAGGAACAGCAGCGAGACGACGGACCACGTCCAGGCGGAGATCGTGCCGACGGAGATCAGCGTGTCCATCGTCGCGGTTCCGTGACGCAGGTTCATCCAGGCTGCGCGGTGAAACGGAAACGCCGCCCAGGCGAGCACCGGGGTCGCGATCTGCATGGAGATCCACTGCCAATTGTCGAACTGCAGCGCGGGGACCATGCCGAGTGCGACGAGCGGCAGGGTCGCGATCGCGGCGAACAGCAGCCGTCGCCGCAACGCGTCGACCGGGTCGTGCTGGACGTGCGCCTCGCTTGCCAGCGAGGGCAGGATCGCCTCGTAGCCGGCCTGCTCAATCGTCGCGACGACCTCCTCCGGCGTCGTCGGGGCGCCCGGGGCCAGCGCGACCGTCGCTCGCTCCGTCGCGTAGTTCACGGTCGCGCTGACGCCGTCGAGGCGATTCAGGCGCTTCTCGACGCGCGCCGCGCAGGAGGCGCACGTCATGCCGCTGATCGGCAGCTCGAGGCGCTCGCTCACCGGCTGGCGAACGCCTGCGGTCATGACACGAGCGTGTAGCCCGCCTCGTCGATCGCCTTGCGGATCGCGTCGTCCTCGAAGGACTCGCCGGCGACGGTCACCTGACCGCTCTCGAGATCGACGTCGACGCCCTTGACCCCGGTCACCTGGAGGACTTCCTCGATGACGGAGGCGCGGCAATGGCCGCAGGTCATGCCTTCGACGGTGTAGTTGCGAGTTGGCAGCATCAGCCCTCGGTTCAGATACGGGGTGGGGGTATTGCGACCCAGCTAGCCTACCATACCCCCGTGGGGTACTGATACGCTTGCTGTCGTGACCGAACGAGGCTACTCCGCAAGCAAGGATCAGCTGCTCGCCCGCCTGCGCCGCGTCGAGGGTCAGGTCCGCGGCATCGAACGGATGGTCGTCGACGATCGCTACTGCATTGATGTCCTGACGCAGATCTCCGCCGCCCAGGCCGCGCTCGACAAGGTCGCGCTCGGCCTGCTCGACGAGCACGCGCGCTCGTGCGTGCTCGGAACAGAGGGCGAGCTGCAGGCCGACCGCACCGACGAGCTGATGGCGGCCGTCGGCCGGCTCGTCAAGCGCGGGTGACGGTACCCGTCGACGAGCTGTTCGCGGCCTACACGGCCAGCGCCGAGCGCTGGCACGAGCTGCGCGGCGACGCGCGCGCCGCCAATCCTGTCTTCGACGAGAACGCGCGGCTTGCGGCCCGGCTGCGCCGCAGCGACGAGGGGTGCGCCGCAATCGCCGTGCTCCTGGACCACCCCGCGAGCGGGGTGCGCGTGCTCGCAGCGGCGCATTGCATCGACGCGTTCCCCGAGCGGGCGAGCGTCGTGCTCGAGGAGCTGCGGGTCGGGGCGGGCCTGCACGCGATCGCGGCCGAGCACACGCTGACGGAGTTTCGCGCCGGCACGCTTCACGTCGACGACTGACCCTCGGCGTGGGGCCGTTCGGACGGCTGAATAGCTCCGGCCATCAGCTGTGATAGCGGATGCTGCTCACGGCACGGACGGCCTCCCATCGCGCTCGAGGCAGCCCGCCAGGCCCGCGCCGATCAGCATCGCGAGCGCGACGATGTAGAGGCCGAGCATGACGATCGCCAGCAGCAGGAAGAGCTGCACGGCGGCGAAGCCGGCGGACGCGCTGACGTAGAGCCCGACGATCGCCGGCACGGCCTGGATCGCGATCCCGGCCGGTACGGCGCCCTTCACGGACGAGCGCCAGCTGATCCGCCCGAGCGGCGCGTAGCGGTAGATCGTCGCGAACACGGCGATCGAGCCGAGCGTGTTGAAGACCAGGATCATCGGGCCGGGAAAGCCAACGCCCGGGCGGAGCTGGTAGCTGACGTTCGAGACGACCGACGTACTCAGCGATGCGAGGATGACCGCGAGCGCGACGAGGCCGCCGAGCGCGACGTTGCGCAGCCGGCCGACGAGGATGTTGTGGCGCGGCCCGCACGTGATCCGGGCCAGGCAGCGCTCGATGACGCCGATCGCGCCCGAGGTCGTCCAGAGCATCGCGACAAGCGCCAGGCCGAGCAGCGCCGGCGAGTCGTTGCGCGTGCCGAGCACGAGCCTGCGGATGTCGCTGTGCACGGCCGCCGGGAGGAATCGATTGAGCTGGTCGGCGACGGCGAGCGCGGACAGGACGTCCTTCAGCAGCAGCGCCTCGAGCGCCGCGAGCCCGAGCGCGAAGGGCGCGAGCGAGAGCACGAGGTAGTACGTGAGCGCCGGCACGTCGTCGGCGATCCCCTCCCCCCAGTAGAAGTCGTGCAGGCGAGTGAGGAGGCGCCGCATGGCGACAGCCTGCCCCATGCCGCGCCGCGCCGCGGCGCGGCCATGTCTACGCGGCCGCTGCCGGCCCGCGCAGGCGCAGCGCGAGCTCCAGCTCGAAGCGTGCGCCGGGATCGTCAAGCGCGCTGCCGAACACCTCGCGCAGCTGATTGAGCCGGTAGCGCACGGTCTGCGGATGCACGTCGAGTGCGCGCGCCGTGTCGTCGACTCGCCCCTGGCAGTCCAGCCAGGCGGCGAGGCTCGCGGTGAGTCGTTCACGCGGGCCGGGGCGCAGCTCGGTGAGCGGGGCGAGGCGCGCGCACGCGAACTCGCGCGCGAGCGCCGGGTCGGCCTGCAGGACGAGCTTCGCGGCATGGTCCTCGGCGACGATGAGCTCGTCGCCGGCCAGCAGGCCGGCGACGTGCAGATCGAGCGCGCGCCGCGCGTGCTCTGCGCTGCGGGCGCTGGCGGGGAGCGCAACGGTCGGTCCGAGCGCGGCCGGCAGCCCGGCGACGGCGCGCTCGACCTGCTCGCGGCGAGCCGGGCGGGCCGGATCGGCGACGAACGCGAGCGCCCGCGCCGCGGAGCCGTCGGCACCGAGCCCTTCGGGACGTTCGAGCGCCGCGGCGATCGCGTCGGCGCCGAGCCTGCTCGCGAGGCGCTCGGGATCGATACCGGCGACGACGAGCGCGGCGATCCGTGCGGGCGGTCGCCACGCGGCGCGGACGGCCGCTGCCCGCACGTCCTCAGGCGCTGCCGGTGGCTCGGCCGCGAGCAGCGACACGAGCCGGGCCCGCCGGCGCTGGCGCTCGCCGGCGGCCTCGGACTGCTCGGCGGCGTAGCCCTCGATCGACTCGCCGGAGATCTCGTCGATGTACGCGAAGATCGCCTCGCCGAGGCGGTAGAGGACCGGCGGGTCGAGGGCCGCGCGGACGCCCGCCTCAACGAAGCGCCGCCAGGCGATCTGCGCGCCGACGCGATACGCCGCGAGCAGCGCGTTCAGCGTCCTGCCCTCGCGCATCTCCAGGCGGCCGAGCTCGAAGTAGATGCGACGGTCGCGCTCGCTGACCGCCGCCGGCGCTTCGATCGAGTCGACGAAGCGCCCCAGCGCGCGCTCGGTGCCGTAGCGCAGCGTCACGCCGAGCCGGCCCTCGAGCGGGCGGGAATAGTCCGGCACCTCCATGCCGATCGCGCGGATCGTCTCGGCGGCGAGCTCGGGCAGGACAGGGCGCAGGACCGCGGCGACTTGGGGAGGAATGCCGTCCATTTGTTGGCAATCTACAGATTCGGACTCCCACTTCCGCGGAAACTCGACAAGAAACGCCGAACCTCAGTCCGTAGGCTCAAACCATGCCAACCTTTCAGCGCTACACCAATCTCGGCGCCGTGGTCCTCCCGTTCGTCGCGTTTCTGATCGCGATCGTCCTGTTGTGGAACAAGGCCGTCGGAGTGATTGATCTGGCGATTCTGGTCGTCATGTACACCATCACCGGCTTCGGCATCACGGTCGGATACCACCGCCTGCTCACGCACCGCGCGTTCCAGACGAGCAAAGCCGTCGAGTACGCGTTCGCGATCATGGGGTCGATGGCCGTCGAAGGCCCGCCGATCGCCTGGGTCGCCGACCACCGCCTGCACCATGCCCACACCGACGAGGAAGGCGACCCGCACAGCCCGCATCTCGGCGAGGGCTCGGGTATGCGCGGCCTCTGGCACGCCCACAGCGGCTGGCTGATGAAGACGCAGGGCTCGGCCGAGTTCCGCAAGTACGCGCCCGACCTCTGCGAGGACAAGGGCATGCGCTGGATCAGCCGCCACTTCCTGTACTTCGTCGGCCTCAGCCTGCTGATCCCCTTCGTCGCCGGCTTCGTGCTGCACGGCTTCTCGCTCGTCGACGCGCTCTACACGCTTTTGTGGGCCGGCTTCGTGCGGATCTTCTTCATCCACCATGTGACGTGGTCGATCAACTCGGTCTGCCACTTCTTCGGCCAGCGCCGCTTCGACGTCGAGGACAAGTCGACGAACGTCGCCTGGCTCGCGATCCCGACGTTCGGCGAGTCGTGGCACCACAACCACCACGCGTTTCCGCGCTCGGCGCGCCAGGGCCTCGGCAGGTTCGAGGTCGACATCTCCGCGATGCTGATCTGGGCGATGGAGAAGGTCGGCGTCGCCAAGCACGTCGTGCGGATCACGCCCGAGCGCCAATACGAGATGCTCGCCAGCACAAAGGCCGCGAAGGCTGCGGAGTCCGCAGCAGCCGCCTGACCCAGGGCGAACGTCGTGTCGACCGGTGCTCGATATCCGAGCATCGATCGACAGGGCCGCGCCGGCCCCGGACCGCGTAGCGTTCGGATATGGACTCGTTCGACGGCGCCGGTGAGCAACTTGAGCTCACGCTCGGTCCGCTGTACCACGTGATCGTCGACGATCGCGTGAGCGGCCCGCTGACCGGGCGCGAGGCGCGCACGTACCGCTCGCCGCCGCAGGAGCTCGACGCGGCGCGCTGCCTCGCTGCGCTGCTGCTCGATCGGGCCGGCGATCTCGAGGGCGACGGTCCGTGGCGCCGGCCGCTGGCCGGCGGCCAGCGGCACGTGTCGATCGCGCGTGCCGCGGCCGGCCAGATCGGCGCGTAGCGCTACTCGCGCGGGCAGCCGCCCGTGGGCACGGCGGCGCGCTCACGCCCGGCGGCAGCGCACCTGGTAGATCGACGTGAAGCCGGTCTCGAAGCCACCGCGCGCCCCTCGCAGGTACAGGCGCCAGACGCGCATCCGCTGGGCGCCCGCGAGCCGCGCGCCCTCGGCGGCGTGCTCGTCGAGCCGCTGCGCCCAGTGCGCGAGCGTGCGCGCGTAGTGCGCGCCGTAGCCCTCGACGTGCTCGCAGACGAAGCCGGCCCGCTCGAGCGCGAGCAGCACGCGCGAGAGGTGCATCGGAGCGGCGTCCGGAAAGACGTAGCGCTCCGAGAAGGGGCCGGCCTCGGCTTCGCCGTGGCGCAGCCGCGCGATGCCATGGTTCAGCAGGCGACCGCCGGGCTCCAGCAGCCGGGCGAGCGTCGCGGCGTACTCGTCGAGCTGGACGGCGCCGACGTGCTCGACCATCCCGATGCTCGCGATCGCGTCGAAGCGCTCGCCGCGCAGGTCGCGGTAGTCCATGACGCGGATCTCGACGCGGTCGGCGACGCCGGCGGCGGCCGCGCGCTGACGAGCGAGCGCTGCCTGCGGCTCGGAGAGCGTGATGCCGACGACGTGCACGCCGTACTTCGTGGCGGCATGGATCGGGAACGCGCCCCAGCCACAGCCGACGTCGAGCACGCGCTCGCCGGGTGCGAGCGCGAGCTTGCGGCAGATCGTCTCGCGCTTGCGCACCTGCGCGGACTCGAGCGATTCGTCGTCGCGCGCGGGATCCTCGAAAATCGCGCAGGAGTACGTCATCGACTCGTCGAGGAAGAGCGAGAAGAAGTCGTTGGAGACGTCGTAGTGATGGCGCACCGCACGCGCATCTCGCTCGACGCTGTGGCGCTGGCCGCGCGGGCGCAGCTCGACGGCCGGAGGACGCGGCGGGCGCATGATTCCCGCCGCACGGACCGCTCCGAGTACGAGCGCCCGCTTCGCGGCGCCGTCGAGCGGCGGCGGCTTCCAGTCGCGCAGCAGGGCGAGCAGCGCGTCGAGGTCGTCGACCTCGAGCTCGCCCGACACGTAGGCGCGGCTGAGGCCGAGCTGGCCGGGCGCCAGCAGCGCATGACCGAGCGCCCGGGGCGAGTGGACCCGGAACTCGGGAGCACCGCCGGGAATGGTCGCCGGCAGCACGGTGCCGTCCCAGAAGCGCACCGCAAAGGGCCGCTCGGGCACCGCCGTGCCGAGCGCGGATCGCAGTGGGGCTGTCGTCGAACCCAAGCCCATGTTCACACGATAGGTTGCCAGGCATGCGTATGCGGGCCGCGGTACTTGAGCAGTTCGGCCATCCCCTCGTCGTGCAGGAGCTCGATCTGGAGGAGCCCAGGGCAGGCGAGGTGCTCGTGCGCCTCGTCGCGTGTGGCGTCTGTCATACCGACATGTACACGGCGTCCGGCGTCGATCCGTCGGGCTACGCCCCGACCGTGCTCGGACATGAGGGCGCGGGCGTGGTCGAGTCGATCGGCGAGGGCGTGACCTCGCTGCAGGTCGGCGACCACGTCGTGACGCTGTTCTCGCCCCAGTGCCGCGAGTGTGCGCACTGCGTGAGCCCGAAGACGAACATCTGCTTGGCGATTCGCGATCAGCAAGGCCGGGGGTACCTACCCGATGGGACCACCCGTCTGACACGAAACGGAGAGCCTGTCCGCCACTTCATGGGGACCTCGACGTTCGCCGAGTACACGGTCATGCCTGAGATCGCGCTGGCGAAGGTCTCACCGGAGGCGCCGCTGGACCGCGCGTGCCTGTTCGCGTGCGGCCTCTCGACCGGGCTCGGCGCCGCGATGTACACCGCCAAGGTCGAGGAGGGATCGACCGTCGTCGTCTTCGGCGCGGGCATGGTCGGCCTCGGCGCGGTCGCTGGTGCGCGGCTGCAGGGCGCCGAGCGGATCGTCTGCGTCGACCTCTCGCAGGAGCGCCTCGAGATGGCGCGCCACCAGGGCGCGACCGACCTCATGATCGGCGGGGAGGACACCGTCCAACAAATCCTCGACATGACCGGCGGCTTCGGAGCGGACTACACGATCGAGGCGACCGGCCTCGTCGCGGTCATGCGTCAGGCCGTCGAGTCCGCGCGGATGGGCTGGGGCCTGGCGACGATGTGCGGCGTCGCGGGCAAGGGCGAGACGCTCGACGTGATCCCGCGCTACCTGATCACCGGCCGCCGCGTCGCGGGCTCCTCGTTCGGCGGCGTCAAGGGCCGCGACCAGGTGCCGCAGCTCGTCCAGCGCTACCTCGACGGCGAGATCGACGTCGACGCGTTCCTCTCGCACCGCATCACCCTCGACGAGGTCAACAAGGGCTTCGACCTCATGCACGCGCAGGACGGGATCCGCAGCGTCATCGGCTTCGGCTGAGCCGCGCGTGAGGACGGTCGACGACGACGAGCGCCGCGCTCGGTTGGCGCGGCGCCACGGACTCGTCGCAGGTCATCGCTTCGACGACGTCGTAGAAGCGGCCGGAGCACTCGGCGGGCTGCACGCGTCCGATCCCGCCACCGTCTTCCTCGCTGGCCGGGCACGGCTGGCCGAGCCGTCGGTGGCGGCGATCGAGTCTGCGCTGTACGAGGAGCGCACGCTCGTGCGGATGCTCGGCATGCGGCGCACGATGTTCGTCGTCCCGGCCGAGCTCGCGGAAGTGGTGCACGCGTCCTCGACGCTGGCCCTGATCCCCGGCGAGCGCAAGCGTTTCGCCGCGCTGCTGCAGGACGTAGGCGTCACGACCGACGGGCCTGGCTGGCTGCGCGAGGTCGAGGAGGCGACGTATGCCGCGCTCGTGGCGCGCGGCGAGGCGACGACGGCGCAGCTCGGCAGCGACGTTCCGCTGCTGGCCACCCGGACGCCGGTCGCGCAGGGCAAGTCCTACGGCGCCAGCCCGGCCGTCTCCTCGAGGATCATGTTCCTACTCGCCGCCGAGGGCCGGATCGTGCGCGGGCGCCCGGGCGGCACATGGACGAGCAGCCTGTATCGCTGGGCGCCGGCCGCGACCTGGCTGCGCCGGCCGATGGCCGAGCTCGACACGGATGCCGCGGCGGCGCAGCTCGTCCGCGTCTGGCTGGCGGCGTTCGGCCCGGGCACGCACGCCGACCTGAAGTGGTGGACCGGCTGGACGATGGGCCTCGTCAAGCGCGCGCTCGCGCAGCTCGACGTCGTCGAGTGCCGGCTGCCGGCAGGCACCACGGGACTGCTGCTCGCCGACGACGCCGATCCGGTCGCGGCTCCAGCGGCGCCATGGGTGGCGCTGCTGCCGGGTCTCGATCCGGCGCCGATGGGCTGGCAGGAACGCGCTTGGTACGTCGGCGGGCACCGCACCGCTTGCTTTGACTACAGCGGCAACATCGGGCCGACGGTCTGGTGCGACGGGCGGATCGTCGGCGCCTGGGCACAGCGCAAGGACGGCGGCGAGGTCGTCTTCAGACTGCTCGAGGACATCGGCGCCGCAGCCGAGCAGGCCGTCGCGGAGGAGGCTGCGCGGCTGACGGACTGGATCGGCGACGTGCGCGTGACGCCGCGCTTCCGGACCCCGCTGGAGCGTGAGCTGGCGGGCTGAGCTCAGTCCGAGCGGCGCTCGGCGGCGTCGCCCTTACGCCGATCGTTCACAGCGACCACGCTTCGGTGCGCCATCATGTCGGCGATGCCTCCCGTCGAGATTCGCGGGCTGTCGAAGAAATTCGGCGGCGTGCTCGCTGTCAACGACCTCAGCTTCGATGTCCAGGCCGGCCGCGTGACCGGCTTCCTCGGGCCCAACGGCGCCGGCAAGAGCACGACGCTGCGCGCGCTGCTCGGCCTCGTGCGGCCGACCGCGGGCACGGCGACCTTCGGCGGGCGCCGCTACGAGGAGCTCGAGCAGCCCAGCAGGCAGGTTGGCGCCGTGCTCGAGGACGCGTCCTTCCATCCCGGGCGCACGGCGCGCAACCACCTCCGCGTGCAGGCGACGATCGGCAACCATCCACCTGGGCGCGTCGACGCCGTGCTCGAGGAGGTCGGTCTCACGCAGGCGGCGAACCGCCGCGTTGGCGGGTACTCGATGGGCATGCGCCAGCGCCTCGGCATCGCCGCCGCACTGCTCGGTGATCCGGAGGTCCTGATCCTCGACGAGCCGACGAACGGGCTCGACCCGCCCGGCATCGCGTGGATGCGCGATCTCGTCCGCGCGCAGGCGGCGCGCGGACGTGCGGTCCTGATCTCCAGCCACCTGCTGGCCGAGGTCGCGCAGTCCGTCGACGACGTCATCGTCATCGCACGCGGCCACCTGCGCGGCGCGGGCACGCTCGAAGCGGTCCTCGGCGGCGATGAGGGCATGGTGACCGTCGTCAGCGCGCAGGACAACGACCGGCTGGCGCGCGCACTGCAGGCCGCCGGCCACGCCGCGCAGCCGACGGGCGAGGGGCTGCTCGTGCCGGACGTGACGCCCGAGGAGGTCGGTGTCGTCGCCGGCGACGCGGGCGTCTACCTCACCAGGCTCGCTCCGCAGGTGCGCTCGCTCGAGCAGGCGTTCTTCGCGTTGACGGGGGACGAGGCATGAGCTCCCTGCTGCGCGCCGAGCTGCTGAAACTGCGCACGACACGGACGTTCGTCGCGCTCGTCGGCGCTGCGCTCTCGCTCTCGCTGCTCGTCGTCGTCCTGACCTCGATCCTCAGCAAGAGTTTCCACGGCGACGATGTGCGCAACCTCTTCACGGCCGACTTCACCGGGCTCTTCATCATGCTGCTCGGCGTCATCGGCATGGCAGGCGAGTGGCGCCACCGGACGATCACGGGCACCGTCCTGGCGGCGCCGAACCGCCTGCGCCTGCTGAGCGCGAAGATGCTTTCCTACGCCGCCGCGGGAGCGCTGCTGTCGCTGATCGTCTCGCTCACGATCATGCTCGTCGGGACGATCATCATCTCGTCGCGCGGCTTCGACACCGCCTCGATCTCCGATTTGGCCGACGTCCTCTGGCGCAACCTCGTCGTCGCGGCGCTCGTCGGGGCGCTGGGCGTAGGCGTCGGCGGCCTCGTCCGCAACCAGGTCGTCGTGATCATCGGCGTGCTGATCGTCGGCTTCGTCGTCGAGCCGACGCTCTCCGGGCTGGCGCCGGGGGTCGAGCGCTTCGGCCCGACGCAGGGCGCGCCGTCGGGGATCCAGGCGGTCGGCCCGTTCGGCGATTCCGGCACGCACCATCTCCTTTCGCCCGGGATCGCCGTGCTCGTAATGCTCGGCTGGATCGCGCTGTTCTTCGCCGCGGCCGGCGTTCGCCTGCGCAGCCGCGACCTCGTCTGACCGGCGTCCCGTGAGGGGTGGCGCCATCCGCCACCTCGCAGTACGCTCGCTCACGTGGAATCGAGCGGGACGTGGCGCGGCGGATATTGAACGCACGTGGCTGGTCGCGTGCCTGTCGGTCAAGCGGGCGTTGACGTCCGCCGATAGAAGACTGACGTGAGCGACGGCATCGACCATCTGCGGGCTGAGGTCGTCGATGTGTGCCGGGCGCTCGCAGCCTCGGGCCTCGTGATCGGAAGCGCTGGGAACGTCAGCGCGCGCCTGGATGATCGCATCGCCGTCACCCCGACGGGCGCGCGCCTCGCGACGCTCACCGCCGCCCAGGTGTCCGTCGTGGATCTTGACGGCAGGCTCGTCGACGGCGATCGTGCGCCGACGTCCGAGCTGCCGTTTCACCTCGCGATCTACGAGCGCTTTGGTGCTGCAGCGGTGGTCCACACGCATCCGCCGATGGCGACCGCGGTCGCCTGCGTCACCGACGAACTGCCATGCATCCACTATGCGCTGCTGCCGATCGGCGGCAGCGTGCGGGTTGCGCGCTACGCGACGTTCGGCACGCCCGACCTCGCGGCGAGCGTCGTCGAGGCGCTTGACGGTCGTCGCGCCGCCCTGATGGGCAGCCACGGCGCCGTGACGTTCGGCGACAGCCTGCAGGAGGCGCTCGACGCAACCGAGTTGCTCGAGTGGGCCTGCGGCGTATATATCCATGCCTGTGCCTGTGCCTGCGGCACGCCGCGCGTGCTCGACGAGGAGGAGCGCCGCGCCGTCGCCGCCGCGTTCGCAGCCTACGGCGACGCGCCGCCGGCGTCGTAGGCTCCGCGTGCCGACGCGTGGTCATCCGGGACCACGAGCCAGGACCACCAACTAGTTCGGCAGGGCCGCCGGCTCGACGACTCCGGCCACGGGTCTGGCTCCGCTGGGCCGTTCCCGCGGAAGCGCATCCAACGCCTCTGCCCTGCCGATCGGTCGAGCGCCCCAGCGCGCGAGCAGCGCGTAGTCGACGAGGCGGTCGAAGTAGTCCGGGAGCGGCGCGGGTGCGATCGCTTCCCCGAGGGCCGCGCGCGCCTGCGCGTCGTCATAGTGCACGCGCATCGCGAAATACGGCAGGTAGGTCTCCGTGGCGCGCAGGAAGCGCCGTCGCCGAGCGGGGCTGGCGCGGACGGCGAGCGGGTGGACGACGCGGCGGTACACCAGCGGCGAGACGAGCGGTGGGCGGCGGCACTCGAAGCGCCTCACCGCGAGGTCGAGCAGCTCGCCGATGCTGCTCGCGTCGGTCGAGGCGGTGAGGTGGTATGTCCTGCCGGCGGCGTCCGGCAGCGCGTGCAGGGCGCAGATCGCGTCGGCGACGTAGTCGACCGAGACGACGTCGACGGGCGCGCGCGAGCGCGCCGGCAGCAGCGGGTATGCGCCGCGCGCCAGCGCACGCAGCGGCCAGTACAGGACGTTGAATGACGCCGTCCAGCCGCTGTGGCGGTCGCCGACGATGATGCTCGGCCGCACGACGGTGACCGGCAGGCCGCGCGCCGCGGCGGCCCGCACGTGCAGCTCGGCCTCGAACTTCGACTGCTCGTAGGCGTTGCGGAAGCGCTGCCCGAGATCGAAGTCCTGCTCGCCGAACACGCCCCGGTGCGTGCCGGCGACGTAGGCCGTCGAGACGTACGTCATCCGGCGCAGCTGCGAGCAGCTCTGCGCGAATGCGATCACGCGCCGCGTGCCGGCGACGTTGATCGCCCGGGCGCGTTGCAGCGGCAGCTCAAACGACACGGAGGCGGCGCCGTGCACGATGGCGGTGACGCGATCGGCGAGCGCCGGGTCGACCCCGAGCCCGGGCAGCTCGAGATCGCCGGCGACGGCGGTGACGCGCTGCGCGTGGGGCTCGCTCGACCCGTAGATCGACCGCAGGGTCGCGTGCAGGCGTCGCGTCGCGTGCTCGTCGTCGGTCGCCCGGATCAGTGCGACGACGCGCACCGACGGGTCGCGCAGCATGCGCGCCAGCAGCTCCATCCCGACGAAGCCCGTCGCCCCGGTCAGCAGCAGCGTCACGGCTGTCCGGCGGCGCTGGTCGAGTGCTGGGCGCAAGCGCGGTGCATCCTGGCGCTTCCTACGGGCTGCCGAGAGCATCGGTTCAATGCTTGATCCGAACGCCGTGATGCCGCGACATACCCTCTGGCTGCGTATGCACGACGGCGTCGACATTCTCGAACAGGAGCTGGGTGCCCAGGCGCCGGAGGGGTTCGCCCAGCTCAGCGGCGATCAGCTTCGCGCGCTCGCCGAGCTGCTGCGCGAGGCCAGGACGCGCCAGAAGCACGAGCTCGACGAGGGCGTCGAGGGCTCGCTCGACATCGTCCCGCGGCTCATGCGCGGACCCGTGCGCAAGATCCTCTTCGGATGACGCTGGCGCAGGCCGATGTCGAGATCGTCAAGCTCGCGCGCCTGCTCGGCACCGGCGCCGACGAGATCGCGTACCTGCGCAACGTCGACTGGCAGGACATCCGCGACATGCGCGAGCAGGCATCGACGACGATGTTCGAAGGCGATCGCCAGCAGCTGCAGCGCGTCGCGGCTGCGACGCGCCTCGTACCGTCGAAGATCACCGCGACGATCGGCGAGCGCGCCTTCGGGCCGCTGCTCTGCGCGCGCGTCACGGGACTGATCGAGCCGTCCCGTGCGGTCGACATCGCCGGCCACCTGCCGACGAGCTTCCTCGCCGAGGTCGCGGCGCAGATCGATCCGCGCCGCGCGAGCCGCGTGATCGCCGAGATCCCGCCGCGGCAGATCGCCGCGATCACGGCCGAGCTCGCCGAGCGCGCCGATCACGTCACGATGGGGCGCTTCGTCGGCCACCTGTCCGAGGCCGCGCTGACGGCCGCGCTCGACGCCGTCGACGACGAGGTGCTGCTCAACACCGCCTACGTCGTCGAGTCCAAGGGATCGCTCGGTGCGCTCGTCGCGATCATTCCCGAACCGCGTCTGCACGCGATCATGCGCACGGCGACGGAGCGTGAGCTCTGGCGCGAGGCGCTCGACGTGCTGCGCTATGTCTCCGACGACCAGCGCGGGACGCTCGGCGACATCGCCGCTGCGCAGGACGACGACGTTCTCGCCGGCCTCGTCCGAGCCGCGCAGCGCGACAACCTGTGGGCCGACGTGCTGCCGGTGACGCGGGCGATGGGCGAGGAGAGCCGCGCGCGCTTCGCGCAGCTCAAGCCGATCCAGACGCGGCCGGTGCTGTCGTCGATCGTCGACGCGGCAAAGCAGCGCAGCCTCTGGACCGAGCTGCTCCTGCTGCTGCCGCTGCTCCCCGCCGCCTCACGGCGCCGCGTCGCCGCCCTCGGCACGGGCTTCGGTCGCTCGATCCTCGCCGCGATCATCCGCGTCGCCGACGAGGAGCAGCTCTGGGCGCCGCTGCTCGGCTTCGCCGTCGAGCTCGAGGTGCGCACGCAGCGCGATGCCGCATTGCTGATCAGCGCCGCGGACGACGAGCTGATCGCGGGCATGCTCGACGCCGTCGAGGCTGACGAGCTGCAGGACGAGCTCGTCGCGCTCGTCGGCCGGCTGCCGGCGACGGAGATGCGCACGTTCGCCAAGCGGTTGGCGCCGGTTGCCGGCGAGGAGCTCGTCGCGGCGCTTGCCGAGGCGGCCGCGGATGCGGAGCTGCCGGCACTCCAGAAGGCGCTCATGACCTCATGAACCCGGGGGTATGCTCGATGTATGGCATCACCAACAAGCGATCCGGAGCCCTACGGCGCGGTCGGCCGGTCGGAGTGGCTGGACATCGACTGGCAGCAGCATCTGCACTGGGTGCAGATCGAGGGCCGCTGGCTGAACTACGTCGAGCTGGGCGATCCCGGCGACCCGCCGCTGATCTTCATCCACGGCTTGTCGGGCTGCTGGCAGAACTGGCTCGAGCAGCTCCCGCACTTTGCCCGCGATCATTGGGTGATCGCCGTCGACCTGCCGGGCTTCGGACAGTCCGAGATGCCCAGCGAGACGATCTCGATCAAGGGCTACGCAGCGACGATCGACGCGTTGATGGAGACGCTGGGAATCGACGCCGCGCGGATCGTCGGGCACTCGATGGGCGGCTTCATCGGCGCCGAGCTCGCGATCGCGCACCCTGCGCGCGTCGAGCGGCTCGTGCTCGAGGCCGCTGCCGGCCTGAGCACGGAGCTCATCCGCACGCAGCGCCAGAAGGGCCTGCGTCATCGCGCCGAGAACATCGCCTTCTTCAACCTCGGCTGGCTCGCCTCCCGCTCGCACATCGTCGGCGCCCGTCCGCGCCTGCGCAATGCGCTCCTGCTGCTCGTCGCCGCCCATCCGGCGCGGCTGCCGGCGGAGTTCGCGGTCGAGCAGATCAAGGGCTCGGGCAAGCCGGGCTTCTCCGACGCGCTCGAGGCGATGTGCCGCTATCCGCTGCGCGAGCGCCTCGAGAAGATCGACACACCGGTGCTGATCGTCTGGGGCGACAAGGATCTTCTCGTCCCGGTGCGCGATGCCTCGATCTTCGAGTCGCTGATCGCGAACTCCCGCAAGGTGATCTACGAGGACACTGGGCACTCGCCGATGATGGAGCGTCCCGCGCGCTTCAACCGCGACGTCCGGGCGTTCCTGCAGGAGCAGCCGGGTGAGCGCGCGCCGGCACCCCGGTCGGGCTCAGTCGCCGGCTGAGGACGTGGGCGCCGCGCATGCGGCTCATACGGAGCGCCCGGCGTGGATGGGCGTGAAATGGCGCTCGCATCTGCGCTGGCTGCCCGCGAAGGGCGGTCCGGTCAACGTGCTCGACATCGGCGAAGGCCCCGCCGTCGTCTTCCTGCACGGCCTCGCCGGTTGCTGGCAGAACTGGCTCGAGAACATCGTGCCGCTCGCCGCCGACCATCGCGTGATCGCGATTGATTTCCCTGGCTTCGGCGAGTCCCCGCTGCCCGCTGGCGCGATCTCCGTCAGCGGCTACGCCCGCCTCGTCGTGGAGCTGCTCGACGAGCTCGGCGTGCAACGCGCGACGATCGTCGGCAACTCGATGGGCGGCTTCGTCGGCTGCGAGATGGCGATCCGCTTTCCGGCGCGCGTGCGCGAGCTCGTGCTCGTGGCGGCAGCCGGGCTCTCGCTGCGCCACATGCGCCATGAGCGCAAGCGAGGCGTGCGCGCACGCGTCGAGAATCTCCTCTTCTTCGGGCTCGGCCGTCTCGCGAGCCACAGTGACATCGTGGTTCGCAGCCCACGCCTGCGCCGCAGCCTCCTGCTGCTCGTCGCCGCGCACCCGGAGCACCTCTCCGGCCCACTCATCCTCGAGCAGGCGCACGGCGCCGGCAAGCCGGGATTCGGCGACGCGCTCGACGCGATGACGGCCTATCCGATCCGCGACCGGCTGGGCGAGGTCAGCTGTCGCGCCCTGATCCTCTGGGGCGAGGAGGACCGGCTCGTGCCGGTCCGCGACGCATCGGAGTTCCAGTGGCTGATTCCCGACGCGCGCGCGATCCTCTACCCCGACACCGGCCACATGGTCATGCTCGAGCGCCCCGAGCGGTTCAACGCCGACGTGCGGTCGTTCATCACGACATGAGCGTGAGCCGGTCGCCGACGGCGACGCGCCCGGGCTCGATCACCTCGCCGTAGACGCCGAACGCGAGCGGCTCCGTCGTCGGCAGCCCGCCGCGATAGGAGCGCAGGAGGTTGAGCGTCGGCAAGTCGGTCTCGCCGCTCTCGGGATGACGCTGCGTGGTGAGGCAGCGTCCGACGTGGCCGCGTACGCGGACGGTCGCGTCGCCGATGCGCAGCTGGGCGCCGACCCAGGTGTCCTCCTCGTGCGCCTCGACGAGCCCGTCGACCTCGACGAGCATGCGGAAGCGCCGCGCGTCGACGGCGCTCCCGGCGACGCGGGCGAGGGCTCCGAGCGAGGCCCGCGACACGATGCTGACGGCGCCGTTGCGGCCGCGGTCGATGCCCGTCCGGTCGATGCTCTCGACGAGCCGGACCCAGCGGCCGACGTGATGCGACAGCGCGGGCCCGAACGGACCGAGCAGCTCGCGCGCCTGGACGGGCTGTGAGAAGAACGTCGTGTCGATCATGTCGCCGAGCTCGATCGCGGCGGCGACACGACGGCCGTCGGGGAAGGCGAGCTCGAGCTCGCCCGCGGCACGGCGGTACTCCGCGACGACCTCGGTGAGAGGCCCGAGCTGCTTGCCGTTGACCATCCGGCCGCGCTCGTCGACGAGGTAGAAGCGCCGATCGTCGGCGGCGCCGTCGGCGGTCAGATCGATCTCGTCGCAGGCGACGATCCGCAGGCCCTTGACCGGCGTCGTGTGCAGCGCGGCGATCGTGGCGGATGCCATCTCATGAGGATCGCACGCGCGCCGATCGGGGCGTCGCCGATGCCGGTGGGTCATCCTGTCGGGCTGATGGTCGGGCACGGCAGGAGGAGGATCGGTCGGCGTGGGTTCCTGGCGGGGCGCGCGGCGCTCGCCGTTCTCGGCGGCGCGCTCGCGCTTGCCCCCGCTGCATCAGCCCGCGTCGCGCTCGTCGCGACGGGCATGCCCGAGCTCGACTTCCTCGGCAGCCCGGGCAACGCGATCGTGGCACGGCTGCCACTGCCGGGGCCCGCGCGCGCGGTCGCGGTCTCGCGCGACGGGACGCGCGGATACGTGAGCGCCGGCGGCGAGGTCGTGGCGGTCGACGTCAACGCGCGCGCCGAGGCAGGTCGCAGCAGGCTCGGCCTCGGCCCGCCCGAGATCAGTGCGCTGGCGCTGTCGCCCGGCGGAGACACGCTGTACGCGGTGCGCGGCACGCAGCTGCTCGTGCTCGACTCCCAGACGCTTGCCCAGCGCGCCGTCGTCGAGCTGCGCGGCGAAGGGACCGACCTTTCGGTCGCCAGCGACGGGGCGCTCGCCGCCGTCGTCCTGCGCAGCGGGCGCGTCGCCGAGGTCGCGCTCGGCACGAACCGGCTGCTGCGCCTCGTGCAGCTGCAGCGCGCGACCGGCGTTGCCGTCGCCGGCAACGGCATGACGTACGTCACGGCGGCCGGCAGGCTGCGCGTCGTCGCGCCGGGCCAGCACCACGTTCGCAAGCGTCCGATCAAGCTGCCCGCGGGCGCCGGCGGAGCGCTGACGCTCTCGCCCGGGCGCTCGCGCCTGATCGTCGGCGCGCTGCCGGGAGCCCATGCCGGCGCGCTCGTCGATCTGCGCACGGAGCGAGTGCGGCGACTCGTCGCGGGAGCCGGCCCTGGTCGCGGCGCCTGGTATCCGGATGCGAGCCGGATCCTGTTCGCCGACGGCGGGGCCGCGACGATCTCGCTGATCAGCCCGTTCTCGCGCGGGCGCATCGGGCTCGTCCAGCTGCCCGGCACGGCACCGAGCGATCTCGTCGTGCAGCCCGGGCTCGCCGTCATCACGGGCACCGACGGGCCGGACACGCTGACCGGCACGCGCAGCGCCGACAGGATCGACGGCGGCGCCGGCGACGACGTCATCAACGGCGGTCGCGACCGCGACGTGCTCGACGGGGGACCCGGCAACGACCAGCTGTCCGGCGGCGTCAACAGCGACGAGATCAGCGGCGACGACGGCAACGACGTGCTGTCGGGAGGCACCGGCAACGACGAGATGCGCGGCGGAGCCGGCGACGACGTCGCCGACGGCGGCACCGGCAACGACACGATCCAGGGCGACGACGGCAACGATCAGCTCGACGGCGGCGACGGCGATGACACGATCTACGGCGGCGAAGGCGACGACGCGATCGTCGAGAAGGGCTTTGGCGACGACAAGCTGCTCGACGGCGGGCCTGGCAACGACCTCATCAAGGGCGGTCGCGGCTCGGACCACCTGATCCAGGGCGATGACGGCGACGACCGGCTCTACGGCGAGAGCGGCGCCGAGCGGATCGTCGGCGGTCAGGGCAGCGATCTGATCGACGGCGGCTCGGCGGGCGACCGGCTCGAAGGCGACGAGGGCGACGACGCGATCACCGGCGATGCCGGCAACGACCAGATCGACGGCGGCACCGGCAACGATCAGCTCGACGGGGGATCGGGCAACGACCTCCTCGTCGGCGGCGAGGGCAACGACACGATCGTCGGCGGCAGCGGCATCGACACGGTCCAGGCGGGCGCCGGCGACGACGTCATCCGCGTCGCCGACGACAGCGCCGACAACGTCGACTGCGGCGACGGCAACGACACCGTCTACGTCGAGAGCGATGCGCCCGCGCGCGACACCCTGACGAACTGCGAGACGGTCATCCAGATCTCGCCGGAGCCCGACAACGACGGTACGACGGCGGCCGTGATCCGCGGCACCGCCGACGACGACAGGCTGCTCGGAACGGCCGGCGACGACTCGCTCTTTGGGCGGGCCGGCAACGACCGCCTGTACGGCTTCGAGGGCGACGACTACGTCGACGGCGAGGACGGCAACGACCGCCTGCACGGTGGCGACGGCAACGACACGATCGCCGGGCGCAAGGGCAACGACACGATCTGGGGCGACGCCGGCAACGACAAGATCACCGGCGACCGCGGCCGCGACCGGATCTTCGGCGGCGCCGGCAACGACACGATCTTCGGCAACTACGACGCCGACACGATCGACGGCGGGCCCGGCAACGACCGCATCAATGTCGTCCACGGCGGCATCGATCGCGTGACCTGCGGAGCGGGCAACGATGTCGTCTTCGCAGATCCGGGCGACGTCGTCGCGAAGGACTGCGAGAGCGTCCGGCGCTGAGCGCAGGGGTCGTCACGAACACGTCTGCGTGGCGGACGACATCACGACGACCCCCGCACAACGACCGCGGCCGACCCAGCTGGGCCGGCCGCGAGATGCGCCGTGGGAGGCTTCGCTGAGCCCTAGGGACGCGCCGGCATCGCCGGGCGGTTGGCCTCGAACGCGGCCTTGACGGCGGCGGTGCTCAGCCCGAGCTGCTTGGCGACCGCCGCGAACATGTCGCCGTCGTGGTCGGCGTGATCGGCCTTGTGCGCAGCGTCGATCGTCGCGAAGGCGGCCTTCACCTTGGCCGTGTCGATGTCCAGCCCGCTGGCGAGCGCGGCGATCAGCTTCGTGTCGTCGTGGCGCGGCGGGCCGCCGCCGGTCGTGCCGGACGGCGCTGCCGGCGGGGGCCCGGACGGCCGAGCGCCGTTCGCGGGACGCGCGGGCCGGTTGGCGTCGAGGATCGCCGTGACCTTCGAGACGTCGACGCCGAGCGCCTTGGCGAGCTCGGTCGCCATCCCGTCGGCGCGCTTGCCGTCGCCGGGCTTGCCGTCGGCCGGCTTGGCGGGCCTGCTCGCGTCGAGCGCCGCCTTCAGCTGCGTCGTCGTGATGCCGAGCTGCTTGGCGATCGCGTCGAGCTGCGCGGTCGGCACCGGGCCGCCCTGGCGGTGACCGGCGGGCGGCCCGTCGGAGCCCGTGGAGCTCGAGCTGGCGGCCTGCGCGATGCCGATGCCACTGCCACCGAGCAGAGCGGTGGCGGAGACGAGTGCTGCGGTCTTGCGAATTCGGGACATCGGGGGGTTCCTCCTGGGATCGGATGACGTCGTGGTGTGCGATCACGATCCGTCAACAGCCTGAGGAAACCCTGGGCTCGCGCTGGGACTTCTCTCAGGTTGCCCAGGTCAGAGGACGCGCGCCGAACGAGTCACGCCGAGCGCGTTCGCATCGATCCCCGCGATCGCCGCGACCTTCGCCTGCGCATCGCCCTCGTCGACGGCGGGAAGGTTCTTGACGAGCAGGGGCGGCCCGTCGCCGTAGACGTCCTTGGCGCCCGGCATGACGATCACGCCGTCGAGCGCCGCCAGCTGCTCGCGGGCTCCGGCGTCGAGGTCATGCCAGGCGGGGATGCCGACGACGAACAGGTGGCGGATGCCGCGGCCGGCGTCCAGCGCGCCGTGCACGCGCTCGACCGCGATCCCCCAGCGCTTGGCGAGGGCGGCTGCTTCGGCGCGCTCGAACTGCGCCTCGTTGGAGCCGATGTGACGGGCGGCGTCGGACTTCGCCATGTCGCAGAGGTCCATCAGGAACTGCTCGAGCTCGAACTCGCTGCGGACGGGCCTGTCGAAGCCGAAGTGCATGATCGAACGGCCGCACTGGCCCTTCGGCCAGGCGAAGGCGCCGTCGACGACATGGTGCTCGAGCAGGTAGCGCATCTGGAAGAGGTCCGACTGCGCGCCTGCCTCGGCGTAGGCGGCCAGCGCCTCGAGTGCGTCGGCGCTCTGCGCATAGCGCGGGTCCTCCGGCTGCCCGGCGGCCGTCGCTCGATGCGTGGCGGCCTGCGCGACGAAGTACTCAGACAGCGGGTTCACGACGGCTCATGATCCCGCATGCGCCGCCAGATCAGAAAGCCAAGCAGCGCGATGCCCGCGAGCGAGACGCCGGCGATGCCGACGGTGCGGAAGATCTTCTCGGCGGGCCGCCCGAGCCAATAGGCGGCGAGCCCGACCGACAGCGACCAGCTGATCCCGCCGAGCGCGTTCCAGAACAAGAAGCGCCGCCACGGCATGCGGTTGATGCCGGCCAGCCATGCCGCTGCGATCCGCAGGCCGGCGACCCAGCGGCCGAGGAACACCGCCTTGGCGCCATGGCGCGCGAAGAACGGCTCGCCGTGCTCGAGCACGCGCCGCCGGTGGTCCTCCATGAATCCGGGTCGTGAGAGCAGCCGGCGCCCACCGGCGCGTCCGATCGCATAGCCGATGTTGTCGCCGACGATCGACGCCAGCGCTGCGAGGGCGATGACGAACTCGATCCGCACATCGCCGTGACTGGCAAGCACCGCCGCCAGGATCAGGGCCGTCTCGCCGGGGACCGGTGCGCCGCTGGACTCGACGGCGATCAGCACGAAGACGCTGACGTACGCCGTGCCGGCACTGATTGCAAGAAACGCGAGCATCGGCGGACAGCGAGCATCACAGATGGCGGACGCGGTCGCGGCCGGCGATCCTCCGCGACGGCCTCGGACGCGCGGGCGTCAGCCTTCGGTGATCGGCAGCCGCGGCGCCCGCCGGCTGGCTGGAGGCGGGTCGTCGAGCAACAGCTGCGGCACGGTCACGAGGCGGTAGTGCTTCGCGCGCAGCCGCGCCACGATCTGCGGAACCGCCGCGACCGTCTGCGAGCGATCGCCCCCGCCGTCGTGCAGCAGGATGATCGCCCCCGGCCTGGCGGCCGACACGGCGTTGGCCACGATCTGCGACACACCTGGGCGCAGGTAGTCCTGCGTGTCGACGCTCCAGAGCACCATCAGCATCCCCATGCGCCGCAGCTCGCCAGTCGTCGTCGCGTCGTAGGAGCCGTACGGCGGGCGGAACAGCTGCGGCCGCGGCAGCCCGTAGCGCGCCAGTCCCTGCAGCGGAGCCTCGAGCTCGTCGTGCTGGTCGCGCGCCGACAGCGATGCGAGGTGGGGATGGCTCTCGGTGTGGTCGCCGATCACGTCGCCGCGGCCGTTCTCGGCCATCATCGCCGTGTGGAAGGTCTGCTCCTGCTGACCGATGACGAAGAACGTTGCCTTGACGTGGAGGCGATTGAGGGCGACGAGCACCTGCGGTGTGTACGGCCCCGGCCCATCGTCGAACGTCAGCGCGATCTCGCGCTTCTCGCCGCCGCCACGGACGACGAACGAGCTGTGCGCGAGGACGCCCGTGACGGCGCCGGCGAGCCGGCTGGCGGCGGTCGGCCGCTTCGGCGCGGTCGCATGCAGCGGATCGGACGGCGAGACGCGCACGGTCCGGTTGGCCGCCGCGGAGTCCGACTCGCCGTCGGTGATCAGCGCGAGCAGCGCGGCGATCGCCAGCAGCGCGAGCCACGACCCAGCGGGGCGGCGTGTGACGGCCCAATCCGGCATATCGGTCACCGTAGAGCGGGGCGGGTCTGATCGCGGGGGTTGCACGACATCTGTCGTAGGCGCGCCGCGAAGCGCCGATCGGGTATGCCGATCCGGCCGCGTCGAGCGCGGCCGAATCGACACGCCGTCGCAGGGCGCTAGTGGCGAGCTACGAGCGCACTGGCTGGCGGGCGCGCGGCAGCCACGCGAGGCCGCGCGGCAGGTACCAGTTCCAGTCGCCGAGCAGCTGCATCGTCGCCGGCAGCAGGACCGCCCGCACGAGCGTCGCGTCGATCAGGATCGCCGTGGCGAGGCCGACGCCCATCTGCTTGAACTCGATCGCGCCGAGCGTGCCGAAGATCGCGAACACGGCGACCATCACCGCTGCTGCGCTCGTCACGACGCCGGCGGTCGACTTGATCCCGTGCGCGACCGCCGCCTCGGTTGACATCCCACCGAGGAACGCCTCGCGCACGCGGCTGATCATGAACACGTGATAGTCCATCGACAGCCCGAAGAGGATCACGAAGAGAAACAGCGGCAGCCATGACGTGATGCCGCCGACGCTCTCGAAACCGAGCAGCGAGGCGCCGACGCCGTGCTGGAAGACGAGCGTCAGCACGCCGTAGCTCGCCGCGACCGACAGCAGGTTCAGCACGATCGCCTTGAGCGGGATGACGACCGAGCGGAACGTCACGAGCAGCAGCAGGAACGCCATCGTCAGCACGAAGCCGAAGACGAGCGGCAGATGCGCCTTCATGGAGTCGTTGAAGTCCTTGCTGCCGGCGGCGTCGCCGCTGACGTTCACCGTCGTGCCCGGCACCTGCTCGATCGTTCCCGGCACGACGTCGTCGCGCAGCGCGGCGAGCGACGTCAGCCCCTGCTGGCTGCTGTCGCTGCGGATCGGGATGTGGACGATCGCCAGCGTCTTGGCCGGGTTGACCTGCACGTCGATCGGCTCGTACATCCGCCCCGTCTGGACCGCCGCCGTGCGCAGCCGCGCGATGCCGGCCTGCACCTGTGGGGAGGTCACGTCGCTCGCCCGCACGACGACGTCGGCGGGCTCGGTCGTGCCGGGGAACGCCGCCTGCACCCGGTCGTACGTCTGGCGGATCGGCTGATCGGCGGGCAGGCCGTCGATGCCGGGCGTCAGCGTGTGCATCCCGAGCGCCGGCAGCGCGAGGGCGACGAGTACGCCGGTCGCCATCAGCGCCGAGACGAGCGGGCGCGACAGCACGCGGTCGAGGATCCAGCTCCAGACGCGCGACTGCCCGCCGCTGCGGTGACGCAGCCGGCCGACGTACGGCACGCGGCCCTTCTCGGTCCAGCCCTTCTCGCCGAGCCAGGAGAGCATCGCGGGCAGGAACGTCAGCGAGCCGATCATTGCGGCGGCGACGACGGTCATCGTGCCGACCGCGAACGAGACGAAGATCGACGAGCCGGACAGCAGCATGCCCGCCATCGAGATCAGCACCGTGAAGCCCGAGACCACGACGGCGTGACCGGAGGTCGCAGCGGCCGCCTCGAGCGCAGCCTGTGCGCTGTTGCCCTTGTCGCGCTCCTCCATCTCGCGGCGCACGTAGAAC
>DATBAE010000032.1:0-90542 GCA_036271655.1 Solirubrobacteraceae bacterium
TTGAGCGAGAACTACTACGACCGGCTTGGCAAGACTCGCAATCGTCCCGTCGCCGGGTATCGATGCAGCGGATCTCTGATCGGTGATGGCGCGTGGAGCATCACGTGCCGCCGGGGATCCCATGTCGTCACGGGGCTTACGGCTGAATGAGCCCGTCGGCGACGAGCCCGGTGTCGTCTGCCTACCGTGACAGCAGGCGAGGGCTGGATGCGTCGTCGTATGGGTTGGCGCGATGCCTCCGATGACCCCCTTGGTACGTCGCCGATGCCAAGGTCAAGTCGCTCGCGGACACTTGGAAGCCGAGTGTGCGGCTCGCGATCGGGGCCGCAGGCCTCCCGGTCGGGGCGTTGACGCGAGCAACGCTCGGTCGCCTGCCTGCGGCGCAGCACGACGCGCTGTTCGCCAACGTGCGCTTCGACGAGCCGACCGTCGCGCGCATCGTCGCGCGGCTCACGCAGGGCGCCGCCGATGCCGCCTTCCTCTTCCAGTCAGACGTCCGCACATCACACGGCAAGCTCCAGGTGACGGCGACGCTCCCACGCGACCTGCAGCCCGCCGCCGTCTACAGCATCGCGATCGTCAACGCCACGAAGCACGAAGCGCAGGCCAAGCAGTTCATCTACGGCCTGATCGACCTCAGCGAAGCCGGCGCCAACGCCCTCATGAGCTCAGGATTCGTCAGCGGCCCACCCGCCGTCACACACCGACCCCGCAAGCCCGCAGCCCTCAGCAAGACCGGCGTGTGACGACGCGCGGGACCAACCCGCCCGGCCAGCGGTCATGCCAGCATCGTCATCTGCCGACAGGGGGAACACGCCATGTTCCCGTCCCCCGGAGTGCTCATGTCCGCTGTTCCTGATCGCGCCGCCGGCAGCCGTGCGCCGTCCGCGCCGCATCCGCTCACCTCTCGTCCTGCGGGCCGACGAGCCGCGCGGGCGCTCCTGGCCGCAGCCGCCGTCGCGATGCTGCCGGTATCCGCCTCGCACGCCGCGGTCGTTCAGACGATCACGGGCTTCAACAGCCCGACGAGCGGCATCGCGCTGACGCCGGACGGCACGGTGTGGGTCACCGAGCCGGCCGCGGGTACGGCCGCTCGCGTGGCCACGAACGGCGCGATCCTCGGCCACATGACGATCGGCGGCGATCCGTCGGGCATCGCGACCGGACCGAGCGGCTCGATCTGGATCACCCTCCCGTCCTCGAAGAAGATCGTGAAGATCGCCAACCCGGCAGCGCAGGCAGGCATGACCACGGTAAGCACGGGCGGCCTGTCGACGTGTGGTCCGACGGCGATCGTCGACGGCGGCAACGGGCAGATGTACTTCTCGATGCCACGCGACGGCGTGTGCAGCTCGGCCGACCTGCTGGGCAGCGTGCCGGCTGCGACGGCGAGCGGCCCGCAGTCGTTCGCCGACCGCGGCCGGGCGATGGATCTCGCGGTCGGCGGCGGCAAGCTGTTCGTCCCAGACGACGACGGCCAGGTCATCCGCCGTCTCGCGCTCGACGACTCGCTGACCGTCGAGTCGACCGTCGCCGCTCCGGGCTCGACAATGCCTGAGTCGGTCGCGCTCGTCGGCTCCGACGTCTACGTCGGCCTCTCGGTCGCCGGCCCGATCGCGCGCTTCCCGGCTGCCCAGGACGGTGGCAGCGCCGTGGCGTTGCCACCCTCGCGCGGCTTCCTCACGACGCCGCTCGCGCTTGCCCCGTTCGGCTCCGGCGTGCTCGCCGCAGGCTCGGACAGCGCGAACGTCGCCACGCTCGGGGCGGACGGAAGCTACGTCTTCACGGCGCTGATCGGCGCCCGCCCGCTCGATGTCGTCGCGGGCACCGACGGCGACGCATGGATCACCGACGGCGCGGCGCCGCAGATCTTCCACTACGTCGACGGCGCGCCGCGGCTGTGGCCAGGCTCGGCTTCGGTGACGGCGTCGGGCGCCGTCGACTTCCTCGGTCAGGTCGAGACGCGTGGCAACGACACGCAGGTGGTCGTCGATTACGGTCCGACGACGGACTACGGCCAGACGTCCGCTCAGGTCAGCGTTCCCGGTGGGCTCGCTCCGACGACGCCGCCGATCGCGCTTGCAGGCCTGCGTCCCGCGACGACCTACCACGCGAGGATGCGCGCGACGAACCTGCGCGGCAGCGTGCTCGGCCAGGACGTGACGTTCCGCACGCCCGCAGCCCAGGTTGTCGCCCACGCCTCCAAGCCGGCTCGGCTCGCCGCGCACGCGACGTTCCGGAGCTCGTCGTCTCGCACGGCGACGCGGATCACGAGCCTCAGGCTCGTCGGCCTCAGCGGCGGCGAGCACGCGCGCGTCACCTGCTCCTCCAAGCGCAAGGGCTGCTCGTTCGCGACGCGGCGCTACGCGTCGCTGAAGAAGGGGACGCGCAACCTGTCCGCGCTGTTCGGCGCCAGGCGCAAGCTCAAGCCCGGCGTGAAGATCAGCGTCGCGATCACGAAGCCCGGCCTCGTCGGGACAAGCGCCGTGCTCACGACGCGCGCGGGCAGGGCTCCCAGGATCGTCCGCCGCTGCCTGGCGCCGGGTGCCAAGAAGCCGACCGCCTGCTGACAGCGGGGTCAGCGCTGTTCCTCGGCGGCGATCGCAATCGCGTGCCCGCCTCGATCAGCCGTCGTCGAACGCCCAGTGCGCCGCGCGCGGACCGAGCACAGGCGTGCCGCGGAAGCGCAGCTGCACCCGGTCGCCGCGATAGCCCAGGCGCGAGACCTCGAGCGGCCGGCCGTCGCCTGCGTCGTGGTGCACGGAGACGGTGACCATCAGCGTGGAGCGGTCGGCGATCCCGAGCCGCTCGGCCTCGAAGCGCCCGCAGCTCGTCGTCTCGATCGAGACCTCCGCCTCGCCGAGTGCGATCGCCGGTGAGGGCGTCGGGGCGCAGAGAAGGCTGCCGCGGGTGGCGATCGCGTCGAGCCACTCGACGTCCGCGCGGCGAAAGAACGACACCCCGATCGCATACGCGAGGTCGTCGGCCGACCACAGCGTCGTGAGACGCAGGACATTTTCCGAGGCGGCCCCGAGCACTCGGCAGACGGACGTCTCGACGCCGCCGACGCGCCGATCGAGCACGCGGATCGCCGGCGGCCGGGGCCCGGGGGCGAGCAGCGCCCGCAGGACCCCCGCGACGGCGGCCGCCATCCGTGTCGACGCGACGAACGTGCCGGCGCCGCGGCGACGCACGATGGCTCCGTCGGCTTCGAGGATGCCGAGCGCCTGGCGCACGCAGACGCGGCTGATGCCGTGCAGCCGGCAGAGCTCGTGCTCGGCCGGCAGCGGATCTCCCGGCGACCACACGCCGGACTCGATCTGCTGGCGGATGAGCTCCTGCAGCTGGTAGTAGAGCGGAACGGCGCTCGCACGGTCGAGGGTCGCGATCTCGGGCATCTGACGGGCAACCTAGCGCCGCGGTTGTCCCATCGCGATGGCGCGGAAGCCAAGCCGCAGGTCATCGCCTTGGGCCTGCGGTGACGGGCGCGCCGGCCTCCGTCGCAGCGCCCGGCGAATCGAGTTGTCTTATTCGCGACGACGCGCTACTCTGCCTGCAGCCGCCGCGCTCAGCAGTCTCGGCGTACCCTCGACCTGGCCCACAAGTCGATTGAGGGTCGACTCAGCGGCCATATTCAGGCGCCTTGACGCGCTGTAGCGTCGCCGCCCATGGACGCTCAGAGCCGGGCCTCGCACCTCCCCCGCCGCACCACCATCGCCGCCTTCGCGCTCGCTGCCACGCTGCTGCTCGCGGCCTGCGGCTCGACCGAAAAGAAGGCCGCGTCAGCGACCAGTCGCTCGCTGACCATCCCCTTCGTGCAGGACATGTCCGTCCCCGATCCAGACGTCTTCTACGACGTCGAGGGCGACGAGGTGACGCAGTCGACCTACGAGGGCCTCGTGCGCTATGCGCCGAACTCGACGCGCATCGTCGGGCAGCTCGCCAAGCGCTGGGCGGCGAGCCCGGACGGCAAGACGATCACGTTCCACCTGCGCAAGGGCGTCGTCTTCCATGACGGCGCGACGATGACGTCGGCCGACGTCAAGCGCAGCTTCGAGCGCCGCGCGAAGCTCGGTCAGGGCTCCGGCTACATGGTCGCTGGCATCGCCTCGATGCAGACCCCCGATCCGCAGACGTTCGTCGTCAAGCTGAAGGGCGCGACGCTGCCGTTCATGGACTACCTCGCGTCGCTCTGGGGGCCGCGCGTGATCGGGCCCGAGGCGCTCGTCAAGCACGCCGGCTCAGACCGCTCGCAGACCTGGCTCGGCACGCACGACGACGGCACCGGCCCGTACGAGCTGACGAGCTTCATGCGCGGCACGCGCTATGAGCTGACCGCCTTCCCGAAGTACTGGGGTGCGAAGCCGTACTACACGAAGGTCGCGATCGAGATCACGCCGGATATCAACACCCAGCAGCTGCGCCTGCGCGGCGGCGACCTCGCGATGATGCTGCACGGCTACCCCGAGTCGAGCCTCGGCGACGTGAAGGCAGCCGGCAACCTCGCCGTCGGCCTCTATGAGACGGGTGCCACGCTCGTCGCGTACCTCAACACGAACAAGGCGCCGCTCAGCTCGCTGGCCAACCGCGTCGCGGTCGCCAAGGCGATCGATCCGCAGAAGATCGTCGCCGAGGCCTACGGGCCGACCGCGACCGTCGCCACCGGGCCCTATCCGCCGTCCGTGCTCACCAACCAGCCCAAGCTCGACTACGGCCAGGGCACGCCGGCGACGCCGAAGCCGATCGCCAAGGGCGCGAAGATCACGCTCGCCTACGCGGCCGACGAGAAGGGCACGCTCGGGCGCGTCGCTCAGCTGCTGCAGGTCCAGCTTGCGCCGCTCGGCCTCAACGTGACGATCAGCGAGGTCCCGCACCCGCAGATCTACGACTTCGCCAAGCATCCTGCGACTGCGCCCGACATCGTCCTGCTGACGAACAACCCGGACGCCGCGCACCCTGACACCTGGGCCAGCATCAACTGGGGCGCCACCGGCGGGACGAACCTCCTCGCCGCCAAGGATCCGACGATCGACGCGCTGCTCGCCAAGGCGCTCAAGCAGACCGACAAGCCAGCCGCTGACGCGATCTATCGCACGATCGGCGCCAAGGTGATCGCTTCGCACGAGCAGCTGTTCCTCGCCAACGTCAAGGACACGATCGTCTACAACAAGAGCATCAGCGGCCTGCAACACACGCCGCTCTATCCGTGGATGGTCGATCTCGCGGCTCTCAAGCCAGCGTCGTGAGCGCCGACAAGCTGTGCGGCGGCACGCTCAGCGAGGCTGAGCGCGCCGCGGTCGCGTCCGTCGACGAGGCGGCGATCGCGACCGATCTGCAGTGGTTCTCGCAGCTCGGCCTGCGGCTCGCCGGGACGGCCGGCGAGCACGCCGGCGCGGCCTACGTGCGGGATCGGATGCTTGAAGCGGGGATCGCCTGCGACCTCGAGTCCTACGAGGGCTGGGTCTCCTACGGCGACGTGCCCGAGCGCTTCGGCCCGGCGACGGTGACGCTCGCCGGCGGCGACGTGATCGCGGGCAAGATCTACGCCTTCGGCGGTTCGACGCCCGACGACGGCGTACGCGGCGAGCTCGTCGACGTCGGCACCGGCACGCCCGAGGAGGTCGCGGCGCTCGACCTGCGCGGCAAGATCGCCCTCTCGGAGCTCTCGATGGATGCCCCGCACGGCGAGCCCGTCCGCGTCGCGGGCGACGCCGGCGCGCTCGGCATCGTGATCTCCAACTGGAGCGATGCGATCGGGCGCGTCGTGCACACCGGTACGGCGCGCGGGATCTGGGGCAATCCCACGCCCGCCGACCTGCTCGTGGAGTCGCGCATCCCAGTCGTGTCGGTCGCGTTCGAGGACGGTGCGCGCCTGCGCGCGCTTGCGGCGCAGCACGCAAGCGCGCGGCTCGACGTGCGCACGCATGCGCAGTGGGCGACGTCGGTGCAGCCGATCGCCGAGATCCCCGGCAACAGCAGCGACGACTTCGTTCTCGTCTACTGCCACCTCGACACGTACGGCGCCGGGATGACCGACAACACGACCGGCGTCGTCGGGCTGATGGAGCTCGCGCGCCGCCTGCACGAGCGTCGCGACGAGTTGCGGCGCGGCGTGCGGCTGGCGTGGTTTGCCGGTCACGAGATGCCCTACAACGGCTCGACGCACCATCTCGACGCGCACTGGGACGCGTTGCGCGACCACTGCGTCGCGGTCGTCAACGCCGATTCCTGGGCGATCGACGGCAGCCTCGACAGCATCCTGACCTGGGGATTCGCCGAGACGGAGTCCTTCGCCGTCGCGGCAGCCGACGACGTACTCGGCGTGGCCACCGGCTTCGAGGACTTCGACGCGCGCGAGGCCGAGCAGTCCTTCTGGGCGCTGGGAGTGCCGTCCTGGATGGTCTTCTCGATCGCCGCGCACTACCCGGGCGGCCTCGCGTATCTCGGGCCGTACTGGCATTCCGAGCAGGACGTGCTCGAGTACGTCGACCAGCCGGCGCTCGCGCAGCTGACCGCGGTGTACGTCCTCAGCCTGATGCGCCTCTGCGCCGCCCCGGTGCTGCCCTTCCGCTACGCGCCGCTGGCGCGCCGGCTGGCCGGGCTGCTCGACGGCTTGGCAGACGAGCATCCCGACGCGGTCGCATGGGATGGGCTCCGCGCCGCCGCGCAGCGCTTCGACATCGCGGCGCGCGCGGCCGATGAAGCACTCGATGCAGGGTCGGCGAGCGGCGACGGAGCCGATGCTTTGCTGATCTCCGTCGCCCACACGATCAACCCTGTCGTCTACACCGTCGGCGGCCAGTACGCCCAGGATCCGTCCTCTGCGTCGCACCTGCGCAAGCGCCTGCCCGGATTGCAGCGCGCGCTGGCCGGCGTCGCGGCCGGCGACCCGCTCGAGGGACCGGCATGGCGGACCGTCGCGATGCGCGAGCGCAACCGCACGACCGACGCGCTCCTGCGAGCGGCCGCGCTGCTCGACGTGATCTCGCGGCCGCGCGGACAGGCGCGCTGACGTGCAGTACCTCGGGCGGGAGGCGGGCCTCACGTATGACCTTGCGCCGGCGGCCCCGCGGCTCGTCGTCGATCCCGGCGAGCCGTTCGTCGTGCAGACCGAGGACGCGCTCAACGGCGCGCTGCTCGACGGCGGTCCACCAACCGCACAGCAGCTTGGCGAGGCGCTCGCCAGCGACAGCTTCAACCCCTGCTCGGGCCCGATCGCGGTCCGCGGTGCACGGCCGGGGGACGTGCTCGCCGTCCACGTCGAGGTGATCGACCCCGCCCCCGTCGGTGTCGCGGCGGTCTTCGAGGGGCTGGGCCCGCTGCAGGACTCGGCCACCTATCCCGATTGCCGCGGGCCGTTCACGAAGCTCGTCGGCCAGGCCGCCGGGGTCGCCACCTACGGGGCGCTGCGCTGGCCGCTGCGGCCGCACATCGGCACGATCGCCGTCGCGCCGGCTCGCCCGCTGTCGGCCGGGTCGGACGCCAACTACGGCCAGGGCCGCTTCGGCGGCAACCTCGACTGCCGTGAGATCGCGCCTGGCAACACGGTGCTGCTGCCAGTGCTCGTCGACGACGCGCTGCTGTTCGTCGGAGACGTCCACGGCAGCATGGCCGACGGGGAGCTGTTCGGCACCGGCGTCGAGACGCGTGCCGAGCTGACGCTGCGCTGCGAGCTGCGCCGCGGCGGACAGGAGCTGCCGTTCGCGCGCGTCGAAACGCCGACGCACATCGTGCAGCTCTGTAGCGACCGGCCCGTCGAGGCAGCGATCGACCAGGCGTTTCGCTGGCTGCTCGCCTGGCTCGTCGCGACCTACGACGTCACCGCGCAGGACGCCTACGTGCTGCTCGGAATCCATCCGGACGTGCGGATCGACGTCTATCAGCTCATCCGCCTCGGCCGGCTCGGCGCGACCGTCGGCGTCGCCGTCCCGCGCTCGCTGCTCGAGCAGCTGTCGTGATCGGCATCCTCCACGTGCCCGTCGCGATCCCACTGATCGTCGGCGATGCAGGCAACGCCGCCTCGTATCGCTACGACGTCGTGATGCGCGAGATCTCGGGCTGCTCGGTCGACGAGGTCGTCCGCGGCGAGCGCGCGACGGTCGCTCTCCGGATCGTCGCCACCGCCCGGTCGCTCGTCGACGACGGCGCCCGTGCGATCGCCGGCGACTGCGGCACGCTCCTGCGGTTCCAGGCCGAGGTCGCGGCGGCGGTCGACGTGCCGGTGCTGCTCTCCCCGCTCATCGCCGTGCCGCTCGTCAGCGCGCTCACCGGTGGCCGGCCGGTCGGCGTGCTGGCGGCGAACTCCGACAACGTCGGGCCGACGGAGCTCGCCTGGGCCGGCATCCGCGCCGAGCACCGGGTCGTCGTCGAAGGCCTGCAGACGCGCGCCGCCTGGCGCGCCGCGATCGTCGAGGAGTCCGGCCGGCTCGATCCCGACGAGCTCGAGGCCGACGTCCTGCACGGTGCGCTCGCGCTGCGCGCCCGCGTCCCCGACGTCGGCGCGCTCGTGCTCGACTGCGCCGACATGCCGCCCTACGGCGCGTCGATCCAAGCCGCTACGGGCCTGCCGGTGTTCGATGCGCTCGGCCTCGCCGATCTGCTCGCGGGCGCGGTCGATCGCGGAGCTCATGTGCCTTCGCATGGCTGACGAGCGACGCGTCGTGGTGCTCGGGACCGAGCCCCTGACGCCGGCCGCGTACGTCGCCGTCGTCCATCACGACGCCCGCGTCGAGCTCGGTGATCCTGCGCGGATCGACGCCCGGCGCGCGGCGCTCGAGGCACGCCTGGCGGCGGGCGACGTCATCTACTCGGTGAACACCGGCTACGGCGCCGAGGCCGGGCGCGCGATCGCGCCAGACGCTCTCGCGCGTGTGCAGCGCGACACCGTCGCGAGTCACGCCGTCGGCGTCGGCCCGGCGGTGCCGGAGCCGGTCGTCCGCGGCGCACTGCTGCTGCTTGCCCAGGCAGTCGCGCACGGCGCTCCGGGACACCGGCGCGCCATCGCCATCGGCCTCGTCGACGCGCTCAACGCGCGCCGTCACCCACCCGTGCCGAGCCTCGGCAGCAACTCGGCGTCAGATCTCATCCCGCTCGCCCATCTGGTCCTTGGTCTCGACCTGCCGCCGCTCGAGGCGAAGGAGGCGAGCCTCCTGAACACGACGGCCTTCACGACCGCGCTCGCGTTCGACGCCGTGCGTAGCGCGTTCGCGGTCGTCGACGGCGCCGAGCGTGCCGCGGCGCTCACGCTGCAGGCGGTGCGCGGGTTCCCCGAGGCGTTCGACGAGCGGCTCGTCGCGCTGCGCCCGCATGCCGGCGCGCTGCAGACGGCCGCGCACATGCGCGCGTTGTTGGCTGGCAGTGGGCTCTTGCACGCGGCTGGCCGGCCGCACGACGCGTTCTCGCTGCGCGCGCTGCCGCAGGTCCACGGCGCCGTGCGCGACGCGATCTCGCATGCCTCCCGCGCGCTCGAGATCGAGCTGTCGGCGGTGACCGACAACCCCGTCGTGCTCGAGGACGGCAGCGTGCTCTCGGGGGCGCTCTTCCACGGCGCCCCGATCGGCCTGCCGCTCGACGGCGTCGCGCTCGCGCTCGGCGAGATCGCGGCGATGTCCGTCGCGCGGACCCGTCATCTCGTGGCGGGCACGTTTGGCACGCCGCCGAAGCTGACACGCGATCCGCAGGCCCACGGGCTCCTGATGCTTCCCGCGCTGGCGTCGGCGCTGCTGTCGGAGGCACGTGTCCGCGCGAGCCCGGCCTCACGCGAATCGGTGCCGGTCGATCCGATGGAGGACCACGTCGCGATGGCCGCGCTGGCGGCGCGGCAGGCCGGCGAGGTCGCCGATCTCGTCGCGCGCGTCTGCGCCGTCGAGCTCGCCTGCGCGGCGCAGGCGCTCGACCTGGGCGGGGACGTCGCCGCGGCCAGCCATCCGGCCCAGGCGCTGCACGCAGCCGTTCGCGCGCGGCTTGAGTTCGTCGACGCAGATCGTCCGCTCGACACGACCGTCCTGCTCGACCTCGTCAGCGGCGGCTGAGCGCCGCCGCCGTGAGCCGCCGGCTCAGTCGGCGTGGTGCGCGCGCACCCGCTCGGCGGGCTGCTCGCGGGCGAACTCGCCGTGGCGCGCGAGGAACAGGTTGAGGATGTCGCGCGTCTCGCCAAGCGCGCCGGCGATCTCACCGAGGTGCTCGGCGCCGGCCCGCGTCAGCTCGTAGGTGCGGCGGTCCGGTCCGCTGCTGGACTTCTCCCAGACCGAGCGCACGAGGCCGTCGCTCTCGAGCGTTCGCAGCGCCCGGTACAGGCGGCCCGGATCGTCGCGGCCGAAGCCGAGCGGCCGCAGGCGCTCGTGCAGGTCGTAGCCGTGCGCCGGGGTCTCGCGCAGCAGCAGGAGCACGCAGGGGCGCAGGAAGTTCTTCGGCAGCAGGCGGGCGGGGGTGGTGTCGGAGGAGATCGGCGTCACGTGTCAGCGCCGGCGGACGCTACGACCGGTGGGGTGGCGGCCCGCGCCTGGCGCAGCAGTTCGAGCAGCGCATCCGGCGGCTGCGCGCCAGACGCGCCAACCGCTCGGTCGACGACGAAGAACGGCACGGCGCGGATGCCGAGCTGCGCGGCGGTGCGCTCGTCCTCGCGCACGGCAGCGCCGAAGCGGTCGCCCGCCAGCAGCTCGCGTACCTCGTCCTCGGGAAGCCCGGCCTCGATCGCAAGCCGCGCGAGCGTCGCCGGATCGCCGATCGGCTCGCCCTCGGTCTGGTAGGCGCGCATCAGCCGCTCCTTCATCGCGTCCTGCGCGCCGTGGGCGGCGGCGAGGTGCAGCAGCCGGTGCGCGTCGAACGTGTTGCCGCCGCGGGCGCGATCGAAGCGCAGCTCGAGGCCGTCGCCGGCCGCCGTCGCCGCCAGTTGCGCCTGCCTCGCGAGTGCCTCCTCGCGGGTCATCCCGTACTTCTCGGCGAGGTGGGTCGCGGCGTCCTGCGGGCGTTCGCGGGGCGCCGCCGGATCGAGCTCGAAGCTGCGCCATGTGACCGCGATCTCATCGGCATGCTCGTAGGTGGCGAGTGCCGCCTCGAAGCGGCGCTTGCCGACATAGCACCATGGGCAGGCGATGTCCGACCAGATCTCGACGTGCATGTGAGGCTCGCTTCCCTCGAACAGTTGCTCACGCAACTGTAACTGGGTGCGCGCGCGACTCCGGCACCGGCCGCCTCACGCCCCGTGGCACTTCTTGTATTTCTTGCCGCTCCCGCAGGGGCAGGGGTCGTTGCGCGCCGGCGTCTCGCCGACGACGCGCGGCGGCTGGGGCGAGAAGACCGGCTCGGGCAGCTTGTTGATTCGCATGACCGCCTTGTCGACCGCGCGCCAGCCGGCGAAGTTCGATGCGCGGGCGCGCGCGATGCGCGCCGTGTTGACGGAGCGGGCAGCGTCCTGGTGCGGGGCGCACATCGTCGCCTTCGCGTCCTCGAGGCTCGACGGGTACCCGAAGCTCTGGCCCTTGCACGCCGGACAGTCGTCGGTGACCGGCTCGACGGTCGTCAGCGTCACGGGCGTGCGGTCGAGGTCGACGGCGCCGAACGCGTGCTGTACGAGGTCGGTCAGCGCGCCGAGGCCGATCGGGCTCCAGGCCGCCTTCGTCTGCACGGTCGGCGTGCCGAACGCGCCGTGGTCGCCCTCGAGGTCCGCGAGCAGCCGGGGCGTCTCGCCGCGCGCCGCGAGCCGCGGGTAGTCGCCCTCGAGCAGCTCCTCCTCGCGCTCGAGCGCCGCCGCCATCACCGTCGCGCCGTAGCGGCCGACCGCGTCGTCAAGGCTGGTGCCGGCGTCCTCCATCGCGCGCCGCACGGCATCGACGGTGAGGTACAGGTCGACCTCGAGCACCTCGTCGTCGACGGTGACCGCGGTCCACGCGTCATCACGATCCGGGATCCAGCTGAGCGGATCCTGCGTGAGGACGAAGCATCGCAGCCAGAGCTGCTTGTGGCGCGGGTGGATATCGAGGTCGTACGGCCAGTCCAGGCGCAGCTCGACGAGCGCGAACTCGTCCTCCGGGGCGGCCTCGATGAGCGAGGTCGGATCGAGGTTCTGGGGAGCCGGCTGTGTTGCCATGGCAACCAGGCTAGTGCTATTCCGCCTGGCGGCCGAGGATGATCGCGAAGCGCTCGACGCGCTTGCGCTCCTCCTCGGAGAGCGGTCCGGCGGACTCCACAAGCAGCGTCATCGGGCCGCGGCGCTGGGCCCAGCGGGTGGCCTCGTCGCCGAAGCCGGCTGCGATCCACACGAGCGGCTTGGCCGCCGCGTACGCCATCACGGTCGCCTCCTGCTCGGCGGTCGACTGCTCGGCGCGCAGCAGCGGAACCGTCACGAGGTCGAGCTCATGGGCGAGCGCGGTGATCGCGTCCAGCCCACCCGCGTCGGCGAGCAGCGCGAGCTGGCCCTCGTCGAGCATCGTCGACACCCAACCGTCGGGCGCCGCAGCGAGCACGCCGGGCGCGCAGACGAGACGAAAGAGCGGATCGGCCATCGCCCGTCACGCTACAACGTCGCAGCCGTCACGAGCGCGACACCGCGCGGCGCAGCAGCTCGGCGCGGGCGACCGCGTTGTCGGCGACGTGGGCGGCGGTCGCGTATGCCCGCGCTGAGCCCGCGCGGTCGCCGCAGCGCTCGAGCAGGTCGGCGTGCGCGGCGTGCAACGGCGCGTAGCCCGCCAGCGCACCGCCGCCGAGCAGCGGCTCGAGCAGCTCGAGGCCGGTCCGCGGGCGCCCCGCGCGGCCGAGCGCCGAGGCGCGGTTGATCGCCACGACGGGCGACGGCTGGCGACGCGCCAGCTCGCCGTAGAGGGCGGCGATCTGCTCGTAGTCGGTCTCCTCGGCCGATGACGCGGTTGCGTGTAGGGCGGCGATCGCGGCCTGCAGCTGGTACGTCCCGGGGCGACGACGCCGCAGCGCCGCTTCGAGCAGCCGCTCGCCCTCCTTGACGCGTCCCTGATCCCAGAGCGTCCGGTCCTGCTCGTCGAGCGAGACGTAGTCGCCGTGCGCGTCGATGCGCGCCGCGCGGCGCGAATCGTGCAGCAGCATGAGCGCGAGCAGGCCGGCGACCTCGGGATCGTCGGGCATCAGCCGCACGAGCAGCCGTCCGAGGCGGATCGCCTCGGTGCACAGCTCGCCGCGCACGAGGCGGTCGCCGGCCGACGCGCTCCAGCCCTCGTTGAAGATGAGGTAGACGACTGCCAGCACGCCGCGCAGCCGGTCTGGCAGCTCGTCGTCGGGTGGCACGCGGTAGGCGATCCGCGCCGTCGCGATCTTGCGCTTGGCCCGCACGAGGCGCTGCGCCATCGTCGCCTCCGGGACGAGGAACGCGCGTGCGATCTCGGCCGTCGTCAGCCCGCCGAGCGAGCGCAGCGTGAGCGCGACGCGCGCCTCGCCGGCGAGCGCCGGGTGGCAGCAGGTGAAGACGAGCCGCAGCCGATCGTCGCCGATCGCCGACGGTGGGTGCTCCTCGCCGTCGTGGTCGGCGCCTGCGAGCGCCTCGCGTTCGGCGAGTGCCTGCATGCGCTCGACGCGGTCGGCGAGTCCGCGCTCACGGCGCAGGCGATCGATCGCCCGGCGCCGCGCCGTCGTCGTGATCCACGCGCCGGGGCTGCGCGGCGGCCCGTTGCGCTCCCAGGACACGATCGCCTCTGCGAATGCGTCCTGGAGCGCGTCCTCGGCGAGCTGGAAGTCGCCGACCTGCCGGATCAGCGTTGCCAGCACCGCCGCTCGTTCCTCGCGGAACGCCGTCTCGACGGCCGCGGTGCTCGCTCCAGCCATCTACTGCGGGAACACCACGACGGGGCGGACCTCGACGGTGCCGTTTTCGATGTTCGGCATCTGCGCCGCGAGCGCGATCGCCGCGTCGACGTCCGGGACGTCGACGAGGTAGTAGCCGCCGAGGATCTCCCGCGTGTCGAGGAACGGCCCCTGTGCCGTGAGCGTGTCGCCGTCGCGCACACGGACGGTGCGCGCGGCATCGACGCCTTCAAGCGGCGCGCCGGACACCATCGCGCCGGATGCCACGAGCGCGTTCGTGTAGTTCAGCCACTCGCGGTACAGCTCCTCCTGGCGCTCGGGCGGCGGCTCGTCGCTCGGCTCGCCGTAGATCAGCAGCATGTACTGGGGCATGTCCTGTCTCCTCCGGTCTCGGCCGGCCAAATCCGGCGTCATGGAGGCGATACCCGATCAGCCCTCAGCCATGCCGGTGTTCTCGAACACCATCACCGGCCGCACCTCGACCGAGCCGTAGCCGATGTTCGGCATCTTGGCCGCCCACGCGAGCGCGGCGTCGAGATTCGGCACGTCGACGATGTAGTAGCCGCCGAGGAGCTCCTTCGTCTCGGCGAATGGCCCGTCCGTGAGCAGCGTCTCGCCGTCGCGCACGCGCACGGTCGTCGCGGTCTCCGTCGGCTCGAGCGCGTCGCCGGCGACCATCGTCCCGGAGTCGCGCAGCGCGTTCGTGTACTCGAACCACTTCGGCATCTCCGCCTGCAGCTCCTCAGGCGAGGGACCGGCGTCGCTCGGGCCATAGATCAACAGCATGTACTGGGGCATCTCGAACCTCGGGAGTCGTGGCCGGCGAATTCCGGCGCTTCATGGAACCGTCGAATGGGCGAAGCCGGATTCGACACGCCCGCGGCGCGAGATGCAACTCACAGCGTCTACAAGCGCTGTGCGTCCGTGCCATAGGCGTCCGCCACGACGCCTGCGACGGGGCCCGTGGCGACCGCCGGCGCGGGCACCGCGGCAGGTGCGGCGACCTCGCTGATCCTCCCGGGAATCAGCGCGTCGGCGATCGGCACGTCGCGCTTGACGACGCGCACGCCGTACACGTAGGCCAGCGCCCCGCCGAGCGTGCCGCCGATCGTCAGCAGTCCGAACGCGACGACGCCGAGGATCAGCCCGAGCGTCGTGATGTCGCCGTCGATGTAGCCAGGGCGCTGCGCGACCCAGGTGCCGGCGAAGGCGATCGTCGCCGTCAGCATCACGATCAGGTGGAACGTCGCGACCTTGCTCTTGTCGGTTCCCGGCTCGAGGTCGTACCAGTCCAGCAGGCCGGTCAGCGCCGTCGGGATCGCGACGATCAGCCCACCGGAGATCGCCAGCAGCGCGCCCTTGGACATCGCCTGCTCCTCGAGGCCGAGCGCGCCTGCGACGAGCATCGCGACGCCGACCGTGTAGGCGCCGACGCTGACGTCGGTCAGTGGCGCGTGCGAGGGCTTGCCGGCAAAGCCCTTGACGAGAGTGAGCAGGGCGTTCATGTCACTGCGCTCCTTCTGCTGCTGGATGGGTCACGTGCAGGCGGATCTCCCCCCGCTATGCGCGGGTACGCGGACCCACCGTGCTCGGATCAGTCGGCCGGCGCGGGATGTCACACGTCGCGGCGGCGATGCCTGCGGACATCCCGGACATGCGATGGCCCAACTCGACATCATGGGTTGCGTGCAGATCCGCCACGCCGACCCGGAACGCGACGCTGGCGCCTGCGCAGCGATCTACGCGCCGTACGTCGAGCAGACGAGCGTCTCGTTCGAGGAGGTCGCGCCGACCACCGAGCGGTTCGCCGAGCTGATCGCCGTCACGAGCGAGCGCTACCCATGGCTCGTCGCCGAGGTCGGCGGGCGCGTCGTCGGCTACACGTACGCCGTCGAGCATCGCGCGCGCGCCGCCTACCGCTGGGCGGCCGACGTCGCGATCTACGTCGATCCCGGCCATCACCGGCGCGGTACCGCCAAAGCGCTCTACGAGGCGCTCTTCGAGCTGCTGCGCCGGCAGGGCCTGACGAGCGCGGTCGCAGGCGTGACGCTGCCCAACGACCCGAGCGTCGGACTTCATCGCGCGCTCGGCTTCGAGCTCGTCGGCACCTATCGCGACATCGGCTGGAAGGCCGGCGCCTGGCGCGACGTCACCTGGTGGCAGCGGCAGTTGGGCGGGGCCCTGCGCGACGGCGGCCCGCCGCCCGAGCCACGTGGCCCGCAGCGCTTGTGAGCAGCGAGCCGGACCTGACGGTCGGGCTCGATCTCGGTACCGGAGGTGCGCGGGCGTTCGTCGTCGGGTTCGATGGTGCGGTGGTCGGGCGCGGCGCGAGCTCGCTGCGCAGCCTGCGCGACGGCGCGCACCACGAGCAGGATGCCCGTACGTGGTGGGACGCGATCGCGGCGGCCTGCCGGCAGGCGCTGAGCGGCGTCGAGGCGCAGCGCGTGCGTGCGGTCGCGACCTGCGGGACGTCGGGCACGGTGCTGCTCGTCGACGGTGCGGGACGACCGCAATCGGCCGCGCTCATGTACGACGACGGTCGCGCCGGCGACCAGGCGCGCCGGCTCGACCTGCCGGCGTCGTGGGGGCTGCCGAAGCTGCTCTGGCTGCTCGAGCAGGATCCCGAGGCCGCGGCGGGCGGCACCCGGCTGGCCCATCAGCCCGACATCGTCACGCGCCGGCTCGTCGGTCATGACGTCGCGTCGGATTGCAGCCACGCGCTGAAGAGCGGCTATGACCTCGTCGAGCGGCGCTGGCCCGATCGCCTGCAGCGGGCGTTCCCCGACCGCCTGCCCGCCGTCGTGGACTCGGGCGCGGTGCTCGGCGAGGTCTGCGCGGCCGCGGCTCGCGAGGCGGGGCTGCCGGCGGGCGCCGCCGTCGTCGCGGGTATGACCGACGGCTGCGCGGCGCAGATCGCCGCCGGGTCGCTGCAACCGGGCGACTGGAACTCGGTGCTGGGGACGACGCTCGTCCTGAAGGGCAGCTCCGCTCGGCATATCGACGACCGCGCGCATGGCATCTACTCACACCGCTCGCCCGATGGCGGCTGGCTGCCGGGCGGCGCGTCGAGCAGCGGGGCGGGCGTGCTGCCTGCGGCGTTCCCGGAGCGCGATCTCGAGGAGCTCCTGCGACGCGCCGCGGCCCACGAGCGCACGACGGTGCTCGCCTATCCGCTCGTCTCCGGCGGCGAGCGGTTCCCGTTCGTCGCGCCCGGCGCCGAGTCGTTCACGCTCGGCGCGCCGGCCGACGACGCCGAGCATGCGGCGGCGCTCATGCAGGGCGTCGCGCTCGTCGAGCGGCTCTGCTTCGCTCAGCTCGCGCGGATCGGCGCGGCGACCGGCGGCGAGCTCAGCGTCACCGGCGGGGCGACGCGTAGCCGGCACTGGTGTCAGCTGCGGGCCGATGCGCTCGACCGGCCCGTCCGCCGTCCCGTCCAGGTCGAGTCGGCATTCGGCATGGCGCTGCTCGCAGCCGCGGCGGTTGCCGGGGATCCCGTCGCCGAGGTCGCCCGGCGCGCATCGCGCCCGGCTGAGGTCTTCGAGCCCCGCGCCGGCTTGCGCGCGCACCTCGACGAGCAGTACGACCGCCTCGTCGCCGAGCTGCAGCGGCGCGGTTGGCTCGCTGGAGCCGGGCACTGACACGTTTGGCCCGCGTGTCGAAGTTTGGCCGCGCATCTTGGCCACGGGGAGCTAGAGGCGCCGGAGGGCCCCGCATAGGCTCGACATCGCCCTAGGGTTCCGCTGCCGAAGACGGCAGGTCTGGTCCGAGAGGGCCGGCCGGCACCTACATAGCCGCGTTGACACGGAGGGACAAAAGCCCGGGAGACAGCACATCTCCTGGGCCTTTTCTTTTGGGGGTCCTGCATGAAGCTGCATGGTCGGGTCGCGCTCGTGGTGATCGACGTCCAGAAGGGCGGCGTGATGGTGCAGGACACCGGGATCGCCCACATGTCCGGCGGCGAGGCGCGCTACGCCCGGATCCGGGAGCTCATCACGAGCGCTCGGGCGGCGGCCGTGCCGGTGATCTTCATCCAGGAGGTCCACAAGCGCACGCTCGAGGACTTCGGACGCGAGCTCGACGGCGCCGAGACGGTCCACTGCCTCGAGGGCGATGAGGCGACCGAGCTCGCCGACGGCCTCGACCCGCGGCCGGACGAGTACCTGATCCGCAAGCGCCGCTACTCGGCGTTCTTTGCGACCGAGCTCGAGCTCGTCCTGAAGTCCTACGGCGCCCGCACGCTGATCCTCGTCGGCGGCCTGACCGACGTCTGCGTGCACTACACGTTCGCCGACGCTCACCAGCACGACTACCACTGCCGCGTCGTCACCGACTGCGTCGGCGGCTCTTCGGAGCGCGCGCACGATGCCGCGCTCGAGGCGATGGCCTACCTGCAGCGCGAATGCCTCGTCGACCAGGAGGACGTGCTCGCAGCGTTCGCCTCGATGCGCGCGATCGCGGTCGGGCGCCAGGCCTGATGAGCCTCCTCCCGCCGATCCTCGACATCGAGGACTTGCATGTCACGTTCAAGGTCCCCGGCGGCGACGTCCACGCGCTGCGCGGGGCCTGGCTCTCGATCGCCCCGGGCGAGATCGTCGGGCTCGTCGGCGAGTCGGGATCGGGCAAGAGCGTGCTCGGCCTGACCGCCCTCGGGCTGCTGCCGCCCAACCCCGAGCCGGTCGTCACGGGCTCGGTCTTCCTCACCGACGAGGACATGGTGAAGGCGAGCGACGACGTGCGCCGCCGCCGTCGTGGCAGCGACCTCGGTGCCGTCTTCCAGGATCCGATGACGTCGCTGAACCCGACGATGCGCGTCGGGCGGCAGGTCGCCGAGGCGGCCGGCGGCGCCGACGACGAGCGCGTCCACCAGCTGCTCGCGGACACCGGCATTCCCGAGCCGGCGGTGAAGGCGCGCTGCTACCCGCATGAGCTGTCCGGCGGCCAGCGCCAGCGCGTGATGATCGCGATGGCGCTCGCCCGCGACCCGAAGCTCGTCGTCGCCGACGAGCCGACGACGGCGCTCGACGTCACCGTGCAGGCCGTCGTCCTCGACCTGCTCGCGCGGCTCGTGCGCGAGCGCAACATGGCGCTGCTGTTCGTCACGCACGATCTGGGCGTCGCGGCGCGCATCTGCGACCGGATCGCCGTCGCCTACGCCGGCCGGATCGTCGAGAGCGGGACGGCCGCCGAGGTGCTCGGCAGCGCGCGTCATCCCTACACGGTCGGGCTGCTCGCCAGCCGGCCGCGCCTAGACGGGACGATCGCCGGCGGCGACCTGCCGACGCTCGCCGGGCGGCCGCCCGATCCGCGCCGCGTGCCGGCCGGCTGCTCGTTCGCGCCGCGCTGCCCGGCCTCGGATGCCGTCTGTGAGCTGCGCGTCCCCGTCCACCGTCACGGCGATCGCAGCGATGAGTGCCACCACCCGGGCGTGCTCGGCCGCTGGCCTCCGGGCGGTCCTGGCGCGGGCCTGCCGGACCCGCTCATGCTGCGCGCCGCGACGCCCGCGGATGCACCGGCGCTCGTGAAGGCCAACCCGCCCGAGCCGGCGCTGCTCGTGCGCGACGTCGTGCGCGAGTACGCCCGACCCAAGCGCCATCCGTTCGCCAAGGCGCCGGAACCGCTGATCGCGGTCGGCGGCGTGAGCATCGAGCTGCCCGCCGGCGGCTCGCTGGCGATCGTCGGCGAGTCGGGCTCCGGCAAGTCGACGCTGCTGCGGATGGTCGTCGGGCTGCTCGAGCCGACACGCGGCAGCGTGACGCTCGGCCCGGGCGCGCCGCCACAGCTCGTCTTCCAGGACGCCGGCGCATCGCTGACGCCGTGGCTGACGATCGGCGATCAGATCGGCGAGCGACTCGCCGCGCTCGACGTCCCCGCGGACCAGCGCGCGGCGCGCATCACGGCAACGCTCGCGGCCGTCGGCCTGCCCGAGGAAGCCGCCCGCTCGGTCCCGCGGCGCCTCTCGGGCGGGATGCGCCAGCGCGCCGCGATCGCCCGTGCGATCGCCGTGCCGCCGGCGCTGCTGGCGTGCGACGAGCCGGTCTCGGCGCTCGACGTGTCGCTCGCGGCGCAGGTCCTCAACCTGCTCTGCCATCTCCGCAAGACGCTCGGCATCGCATTGCTGTTCGTGACCCACGATCTCGCCGCCGCGCGCGCGGTCGCCGACGACGTCGCGGTCATGCACGGCGGCCTGATCGTCGAGTGCGGGCCGACCGAGCAGATCTTCACGAGGCCGTCGCATGCGTATACGCGCCAGCTGCTCGCCGCCGTCCCCGACGTGTCCGAGGCGGCGTAGCCGATGGCGCTTGCGATCGATCGCGCGACCGGCGACGGTGCACCGGCAGCACCGGCAGCACCGGCAGCACCGACGGCGCCGGCCGCCGCGGCGACCGGCGGAGGCGCTCCGGCCGGCGCGCTCGTTGTGCTCGCGGCGCGCCTCGGGCGCGGACGCCCGTCACGCAACCGCGTCGAGAGCGACGCGGGCGCGGTCCGCGCTGCCCTCGTGCCGGTCGCGATCCTGACTGCGATCGCCGTACTCGCCCCGCTGCTCGCGCCGCACGGCAGCCTCGACGTCACGACGGCCGGGCCGTTTGCGAAGCCGAGCCTGCATGCGCTGCTCGGCACCGACGAGATCGGCCGCGACGTGTTCTCGCGCGTGCTCTACGGAATCCGCACGAGCTGGCTGTCCGCGCTCGGCGTGATCGCGCTCGGCGCCGCGATCGGTGCGCTCGTCGGCTCCGTCGCCGGCGCCGCCGGCGGATGGGTCGACACCGTTCTGATGCGGCTCACGGACCTCTTCCTGTCGCTGCCAGCGCCGGTGCTGGCGATCGCGGTCGTCGCGTCGCTCGGCCCGAGCTTGATGCACACGCTCGTCGCGCTCAGCATCGTGTGGTGGCCGTGGTATGCACGCATCGTGCGCGGCGAGGTGCGCGCGCTCGCGGCCCGGCCGCACGCCGAGGCGGCTCGCCTCGCCGGCGTCAGCCGGACGCGCCTGGTCCTGCGCCACCTGCTGCCCGGCGCCGTCGCGCCGGTCGTCGTGACGATGTCGCTTGACGTCGGCAACCTCATCCTCACGCTCGCGGCGCTGTCGTTCATCGGCCTCGGCGCCCCGGCGCCCGCGGCCGAGCTCGGTGCGATGAGCGCGCGCGGACTGGACTACCTCTTCGGGCACCCCTGGGTGCCCCTGGCCCCCGCTTTCGCCGTCGCGCTGCTCGCGCTGGCGGCGAACGTGACGGGCGATCTGATCAACCGGCGCATCGACGAAAGGACGAACCGATGACGAGGCGTGTCCGCTGGATCTCAGCGGGGCTGGTCGCCGTCGCCATGGCCTTCGCTGGCTGTGGAACGACCAACAAGAAGGCTGCCGCCACCAACGACGTGCTGCGGATCCCGTATCTCGCCGACATGTCGGTGCCCGATCCGGATGTCTTCTATGACATCGAGGGCAACTCGGTGATCCTCAACCAGTACGAGGGCCTGCTGAAGTACGCGCCCGACTCGACGAAGATCGTCGGATCGCTGGCGAAGAGCTGGACGATCAGCGCCGATCGCAAGACGTACCGCTTCGAGCTGCAGCCGAACGTGATGTTCCACGACAGCACGCCGATGACCTCGCAGTCCGTCAAGGCGAGCTTCCTGCGCCGGCTCCACGTCAACTCCGCGCCGGCCTACATGCTGATGCCGATCAAGAGCATGTCGACGCCGAGCAAGCTGACGTTCATCGTCCATCTCAAGCATCCGGTCAACCCGTTCCTCGCCTACATGGCCTCGAGCTGGGGCCCGAAGGTGATCGGGCCGGACGCGATCAAGACGCACGCCGGCAAGGACTTCGGGCAGACGTGGCTGCACACCCACGGCGACGGCACCGGGCCCTACAAGCTGACCGAGTTCTCGCGCGGTCGCGAGTACGCCCTCACGCGCAACGCCGACTACTGGGGCACGAAGGCGAACTTCGAGAAGGTCCTGATCAAGATCACGCCCGACATCGGGACGCAGCGCCTCGAGCTGCAGAACGGTGACCTCGACGCGATCATGAAGTCCTTCCCGGCATCCGAGCTCGCCTCGTTGCCCTCGAACCTGCGCGTCATCAAGCGCGACTCGAACCTGCGGCTGCTGCTGTACGTCAACACGAACAAGGCGCCGTTCAACAACCCCGCCGTTCGCGCGGGCCTGCGCTCGGCGATCGACACGAAGCAGCTCGTCAGCGAGGCGTATGCCGGAACCGCCACGAAGTCCGTCGGCGCGTATCCGGAGGCGATCCTGCCGAACCAGCCGCAGCTGCCGTATTACCCGAACGCGACGAGGGCGGCGGCTGCCGTGAAGAAGGCATCCACGAAGAAGATCACGCTCGCGTACACCGCGGACGAGTCGGGCGTCCAGCGTCGCGTCGGCGAGCTGCTGCAGGCAAGCCTGACGACGGCTGGCTTCGACGTGACGCTGCGCGAGGTGCAGCTCCCCGATACATACGGCTACGTCAAGCACCTCAAGACGGCGCCGGACCTCATGCTGCAGACGAACACGCCTGACGCCGCCGACCCGGACACCTGGGCGCGGATCGTCTTCTACTCGACCGGTGGGCTGAACTTCTTCGGCTTCAGCGACAAGCGGGTCGACACGGAGCTCGACAAGGCGATCGACGCCCCGGAGGCTGCTGCGACGAAGCTCTACCAGCAGGTCGGCCAGCAGGTGATCGACTCCAACTCGATCTTCTTCCTCGGCGACGTGAAGGACGTCTTCGTGATCAACAGCGACCTGAAGGGGGTGCAGAACATCCCCGAGTACCCGTGGACGGTGCCGTACGCGCCGCTGAAGCGGGCGGGGACGTAGCCATGGCCCGTCTCGTGACAGGTGTCCCGGCGCCCCGTCACGGGACGGGCGCGCCGGCCGGGCCGGGGGCGGCGCGATGCTGAACCTGATCGGCAAGCGGCTCGTCGCGCTCGTCGCGGTCCTACTCGGGCTGACGGTGATCGTGTTCGCGCTTCAGGCCGTCATCCCGTCCGATCCGGCGCGGGCGATGGTCGGCGCGAGCGCGTCGCCCGCGGCGGTCGCGGCCAAGGCTCACGAGCTCGGCTACGACAAGCCGCTGCCGACGCGCTTCCTCGACTACCTGGGGCGCACGGCGAGCGGCAACCTGCAGTCCTCGCTGCGCACGCGCAACCCGGTCGCCGACGACCTGCGCACGTTCGCGCCGGCGACGCTCGAGCTCGCGCTGTCGGCATCGGTGCTGGCGGGCGTGATGGGGGTGGGACTCGCGCTCGCGCTCGCCGCGGGAGGTCGCCTCGCGCGCCTGCTGCGCCTGATGCTCGTCGCCGGCGCCTCGGTGCCGGGCTTCCTCGTCGCGCTGCTGGCGATCCTCGTCTTCTACTCGTGGCTGCACGTGCTGCCTGCCTCTGGGCGCGTCTCGGACAGCCTCGTGCTGCCCGACGGCCCGACCGGCCTGCTGCTCGTCGACTCGCTCGTCGCCGGCGACCCGGGCGTCTTCGGCAGCGCGCTCGCGCATCTCGTCCTGCCGGCGTTCACGCTCGCGCTCGTGCCGGCGTTGGCGATCGCGCGCACGCTCGCCACGACGCTCGAGCAGGTCATGCGCGAGGACTACGTCCGCACCGCGCGCGCGAAGGGACTGCGCGAGCGCGTGATCCTCCTGCGCCATGGCCTGCGTAACTCGGCCGGCCCGGCGCTGACGATGGGCGGCCTGCAGTTCGGGCTGCTGCTGGCGGGGATCGTCGTCGTCGAGCAGATCTTCTCCTGGCCGGGCCTCGGCCTGTACCTCAACCAGTCGATCGCCTTCTCGGACTTCCCGGCGATCACCGGCACGACGCTGCTGCTCGGGACGGCGTACGTCGTCGTGAACTTCCTCGTCGACGTCGCGCAGGCACTCGCCGACCCGCGCATCCGGACGGTGTGATCGGTGGCCGCGATCCTCGATGCGGTCCTGCCGCCGGCCGCCAGCTGGTCGCGGATCTGCATGCGCGCCAGCGCCCTCACGCTGACCGACCTCGAGGGCGGCGCGAACGTCGCGGCGCTGCTCTACCGGGCGAGCGACCCGCTCGAGCGTTACTGCATGCCCGACACGCTGAAGGCGCAGCACGTCAGCCGAATCACGGCTGGCGTCGCCCTCTACTCCGACATGGGCCGCGTGCTTGCGTCGGTCACGCACGACACTTGTGGCTGGCACGACACGATCACGGGCCACGCGACGGCCGCCCACGTCGGCGCGCGCTGGGGCGAGGTGAGCTACCAGGAGGCGCGCAACGACTGGCGGCGCAGCGCGCGCGAGGCCCTGCTCGTCGAGCTTGCCAAGCACGGCCTCGGGCCCCGCGATCTCGTCGCGAACGTGAACTTCTTCACGAAGGTCGTCGCCGGGGAGGGCGGTGAGCTGCGCTTCGTCGTCGGCAACTCGCCGGCCGGTTCGTCCGTGACACTGCGCTTCGAGCTCGACACGCTCGTCGTGCTGTCGAGCGTCCCGCATCCGCTCGATTCGGCGACGTCATGGAGCCCGCGGCCGGTCGGCCTGCGGATCGAGCCCGTCGAGCCGGCATCCGGCGACGACGCGGTGCGCGTCGCGTGCGCCGAGAACGAGCGCGGCTTCCACGCCAGCGAGGCAGCGCTGCGATGAGCGTCGACGCGGCGCCGGCGACCGCGCGCCTGACGATCGACGTCGCCGCCGGCGACGGCTGGATCGGCGAGCTCGCGACCGGCGAGCTTCTGCGGATCGTCGACCTGCACGGCAACCAGGCGGTCGACACGCTGTTCTTCGACGCGCACGACTACGCCAACCACTACAGCGCGGTCGACACGCTGCGCGAGCAGGGCAACGCCTACCTCGAGCTCGGGTCGCGCCTGCTGGCGCTGGACTGCGAGCCGCTCGTGACGATCGTCGCCGACACCTGCGGCCGCCACGACACGCTCGGCGGCGCGTGCTCGCAGGAGTCCAACGTCGTGCGCTACGGCGAGCACACGCGCCATATGCACGCCTGCCGCAACACGTTCCTTGCCCAGGCGCTGGCGTGGGGGCGGGGCCTGGAGAAGCGGGATCTGGCGGCGAACGTGAACTTCTTCATGAACGTCCCGCTGACGCCCGACGGCGGCCTGACGTTCGAGGACGGGATCTCTGCGCCTGGCAAGTACCTCGAGCTGCGCGCCGACCGCGACACGCTCGTGCTGATCTCCAACTGCCCGCAGCTCAACAACCCCTGCAACGGCTATGACCCGACGCCGGTGCGGCTGATCGTCACATGATCGAGCTGCTCTCCGCGGGCACGCTGGCGACCGTGCAGGACTGGCCCGGGCGCCTGGGCTATTGGGAGGTCGGCGTGCCGCCGTCGGGCCCGATGGACGCGCGCTCGTTCAGGCTCGGCAACGAGCTCGTCGGCAACCCGCAGGGCGCCGCCGGGATCGAGTTCGCGCTGACCGGCCCGCGCGTGCGCTTCGCGCGTGACACGGTGGTCGCGGTCACCGGCGCGCCGCTCGCCGTGCAGATCGACGGCGAGCCAGCGGAGCAGTGGCGGTCGCTCGAGATCCGGGCCGGCTCGGTGCTGAAGCTCGGCCCGATCCGGCGCGCGGGCCTGCGCGCGTACCTGCTCGTGCGGGGCGGGATCGATCGACCTGAGGTGATGGGGAGCCGCGCGACGTTCGCGGCCGCGGGGCTGGGCGGGACGCCACTGCGCAAGGGCGACGAGCTCGCGATCGGTGACGCTGCGACGGCGCCGCCATGCACGGAGGCGCTCTCGCCACCGGAGATGACGAACGCCTGGACGCTGCGCGTCGTCCCCGGCCCGCACGGCGCCCCGGATTTCCTCACCGCCGACGGGATCGACGAGCTCTGGCGCGCGACGTGGACGGTGCATCTGCACTCTGATCGCACAGGAGTGCGGCTGACCGGCCCGTCGCCCGACTGGGCGCGCCGCGATGGCGGCGAGGCGGGCCTGCATCCGTCGAACATCCTTGACAGCGCGTACGGCGTCGGCACGGTCATGCTCGCCGGCGACATGGCCGTCGTCGTCGGGCCCGACGGGCCCAGCTTGGGCGGGTTCGCCGCGATCGCACAGGTGATCCGCGCCGACCTCTGGCGCCTCGGGCAGGTCCGCGCCGGCGACGCGATCACGCTCGATCCTGTCGACCCTGCGTACGCGACCGCGCTGCACGCGATCGCGGAGGCCGAGCATGCGCCGTCCGGCGCGTCACCGGAGTTCACGGCGTCGCCGGCTCCGCTGCCGCCGCGCCAGCCGCCCCCTGCGCCGATCTTCGACACGACGCGCGACGGCGGCGGCGGTCCGTTGACGTTCCGCCGCGCCGGCGAGCGCTGCCTGCTCGTCGAGTTCGGCGAGCCGCTGCTCGACCTGCGCTCGCGCGTACGCGTGCACCTGCTTCGCGCCGCGCTCGAGACCGAGGGTCCCGCGGGTCTGCTCGACCTCACGCCCGGCGTGCGCTCGCTGCACATCCAGCACGATCCCGACCTGCTCCCGGCCAGCGAGCTGCTGCGCCTGCTCATCAGGCTCGAGACGCAGCTGCCCGCGCCCGAGGCGACGACCGTCCCGGGCCGCATCGTGCACCTCCCGCTCGCCTGGCGCGACCCGCTCGCGATGAGCGCGGTCGCGCGCTACGAGGCGACCGTTCGCGCGGACGCCCCGTGGTGCCCGGACAACATCGAGTTCATCCGCCGGATGAACGGCCTGCCCGACGAGGACGCCGTGCGCGAGGTCGTCTTCGGCGCGTCGTATCTCGTACTCGGGCTCGGCGACGTGTACATGGGCGCGCCGGTCGCCGTCCCGCTCGATCCGCGCCACCGGCTCGTGACGACGAAGTACAACCCGGCGCGCACGTGGACGCCGCCGAACGCCGTCGGCATCGGCGGCGCGTTCCTCTGCGTGTACGGGATGGAGGGTCCGGGCGGCTACCAGCTCGTCGGGCGCACGGTGCCGATCTGGCAGGACGGCGACGACCCGCCGTGGCGCCTGCGCCACTTCGATGAGCTGCGCTTCGAGCCGGTCGAGGCCGAGCGGCTCGACGAGTTGCGGGCCGACTCGGCCGCCGGCCGCTGGGCGCCGCAGGTCGAGCCCGGCGGCTTCTCGCTCGCCGAGCACGAGCGCTTCCTCGTCGCCAACGCCGAGTCGATCGCCGCGTTCCGTGCGAGCCGCGAGATCGCCTTCGCGGCTGAGCGCGAGGCGTGGGCACGCGACTCGGCGATCGCATGACGGCGACGCTGCACGAGTTGCCCGCGACGCCCGCGACGGTCCACTGGGGGTACTTCGACGCGTCGCTGGCACCCGTGCTGACGGTCCGCTCGGGCGATCTCGTGCGGATCGAGACGCTCACGCACCAGGCTGGCGACGCGCCCGATCTGCTGATGGACGCGGGCATCGAGCGTGTCTTTGCGGAGGTCGATGACCGCGGCCCCGGGCCGCACCTGCTGACCGGCCCGATCGCGGTCGCAGACGCCCGCCCCGGCGACGTCCTACAGGTCGACATCCTCGAGGCCCGCCCGCGGCTGCCATTCGGCTCCAACCTCGCGGGGCACTGGGGTCATCTGTATCGCGACTTCGGCAAGGAGCGCGTGACGATCTACGAGCTCGACCTCGACGCGATGCTCGGCCGCGCGCGCTTCGCGTACGACTGGACGACGACGGCCCTCTACGAGCACCCCGGCACGATCGTCGCCCCCGATCAGGCCGCTCGTCAGCCGGCGCTCGACGGCGTCGTCGTCGGGCTGCGGCCGCACTTCGGGACGATGGGGGTCGCGCCCGCCGCCCCGGGCCGGCACTCGTCGATCCCGCCGGGCGACCACGGCGGCAACATCGACAACTGGCGGACGGGTGCCGGAGCAACGATGCTCTATCCCGTCCAGGTCGCAGGCGCGCTGCTGTCTGTCGGTGACCCGCACGTCTCCCAGGGCGACGGCGAGGTCAGCGGCACGGCGATCGAGTCGGCGCTCAACGGGCTGCTGCGCCTGACGATCCGCCGCGATCTCGACATCAGCGTCCCGGTGCTCGAGACGGCCGGCGAGATCCTCGTGCATGGCTTCGGCGACGACCTCGACGAGGCGATGCTGGCCGCCTCGCGGCGCACCCTCGCGCTGCTCGGCTCGCGCTATGGCCTGAGCCGCGACGACGGCTACTCGTTCATGAGCGTCGCGGTCGACTTCACGATTACGCAGGTCGTCGACGGCCGCCAGGGCGTCCACGGCCGCATCGACAAGCGCTGCTTCCCGCGCTTTGCGAGCAGCTCGTGACGATCCAGGCATTCACGTTCGGCCCCGACGACGGCGTGCCGCCAGCGGTCGCGCCGTTCGCCCATGCGACCGCGGCCGGCCCGACGCTCTACGTCACCGGCCAGATGCCGACAGGCCTCGACGGGGCGCTCGTCGGCGACGAGATCGCTGTCCAGACCGACCAGGTGATGCGCAACCTCGCGCGTGTGCTCGAACTCGTCGGCGGCGACCTCGGCGACGTCGCCGCCGCGCGCGCCTACCTCACCGACTGGGACGATTACGCGGCCTTCAACGCCGCCTACGAGCCGTGGTTCGCAGCGCGCCTGCCGAGCCGCACGTGCGTCGGCACGAGCGGCCTGGCGGCCGGGGCGCGCGTCGAGATCGATCTCGTCGCCTGGCGCGCGGGAGGTTGGCCGGCATGACGGCAAGCGGCGTGCGGCGCGTCGTGCCGCTGACCCTCGGCTGGGAGACGCTGCCGAAGTCCTACTCCGTGCACGGCGACACGTCCGGCGAGATCCTCGTCGAGCCCGTGACGGCCGTCGCCCTGGACACCGACGACGGCTGGACGCTGATCGACACCGGCATGAACACGGCGCTGATGCGCGATCCGTGGCTCTACGAGCGCCTGCACGGCCGCAACCACGACATCGTCCCGAGCCTGCCCGACGGCGACGGCGAGCCGCTCGCGGACCAGCTCGCCGCACACGGCGTCGCGCTGGCGGACATCGCCCGCATCTACCTGTCGCACCTGCATAACGATCACGCCGGCGGCCTGCGGCTCTTCGATCCGTCCGTCCCGGTCTTCGTCCAGCGCGCGGACCTCGAGTACGGGATGTCCGGCCATCCGTTCCCCGAGCAGCACGGGATGTTCCGGATCGACTTCGACGATCCCCTCATCAACTGGCAACTGCTCGAGGGTGATGTGACGCTTGCCCGCGGAATCGACGCCGTCTTCACGCCCGGTCACACGCCGGGTCATCAGAGCTTCCTCGTCGAGCTCGCCGGCGGCGGCGGGTATGCGTTCGCGTTCGACGCGGCAGACCTGACGGAGAACATCGCCGACGAGCGCGGGCCCGGCGGCTTCGTGCACTGCGACGCGCAGGTTCCACTCGACTCGCTGCTGCGCCTGAAGGCGATCGCGGCCGCACGCGGCCTGCCGCTGCTGCCTGGCCACGACCCCGTCGCCTGGCCGGCGCTGACCGCCCAACTCGCGTCCGGCTGACCGCGCGAGCAGCGCCGCGCCTGGACGCAGGCGCTCCGTCATCCGTCCGCTCAGCGGGCATCGATGCGTTCGTTCGTTCGTCCGCGGGCACCGCCGGCGCGGTAGCCATCGAGCCGAGCGCCCGAGATCGGTCCTATGGACCAGCGCCGACGCAGCCGGGCCCTCACCGCGGTGCTCGCATCGCTCGCGCTGACCGCCGCAGCGGCCGCGCCGGCTCGCGCGGCGAGTGACCCGATGCTCCACGACCAGTGGGCGCTGACCGACCCGGCGGCGACCGGTGTGAAGCAGGCCTGGACGCAGTCGCTCGGCGCGGGCGTCGTCGTCGCCGTGCTCGACAGCGGCATCCAGCTCGACCACCCCGATCTCGCGAACAACATCTGGACGAACCCGGGGGAGATCCCGGGCAACGGCATCGACGACGACCACGACGGCTACGTCGACGACGTCCACGGCGCGAACATCACGCAGCGCAACGGCAACGTCGCCGACGACAACGGCCACGGCACCCACGTCGCCGGGATCGTCGCCGCCGAGCAGGGCAACGGCATCGGCGGGTCGGGGATCGCGCCGCGAGCGAAGATCATGGTCGTCAAGGTGCTCGACGCGAACGCCCGTGGCGACTCGTCGCAGCTGGCGCTCGGTATCCGCTACGCGGTCGACGAGGGCGCCCGGATCCTCAACGTCTCGATCAATGGCGACGGGACGAGCCCGGACCTCAATGCCGCCGTCGCCTACGCCGGGCAGCACGGCGCGACGATCGTCGCGTCGGCCGGCAACGACGGGCGCGACCTCGACGTCACGCCGTCCTACCCCGTGTCGCTGACGGATCCGGCGATCCTCGGGGTGACCGCGACGCAGCAGGGAGGCGGCCTGCTCTCGATCGCCGACCGCGGACTGCGGACGATCGACCTCGCGGCGCCAGGCGACCACATCCTCTCGACGACGCTCGGGTCGGACTACGCGTGGCGGGAGGGCACGTCGATGGCGGCGCCGTTCGTGTCGGGCGCGCTCGCCCTGCTCGCGTCCGCGCGACCGGACCTGCCGCAGCCGCTGCTGCGCTACGCGCTGGAGCGCAGTGCATCACGGCCCTCGCTGCTCTCGGGCCTCGTCGGGTATGGCAACCTCGATGTCGGCGCGGCGATGCATCTCATCCTGCCAAGCGCCCTGTGGCGGACGGCGACAAGCGACGAGGTCGTCCGGCTCGCGGTCACCGCATCGCGCCGCGTGCGAGCGGGCAGCTCAGCGACCGTGCGCTGGACCGCGCAGGGCGCTGCGCGCGTCGCGCACTGGCGGGTCCTGCTCGACGGCCACCGCGTGCGCACCCTGCCCGAGGGTCAGCGCCGCCTGCGCGCCCGCATCCTGCGCCCGGGAACGCACCGCTGGAAGGTCGTCGGCGTCGACGCCGACGGCCGGCGGCTCGCCGTCGAAGCGCGTCGCTTCAAGGCGCTGTCGGGCGTCTGAGCGCGGGCGGCGCGGTCCGCCACGGCGAGCGCGCGCCGGGCGCCGGGGCGCGACATGGCCCCGGGGGCGAAACTGCGGCGCGGGTAGTTGGCCCCGAGGACATGACGGTGCCGGATGACATCTGCGGAAATGGCGGGGATGACGAACATTGAGATCGCGCGCTCGGCACCGGCGTATCGGCCGAGCGCGGGGTACTACGACGAGCTCTACGACGGTGACGGCAAGCCGCGCCCGCACACCGCCGCCCTCGTCGCGGGCCTCGACGCGCTCGGCCCCGAGCAGCTCGCCGCGGCCGGCCGCCGCCGCGATGCGATCTTCGTCCAGCAGGGGATCACGTGCGACACGACCGGCGAGGACGGGCCGACGCTCGAGCGCCCGATGCCGCTCGACCTCGTGCCGCGCGTCCTGCCGGCCGCCGAATGGACGCAGATCAAGCGCGGGATCGCGCAGCGCATCCGCGCGCTGAACCGCTTCGTCGACGACGTCTACCACGCCCGCGAGATCGTCCGCGCGGGGATCATCCCCTGGCGCCTCGTCGTCAGCCGCAGCCACTTCGCTCGCGCGGCGCATGGGATCCGCCCGCCGGGCGGCGTCTACTGTCACGTCGCCGGCTGCGACCTCGTGCGTGACGCCGACGGCTCCTGGAAGGTGCTCGAGGACAACGTCCGGACGCCCTCGGGAATCTCGTACGTGCTCGAGAACCGCACGGCGATGACGCGCCTCGTGCCTCAGCTGTTCACCGAGTACCGCGTTCGCCCCGTCGACCACTACCCGATGCTCCTGCTCGCCGCGCTGCGCGCCGTCGCGCCGGCGGCCGAGGGGGAGGCGACGGTGGTCGTATGGACGCCGGGCCCGCTCAACTCGGCGTACTTCGAGCATGCGTTCCTCGCGCGTCAGATGGGCGTCGAGCTCGTCGAGGCATCGGATCTCGTCGTGCGCGACGACGTCGTCTACATGCGCACGACGCACGGCCTGCAGCGCGTCCACGCCGTCTATCGCCGCCTCGACGATGACTTCGTCGACCCGCTCGAGTTCCGGCCCGACTCGGTGCTCGGCGTGCCGGGTCTGATGCGCGCCTATCGCGCCGGCACCGTCGCACTCGCCAACGCGATCGGCACCGGCGTCGCCGACGACAAGGCGATCTACCACTGGGTCCCCGAGATGATCCGCTTCTACCTCGGCGAGGAGCCGCTGCTCGACAACGTCACGACATACCTCATGTCCGACCGCGATGCGATGGAGCACGCCCTCTCGCGGATGAACGAGCTCGTCTTCAAGCCGACCGGCGAGTCCGGCGGCAAGGGCGTCTTCATCGGGCCGTCCACCGACCCGATCGAGCTGGCCGGGCTCGCCGACGTGATCCGGCGCTCGCCGGAGAAGTGGATCGCGCAGGAAGTCGTGAAGCTGTCGACCGTCCCGACGGCCGACGACGACGGCCTGCTCTCACCGCGCCACGTCGATCTGCGCCCGTTCGCCGTCTTCGGCGAGACGATCTCGATCGTCCCCGGCGGGCTGTCGCGCGTCGCGATGGTCGAGGGCTCGATGATCGTCAACTCCTCGCGCGGCGGCGGCTCGAAGGACACCTGGGTCCTGGAGGACGGCGAGGATCGCGGCGATCGTGCGTCACCGCTGCGCCCGGAGAGCCTGCCGCCGGCGCTGCCCGACCTGCGCTACGGCGCCTGGACCGGCCAGCAACAGCAGCAACAGCAGCAGTAGATGCCCGGTCGCCACTGATACTGATGCTTGCTCGCATCGCACAGGAGCTCTTCTGGCTCGGGCGCAATCTCGCCCGCGCCGAGTCGACCGCGCGCCTGCTCGACGGCGTCTTCCAGGCCGAGCTGCAGGGCCGTCCCGAGGACCCGAGCGCGACGCGCCTGGGCTGGGACTCGTTGATGCACATCATGGGCGGCGCCAACGGCGGCGAAGAGGCGCCGGCGACGCGCGACACGGTGCTCGAGGCGCTCACGCGCGACACCGGCAATCCGGCCTCCGTCGTCGCGTGTGTCGCGCGCGCGCGCGAGGGCGCGCAGGCTGTGCGCGACGTCATCAGCGCCGAGATGTGGGAGGCGATCAACACGACGCACCTGCGGCTGCGCGACGGCGACCTGTCGGGAACGGCGCGGCTGCCGACCGGCGCGTACTCGATCTACCAGCACGTCAAGGAGCGCTCGGCGCTCTTCTGGGGCCTGACTGCGCGCACGATGCTGCGCGACGAGGCGAGCGCGTTCCTGTCGGCCGGCGGGCGGATCGAGTCCGGCGACATGGTCCTGCGGATGCTGCGCGTCGCGCTGCCCGTCGGCGACGACGAGGACGGCGCCGACGGTCAGGCGATCGCATTGCTGCAGGCGGTCGGCGGCTTTCAGGCCTACCGCCGTGCGGTGCCAGCGCCGGCCCACGCCAAGCCGGTGGCGCGTTTTTTGCTGTTCGAGCGCAGCTATCCGGACTCCGTCGCGGCCGCCGTCGACGCGGTCAACGTCGCGCTGCAGACGGCCGACGGCTCGCCGCGCAGCTCGGAGCCGATCCTGCGCCTCAGCCGGCTGTCGGCCGACCTCGAGTTCCGCCGCAGCGCTGAGAGCGATGCCGACCTGCGCGTCACCTGCGAAGAGGTCCAGCGCGAGCTCGGCCACGTCGACGGCGACATCGCTCAGCGATACTTCGGCGGCGCCCGGACGGCGGCCTGACGACCGATCATGCACTTCGCGATCCGCTTCCTCACCGAGTACGTCTACGACGCTCCGGTGTCCGACAACCTCAACGCGCTGCGGGTACGCCCGGCGACGACGTCGTCGCAGCGCTGCGACGAGTTCACGGTGCGGATCGAGCCGGAGGCCCGCGTCGGGCGCCACTCGGACTACTTCGGCACGGAGGTGCTCGAGTTCGGGATCGTTCGCCCGCACACGCGCCTGAGCATCGACGTCCGCGCCCGCGTCGTGACCGCCGAGCCCGCCGAGCCCCCCGCAGTCGACTGGGCCGCGCTGGACACGGAGGCCTACGGCGAGGCCGCCGGGGAGTTCCTGCTGCCGGCCGGCGACGAGCCGTTCGGCGACGTGATCGACGAGCTCTGCGCGGCGGTCCGGCGGCCGTCGCCATTGGCGACGCTCGAATGCCTCTACGACCTCATCCCGGACCGCTACGAGTACCGCAGTGGCGCGACGTTCGTCGGCACGACCGTGAGCGAGTTCCTCGCGGCCGGCGCCGGCGTCTGCCAGGACTACGTCCACCTCGGGCTGATCATGCTGCGCCGCAATGGGATCGCCGCGCGCTATGTGAGCGGCTACCTGTGGGCAGCCCCGAAGGACGAGGGCGCCGATTCCGTGGAGGTCGAGACGCACGCCTGGCTCGAGGCCCTGCTGCCGGGCGCCGGCGGTCGGGGCGAAGGCGGTGGCGGGGAGCCGCAGACCGGCTATGTCGGCCCTGCGAGCGGCAAGGACGGCTGGGGGGAGCCGGTCTGGGTCGGCGCCGACCCGACGAACCGCCGGCTTGCCGGCGAGCGGCACGTGAAGATCGGACATGGCCGCCACTACGCCGACGTGCCGCCGGTGCGCGGCGTCTACCAGGGCAGCGCGGGATCGCGGCTCGATGCCAGCGTGCACATGACGCGGCTCGATCCGCAGACGAGCGCACGGGCGTAGGGCGCCAGGGGCGCCATCCCGCGCCTGCTCATGCGCGGCGGTCGCCGGGCGCCGCGGAGGCGGTCGTCACCGTGGCCCTGCGGCCCGCGCTATCCTCTCGAACGAGACCTGCCCTGCAGGTCCTTTTTCTGTCCTCTCGCCGTCACGGAGCGCCGAATGGCCCGCGGAGACGTGCGTATCGCTGTGACCCTCGCCTGCGAGGTCTGCAAGCGGCGCAATTACCAGACGAATAAGTCCAAGCGCAACAATCCAGATCGGATTACGCTGCGCAAATACTGCAAGTGGTGCAAGGAGCACACGAGCCACCGGGAGACCCGGTAGCGCTCAGGACCCCCCGCATCCCATGGCACGAAACCGCCAGCGAGCGCGAGATCGCAAGCAGAACCTGCATCGGGAGAACGTCCCGGGCTCACTCGACCATGCCTCAGGCGATGTCGAGGAGGTCGAGGCGGCGATCGTTGCCGGTGCCCGCGGCGAGCCTGTCGCGCCGGACCCCGAGCTCGTCGCCGACGAGCCGCTTGACGATGACGACATTGTCATCGAGGACGAGCGGCTTGGCAGCGGTGCCGGCGATGTCGCCGTCCAGCCCGCGAACAAGCCGTCGGGCTTTCGTCTCTTCAACTTTCTCCGCGCCTGCTGGGCCGAGCTGCAGCGCGTGGACTGGCCGGACCGCCGTCAGGTCGGGCAGGCAACCACGGTCGTCCTGGGTTTCGTCGTCGTCGCAGGGGCCTTCCTCGGCCTCGCAGACCTCCTAGCGCAGAAGATCGTCGACCTCATCCTCTGATGGTTCGTCGCGAACCACCATTTCTCCGAATCACGAACCTCTAAGGCACGCATGTTTCGCTGGTACGTCGTAAACACCTATTCAGGCCACGAGAACAAGGTCAAGCAGAACCTTGAGCACCGCGTGGTCTCGCTGAACCAGAAGCGCAACGTCCGTCAGGTCGTCGTGCCGACCGAGTCCGTGTCCGAGATGAAGGACAACCAGAAGATCACGGTCGAGAAGCGCACGATGCCGGGCTACGTGCTCGTGAACATGGAGCTCAACGAAGACTCCTGGGGCCTCGTCAAGGGCACCCCCGGCGTCACCGGCTTCGTCGGCGCCTCCAACGAGCCGGTCCCGCTCACGCAGGCCGAGGTCGATCGCCTGCTGCACCGCGAGGTCGCGGTGCGCGAGCGCAAGAAGGCGACGTTCGCGATCGGCGAGAGCGTCAAGGTCATCTCGGGTCCGCTGTCGGACTTCTCCGGCGAGATCTCCGAGATGAACGAGGACGCCTCTCGCCTGAAGGTGCTTGTGTCAATCTTCGGCCGCGAGACCCCGGTCGAAGTCGGCTTCGACCAGGTCAAGAAGATCTAACTTATGGCTAAGAAAGTCCTCACCCAGATCAAGCTGCAGGCCGTGGGCGGCCAGGCCAGCCCGGCTCCGCCGGTCGGTCCCGCCCTGGGCCAGCACGGCATCAACATCATGGAGTTCTGCAAGGCGTTCAACGCCCAGACCCAGAGCGACGCCGGAACGACGATCCCGGTCGTCATCACCGTCTACGAGGACCGCTCGTTCACGTTCGTCACGAAGACGCCGCCCGCTGCGGTGCTCATCAAGCAGGCGCTCGGGCTGAAGAGCGGGTCCGGCGAGCCGCATCGCGTGAAGGTCGGCACGATCACGAGCGCGCAGATCCGCGACATCGCCGAGCGCAAGTTCGACGATCTCAACGCGAACGACCTCGACCAGGCCTCGAAGATCATCGCCGGCACGGCACGGAGCATGGGAGTCGACGTTGTCTAAGCGCGGAAAGACCTATCTGGATGCGCGCTCGCAGGTCGAGCGCGAGCGCGAGCACACGCCGGCCGAGGCCGTGCAGTTGATCAAGGCGCTGCCGGGGCCGAAGTTCGACGAGACCGTCGAGGTCCACGTCCGCACGGGCCTCAACGTGCGCCATGCCGACGAGCAGCTGCGCGGTACGGTCGCGCTGCCCAACGGGCTCGGCAAGGAGATCACGATCGCCGTCTTCGCGCAGGGCGACAAGGCGAAGGAGGCCGAGGAGGCCGGCGCCGACATCGTCGGCGCGGCCGATCTCGCCAAGCGCGTCGAGGACGGCTTCACGGACTTCGACGTCGCGATCGCGACACCTGACCTGATGCCCGTCGTCGGCCGGCTCGGCCGGATCCTCGGACCGCAGGGCAAGATGCCCAACCCCAAGGTCGGCACCGTGACGATGGACGTCGCGCGCGCGATCGAAGAGGCGAAGGCCGGCAAGATCGAGTACCGCACCGATCGCACCGCGATCGTCCATCTTCCGATCGGCAAGAAGGCGTTCTCCGAGCGCCAGCTGCTCGAGAACTACGCCGCCGTCATCGACGAGCTGATCCGCGCCAAGCCGTCTGCCGCAAAGGGCCGCTACCTGCGCACGATCACGCTCGCTTCGACGATGGGCCCCGGCGTCAAGGTCGACCCGTCCCGTACCCGCGACATCCTCGAGGAGGCCGCTCCGGCTCCCGCCGCGTGAGCGTCCGTCTCTGAGGCCACCGCAGACCCCGGGCTGCCGCTGACGCGGCAGAAGACCCGGCGAGGAGGCAGATGAACCGAGAGCAGAAAGCCGCGGTGATCGAGGAGATCACCGCTCAGATCACAGAGTCCGAAGCGGTCTACGCGGTCGATTACCGCGGGATCACGGTCGCCCAGGCGGCCGAGTTGCGCAGCAAGCTGCGCGATGCCGACGCGACGCTGCGGGTCGTCAAGAACACGCTCACCGTGCGCGCGGCCGACAAGGCCGGCGCCGAGCATCTCAAGCCGCTGCTCGCGGGCCCGACGGCGCTGACGTTCGCGCGCGGCGACGCCGCGGCGGCCGCCAAGGCCGTCTTCGACTACGCCCGTACGACGGGGCTGCTGCCGTTCAAGGGCGGCGTGCTGAACGGCGAGGCGCTCGCGCCCGAGCAGGTCCAGTCGATCGCGCGCCTCCCGACGCGCGACGTGCTCAACGCCCAGTTCGTGAACATCGTCGCGTCGCCGCTGACCGGCCTCGTGACGAGTCTCTCGAATCTCATCAGCGGGCTGGCTCGCCAGCTCAACCAGGTGGCCGAGAAGAAGCAGTCCGGCGAGATCCCGTCCGGAGCGGCGCCTGCGAGCGCAGCACCGGCGGTCGCCGAGCCGGAGGCTGAGGCACCTGCCGACGCGCCGGCCGCGCCGGCAACACCCGAGCCCGAGGCCGCCGCGCCGGAGGCCCCCGCCGAGCCGGCGGACGACAACGAATCTGATACTGACCAGGAGAAGGAGTAACCCATGGCCCAGTCCACTGCGGAATGGATCGACGAGCTCAAGAGCATCTCTGTCCTCGAGCTGAGCGAGCGCATCAAGGCCCTCGAAGAGGAGTTCGGCGTCTCGGCGCAGGCGGCGGCCGTGGCGGCCCCGGCCGGCGGTGGCGGCGGCGACGCGGCGCCCGCCGAGGAGGAGCAGTCGGCGTTCGACGTCATCATCACGGCGGCCGGCGACAAGAAGATCCAGGTCATCAAGGTCGTCCGCGCGGCCACGAGCCTGGGCCTGAAGGAGGCCAAGGCACTCGTCGACGAGGCCCCCAAGGCCGTCCGCGAGGGCGTCGACAAGGACGAGGCCGAGAAGCTCAAGCAGGAGCTCGAAGAGGCCGGAGCGTCCGTCGAGATCAAGTAGGGGCCCGTCAGGAAACAGGGGCACGGTTTGGGCACCTGGTCCCTGCCAGACCATGACGCTCGCCGAACCGCTGTCGCGAAGGGCGCCCCGCCGGGCGCCCTTCGTCGTTCCGGCGCGTTCAGCCGGTCGTCCACCAGATCGCAAATCCCGGCGACCCGCGCTACCCTCCGCAAGTCGACCGATAGCCGTAGCCGCCTTCGCAGCATGGTCTTGCGCCCACATAGCGCAGGCTTGAGGTGGGGTCCGTGAGCGTCGACAGCCCCCTGGCGGGGGCGGCACGTCGCTGTGCTAACCTGGACGGTCCGCGCCTGTAGCCCCACGGCCGCGGCGCCGCCGCCGAATGAGAACGCCCTCTCCGACCCCTTGAGGAGTCGCCGCCTTGCCCCTTGCTGACGCCCCCCGGACGCGCCGGACCTTCGCGCGTCTGAACCGAGTTCATGACGTTCCCAACCTCATCGACATCCAGCGCCGCTCGTTCGCGTGGCTGACCGATCCTGAAAAGGGCGGCCTTCGCGAGACGATCTCGGACATCTCGCCGATCGAGGACTACACCGGCAACCTCGCCGTCGACTTCGGCGAGTTCCACTTCGACGACCCGGTCGCATCGATCGAGGAGTGCCGCGAGAAGGACCTCACGTACGCGCGCCCGCTGACGGTCACGGTCGCGTTCGTCAATCGCGAGACGGGGGAGATCCGCGAGCAGTCCGTCTTCATGGGCGACTTCCCGTGGATGACGGAGCGGGGCACGTTCATCATCAACGGCACGGAGCGCGTCGTCGTCACGCAGCTCGTCCGCTCCCCGGGCGCGTACCTGATGGAGGCCAAGGACCGCGAGAAGCAGGTCTTCATCGCGAACCTCATGCCGGCGCGCGGCTCGTGGCTCGAGCTCGAGATCGATAAGAAGGGCAAGGTCTTCGTCCGCATCGACCGCAAGCGCAAGCTGCCGGTGACGGTTCTGCTGCGCGCGATGGGCTACGCGACGGACGAGGAGATCATCAACCTCTTCGACAACAGCCTCTACATCCGCAACACGATCGAGGCTGACACCGAGCCGACGAAGACTGAGGAGGGCGCGCTCGTCGAGCTCTTCAAGAAGCAGCGCCCCGGCGAGCCGCCGAGCGTCGACAACGCCCGCGCGCTGCTGCACCAGCTCTTCTTCGATCCGAAGCGCTACGACCTCACGCGCGTGGGCCGCTACAAGCTCAACGCGCGCCTCGGCCTCGACATCGACCTCGAGACCCGCACGCTGACGCACGACGACATCCTCGCCCTCGTCAAGGAGCTCGTCTCCCTGCCGCGGATCCTCGGCATGCCCGAGGAGCCCGAGGTCGAGATCAAGGACTACGCCGCGGAGGCGCAGACGTACCCGCGCGAGGCCGTCGGCGAGCACCTCGACGAGTACGAGCACTTCGGCAACCGCCGCCTGCGGACCGTCGGCGAGCTCATCCAGGAGGCCTTCCGCATCGGCCTGTACCGGATGGAGCGCGTCGTGCGCGAGCGTCTCACGACCGAGGACGCCGACACGATCACGCCACAGACGATCATCAACATCCGCCCGGTGGTCGCCGCGCAGAAGGAGTTCTTCGGCTCCTCGCAGCTGAGCCAGTTCATGGACCAGACGAACTCGCTCGCCGGCCTCACGCATCGCCGCCGCCTCAGCGCCCTCGGGGCCGGCGGCCTGACGCGTGAGCGCGCTCCGATCGAGGTTCGCGACGTGCACCCGACCCACTACGGCCGGATGTGCCCGATCGAGACGCCGGAGGGCCCGAACATCGGCCTGATCGGCTCGCTGTCGAGCTACGCCGAGGTCTCCGAGCACGGCTTCGTGACGACGCCCTACCGGGTCGTCAAGGACGGCGTCATCACCGGCGAGGTCGTCCGCTACGACGCCACGCAGGAAGAAGAGCTGAAGATCGCCCAGGCCAACCACCCGGTCGACGAGAACGGCAAGCTGCTCGGCGACGAGGCAGTCTGCCGGACGCTCGCCGGTCAGTACGTGACGGTCGACCCGAGCGAGGTCGACCTGATGGACGTCTCGCCCGAGCAGATCTGGTCGGTCGCGACGGCGATGATCCCGTTCCTCGAGCACGACGACGCCAACCGCGCGCTGATGGGCTCGAACATGCAGCGCCAGGCGGTGCCGCTGCTGCGCACCGACGCGCCGGTCATCGGCACGGGCATGGAGCGTCGCGCGGCGCTCGACACCGGCGACGTCCTGCTGGCGAAGAACGCCGGCACGATCAGCTACGTCGACGCCGAGCGGATCGAGGTCGAGACGGCCGAGGGTGCCCGCGACGAGTATCTGCTCGACAAGTACCGCCGCTCCAACCAGGGCACGCTGATCCATCAGAAGCCGATGGTCCGCAGCGGTCAGGTCGTCGAGGCCGGCGAGATGCTCGCCGACGGCTCGGCCACCGACCACGGCGAGATGGCGCTCGGCAAGAACCTGAAGGTCGCCTTCATGTCCTGGGAGGGCTACAACTTCGAGGACGCGATCATCCTCAGCAAGCGCCTCGTCAAGGACGACGAGCTCACCTCGATCCACATCGAGGAGTACGAGATCGACGCGCGCACGACGAAGCTCGGCGACGAGGAGATCACGCGCGACATCCCGAACCGCTCGGAGGAGTCGCTGCGCAACCTCGACGATCGCGGCATCGTCCGCGTCGGCGCCGAGGTCGGCTCCGGCGACCTGCTCGTCGGCAAGGTCACGCCGAAGGGCGAGACCGAGCTCACCGCCGAGGAGAAGCTGATCCGCGCGATCTTCAAGGAGAAGGCGCGCGAGGTCCGCGACACGTCGCTGAAGGTCCCCCACGGCGAGGGCGGCGTCGTGATCGACGTCATGACGTTCGGCCGCGACGCCGGCGACGACCTGCCGCCGGGCGTCAACCACCTCGTGCGCGTGTTCGTCGCCAAGAAGCGCAAGATCTCCGAGGGCGACAAGCTCGCCGGACGCCACGGCAACAAGGGCGTCATCTCGAAGATCGTCGACGAGGCCGACATGCCGTTCATGGAGGACGGCACGCCGGTCGACGTCATCCTCAACCCGCTCGGCGTGCCGAGCCGGATGAACGTCGGCCAGCTGCTGGAGACCCACCTCGGATGGGCCGCGGCGGAGGGCTGGTACGACGACGGCAGCGAGGCCTACAAGATCGCCCAGACCCAGCGTACGGCCGAGGGCCGCCCGGGCAAGGTCTATACGGCAACGCCGGTCTTCGACGGCGCCTCGGTCGAGGACGTCGACAACGCCCTCGTCAAGTGGCAGGACGAGCACAAGGGCCGCATCCGGATGGACATCGACAAGTCGCGTCGCCCAGGCATCCGCGCGTCGGGCAAGTTCACGCTGTACAACGGCCGCACCGGCGAGCCGTTCGAGCAGCAGGTGACGGTCGGCTACATGTACATCCTCAAGCTCCTGCACCTCGTCGACGACAAGATCCACGCGCGCTCGACGGGCCCGTACTCGCTCGTCACTCAGCAGCCGCTGGGCGGCAAGGCGCAGTTCGGCGGCCAGCGCTTCGGCGAGATGGAGGTCTGGGCGCTCGAGGCCTACGGCGCGGCGTACACGCTGCAGGAGATGCTGACGATCAAGTCCGACGACACCGTCGGGCGCGTGAAGGCCTACGAGGCGATCGTCAAGGGCGAGAACATCGCCGAGCCCTCGATCCCGGAGTCCTTCAAGGTGCTGCTCAAGGAGATGCAGTCGCTGGCGCTCGACGTCAACGTCGTCTCCGAGGAGGGCGCGCGCGCCGAGATGCGTGACGAGGACGACGACCTGCTGCGCGCGGCCGAGGAGCTCGGCATCGACCTGTCGGGCGTGCGGGCCGGCAACGGCGCTGCCGATGCGCTCGGCGAGGCTGAGGCTGGGGCCGAGGCGGTCGTCGACGGTGCCGCCGAGGCAGCCGACGAGGGCGTCACAGCCGTGATCGACGCGGACGAGCTCGAGACCCCGGACGTCGTCATCGACGACGACGAGACCGTGGCGGAGATCGCGATCGACGCCGAAGCACCAGCGGAGACGTGATCGCGGCGCAGCGCCGCGATCGCCGACTCCCTTTCGGCCTGGGGTCGACGGACCCCGGGCCATCACCACTGACGTAAGGATCCCCCTTGATCGACATCAATAACTTCGACGCCATCGAGATCGGCCTCGCCTCCTCGAAGCAGATCCGAGGCTGGAGCTCCGGCGAGGTCACCAAGCCGGAGACGATCAACTACCGCACCCTGAAGCCCGAGAAGGACGGCCTCTTCTGCGAGCGCATCTTTGGTCCGACGAAGGACTGGGAGTGCTACTGCGGCAAGTACAAGCGCGTCCGCTACAAGGGCATCGTCTGCGAGCGCTGCGGCGTCGAGGTCACGCGCTCGAAGGTGCGCCGCGAGCGCATGGGTCACATCGATCTCGCGGCACCGGTCAGCCACATCTGGTTCTTCAAGGGCGTCCCGAGCCGCATCGGCTACCTGCTCGACATGGCTCCCAAGGAGCTTGAGAAGGTCCTCTACTTCGCGGCATCGATCGTCACCTGGGTCGACGACGAGGCGCGTGAGCGCGACACGGCCGATCTCGAGGTGAAGGTCAACGAGGTGCTCGACGCGTACGCTGCCGAGCGCGAGGAGCGCGTGCTCGAGCTCAAGGAGCAGCAGGTGCGCCGTGAGGCGTACCTCGAGGAGGGCTCGCAGAAGGACTTCGACGACGAGGACCACATCTGGGCCGAGCACCTCGACATCGACGTCAAGAAGCTCGACGACGACGAGCGCGCGAAGATGCTCAAGGACCTCAGGAAGACCTTCGAGTCCGACATCGCCGACACCGAGGCGTACATCGAGGACGCCGCCGAGCGCATGCGCCAGGTGTGGCAGTTCTTCAAGGACATGGAGCCCAAGAAGATCGAGCACGACGAGACGATCTTCCGCGAGCTCAAGGAGCGCTTCGGCTCGCCGTACGGCTTCGGCGAGTACTTCCGCGGCGGCATGGGCGCGGAGGCGATCCGCGACCTCCTGCAGCAGGTCGACCTCGAGGACGAGTCCGAGGAGCTCGGCGAGATGGTGCGCACCGCCAAGGGCCAGAAGCAGGCCCGCGCGGTCAAGCGCCTCAAGGTCGTCAGCGCGTTCATCCAGTCCGGCAACCGCCCGGAGCAGATGATCCTCGAAGCCGTCCCGGTGATCCCGCCGGAGCTGCGCCCGATGGTCCAGCTCGACGGCGGGCGCTTCGCGACGTCGGACCTCAACGACCTCTACCGCCGCGTCATCAACCGCAACAACCGCCTCAAGCGGCTGCTCGACCTCGGCGCGCCCGAGATCATCGTCAACAATGAGAAGCGGATGCTCCAGGAGGCCGTCGACGCGCTGTTCGACAACGGCCGCCGCGGGCGTCCCGTCACCGGCCCGGGCAACCGGCCGCTCAAGTCCCTCAGCGACATGCTCAAGGGCAAGCAGGGCCGCTTCCGCCAGAACCTGCTCGGCAAGCGCGTCGACTACTCGGGCCGCTCGGTCATCGTGGCCGGTCCGTACCTGAAGCTGCACCAGTGCGGCCTGCCGAAGCTGATGGCGCTCGAGCTGTTCAAGCCGTTCATCATGGCCCAGCTCGTCGAGCGCAAGGCGGCACAGAACATCAAGGCGGCCAAGAAGATGGTCGACTCGATGATCCCCGAGGTGTGGGACGTTCTCGAGCAGGTCATCCACGAGCACCCGGTGCTGCTCAACCGCGCGCCGACGCTGCATCGCCTCGGCATCCAGGCGTTCGAGCCGGTGCTCGTCGAGGGCAAGGCGATCCAGGTCCACCCGCTCGTCTGTCACGCGTTCAACGCCGACTTCGACGGCGACCAGATGGCGGTCCACCTGCCGCTCAGCGCCGAGGCGCAGGCGGAGGCCCGCATCCTCATGCTGTCGAGCAACAACATCCTGTCGCCGGCACACGGCCAGCCGCTGGCGACGCCGACGCAGGACATGATCCTCGGCGCCTACTACCTGACGTATGGCCCCGAGGCCGACGAGCTCTCGACGGTCGACCGCGCGACGTACGAGCCGCGGCCGCACGTGTTCCGCACGGCGCAGGAGGCTGAGCTGTCCTACGAGCTCGGTGGCGTCAAGCTGCACGACCTCGCCGAGTTCCGCCCGCTCGGGCGCGAGGGCGGCCACGTCCTCACGACGATCGGCCGGATCATCTACAACGACCGCATCGAGCGGGCGCTGCTGGAGGCGATGGGCGACGAGTTCGACCCGACGACGTATGAGTTCGTCAACAAGTCGATGAAGAAGCGCGACACGACGGAGCTCGTCGACCAGCTCGTGCAGACATACGGCGCGACGACGATCTCGCAAGTGCTCGACGCGTTCAAGGACCTCGGCTTCGAGTTCTCGACGAAGGCCGGCATCACGATCTCCAAGAACGACGTCGTGATCCCGCCCAGCAAGGGCGAGATCGTGAAGTCCTACGAGGAGAAGGTCGCCGAGCTGCAGGGCCAGTACGACATGGGCCTGATCACGCAGGAGGAGCGCCACGAGGCGGTCGTCGAGCAGTGGAACGAGTGCACGGAGAAGGTCGCGGACGCGATGGTCGCAAACCTCGACGTCCTGAACCCGATCTTCATGATGGCCAACTCGGGTGCCCGCGGATCGTTCAAGCAGATCCGCCAGCTTGCCGGCATGCGCGGCCTGATGGCCAACCCGAAGGGCGAGATCATCGAGCGTCCGGTGAAGGCGAACTTCATGGAGGGCCTCGACGTGCTCGAGTACTTCACCTCGACGCACGGCGCGCGCAAGGGCTTGGCCGACACGGCGCTGCGCACCGCGGACTCCGGCTACCTGACGCGGCGTCTCGTGGACGTCGCGCAGGACGTCATCATCCGCGAGCCGGACTGCGGCACGGAGGAGTTCATCGAGCTGCCGTTCCTCAAGGAGGACGGCTCGGTCAACGACAACCTGCTCGGACGCTTCGCAGCGGCGAAGATCGCGACGAAGCGGGGCCGCGTGATCGTCGAGCAGGGCGGCGAGATCGACCGCCCGCAGATCGCCGACATCAAGGAGAGCCTCGACCAGCTGAAGGCCGACAACCACGGCGTCGTGAAGATCGCCGTGCGCTCGGTGCTGAAGTGCGAGGCCGCCAGCGGTGTCTGTCAGGCCTGCTACGGCCGCTCGATGGCCTCCGGCCAGACGGCGCAGATCGGTGACGCGGTCGGCATCATCGCCGCCCAGTCGATCGGCGAGCCCGGCACGCAGCTGACGATGCGCACGTTCCACACCGGCGGCGTCGCCGGCGCGGACATCACGCACGGCCTGCCGCGCGTCGTGGAGCTGTTCGAGGCCCGCAAGCCGAAGGGCCTGGCGAAGATCGCCGAGCAGGACGGCACGATCAGCCTCGAGGAGACCGAGAAGGCGCTGACCGTCGTCATCACCGACGACGCCGGCGAGGAGCACCGGCACGCCTTCCCGCGGCGCACGCGCGTGTTCGTCGAGAACGGCGAGCGCGTCGAGGCCGGCACGCAGCTCAACGAGGGGTCGCTCTACCCGCACGAGCTGCTGGCGATCCGCGGGCGCACGGAGACCGAGCAGTACCTCGTCAAGGAGGTGCAGGAGGTCTACGTGTCGCAGGGCGTGGACATCAACGACAAGCACATCGAGCTGATCGCACGCCAGATGCTCAAGAAGGTGCGCGTCGACCAGAAGGGCGACACCGACTACCTCCCGGGGCAGTTCGTCGATCGCTTCGAGTTCGCGAAGATCAATGACGAGATCATCGCCAGGGGTGGCGAGGCGGCCCAGTTCGAGGACATCATCCTCGGCATCACGAAGGCGTCGCTGAACACGGACTCGTTCCTCTCGGCGGCCTCCTTCCAGGAGACGACGAAGGTCCTGACCGATGCGGCGCTCGAGGGCAAGATCGATCGCCTCAACGGCCTCAAGGAGAACGTCATCATCGGCAAGCTGATCCCGGCGGCGACCGGTCTCAAGCGCTACCGGCGCATCGAGATCGAGCCCTCCGAGCCGCTGCCGCGCGCGATGGACGACGTCGGCCTGCTCGACCAGGACGAGATCGCGGCCGAGCTCGGGCTCGGCGACGGCCTGGGCGGCTTCGGCACGGCGTTCAACGAGGACATCGCCTCACTGGAGGAGATCGGCACCGGCGGCGGCGACACCGGGTTCGCCGAGGAGCTCGCGGACCTCGACGTGCCGGAGGTCTGACCGGTAGTCAGCGCAATCGCAGCGGCGCTCGGAGGAGCGCCGCTGCGAACCGCGTTCCCTCGCCCGCCGCAGTCTCGACGACGGAGTGGGCGCGCAGGCAGGTGCGCAACCGGCGCGGCGCGACCGCGTGATCGAGGCGCACGAGCGTGCCGTCGGCGGCGATCCACAGGAGATCCAGCGCGAAGCGCATGCCGATCGTGTGCACCGAGCGACAGCGCTGCAAGAGCAGCGCGTGACCTTCCGGCAGGGCGTCCAGTCGGGCGAGCCCGCGCCGTCGTGAGCGGCGGTCGCCGGCGACGTACAGGGTCAGCCCACCGAGCGGCGTGCGTCGCTCAAGGTGCGCGAACCGGTCGTCGAGCGTCAAAGGTCCCTCCGGACACCGGGCGAATGGAGAGCCATGCCCCCACCCGCGCATGCGGCCACCGCGGCTGGACGCGTCTGCGACCGCCTGCCGGGGCCTGCGAGCATCACCGACGTGTCTCGTGCAAGGACCCATTCGCGCCATGCTTGCAGCGATTTCGTGACAACTTCGCGGTCTTGGCGCGTGCGGCGGACGATCCCGCTAGCCTCCTTGAGGCAGGCTACAGGCGTCAAGCAGATCCAGGAAAATGTCGAAGGTAGGGGTGCCGCCCGGCACCGAGACATCTGCTCGACGTACGCGCTGCGCTGCCTTTCATGAGCCTCTATCTCGGAATCCTCCTCGCCCTGTTCTGCGCCTTTGTGTCGAACCTGGCGTTTCTCTACAAGCACCGCGGTTGCTGCACGGCCTGCACCGTCGACATCCGCCATCCGCTGCGCACCGCCGTCTCGCTCTGGAGCCAGCGCTGGTTTGCGATCGGCATGCTCGTCGGCCTCGCCGCCTGGCTGCTGCACGTCGCGGCGATCTCGCTGGCGCCGCTCTCGGTCGTGCAGGCGGTGCTCTCGGGCGGGATCGTGCTGCTCGCCGTGATGGCCGACCGCCTGTTTGGCTTCAGCATCGGCCCGCGGCAGTGGTGGGGCCTCGCGATGACCGGCGTCGGGCTGATCCTGCTGGCGATCACGCTGCCTGCCAGCCATGGCGCGCACTCGACCTTCTCGGCCACGGCCATGATCGCCTTCGAGGCCGGCCTGTTCGGGCTCGGCGGGCTGTTCATCATGGGCCCGCGGCTCGGCGGGCCGGCGGAGCACCACGGGATCATGCTCGCCGCAGCAGCGGGGATCCTCTTCGGCGTCTGCAACCTGGGCGTCAAGGCGCTGACCGGCGTCGTCGGCGGCGGTGGGGCGCTCGGGGTCATCCTCAGCCCCTGGATGTGGGTCGCGCTCAGCGGCTCGGCGGCGGCCTTCTACGCGTCGGCGCGCTCGCTGCAGGACGGTGACGCCGTCCCGGTGATCGCGGTCACCGGCACAGCCGCGAACATCGCGACGATCGCCGGCGGGATCATCGTCTTCGGCGACCCGCTGCCCAATGACGGGATCGGCATCGCACTGCAGGCGATCGCGTTCGTGCTCGTGATCGTCGCCTCGGCACTCACGCCGGCACCGGTGCGCGCGGCGCGCGCGGCGGCCGGCGCGCCCGCCACCTCGACGGCGTAGCTCAGCGCTCGAGCGCGCGTAGGTACTCGGCGAGCTCGAGGCCGAGCTCGCCGGACTGCTCGAGCTCGCCCGTCGCCTGCCAGCCCTCGCGCTCGTAGAACCGGCGCGCGCGGCGGTGGCCGCTGGCGACGAGCAGCCGGCCCGTCGAGAAGCCGCGCGCAACCATGTCCGCCACGCCGTGTTGCAGCAGGGTGGTCGCAAGCCCGCTGCCCCAGTACTGCTCGCGGACGAAGAGCTGCGTCAGCAGCGCGACATCCGCCCGTGGCTCGCCGGCGTCGTCGCGGTCCGGGCGCATGCTGATGTGGCCGGCGGGCGCAGGCCCCTCGAAGGCCACGTGTGCCCACGAGCCGTCGCGCCGGAAGCGCTGCAGCAAGCCGAGCAGCATCTCGGCGCGCTCTGGTGGATTCCAGGCCATCGGCGTCCAGCCGCGGTACGTCGAGAGGCCGGCGACGAGGCTGTCGGCGATCGTGCCGAGATCGGCGGTTTGCGCGTCGCGGATCGTGAAGCGGTCATCCATCAGTCGAGGCACGTACCGCCCGATCCTGGCAGGCGGGCGTCCCCGGCGAGCGGGCTTGGCAGCGCACGGGCGTCATGCAGCGGTCAGACTGCGGGCCGGATGAGGCGCGCACGGACGACTGTTGCGGTGATCGTGATCGGAGTCGCCGCGACGCTCGTGCCGCCGGCGCTCGCCGCGACTACGACGCCTCGCGCACAGTCCACGCCGAGCTCGACCGCGACCACGCCGGCGACGAGCTCGAAGACGCCGGCGGCGAGCTCCAAGAAGCCGGCCCGGCACTCGAAGAAGCCCGCTACGAAGCGCAAGAAGCCCGTCGCGCCCAAGCTGCCGCCGTTGCGGCCGAGCCCCGGCCTCGAGACGATCATGCAGGACGACGGGCTCATGCTCTTCCGCCCGGCCGACGAGGTCCAGGCCGCCGCCGTACGGATGAAGCAGCTCGGCGTCGACCGCGTCCGCATCACGGCGTACTGGTCGTCGCTGACGCGCGACCCGGACTCCGAGACGAAGCCGGAGGGCTTCGACGCGGCCGATCCGGGCGCGTACGAGCAGGCGCTGTGGGCGTCGCTGGACACCGCCGTGCGGGCGGTCCGCGCCGCCGGCATGAATGTCCTGATCGACATCGGGTTCTGGGCTCCGCATTGGGCGACCGACGATCCGCCCGGCCCGCGCGCGCGCTCGGACATCGATCCGCAGGCATACGCCGACTTCGCGAAGGCGGTCGCGCTGCGCTACTCCGGGGCGTTCACGCCGCCGCCGAACCCGCCGCAGGCCGCTGCCACGCCGCCTCCGGCGCCGCCCGAGGATGCCGGGCTGATCGGTGGGCTGATCCAGCCGCTGATCCCCTTCCCGGTCCCCGATCCACTCACCAACCCGGAACCGCCGAGCACGCTGCCGCCGACGAACACCGGCGGAGACATCGCTCCCGCGGAGCCGCTGCCGCGCGTCGACGAGTTCGCGCTCTGGAACGAGCCCAACCACCAGGGCCTGCTGCTACCTCAGTGGAAGCCCGACGGCACGACGCCGGCGAGCCCTGACGTGTACCGCGCGATGGTGCGCGCCGGCTACGCGGCCGTGAAGGGCGCCCGCCCCTCGACGACGGTGCTGATCGGCAACACGTCGAGCACCGGGGGCAAGCCCGGATCGGGTCCCGTCCCGCCGCTCGAGTTCCTCCGCGATCTCGCCTGCGTCGACGCGAACATGCAGCCGGTCACGACCGGCGACTGCGCCGGCTACACGCAGCTGCCGGGCGATGGCTGGGCGCACCATCCGTACTCGCAGAACGAGCGCCCCTCGCGCGTCAGCGACCCCATCAAGGAGCCCGGCGACGTACGCATGGCGGACTTGCCGGCGCTTGCCGCGACACTGAACCAGCTCGTGAAGATGGGCCGCATCTCGCCCGCCGATGCCAACATCTACATCACCGAGTTCGGCTACGAGACGAAGGGCGTCCCCGGTCGGCCGAACGTCAACGAGACGCAGCAGGCGCGCTGGCTGACCTGGGCCGAGTACATCGCCGACAGCGTGCCGACCGTGCGCTCGTTCGCGCAGTTCCTGCTGCGCGACCAGCCGCCGTCGCCGACGCGCGTGTCGGCGAGCAACGCGCGCCCGTACGGCGAGTACTCGACCGGGCTGCTGCACGTTGACGGCAGCGACAAGCTCGCCGCCAAGACCTTCGTCGCCGGCCTCTTCGCGCAGCTCAAGCCGCACCGCAAGGTGCTGATCTACGGTCGCCTGCGGCTCGGCCCGGGCCCGAAGCTCGTCGTCCTGCAACGTTCGATCAAGGGGGGGCCGTGGACTCGCGTCGAGCAGGTCGTGCTTGACGGCACGGCGGCGTTCGAGGCCACGATCCCGCAGGTCGCCGGGGCCTCCTACCGGATCACGTACCCGGGGCCGGTGGGCCCGCGCAAGAGCGGCCTCGCGATCAAGCCGGTCCCGATCACCGGTTGACGGCGCGCAGGTTGCTAGCATCACCGCCCGCATGCCTACGACGTCACAGCTTGTCCGCAAGGGCCGCAAGGTGCCCAAGAAGAAGCTCGCCACCCCTGGTCTGAAGTCCGGCAAGGGGCGCAAGAAGAAGGTCGCCGCTCCGCAGCGGCGCGGTGTCTGCACGCGCGTCTACACGACGACGCCGAAGAAGCCGAACTCCGCGCTGCGCAAGGTCGCGCGTGTGAGGATCACGGGCTCGATCGAGGTCACCGCCTACATCCCGGGCGAGGGGCACAATCTTCAGGAGCACTCCGTCGTGCTCGTACGCGGTGGCCGCGTCAAGGATCTGCCGGGCGTGCGCTACAAGGTCGTGCGCGGAACGCTCGACGCCGCCGGCGTCAGCGACCGCAAGAAGGCCCGTAGCCAGTACGGCGTGAAGAAGAAGTAATGCCGCGCCGCTCTGCCGCAACGATCCGGCCGATCGAGCCGGACCCGCTTCACCGCTCGCGCATCGTCCAGCAGGTCATCAACCGCGTGATGCTCGACGGCAAGAAGTCCGTCGCCGAGAAGATCGTCTATGACGCGCTTGCGATCATCGGAGAGCGCACCGGCAAGGACCCGGTCGAGCAGCTCGAGGCGTCGATCAAGGCGCTGACGCCGGTGCTCGAGGTACGTCCTCGTCGCGTTGGCGGCGCGACCTACCAGGTGCCCGTCGAGGTGCCGTCGCGCCGTGCCCGGACGCTTGCGGTCCGCTGGCTCGTCGAGTTCGCCCGCCAGCGCCGTGAGCGCACGATGGCCCAGCGGCTCGCCAACGAGTTGATGGACGTCCAGTCCCAGCAGGGCGGCGCATACAAGCGCAAGGACGACATCTACCGCATGGCGCAGGCCAACAAGGCCTTCGCTCACTACCGCTGGTAGCGCCGGGTCTGTCCGGCACGGGCTGCAGCAACGCCTGAACGCATCGTTGCGTGTGCGCCCAATGCGCACCGGCGACGCTACTTGCGTGGCGTTGAGCGGTTTGTTCTGACGATGAAGCTTCGCATCGCGACGATCGTCTGCGGGCTCGTGTTCGTGTTCGCACTCGTCGGCTTCGCGAGCGTGGCGCAGGCGCGCACCCCTGCTCCGAGCCTGACCGCGCTGCGCTGCGTGCCGGTCACGGCGAAGGCCTGCCACGGCGGCGTGCGCGTCGGCGTCGGCAAGAAGGTGCAGTTGCGCGGCACGCGGCTGAAGAGCGGCATGCGCGTCTCCTTCCGCTGGCCGAAGGGCGCGCTGGCGACGAAGCTCGCCCACAGCGCCAGCGGCTGGACGACGCGGGTGCCGGCCGGCACAGCGCCCGGCAAGGTCGCCGTCACGGTGCGCGACCGGGCCGGCAGGCGCTCGAACAAGCGCAGCATGACCGTCATCGCGCCGCCGCCGCCGTCGTCCGGGGGCGCCGCCTACACCGGCTCGCTGCCGCCCGCGTTCGCGGGCAACGGGGTCTGGATCTGGTACGTGAGCAAGAGCGAGGGCGGCAATCTCGACGCGATCGCCGCGCGCGCCCGCGCGGCGCACGTCACGACGGTCTTCGTCAAGAGCGCCGACGGAGCCGACATCTGGTCGCAGTTCAATGCGCAGCTCGTCAACGACCTCCACGCCCGTGGGCTGCGCGTCTGCGCCTGGCAGTTCGTCTACGGCGCCGACCCTCAGGGCGAGGCGACCGCCGCCGCGGCCTCGATCGCCGCCGGCGCAGACTGCTTCGTGATCGATGCCGAGACCGCCTACGAGGGCCGCTACGCCGCGGCGCAGCGCTATCTCGCCGCGCTGCGCGGCGCGATCGGGCTCGGCTACCCACTAGGCCTGACGTCATTTCCCTACGTCGACTATCACCCGCGGCTGCCGTACTCGGTCTTCCTCGGTCCCGGGGGCGTGCAGGCCAACCTGCCGCAGGTCTACTGGAAGGAGATCGGCGGCACCGTCGACGCGGTGAGCGCGAAGACGTTCGCGAACAACCGCATCTACGGCGTCCCGATGGCCCCGCTCGGGCAGTCCTACGACGCGCCGCCGGCCGCCGACGTGCGCCGCTTCCGTGCGCTCTGGGCGGGCTACGGCGCCGGCGGCATCTCGTGGTGGAGCTGGCAGTCGACGAGCGCCGCGACGTGGTCGGTGCTGTCCGCAGCCGCGCCCGCGGCCGTCGCCTCACCGGACCCGGGCTGGCCCGCACTGGCGCAGGGCGCGACCGGCGACCAGGTGATCTGGCTGCAGGAGCACCTCGCATCGGCCGACCCCACCGTTGCGGTCGACGGCAAGTTCACAGCCGCGACGGCCACGGCGCTGGAGGCCTTCCAGACCGCGCACGGGCTGCCGGCGAGCGGTGAGAGCGATGCCGCCACATGGCAGGCGCTGCTCGCCGTCCCGCTGCGCGCGGTCGATTGGACCGCCGTTCAGAAGTAGCGACGCGGCCACCGCGCCCACGGAAAGTCGCGGTTGGGCCGGCAGCCCTTTGCTATAGTCGACGACCGTTCCTCGGGGCCGATGTACTCAGACACGGCCGCCCCGGGACGCAGTGCGCACCGCGATGGATTTCTCGACCACATAGCGCGACGGGCCTGACAACGATCAGACGTGCGCGCGGGCCCGAGGGGCCCGCTTTTTTTGGTCGCGACCGAAGAGAAGAGACAAGAGACGACATGCCACGCACACACTCGCTCGAGAAGACCCGGAACATCGGGATCATGGCGCACATCGACGCCGGCAAGACGACGACGACGGAGCGCATCCTCTATTACACGGGGCGCACGTACAAGATCGGTGAGGTCCACGAGGGCGCTGCCACGATGGACTGGATGGAGCAGGAGCAGGAGCGTGGCATCACGATCACGTCCGCGGCCACGACGTGCGAGTGGCGCGACCATCGCATCAACATCATCGACACGCCGGGCCACGTCGATTTCACGGTCGAGGTCGAGCGCTCGCTGCGCGTCCTCGACGGCGCGATCGCGCTGTTCGACTCCGTCGCGGGCGTCGAACCGCAGTCCGAGACCGTCTGGCGCCAGGCCGACAAGTACTCCGTCCCGCGGATCGCCTTCATCAACAAGATGGACCGCATCGGCGCCGACTTCGAGGGTTCGCTGAAGACGATGGAGACGCGCCTCGGCGCGAACGCCGTCCCGCTGCAGATCCCGATCGGCTCGGAGTCGGACTTCAAGGGCATCATCGACCTGCTCGAGATGAAGGCGATCGTCTACCTCGACGACCTCGGCAAGGACCAGGACGTGATCGACATCCCGGCCGCCTTCGCAGACGCCGCCGACGCCGCCCGCGAGCAGATGCTGAGCCAGCTGGCCGATCTCGACGACGAGATCGCCGAGCTCTACCTCGCCGAGGAGCCGGTTCCGACGGACATGATCAAGGCCGCGCTGCGCAAGGCGACGCTGTCGATCGAGATCACCCCTGTCTTCTGCGGCTCCGCCTTCAAGAACAAGGGCGTCCAGCCGCTGCTCGACGCGGTGCTCGACTACCTGCCGTCGCCGCTTGAGGTCAAGCCGATCGAGGGCCACCTCGTCGACAAGTCCGGCGACGCGGTCTCCGAGATCGTGCTGCAGCCGAACGACAGCGACCCGTTCGCCGCGCTCGGCTTCAAGATCATGGCCGACCCGTTCGTTGGCAAGCTCACGTACTTCCGCGTCTACTCCGGCAAGCTCGAGGCCGGGTCGAAGATCCTCAACGTCTCGACCGGCCGCCAGGAGCGCGTCGGCCGCCTGCTCGTGATGCACGCCAACGATCGCGAGGAGGTCGACACCGTCTATGCGGGCGACATCGCGGCGGCGGTCGGCATCAAGCAGATCGTCACGGGCGACACGCTCTGCGACCCCAGCCGGCCGGTGAAGCTCGAGATGATCGACTTCCCCGAGCCCGTCATCAAGGTCGCCGTCGAGCCCAAGACGAAGGCCGACCAGCAGAAGATGTCCGTCGCGCTCGCGCGCCTCGCCGAGGAGGACCCGACGTTCCAGGTCGCCACCAACGAGGAGACCGGCCAGACCGAGATCTCCGGCATGGGCGAGCTGCACCTCGAGATCCTCGTCGACCGCATGAAGCGCGAGTACAAGGTCGAGGCGAACGTCGGTCGCCCGCAGGTGTCCTACCGCGAGACGATCCGCGGCACCGCCGAGAAGATCGAGGGGCGCTTCGTCAAGCAGACGGGGGGCTCGGGCCAGTTCGGCATCGTCTACATCAACATCGAGCCCGCGCCGGGCGAGGGCTTCTCCTTCGTCTCGAAGATCCGCGGCGGCTCGGTGCCGAGCGAGTTCATCCCCGCGGTCGCCAAGGGCGTCGAGGAGGCGCTGGTCACCGGCGTCAAGGCCGGCTACCCCATGGTGGACGTCCGCGTGACGCTCGTCGACGGCAAGTATCACGACACCGACTCGTCCGAGATCGCGTTCAAGGTCGCGGGCTCGCTAGCCTTGAAGGAAGCTGCACGGCGCGCCAAGCCCGTTCTGCTCGAGCCGGTGTTCGCCGTCGAGGTCGTCACACCCGAGGATTTCCTCGGCGAGGTGATCGGAGATCTCAACCGACGTCGCGGACGGATCGAGGGTCAGGAACGGCGTGGCAACGCGCTTGCGGTCACCGGACGGGTCCCGCTCAGCGAGATGTTCGGGTACGTGAACGACCTGCGTTCCAACACGCAGGGCAGGGCCAGCTACACGATGCAGTTCGACGGATACGAGGAAGTGCCGCCGAACATCGCAGAGAAGCTCGTGGAGCACCGGTTGGGCGAGTCGCAAGCCGCCTGAGCAACATCAGATTCGATAGTTTCATCCAGTTCATCGACAGACGTAGAGGAGCGAAGAGAAAGTGGCAAAGGAGAAGTTCGAGCGCGACAAGCCGCACGTCAACGTCGGCACGATCGGTCATATCGACCACGGCAAGACGACGCTGACTGCTGCCATCACGACCGTGCTCGCCGAGCACGGTGGTGGCGAGGCGCGCAGCTTCGCCGAGATCGACAACGCGCCGGAGGAGAAGGAGCGCGGGATCACGATCGCCACGTCGCACGTCGAGTACCAGACTGAGAACCGGCACTACGCCCACGTGGACTGCCCGGGTCACGCCGACTACATCAAGAACATGATCACCGGCGCGGCGCAGATGGACGGCGCGATCCTCGTCGTCTCCGCTGCCGACGGCCCGATGCCGCAGACGCGTGAGCACATCCTGCTCGCCCGCCAGGTCGGCGTGCCGTACATCGTCGTGTTCCTCAACAAGGCCGACATGGTCGACGACGAGGAGCTGCTCGAGCTCGTCGAGCTCGAGGTCCGCGAGCTGCTCAGCTCGTACGACTTCCCCGGCGACGACATCCCCTTCATCATCGGCTCGGCGCTCAAGGCGCTCGAGGGCGACGACGAGTACAAGGCGAAGATCCTCGAGCTCGCCGCGGCGCTCGACAGCTACATCCCCGAGCCCGAGCGCGCGCTCGACAAGCCGTTCCTGATGCCGGTCGAGGACGTCTTCTCGATCACTGGCCGTGGCACGGTCGCGACGGGCCGCATCGAGCAGGGGATCGTCCACACGGGCGACCAGGTCGAGATCGTCGGCATCCACCCGGCGTCGTCGACGACCGTCGTCACGGGCGTCGAGATGTTCCGCAAGATCCTCGACGAGGGTCGCGCGGGGGACAACGTCGGCTGCCTGCTGCGCGGCACCAAGCGCGAGGAGATCGAGCGCGGCCAGGTGCTGTGCAAGCCCAAGTCGATCACGCCCCACACGAAGTTCAAGTCTGAGGTCTACGTCCTGAAGAAGGAGGAGGGTGGCCGTCACACGCCGTTCTTCACGGGCTACCGGCCGCAGTTCTACTTCCGTACGACAGACGTCACCGGCTCTGCCCATCTGCCTGAGGGCGTCGAGATGGTCATGCCGGGCGACAACGTCCAGATGCAGGTCGAGCTCGGTCAGCCGATCGCAATGGATCCCGGCCTCCGCTTCGCCATCCGCGAGGGCGGCCGCACGGTCGGCTCTGGCGTCGTGACGGAGATCATCGAGTAAGGAGCACGCGGCCGCAGAACATCAGATCGCGAGGCGGGTCCGGGGAAGAGCTTCCCGGACGCGCCGCAGTTCCTGACGCATTCGCCCTTTCTGCCGTTCACCGCACGCACACACACCATGGCTACGACCACAGAAAACAAGATTCGCATCCGCCTGAAGGCGTATGACCACTCGGCGATCGAGACGGCCGCCAAGGAGATCGTCGATACGGCTACGCGGACCGGTGCGACCGTTTCTGGGCCGGTGCCGTTGCCGACCGAGAAGAACGTCTACTGCGTGATTCGCTCGCCGTTCAAGGACAAGGACTCGCGCGAGCACTTCGAGATCCGTACCCACAAGCGCCTCATCGACATCCATCAGCCGACGCCGAAGACGGTCGACTCGCTCCAGCGCCTCGATCACCTTCCGGCCGGCGTGGACATCGAAATCCGCCTGGCGACGTAGACGCTGATGCCTGCCATCCTCGCCAAGAAGCTCGGCATGACGCAGCTGTTCCTCGAAGATGGAACGGTCGAGCGCGTGACCGTCCTCGAAGCCGGCCCCTGTCCGGTGACGGGTATCCGGACGCATGAGCGCGACGGCTACGAGGCCGTCCAGCTCGCCTTTGGCTCCGTCAAGGAGAAGTACCTGACGAAGCCCGAGCTCGGCCATCTCAAGAAGGCCGGCGCGCCGCCGATGCGGCTCGTCAAGGAGTTCCGCGACGAGGTCGGCGAGCATCTCGTCGGCGAGACCGTCACGGTCGAGGACTTCGAGGTCGGCCAGAAGGTGAAGATCGCCGGGACCTCCAAGGGCAAGGGCTTCCAGGGCACGATCAAGCGCCACAACTTCGCCAGCGGCCCGAAGTCGCACGGCTCCCATAACGTCCGCGCGCCTGGCTCGATCGGCGCGTCGGCTTGGCCAGCTCGCGTCATGAAGGGCATCCGCGGTCCGGGCCAGATGGGCAACAAGCGCGTGACGCAGAAAGGGCTCACGATCGTCCGCCTTGACCCGCGCGACAATCTCATGATGGTCCGTGGCTCCGTGCCCGGCTCGCGCAACGGGTTCGTGGAGGTGCGTAGCGATGGCTGACGCCAAGATCCTCGGCGGCACGAAGAAGGCCAAGCTCGACGATGCCGCATTCGGCGTCGAGTTCAACGAGCCGCTCGTGCACGAGACCGTTCGCGCCGAGCTCAACGCGCGCCGGCAGGGCACGCACGCGACGAAGACGCGCGGCAACGTTCGCGGCGGCGGCGCCAAGCCGTGGCGTCAGAAGGGCACCGGACGCGCACGCGCCGGCTCCTCGCGCTCGCCGATCTGGACCGGAGGCGGCACCGTCTTCGGCCCGTCCCCGCGCCATTACACGTTCAAGGTCAACCGCAAGGAGCGCCGCGCCGCGCTGCGCAGCGCGCTCTCGGTCCACGCCGCGCGCGACTCGATCGCCGTCTTCGATCCGAAGCCGTTCGACACGCCCTCGACGAAGAAGGCGGCGGCGCTGATCGCCGACTCCGGCCTCAGCACCCCCGTGCTCGTGATCGGCGCCGACGACCAGGAGCGCGTCGCGCTCTCGTTCCGCAACATGGTCCGCGTCTCGGTGCTGTCGGTCTCGATGGTCGGCATCGCCGACCTGATCGGGGCACGATCGGTGATCTGCACGCAGGCGGCGCTCGACGCGCTGACCGCGCGCGCCAAGGGTGAGCGCGGCGCCGATTCGGCAACCGGGCCCGAGCAGAGCGAGGCGGTCTGATGGATCCGAGTCAGGTCATCATCCGTCCGGTCGTCTCCGAGAAGTCCTACGTGCTCGCGACTGCGAACAAGTACGTCTTCCGCGTCCACGCGGATGCCCACAAGACGCAGATCCGCCAGTCGATCGAGGCGCTGTTCGATGTCTCGGTCGTCTCCGTCCACACGATGAGCGTCAAGTCCAAGCCCAAGCGCCGTGGCGCGATCCACGGCCGCACGCGGGCCTGGAAGAAGGCGATCGTGCAGGTCGGCGCCGGCGACTCCATCCCGATCTTCCAGGGCCTCGAGTCCCTAGAGGACTGATCACATGGCCATTCGCAAGCCCAAGCCCACGAGCCCCGGTCGTCGTTTCGCGACGTACCCGGACTTCGCCGAGATCACGAAGGACAAGCCCGAGAAGACGCTTGTCGAGGGTCTCACGAAGTCCGGCGGGCGCAACGCGCGCGGTCGCAAGACGGCGCGCCATCGCGGTGGCGGCGCCAAGCGCCTGTATCGCAAGATCGACTTCAAGCGCCGCAAGGACGGCGTGCCGGCGAAGGTCGCAGCGATCGAGTACGACCCCAACCGGTCGGCCTACATCGCGTTGCTGCACTACGTGGACGGCGAGAAGGCGTACATCATCGCGCCGCAGCGCCTGCGCGTCGGCATGACGGTCTCCTCCGGCGAGGACGCGGACATCGCGCCCGGCAACTGCCTGCCGCTGAACCGGATCCCGATCGGCACGGTCATCCACAACGTCGAGCTCGAGCCCGGCCGCGGCGGTCAGCTCGCGCGCTCGGCCGGCACCGGCATCCAGCTGATGGCGCGCGACGGCGGCATGGCGACGCTGCGCTTGCCATCCGGCGAGATGCGCCTCGTGCGCGAGGTCTGCCGGGGCACGATCGGCGTGATCGGCAACGCCGATCACCAGAACGTCAAGGTCGGCAAGGCCGGTCGCAAGCGTCACATGGGCGTCCGCCCGCAGACGCGTGGCACGGCGATGAACCCGGTCGACCATCCGCACGGCGGCGGCGAGGGCTCGACGACGCCGGGGCGCCATCCGGTCACCCCGTGGGGCGTGCCGACGCTCGGCTACCGCACGCGCAAGAAGAACAAGCCGTCCGACCGCTACATCGTCCGCGGCCGGAGGAGAGGGAAGAAGCGATGAGTCGTTCGAGCAAGAAGGGGCCGTGGGTCGAGGAGCGCCTGATGGCGCGGGTCGAGGCACTCAACACGTCGAACTCCAAGCAGATGCTGAAGACCTGGTCGCGAGCATCGACGATCTTCCCGGAGATGGTCGGTCACACGATCGCCGTCCACGACGGCCGCAAGCACGTGCCCGTGTTCGTCTCGGAGTCGATGGTCGGCCACAAGCTCGGCGAGTTTGCGCCGACGCGGCTGTATCGCGGCCATGCCGGTAGCGGGAAGGTTCGCTAGCGATGGCCGACGAGAAGGATCCGACGGCGGACGAGGCGGAGGTCGCCAAGAAGCCGGCCGCGCGCAAGCCCGCCGCCAAGAAGGCCGCGGCGCCGAAGGCCGCCGCTGCTGCGAAGGCCGAGGAGGCTGTCGCCGACGCGCCCGTGGCCGACGCTGAGCCCGAGGCGGCGCCGCCGGCCAAGAAGCCGGCCGCGCGCAAGCCTGCCGCCAAGAAGGCCCCCGAGCCCGCCGAGGCGACGGCCGCCGACGAGGCGCCCGCCGCGAGGCCGCGTCGCACGCGCCGCAAGGCCGACGCTGACGCGCCTGTCGCACCGGCCGCGAAGGCCAAGCGTGCCACCCGCGACTACGGCGACAACCCGCCGATGGTCCGCGCGCACGCCAAGTACGTCCGGACCTCCGCGCGCAAGGCGCGCCTGGTCTGCGATCACATCCGCGGCAAGTCCGTCGACGAGGCGCGCGCGATCCTCGCGCACGCCAGCCGCGACGTCGCCCGCGACTGGGCCAAGCTGCTCGAATCGGCGGTCGCCAACGCCGAGCACAACCACGAGCTGGTCGGCGATGAGCTTCGCATCCACGCGGTCAAGGCCGACGAGGGCCCGACGCTCAAGCGCTTCCGCCCCCGCGCGATGGGTCGCGCGACGAAGATCCGCAAGCGCACGAGCCACCTCTCGATCACTCTCACACCGAAGGACGGGGATAAGTAGATGGGTCAGAAGGTTCATCCCGAGTCCATGCGCGTGGGGTACATCCACGACTGGAAGTCCAACTGGTTCAACGAGAAGCAGTTCGCCGACTATCTGGCCGAGGACGTCGCGATCCGCGGGCACATCACCGGCAAGCTCGCCCACGCCGGCCTGTCGGACATCACGATCCGCAAGGACGCCAACGAGGTGGAGGTCAACATCCACACGGCGCGTCCGGGCATCGTGATCGGCAAGTCCGGCTCCGAGGTCGACGCCCTGCGCAAGGACCTGCACCGCATCACGCGCAAGCAGATCAAGGTCAACATCCTCGAGATCAAGCGGCCCGAGCTCGACGCCAAGCTCGTCGCGCAGTCGGTCGCCGAGCAGCTGCAGAACCGCGTCGCCTTCCGGCGCGCGATGAAGCGCGCCCTGACGAGCGCGATGCGCTCCGGCGCGAAGGGCTGCAAGATCCAGGTCGGTGGCCGCCTCGGTGGCGCCGAGATGGCGCGCACCGAGAGCTACTCCGACGGTCGCGTCCCGCTGCACACGCTGCGCGCAGACATCGACTACGGCTTCTTCGAGGCCAAGACGACGTTCGGCCGGATCGGCGTGAAGTGCTGGATCAACAAGGGCGAGATCATGCCCGAGGGCTACTCCGGCGCTGACCTCACCGACATGGAGGGCCCGTCCAACCAGCAGCAGGATCGCGACGGCGGCCGTGGCCGCGGGCGCGGTGACCGTGACGGTCGCGGCGGTGGCCGTGGAGGCCAGGGCGGCGGCGGCGGCGGACGTGGCGGCCCGCGCGGCGGCGGCGGTGGCGGGGCCGGCGGCGGCGGGACCTCGCGTCCCGGCTTCGGCCCCGGTGCACGTGGTGGAGGTGGCCGCTAGTGCTTTCTCCGAAGCGCGTGAAGCATCGCAAGCAGCATCGCGGTCGCAGGGCCGGGCTGTCGCGCGGGCAGACGTCGATCCAGTTTGGCGAGTACGGCCTCAAGTCGCTTGATGCCGGCTGGCTCACGAACCGCCAGATCGAGGCTGCTCGTATCGCGATGACCCGCAAGATCAAGCGCGGCGGCAAGGTCTGGATCAACGTGTATCCGGACAAGCCCGTGACGAAGAAGCCCGCCGAGACCCGCATGGGCTCCGGCAAGGGATCGCCCGAGGGCTGGGTCGCGGTCGTCAAGCCCGGACGCGTCATGTTCGAGCTCGCCGGCGTGCCCGAGCCGCTCGCCCGTGAGGCGATGCGCCTCGCCAGCCACAAGCTTCCCGTCAAGACGAAGTTCGTCCTGCGAGAGGACACGCCCTCATGACCGCCAAGGATCTACGCGAGCTGCCCGACAAGGAGCTCGTCGAGCACGTGGCGACGACCCGCAAGGATCTCTTCGGGTTGCGCTTCCAGCACGCCACGGGCGAGCTCGAGAACACCGCCGGGATCCGGATCGCCAAGCGCGATCTCGCCCGGGCCTTCACCGTTGCGCGTGAGCGCGGCGTCAAGATTCCCAACCGGAAGTAAGCGATGGCAGACGACGAAACTCCCGAGACCGACCAGACCGCCGACGACGCGACCGCAGCCGCGCCAACTGGCCCGACGCTGAGCGCCGCCGAGGAGCGCGCGCGCCTCGCGCACGTCGCTCGCTCGCAGCGTCCCGCGCGGACGCCTGAGCAGCGCGATGCCGAGCGTCGCGAGCTGCGCAAGGCCAAGGCGCTCGCCCGGACGCGCCGTCGCGCGCAGGAGAAGGTCAAGCGTGCGGCATCAGGCAAGGGCACCGGCACGCCGCCCGCCGAGCCGAAGGTCTCCAGCCCGCAGCAGCGGACCGGCACGGTCGTGTCGGCCAAGCCCGACAAGACGATCGTCGTCCGGATCGACATCGCGCGCCGGCATCGCCGCTACGAGAAGATCGTGCGTTCGTCGACCAAGCTGCACGCCCATGACGAGACCAACGACGCCCACGAGGGCGATCGCGTCACGGTGATCGAGAGCCGGCCGCTGTCGCGGACGAAGCGCTGGAAGCTCGTCGAAGTCCTGGAGCGTGCGAAGTGATCCAGAACGAGACACGCCTCAAGGTCGCCGACAACACCGGTGCCCGCGAGATCCTCTGCATTCGCGTCAAGGGCGGCTCGCGCCGCCGCTACGCGTTCGTCGGCGACACGATCACCGCGACCGTCAAGCACGCCAATCCGCAGGGCACCGTCAAGAAGGGCGAGGTCGTGACGGCCGTCGTCGTGCGCACGAAGAAGTCCTTCGGTCGCAGCGACGGCACCTACATCGCGTTCGACGAGAACGCGGCCGTGATCATCGACGCCCAGAACAATCCGCGCGGGACGCGCATCTTCGGACCGGTGGCGCGCGAGCTGCGCGACCGCAACTTCATGAAGATCGTCTCGCTCGCCCCCGAGGTGCTCTAGGCCATGCCAGCTCGCATCATCAAGGGCGACGACGTCATCGTCATCAGCGGCAAGGACCGCGGCAAGCAGGGCAAGGTGCTGCGCGTCGACCCGCGCGCCGGCCGCGCCTACGTCGAGGGCCTGAACATCATCAAGCGCCACACGCGCCCGCGCCCCGGCTCGACTGATCCGGGCGGCGTGATCGAGCGCGAAGGCCCGATCCATCTCTCGAACATCGCGCTGCGCGACCCCAAGGACAAGAAGCCGACCCGCGTGAAGACCGTCGTCGAGCAGGGCAAGCGCCTGCGCGCGTCGGCCCGTACAGGAGTGAAGTTCTAGATGTCGACCCAAACGGCCGCACCGCCCGCGCGTCTGAAGATCCGCTACTTCGAGGAGATCCGCCCGGCGCTCATGACGCGCTTCGGCTACTCGTCGATCATGCAGGCACCGCAGATCGAGAAGATCGTGCTGAACATGGGCGTCGGCGACGCCAAGCAGGACTCCAAGGCGCTCGAGGCGGCGCAGGAGCAGCTTGCGACGATCGCCGGACAGAAGCCCAACGTCCGCCGCGCGCGCAAGTCGATCGCCAACTTCAAGCTGCGCGAGGGCATGCCCGTCGGGCTCGCCGTCACGCTGCGCAACGAGCGTGCCTACGAGTTCCTCGACCGGCTCATGTCGGTCGCGATCCCCCGGATCCGCGACTTCCGCGGCCTGAAGGCGAACGCGTTCGACGGACGCGGCAACTACTCGCTGGGCATCAAGGAGCAGACGATCTTCCCGGAGATCGACTACGACTCGGTCGACCAGGTGCGCGGGCTCGACGTCACGATCACGACGTCGGCGAAGAGCGACCTCGAGGCGTTCGCCCTGCTCGAGGCATTCGGAATGCCGTTCTCGAAGGAGAACCGGCCCGACAAGGCTGAGCAGGCCGCGCGACAGGCCGCCGAAGAGGCTGCCTCCAAGACACAAGAGGAGACGGACTAACATGGCCAAGACCTCCCAGCGGGTGCGCCAAGCGCGGCCCGGGAAGTACAAGACCCGCGAGTACACCCGTTGCCGCAAGTGCGGTCGGGCGCGCTCCGTGTACAAGAAGTTCGGCCTCTGCCGGATCTGCCTGCGCGAGATGGCCCACAACGGGTTCGTGCCGGGCATGACGAAGTCTTCGTGGTAACCAAGCAGCATCAACCGAGAGCACGACTGTGAGCGCCAGCACCGACCCCATCGCCGATTTCCTGACCCGGATCCGCAACGCGATCCAGGCCGCCCATGAGACGGTCGACATCCCGTCGTCCCGGCTCAAGTCCGAGTGCGCGCGCATTCTCGCCGAGCAGGGCTACATCGACGGCTTCGACGTCGTCGCACCGGACGTCGACCATCCCGGCGAGCTGATCCGCGTCCGGTTGAAGTACACCTCCGACCGGCGTTCGGCGATCTCCGGGCTGAAGCGCGTCTCGCGCCCCGGCCGCCGCACGTATGCAGGCGCGGCCGACATCCCGAAGGTGCTTGGCGGCATGGGCACCGCGATCGTCTCGACCTCACGCGGCGTGATGACCGGCCACGAGGCCCGCAGCGCGGGCGTCGGCGGCGAAGTCGTCGCGCACATCTGGTAACGGCATGTCGCGAATCGGAAAGAAGCCCATTCCCCTGCCGACCGGCGTCGTCGTGTCGATCGAGCCTGAGCTCGTGCGGGTCAACGGCCCGCGCGGCGAACTGTCCGAGCGCGTCCCGCTCGCGATCTCCGTCGAGCTCCAGGACGACCAGCTGATCGTCAAGCGCCCGACCGATCGCGGCGAGCACCGTGCCCTGCACGGGCTGACCCGCTCGCTCGTCGCGAACATGGTCGAGGGCGTCACGACCGGCTTTCAGAAGACGCTCGAGATCCAGGGCGTCGGCTACCGCGCGGCCCTCAAGGGCCGCGATCTCGAGCTGGCGCTGGGCTACTCGCATCCCGTCTCGGTGAAGGCGCCCGAGGGGATCGAGTTCGAGGTGCCCCAGCCGACGCGAGTCGTCGTCAAGGGCAACTCCAAGCAGCAGGTCGGCGAGCTCGCGGCGAACATCCGCAAGAAGCGTCCGCCGGAGCCCTACAAGGGCAAGGGCATCCGCTACGAGGGCGAGTACGTGGCCCGGAAGGTCGGTAAGAGGGCATGAGCGTTAAAACGTCCGGGCAGTCGCGCCTCAAGCGCCGCCGCCGTGTGCGCGCAAAGGTCTCCGGTACCGCCGTGCGGCCGCGCATCTCGATCTTCCGCTCCAACCGCGGCATCAGCGCGCAGCTCGTCGACGACATCGCGGGCCGCACGCTCGCGGCCGTCAGCTGGACCGAGGTGCCGCTGCGCGAGAAGTCCCCGATGGAGCAGGCGACCGCCGGCGGCAAGCTGCTCGCCGAGCGCGCGCAGGCTGCCGGCATCGACACCGCCGTCTTCGACCGTGGCGGATACCAGTACCACGGTCGTGTCAAGGCCTTCGCCGAGGGCGTTCGCGAAGGAGGAGTGACCGTATGAGTGCCCCAGTTGTCGACCGCTCCGTCAATCAGGCCGGCCTCGACCTGCAGGAGCGCGTCGTGGAGATCAACCGCGTCGCCAAGGTCGTCAAGGGCGGCCGTCGCTTCTCGTTCACGGCGCTCGTCGTCGTCGGCGATGAGCGCGACGTCGTCGGCGTCGGCTACGGCAAGGCGAACGAGGTCCCGCTGGCGATCCAGAAGGGCGTCGAGCAGGCCAAGAAGAACCTCTTCCGCGTACCGAAGCACGGCGCCACGATCACGCACCAGACGATGGGCATCTACGGGGCAGGTCGCGTCTTCATGAAGCCCGCTTCGCCCGGTACCGGCGTGATCGCCGGCGGTGGCGTGCGCGCGGTGCTCGAGCTTGCCGGGATCCACGACATCCTCTCCAAGTCGCTCGGTTCGCAGAACCCGATCAATCTCGTCAAGGCGACCGTCGCCGGCCTGCAGGGTCTGCGCCGTCCGGAGGAGGTCGCCGAGCTGCGCGGCCTGTCGATCAACCAGGTTCTCGGCCTTGGCGGAGGCGAAGAGGTCGCCGCCGAGACGATCGCGGGCGTGGGCGTGGACGCAGTGGTGGACGCCGATCCGGCCGTGGCCGTCGCTGTTGCCGACGAGCCCGCCGCCGATGGGAGCGCGTCGTGACGATCACCCAGTACAAGTCCAAGAACGGCTCCGATCAGCGCCAGCTCGAGACGCTGCGCTCGCTCGGCCTGCGCCGCATCGGCCACGTCGTCCAGATCGAGGACACCCCGCAGGCGCGCGGCATGGTTCATCGCGTGCGCCATCTCGTCCGCATCGTCGAGGAGCAGTCATGACCCCGCCCGCGCCCAAGGAGACCGAGCCCAAGGAGATCGGGCTGCACACGCTCAAGCCTGCTCCGGGCAGCCGCAAGCCGCGCAAGCGCATCGGCCGCGGTCACGGCTCCGGCCACGGCAAGACGTCTGGCCGCGGGCACAAGGGCGCCGGCGCGCGCTCGGGCTCCAAGACACGGCCGGGCTTCGAGGGTGGGCAGATGCCGATCCACATGCGGATGCGCAAGCTGCGCGGCCCGCACATGAAGAAGTCGATGCCGTTCGAGCCGTTCCGCACGCACACGCAGGCGGTCAACCTGCAGGATCTCGAGCGCCGCTTCGAGACGGGCGACGTCGTGACGATCGAGGCGATGAAGGCCAAGGGCCTCTGCTCGCGCAAGGACGTCGACGTGAAGATCCTCGCCAAGGGCGCGGTCTCCAAGTCACTGACGGTGCATGCGCACCGCTTCAGCGGATCCGCCCGTGCGGCGATCGAGGCCGCTGGCGGCACCTGCCACACCGTCGGCGACTGACGACCGGTACGCCGGCCGCCCGACGCACGTTGCTCTAACCTGACTCGTCGTGCTCGCCACGATCCTCACGGCGTTCAAGGTCGCCGACATCCGCAAGAAGCTCGCGATCACCGGGCTGCTGCTGTGCCTGTATCGCCTCGGCTGTCACATCCCGGTGCCGGGCGTCAACGTCGCGGCCCTGAACTCCCTGCAGAGCTCGTTCAGCGGCTCGAGCATCCTCGGCTTCCTGAACCTCTTCAGCGGTGGCAGCCTGTCGAAGTTCGCGATCTTCGCGCTGGGGATCATGCCCTACATCACGGCATCGATCATCCTGCAGCTGCTGACGGTCGTCGTGCCGTCGCTCGAGAAGCTGCAGAAGGAGGGCGAGGTCGGTCAGCAGCGCATCACGCAGTACACGCGCTACCTCACCGTGGGCTTGGCGTTCGGCCAATCGATCGGCTACGTCTTTCTCTTCAGGTCGCAGTCCGCCGCCGCCGGCGAGCAGCTGATCGACAACTTCAACGCCGCGCGCGTCTTCATGATCGTGCTCTCGTTCACGACCGGTTGCGTGCTCGTCATGTGGATGGGCGAGCTGATCACGCAGCGCGGCATCGGCAACGGGATCTCCCTGATGATCTTCGCCTCGATCGTGTCCCGGCTGCCCTCCGGCATCCAGGCATGGGCGACGAACCCGGACCCCGTCTTCAAGGTCATGATGCCGTTCGTCGCGCTGGCGGTGATCGCCGCGATCGTGTTCGTGCAGGAGGGCCAGCGCCGGATCCCGATCCAGTACGCCAAGCGCGTCATCGGCCGCCGCATGACGCAGGGCGGCCAGACGTACCTCCCGCTGCGCGTCAACATGGCCGGCGTCATCCCGGTGATCTTCGCCGCCTCGATCATGGCCTTTCCGCCGACCGTCGGGACGCTGCTCAACAACGACTTCGGGCGCAGCTTCGCCGCCTTCTTCTCGCCCAACGGCTGGGCCTACGTCGTCGGTGAGTCGGTCTTCATCGTCCTGTTCACGTACTTCTACACGGCGGTCACGTTCAATCCCGTCGACCAGGCCGACAACCTGAAGAAGTACGGCGGCTTCATCCCCGGCGTCAGACCGGGTCGCCCGACCGCCGAGTTCCTCGACCGTGTGCTCGCGCGACTGACGTTCCCCGGTGCGCTGTACCTCGCGGTCGTCGCCGCGCTGCCGACGATCCTGATCAACCAGACGAGCGCGAACTTCTTCTTCGGCGGCACGTCGATCCTGATCGTCATCGGCGTCGCGCTGGACACGATGAAGCAGCTCGAGGCGCAGTTGATGATGCGCAACTACGAGGGCTTCCTCAAGTAGCTGGCGGTAGCGGCGCCGTGTGGCCGGTCGAACGCGGCTCCGGGTGACCGGAGGACGAAACCCGCCTTCAGTCCAGGTCACCGGAGCCCGCGCCGGTGCTCGCGAGCCTCGCCCGCCATCGCGGCGCAGTAGTCTCTCGGCCCGCCTATGTCCAGCGAGCTCAACCTCATCCTCGTCGGACCGCCAGGCGCCGGCAAGGGCACACAGGCCGAGCGCCTTACGGACGACTTCAACCTGCCGTACATCGCCACCGGCAACATCCTGCGCGCGGCGATTCGCGACGAGACGCCGCTCGGCAACAAGGCCAAGACGTACATGCAGAAGGGCGAGCTCGTGCCCGACGACATCATCACGGGCGTGATCCTCGAAGCGCTTGGCCGCGCCGACGCACGCGACGGCTTCCTGCTCGACGGCTTCCCGCGCACGCTGCCGCAGGCCGACGCGCTCGCAGCCGGCCTCGACGAGGCGGGCCGTCGCCTGACCGCCGTGATCCTCATCGACGTTCCCGACGAGGAGGTCACGCGCCGCCTCAGCGGACGGCGTGTGAGCGTGAAGACGGGCCGCGTCTACCACGTCGAGTTCGATCCGCCCAAGCACGAGGGCCGTTGCGACATCGACGGCTCGCGGCTCGTGCAGCGCGACGACGACAAGCCCGAGACGATCGCCAACCGTCTCGCCGTCTACCACGCCGAGACCGAGCCGCTGACCGACTACTACGAGCAGCGCGGGCTGCTGCGCCGCTTCGACGGGACGCGCGCTCCGACCGAGGTGCACGACCACATCCGCGCCACGATCGCGACGCTTCGACTCGAAGACGAGCTGTAGGGCGGCGCGGTCGGTGATCGTCAAGAAGACTCCGGAGGAGATCGAGAAGATGGCCGTGGCGGGGGACATCCTCGTCCGTACGCTCGAGCTCATCGAACGCAAGCTGCGCCCAGGCATCACGACGAAGCAGCTCGACACCGCGGCCGAGAAGTTCATCCGCTCGCAGGGCGGCACGCCGGCGTTCAAGGGCTACCGCGGCTTTCCGGGCTCGCTGTGCACGTCCCCGAACTCGATGGTCGTGCACGGCATCCCCGGCTCCTACTCGCTGCGCAAGGGCGACATCCTGTCGGTCGACTGCGGCGTCGTGCTCGACGGCTGGGTCGCTGACGCCGCGCGCACCTTCGCGATCGGCGCGATCTCGTCGACGGCGCGCACGCTGCTCGATACCACGCAGGCGTCGCTGCTGGCCGCCGTCGAGCAGTGCCGCGCCGACAACAGGCTCGGCGACATCTCGCACGCCGTCCAGCAGGTCGTCGAGGCCAGCGGGCTCTCCGTCGTCCGCTCGCTGGTCGGGCACGGGATCGGCCGCGACATGCACGAGGACCCGCAGATCCCGAACTACGGGCGGCCCGGCAAGGGCGTCAGGCTCGAGGAGGGCATGGTCTTCGCGGTCGAGCCGATGGTCACGGTGGGCGGCCACGCGGTCCGTCTCGGCGAGGACCACTGGTCGATCTACTCCCAGGACGGCTCGCTCGCCGCGCACTTCGAATTCACGATCGCGATCACAGCCGACGGGCCGCGCGTCCTGACGCCGTGGCACGAAACTGCGTAGGGAGAGCCACAACCACGGCTTGCGCCGCGGCGAGGTAAGCCGTCACGGTTTTGCTACCCTGCTTGGTCGCGCTCGCGGCGGGATGTTTGTTGTCCTGCGCGCGTATTCTCACGTCTGCAAGAAGGGGCTCATGAAGGTACGACCGTCGGTCAAGCCGATGTGCGAGAAGTGCAAGATCATCCGTCGCCACGGCGCGGTTCTCGTGATCTGCTCAAATCCGCGTCACAAGCAGCGTCAGGGGTAATCGATGGCTCGCATCGCAGGCATCAACATCCCCCTCAACAAGCGCGCCGAGATCGGCCTGACGTACATCTACGGCGTCGGTCGCCCGACGGCGAACGAGATCCTCAAGGCGACGAACATCGAGCCCGACCGCAAGGTCCGCGACCTCACCGAAGACGAGGTGTCGCGCTTGCGCGAGGCGATCGACGACCTGACCGTCGAGGGTGACCTGCGGCGTGAGCGCTCCCAGAACATCAAGCGTTTGATGGAGATCGGCTGCTACCGCGGCATGCGCCATCGCCGCAACCTGCCCGTCCGTGGACAGAACACGAAGACGAATGCCCGCACGCGCAAGGGCCCGAAGCGCATGCAGGTTGCCGGCAAGAAGAAAGCGACGAAGAAGTAATGCCTGCTCCAAAGCGACCCCAGCGTGGCCGACGCAAGCCGAAGAAGAACATTCCGATCGGCCAGGCCCACATCAAGACGTCTTTCAACAACACGATCGTCTCGCTGTCCGATCAGCACGGCAACGTGATCGCGTGGGAGTCCGCCGGCGGCGCCGGCTTCAAGGGCTCGCGCAAGTCGACGCCGTTCGCCGCCCAGGTGACGGCGGATGCTGCTGCGCGCAAGGGCATCGACCAGGGACTGCAGAAGGTCGAGGTCTTCGTCAAGGGCCCTGGATCCGGTCGTGAGACCGCGATCAGGTCGCTTCAGGCCGCAGGCCTCGAGGTCACGGGCGTCAAGGACGTCACGCCGCAGGCGCACAACGGATGCCGTCCCCGCAAGAGGAGGCGTGTCTAATGGCGCGTGACACCGGAGCAGCCTGCAAGCAGTGCCGTCGCGAAGGGCAGAAGCTCTTCCTCAAGGGCGAGCGCTGCCTGACCGACAAGTGCGGCGTCGAGCGCCGCGCGTACCCGCCGGGCGATCACGGCCGCGGGCGCCAGAAGCAGTCCGAGTACCGCGTCCAGCTGCGTGAGAAGCAGAAGGCCCGTCGCTATTACGGCGTGCTCGAAAAGCAGTTCCGCATCTACTACGACAAGGCGTCGCGCCAGCCGGGCATCACGGGCGAGAACCTGCTCGCGATCCTCGAGTCGCGCATGGACAACGTGCTCGTGCGGCTGGGCTTCGCGGCCTCGCGCCGCCAGGCTCGCCAGTTCATCCGCCACGGCCACTGGAACATCAACGGCCGTCGCGTGGACATCCCGAGCTATCAGGTGCGCGAGGGCGACATCATCGCCGTCAAGGCCGGCACTCCGGTCGAGGCGCTGATCCGCGACGCCACCGAGCTCACCGCCCAGGTGCCCGCCTGGCTGCAGGCCGACCATGACTCTCTGACCGCAAAGGTGCTGCGTAAGCCCGAGCGCAGGGAGATAGCCGCTCCGGTCCAGGAGCAGCTCATCGTCGAGCTGTACTCCAAGTAACCCGCTTTCAGAACGTTGCCTGCGTGTCGACGCACGCACGAACACGCGGCAACACCCAAGTGACTCCCCGACGTTAGGACCCCGATGCTCGACTTCCAAGTCCCCCGAATTACCAGTGAGACGGTCGAGGACAATCGTGGCTCGTTCACGATCGAGCCTCTCGACCGTGGTTTCGGCTACACGTTCGGCAACTCGCTGCGGCGGGTCCTGCTGAGCTCGCTCGCGGGCGCCGCCGTCACGAGCGTGCGCATCGAGGGGGTTGCCCATGAGTTCTCCACGATCAAGGGCGTCAAGGAGGATGTCACCGACATCGTCCTGAACCTCAAGGGCATCGTCTGCCGGATGCATTCCGACGCGACCGAGGTCGAGGCGCCCCTCGTCGTCACGGGGCCCGGCGACATCACCGCGAAGGACATCGATCTGCCGGCCGGCGTCGAGGTCCTCAACCCGGACGTGCACATCGCGACGCTCGAGAAGAAGACGAAGCTCGAGCTGTACCTCACGGTCGGCCGAGGCCGCGGCTTCCGTCAGTCGGAGGACAACAAGTCCCCCGACCAGCCGATCGGCGTGATCCCGATCGACTCGATCTTCTCGCCCGTTCGCCGTGTCGCCTATGGCGTCGAGCCCGCTCGCGTTGGCCAGCGCACGGACTTCGACAAGCTGACGCTCGACATCGAGACGGACGGGTCGATCGATCCGCAGGCCGCGCTGCGCGAGGCCGCCGAGATCCTGATCGCGCAGCTGGCGATCTTCACGGACGCCGATCGCATCGAGGAGCTGCGCGCCGGTCCCGGCGGCCAGCTCGAGGGCTCCAACGGGCACGGCACGCTGGCCGGTGCCGTGGGCGGCGCATCGTCGGCGGGCCCGATGCACGACATCCTGATCGAGGAGCTCGAGCTCGGCGTACGTTCGTACAACTGCCTCAAGCGCGCCGGCATCCAGACCGTCGGCGACCTCATCTCCAAGTCCGAGGGCGAGCTGAACGCGATCCCGAACTTCGGCAAGAAGTCAATCGACGAGGTGATCGAGACGCTGCACAATCGCGGTCTCGGTCTCCGCGACGACTAGACTCCCGGGCCGCCGACCATGCGCCATCAGAAGACCCGTCACAAGCTCAGCCGCGACTCCGCTCACCGGAAGGCGCTGCTCATGAACCTCTGCAAGGAGGTCATCGAGCACGAGCGCATCAAGACGACCGAGGCGAAGGCCAAGGCGGTCAAGCCGGAGATCGAGAAGCTCATCACGCTTGCCAAGCGTGGTGACCTGCATGCGCGCAGGCAGGCGCTCTCGACGCTCGGGCAGGACAAGTTCTGCGTGCATACGCTGTTCGCCGAGGTCGCGCCGCGCTATGCGGAGCGGCCGGGGGGCTACACGCGGATCTTGAAGCTGGGACCGCGGCAGGGCGACTGCACGGAGATGGTCTTCCTCGAGTTGGTCTGACCCGGCCGACGTCGGGTCAGCGGAGCGGTGGTGTCGATCCGGCCTGCAGCATCGGTCCAGGATCGGGGACGGTCGGGGCCGATCCGGCCCTTCGGGTGAGTCACGTTGGTCGTTGTCTGCGTTTGTGGCCCTTCGGGTGATTTCCGGCTCGGCCCCGCCCGCCCCGACCTTTGCGCTGGTATTTAATGGTGTAGCATCGTGCGATGTTGACGATCAACGAGGCGGCGCTTCGGGCTGGGCGCAATGCGGAGACGGTGCGCCGCTGGATCCGCTCCGGTCGTCTGAGGGCGGCGAAAGTCGGAACGCAGCACGTCATCGACGAGGGCGATCTCGAGGCCCTGCTCGACAACCGCCCCGTTGCGCTGCCGCCGGGTTGGGAGACGCTCAGCGACGGATCGCGCCGTCCGGACTGGGGTGAGCTCGTCCGCGACAGCCGTCGCGGACACTGAGCCCTCAGAATGCTCGTGATCGATGCATCGATGGCCGTCGACTGTGCGACGCACGATGACGGATTCGCCTGGTTCGACGGCCATGAGTTGGTCGGGCCCGAGCTGCTGTGGTCAGAGGTGCGCTCGACGCTGCACGAGGCTCGCTGGCGGGGACACCTCTCGTCCGAGCTGACGGACCTCGCGCGCCGGAGATTCGCGGCGGCGCCGATCGCGCTGCGATCACTGCCGTCGGCCGACGAAGAGAGCTGGGTGATCGCCGACGAGCTCGGGCTGGCCAAGACCTACGACGCCGAGTACCTGGCGCTCGCTCGACTGCTCGGCTGCCGGGTCGTGACGGTGGACGCCCGCCTGCGCCGCGGCGCAGACCGGCTCGGCCTCGTCGTCGGTCCCACCGAGCTCTGATCGGGAACCGGACGCCGACGCCGTGACCAGCCGGATGCTGCTCGAGTACGACGGGAGGGGGTTCGCCGGCTGGGCTTGCCAGCCGGGTCAGCGGACGGTGCAGGCTGAGCTCGAGAAGGTGCTGCGGATGGTGCTGCGGACGGACGGCGTGCCGCTGACCGTCGCCGGACGGACGGACCGCGGGGTGCACGCGTGGGGCCAGGTCTGTTCCTACGAGCACGAGGCGGTCGATCCGCTGCGGCTCAACGCGCTGCTGCCAGCGGACGTCGCGGTGCTCGACTGCAATCCGGCGCCGGACGGGTTCAGCGCCCGCCATGACGCCGTCTCGCGAACGTACTGCTACCGCGTGCTGCATCGTCGCGCGCGCTCGGTCTGGCACGCGACACGTTCGCTCTGGCACGGCTGGGATCTCGACACGGACGCGCTGGATGCCTGCGCCCGGGAGCTTGTCGGCGCGCACGACTTCACCGCCTTCACGCCGACTGACACGTACCACTCGCGCTTCGAGCGCAACGTGCTGTCGGCGCAGTGGCGCCGCGACGGCGACCTGCTCGAGTTCTCGATCACGGCCGACACGTTCATGCGCCAGATGAACCGCATCCTCGTCGGGACGATGCTCGAGGTCGCGACCGGAAGGCGGCGGCTGGAGAGCTTCGTCGAGCTGCTCTGTGGGGCGCCCCGCTCCCAGGCCGGTCCGACCGCGCCGGCGCACGGGCTGGCGCTCGCGTCGGTGCGGTACCCACCGGACCCCTGACTATCCTCGCTGGACGGCGATGAGAGTCCTGCTGACGAACGACGACGGGATCGACGCCGACGGGTTGCAGGCGCTGCGCCGGGCGCTGCTCGGCGTGCCCGGGATCGAGCTCGTCGTGATCGCACCCGACGGCAACCGCTCGGCGATGGCGCGCTCGATCACGACGACGCGCCCGCTGTGGGTCGAGGAGGTCGCCTTCGACGACGGCGCGATGGGCTACGCGACCGACGGCACGCCGGTCGACTGCGTGCGGCTCGCGAACCTCGGCCTTGTCGAGGGCTTCCGCGCCGAGCTGATCGTCTCGGGCATCAACCACGGATCGAACCTCGGCGACGACATCACGTACTCCGGCACGGTCGCCGCCGCGCTCGAGGGCGTCATCCTGGGCCTGCCGGCGATCGCCGTGTCGCAGCAGTCGACGGCGCGTGAGATGGACTTCCGCCTCTCGGATCGCTTCGACTTCGACGAGGCCGCGCGCTTCGTCGCCCGGGTCGTCGAGGAGATCGCCGACGTCCCGCTGCCGCGCGGAACGCTGCTGAACGTCAACTGCCCGTCGGGCGAGGCGCGCGGTGTGCAGGTCACCCGCCTCGGCAAGCGGATCTACCGCGACGAGCTGACGCTGACCGATCCGGATGCGGACGCCGGCGAGCCCGCACGCGGGCGCCGCCGCTATTGGGTCTACGGCCGCGACCATGGCTTTCACGACGAGCCGGGCACCGACCTCGCCGCGGTCGCAGCGGGCGACATCGCGGTCACGCCGCTGCATTTCGACCTGACCGACGCGGCGGGCATGGATGCGCTCGAGCGCCATGACCTCTCTCGCCTGCTCGTCCCGGCGGCCCGGGAGGTGGAGTGACGGCGGCGGATCCGCAGGCGCGCGCAGCCGAGCTCCGCGCGCAGCTGCATCACCACGGCCATCGCTACTACGTCCTCGACGATCCCGAGATCGGCGACGACGATTACGACGCGCTGCTTGACGAGCTGCGCGGCCTCGAAGCCGCCCATCCTGAGTTCGTCACGCCCGACTCGCCGACGCAGCGGGTGGGTGGGGAGCCGGTCTCCGCATTGCCGAAGGTCGAGCACGAGATCCCGATGCTGTCGCTCGCCAACGCGCGCACCGAGGAGGAGCTGCGGGCGTGGATCGCGCGGATGCGCGCGCACCTCGCGCGCGAGGGGATCGAGGATCCGCAGTTCGAGTTCGTCGCCGAGCCGAAGATCGACGGGCTCGCGATCTCGCTGCGCTACGAGGATGGCGTCTTCGTCCAGGGCGCGACGCGCGGCAACGGCGAGATCGGCGAGGACGTCACGCACAACCTGCGCACGATCCCGACGATCCCGCTGAAGGTCGACGACGCACCGCCGGTGCTCGAGGTGCGCGGCGAGATCTACATGTCGCTGAAGGACTTCGCCGGGCTCAACGAGCGTCGTGCCGAGGCCGGCCTGTCGACGTTCATGAACCCGCGCAACGCCGCCGCCGGGACGATCCGTCAGCTCGACCCGCGTCTCGCGCGCGAGCGGCCGCTGTCGATGTGGTCCTACGGCATCGGCCGCATCGACGGCCTCGTGTTCGAGAGCCACTGGGAATCGCTGGCGTGGCTGCGCGAGCACGGCTTCCGGGTCAACGAGGACATCGTGCTGCTGGACTCCGAGGACGACGTCGTCGCGCAGTGCCTGGCTTGGCAGGAGCGGCGCGGCAACCTCGACTTCGAGATCGACGGCGTCGTCGTGAAGGTCTCCGACCTCGAGCTGCAGCGGCGCTTGGGCGTCGTCGGGCGCGATCCGCGCTGGGCGATCGCCTGGAAGTTCCCGCCGACGACGAAGGTCACGACGCTGCGCGACATCATGTGGAACGTCGGCAAGTTCGGCGACCTGCACCCGTTCGCGGTGCTCGAGCCGGTCCACGTCGGCGGCGTCACCGTGAAGCTCGCGACGCTCCACAACGAGGAGGACCTCGCGCGCAAGGACCTGCGCGTCGGCGACGAGGTCATCGTGCTGCGCGCCGGCGACGTCATCCCGCAGGTCGTGTCGCCCGCGCCGCACGCCGCCGAGCGCGCCGATCGCGCCGATCCGCCACGCCCGCCGGAGCACTGCCCGTCCTGCGGGACGGCGACCGTGAAGCCGCCGGAGGGCGTCTTCACGATGTGCCCGAACCGGGTCTGCCCCGGCCGGCAGTGGCAGCTGCTCAAGCACTTCGTCTCGCGCGGCGCGATGGACATCGACGGGCTCGGCGAGAAGCAGGTCTACCAGCTGCAGCAGGCAGGCCTCGTGACGACTGCCGCCGACTTCTATCGCCTGACGGCGGAGCAGCTGCTCGAGCTCGAGGGCTACGGCGAGATCTCCGCCAACCGCGCCGTGCAGAACATCGCCGAGTCACGCGAGCGCCCGCTCGGGCGGCTGCTGTTCGCGATCGGCCTCGAGGAGGTCGGCTTCGTCACGGGGCGCAACCTCGCCCAGCGCTTCCGCTCGATCGACGCGCTGCTCGCGGCGAGCACCGAGGAGATCGAGCAGACCTCGGGCGTCGGCCCGAAGATGGCCCAGCGCATCCACGAGCAGCTCGCCGACGAGCAGATGCGCGCCCTCATCGAGGATCTGCGCGCGGCCGGCGTCAGCATGCAGCTCGAGGGGCCGCCACCCGGCGACGGCCCGCTCGCCGGCAAGACGTTCGTGCTGACCGGCACGCTGCCGGATCTCACGCGCGAGCAGGCGACCGAGCGCATCGAGGCGGCCGGCGGCCGCGTGACGTCGGGGGTCTCGAAGAAGACCGACTACGTCGTCGCGGGCGCGTCGCCGGGCACGAAGCTCGCGAAGGCCGAGCGGCTCGGCATCGCGGTGCTCGACGAGCCCGGTCTGCTCGCGCTGCTGCCCTGAGCCGGAAGTCTCGCCGTGCGCTGCGGCTTACGGCTGAGGCGCGGCGCCGCCGGTCTTGGGCGCCGATTGGTCAGCAGTCGTGGCCGGGGCGGTCGGGGTGGTGGCGGTGGTCGGCACCGGCGGCGGGGCCGATGTTGTCGACGTCGACGTCGACGTCGGGGTCGCCGGCGCGGCGGTCGGCGCGCTGCTGAGACGCGCGATCGCGGCGGCCATGCGGTCCTCGCGGGCCTTCGCGGCGGGGGTGTTGGCGCGATTGGACATGAACGAGAAGGCGATGTCCCGGCCCCCGGCGGTGTGGCAGTAGCCCGACAGCCCGCTGACAAGCCTCAGCGTCCCGGTCTTCACCTGACAGCGGCCATCGGCCGGCGTGCCGCGCATCCGCGCCTTGACGGTGCCGGTGCGGCCCGTGACCGCCAGCGAGGCGCGGAACGCCTTGCCGACCGCGCGCTTGCTGAGCTGCTCGAGCAGGCGCACGACCTCGCGCGGCGACGTGCGGTCGTTGCGCGACAGGCCCGAGCCGTCGACGACGTGCGGATGCACACCGAGCTCGGCGACGGTCGCCCGCACGACGGCCGCGCCGTTGGCGAGCGTGCCGCGGCCGGCGAAGCGCGCGCCGAGGTCGCGGAACAGCATCTCGGCGGCGAAGTTGTTCGACGGCACGTTGATGTAGCGGGCGAGCTCGGCGACGCTGCGCGACGGAAGCGAGGCGATCGTCTTCGCTCCGGAGGGGGCGGTGCCGGCATGGGCCGCGCCGGTCGCCGTCACGCCGGCGGTCTTCAGCTCGGCCGTGAAGCGGGTGGCGGCGAAGCGGGCGGCGCTGAGCTGCGCGTGGCCGGCGAAAATGCCGCGATCGTAGGCCAGCGCGCTCAGGACGCCGCCGAGGTCGGGGTCATAGCCGGCGCAGCAGCCCGAGCGACGCGCGTCGAACGCGCTCTCGTCGCCGACGACTGCGCCGTCGATGCGACGGATGCCGGTCGCGCGGACGGCCCGTGCGAGGCGCGCGGCGGAGGCGTCGCCGAAGAACGGGTCGCCGCCGCCGACGAGCACGAGGTCGCCGTGCAGGGTCCCGTCGGGATCGACGACCGCGTCCGGCGCTGTGACGGCGACCGTCTGCAGCGTCGCAGCCGGCCCCAGCCGCAGCAACGCGGAGGAGGTCGTGAAGAGCTTCTCGACCGAGGCCGGGATGCGCGGCGTCGTGGCGCGCTCGGCGAAGAGCACCGCGCCGCTGGCGAGATCGCGGACGTAGGCGCCCGACGTCGCGGGCGCGGCGCGCATCTCGCGCGCGAGCACGGCCTTCAGCTCGCTTGTCGTGAACGCGCTCGCCGGGGCGGCTGCCGCGAACGCCGCGGTGAATGCGGCCGCGGTGGCGAGGAACCGTCGCAGGACCATCGCCGTACACAACAACAGGTGGCGGTCGGAGGTGCGCCGGCAGTGCAGCCGCACGGGGGGCGGGTCGATCGGAAGCGCTACGCGGTCGCGATGTCGACGTTCGCCGGATCGGCCGGCTCCGGCGACGGCGCGGCACGCAGCAGAAGGACCGGTAGCCGGCTGACGCGCAGCACCTTGTCCGACACCGATCCGATCAGCGCATGGTGCAGGCGGCCGTGGCCGTGAGCACCCATGACGATGAGATCGCAGTCGCGCTCGTCGGCGATCGCGAGGATCCGGCGGGCCGGCCGGCCATGGGTGAGCTGGGTCTCGACGCCGACATCGGCCGGCAGGTCGTCGACGGCGTCGCGCAGGATCCTGGAGAACGTGTCGTCCGGGTCGATCGGCGGTGGCAGTACGCCGGCCGGGCTGACGACCTGCGCCGCGATCGGCTGAGCGACGGTCAGGACGATGAGCTTGGCGTGCTGGTCGCGGGCCAGCGACGCGGCATGGTGCAGCGCCGCTGCCGCGTCGGGCGAGCCGTCGACGGCGACGAGGATATTCCGGTAGCAGCCCATCGTCGCCCGCCTAGGCCGCGTCCGTGGCCAGTGCATGCGACGGCGTCGGCGGCGCGCCGCCGGGGCGCGGTACCGCAAGGCTGGCAAGCGTCGCCAGGCCGCAGGCGACCGCGGCGACGATGAACGCCACCGTGAAGCCGTGCTCGGTGGGGGCGGCGCCGGCGACGACCGTGCCGGCGATCACGCTCGCGCCGATCTGGCTGCCGACCGAGCCGCCGAGCGTCCGCATCACGGTGTTCATTCCCGTCGCGACGCCGGTCTGCTCGGGCGGGACGGCGTCGACGATGAGGTTCGCAAGCGACGCGAACGCCAGCCCGATGCCGATCCCGAGCAGCGCGGTGCCGACGTACACCTCCCATTTCTCCTCATGCTCGGCGGCGAGGAACGCGAACGAGAAGCAGGTCGCGAGCGAGCCGAGCGCGAGCGGGACGCGCGCGCCGATCCGGTTCGCCATGCGGCCCGCGAGCGGGCTGACCACGAGCATCATCACCGTCGCCGGCAGCAGGAACAGGCCTGCCTGCGTGACCGACGCGTGAAATCCGTATCCGTCGGACGCCGGCGCCTCCGTGAACTGCGGGATGAGGATGAACGAGCTGTACATCCCCGCGCCGACGAGGAACGCCGCCGCGTTCACGGTCCACACCCCACGGATTCGCATCATCGCCATGTCGACGAGCGGCTCGGGTGCGTCCTGCTCGTTGCGGATCCAGACGAGGAGCAGCACGGCGGCGGCGGCGAACAGGCCGAGGATCCGCGGGTCGCCCCAGCCCCAGGCCGAGCCCTCGCTGATCCCGACCAGCAGGCAGACGAGCCAGGCCGAGAGCAGGAACGCCCCGAGCCAGTTGATGCGCCCCGGTGTCTTGATCGGCGACTCGGGGACGAAGAACACCGTCGCGACCGTCGCGGCGAGGGTGAGCACGAACGGGATCCAGAACAGCCAGTGATACGAGAAGGCGGAGACGATCGGGCCGGCGAGCACGATCCCCAGGCCGGCGCCGATGCCGAGGATCGCCGAGATCATCGCGATGCCGCTGGCGATCCGCTCGCGCGGGAACTCGTCGCGGATGATCCCGAAGGCGAGCGGGAAGATCGCGCCGCCGACGCCCTGGATGACGCGCCCGGCGATCATCACCGTGATGTTCGTCGCGAGCGCCGCGAGCAGCGTGCCGGCGGCGAGCGCGGCGAGCGAGACGATCAGGGTGCGCTCCTTGCCGAACATGTCGCCGAGGCGGCCGACGATCGGTGTGAAGATCGATGCGCTCAGCAGGTACGCGGTGAGGATCCAGGCGACGGCTGTCGTCGAGGTGTGCAGGTCGTGCTGGATCTCGGGCAGCGCGGGCGCGACGAGCGACTGCATGACGGCGTACGTGCCGGCACCGAGCGCGAGGACCGCGAACGTCAGCCCGTAGTGCTGGCGGTGCTTCGGGCTCTCTGCCGCGCCCGGCGTGCTAATGTCATCGCGTGATGTCATCACTCGCTGACAATGTAGCACGGCGGTCGCCGCGCCGCCGGCATGACGCCCAGGCCAGCCGGCAGGCGCTGCTCGACGCCGCGGACGCACTGTTCGACGAGCGTGGCTACGACGCCGCCACGATCCGCGAGATCGGCGACCGTGCCGGTGTCGACGCAGCGCTCATCGCGCGCTACTTCGGCGGCAAGGAGGGCCTCTACCTCGCGACGCTGCAGCAGGACGGCCGGCCGCGCATGCCGACCCACCCGCACGAGCTGCTCGAATGCATGCTGAGCCGCTCCGACCAGCGCGGCAGCGGGCCCGTGCCGCTGGCGATGGTCAGCCCGACGTTGAGCGACGGCATCCGCGAGCAGGTGCGCGAGATCATGGGTCGTCGCGTCGTCGGGCCGATGGCCGCCGAGCTAGCTGCGGGTGGCGTCGCTGACGCCGAAGTGCGTTCCGAGCTGCTCGTGGCGATCGCGGTCGGCGTGTCGCTGACGCGGGCCGGCGGCACGCTCCCGGCACTGGCCCGGACATCGATCGACGAGCTGCTCGCCGTGCTTGGCCCGCTCGTCGAGGCGCTGCAGGAAGCGGCCGTAGAATCCCCCTGACATGGGCAAGGTCGTGAAGCTCGAGCAGTCCAAGGAGCGGACGAGCGCGAAGGCCCGATCTCGGGCCAAGCGCTCGAAGACCGCGCTCGTCCTCGGTGGCGGCGGATTCACCGGCGGCGTCTACGAGATCGGCGCGCTGCGCGCGCTCGACCTGCTGACCGTCAACCGGACGGTCAACGACTTCGACGTGTACGTCGGCACGAGCGCGGGGGCGTTCGTCGCCTCGATGACATCCAACGGCGTCACGCCCGAGGAGATGATGCGCGTCGTCGATCATCAGCGCCCGACGCCCTTTCCGGCCCTCGACCTCGGCAACCTGCTGCGGCCGAACATCGGCGGCTTCGCGCGCAGCGCCGTCACGCTTCCGCTGCGCACGGCACAGCTGCTGCGCGGCGTCGCGGGGCACCTCGGCCAGGTGTCGGGGATGGACCTCGTGCTCGGCCTCGCCGAGGGGCTGCCGGCCGGCGCGTACTCGGGTGCCGGGGTGGAGCGCTACCTGCAGAAGGTGCTGACGAGCGACGCCGACCGCAGCGACGACTTCCGCGAGGTTGGCCCGGAGCTCTACATCACGGCCACGGACCTCGACACGTGCGAGCGGATCGTCTTCGGCGCCGAGGGCTGGGACGACGTGCCGATCTCGACCGCGGTGCGCGCGTCGACGGCGCTGCCGATGGTGTACTCGCCGGTCAAGGTGCGCGACCGCGAGCTCGTCGACGGCGGCATCGTCTCGACGACGAACCTCGACATCGCCGTCAATGCCGGCGCGAAGTTCATCGTCGTCGTCAACCCGCTCGTCCCGTACGTCAACGACTTCAAGACGAAGGTCCGCACGCTCGGCGGCACGCGCACGCGTCACGTCAGCGACATGGGCTTCCCGCAGATCGGCTATCAGGCGTTCAAGATGGTCGCCTACCAGCGCCTGCACGAGATGGCGCGCCAGTGGGAGCAGCGCTACCCCGGGGTCGACATCATCCTGATCGAGCCGGAGCCTGACGACGAGCTGATGTTCCAGACGCCGATCATGAACTTCACGTCACGCGTCGAGATCGCGCGCCACGGCTTCCAGTCGGTGACCACGCAGCTCGCGTTCGGCTATCCGCGCTTCCACGAGATCTGCAAGCGCCACGGGATCCAGATCTCCGCGACGCGCGTGCGCCAAGTCATGAAGCACTTCGAGGCCGAGCAGGGCCGCACGCGTGCCTGGCGCAAGATCCTCGAGCAGACGACCGGCGCGCTGCTGCGCCAGTCCGCCGGCCAGGGGGAGCACGGCTAGGGACTTCTGAGCGTTCGTGCACCCGCGACGTTGCGGGCGCGATCCGGCGCCGATCCTGACCCGGCCCCACGGCACGCCAATACGAAATCAACCATCTAGACCTTCACTGTCTCGGCCGGCCGCTCGGCGCCAAGGCTCGTGAGGAAGAGCGACTTGTCGATCCTGCCCTGGAAGATCGGCACCCCCAGCTCCATGCACTTGGAGATCACGTCACGGCGCTCGAGTCCTGATTCGCGCGCGAGTTCGGTCGGGGTGAGGTGATTGGGCATCGGCGGAGACCCTCCTATGTGTGGTTAGAGCACCTTCCCTCTTGTACCACCCTGGGAGGACGGGCTCAACGGAAATGTGCGATCGGGCCCACGCTCAGATCGGGTTCGGGACATCGACGAACTCGTGGCGGATCCCGAAGCGCTCGTCGAGCAGCTCGCCGAGCCGGCGGACGCCGAGCGTCTCGGTCGCGTAGTGCCCGGCGGCGACGAAGTGGATGCCCTCCTCGCGCGCCTGGATCATCACGCGCTCCGTCGGCTCGCCGGTGAGGAACGCGTCGTGTCCTGCGGCGATCGACTCCGCCAGGTGGTCCGAGCCCGCGCCGGAGACGATCCCGATCGAACGAACGCGCTCCGGCCCGGCGAGGAAGGCGAGCGGCTCGCGCCCGGTCAGCCGTGCGATCCGCGTGACGAGATCGGCGGCGCCGAGGCCGTCGCCGTCGAAGTGGGCAGCGACGCCGATCGGCGCACCACGATGCAGCGCGAAGGGCTCGTGCGAGGCGCAGCCGAGGCCCGCGGCGAGCAGCGCGTTGTTGCCGACCTCAGGGTGGCCGTCGAGCGGCAGGTGGTAGGCGGCAAGGCCGATGTCGTGTTCGAACAGCAGCTGCAGGCGTCGCTTGGCGGCAACCGTGAGGGCGAGCGGCGCAGCGGTCCAGAACAGCCCATGGTGGACGATGACGAGGTCGGCGCCGTGCTGCGCCGCGCGCTCGAACAGCTCCGCGCTCGCCGACACGCCGGTGACGATCGTCTCGACCCGCTGCGGGCCGGGAACCTGCAATCCGTTCGGTCCGTAGTCGTGAAAGGACGCCGGGCGCAGCAACTCGTCGAGGTAGTCGAGGATGTCGTCCAGCACGGCGCTCAACGCTACAGTCCCGCCAAGTGTCCGAGCGCGTCACCACCACGGCCGCGGCGCCGCGCAACCGTGGTCGATGAGCGCGGGAGCGGCGAGCTCGAGCCGTTCACCGATACCGCGCTCTACGCGCTCGGCGCGTACTTCGCCGATCGCCACCCCGAGCTGATGGACGATGTCGTCCGCCAGGCACAGGCGATCGAGGACGCCGGGGCGGAACGCTACGCTCAGCGGGAGGGCGTCTCGCTTGAGGCGGCTCTGCAGACGCTGATCACGGGTCTCGCCGTCCGCTACTACCGGGCGGTTGCAGGATCGTCGTGAGATAATCGTCTGGCATCGGGGCGTGGCGCAGCCTGGTAGCGCGCACCGTTCGGGTCGGTGAGGTCCCGAGTTCAAATCTCGGCGCCCCGATTGCACGAAGCGCCCGAGAGATCGGGCGCTTCGTCGTAGTGGGCCGGGGCCCCGGCGAGGAGCCCGATCCGGCGGGGTACCCTCGGTCTCATGCAGCGCAAGACGTGGACCTTGATCGCCGTCTGCCTGGCGACCTTCATGTTGCTGCTGGACATCACGATCGTCAACGTCGCGTTGCCCGACATCAAGACGGACCTCGATGCGAGCTTTAGCGACGTGCAGTGGGTCGTCGACGCGTATGCGCTCATGCTTGCGGCGCTGCTGCTGACGGCCGGCTCGCTCGCCGACCTGCTCGGCCGTCGTCGCGTGTTCGTGTTCGGCGTCGCCTGCTTCAGCGTCGCATCGCTGCTCTGCGCGCTGTCATCCGGTGCGCTGACGCTGATCCTCGCGCGCGGTGCGCAGGGCATCGGTGGGGCGGCGATGTTCGCGACATCGCTCGCCCTGCTCGCGCAGGAGTTCCACGGGCGCGAGCGTGGCACCGCGTTCGGCATCTGGGGCGCGACGACGGGCGCCGCGGTCGCGATTGGCCCGCTGGTGGGCGGGGCGCTGACGAGCGCGCTCGGCTGGCCCTCGATCTTCTATCTGAACCTGCCGATCGGCGTGGCGACGATCGTCATGACGCTGCGCCATGTGCCCGACTCACGCGACGAGGAGGCATCCGGCATCGACTGGGCCGGCCTCGTGACGTTCAGCGCCGCGCTCTTGTTGCTCGTGTTCGCGCTGATCCAGGGCAACGACAAGGGCTGGGCGAGCACGCAGATCGTCGGCATGCTCGTCGGCGCCGCCGTCCTGCTGGTCGCGTTCCTCGTCATCGAGCGGCGCCAGGCGCGCCCGATGTTCGACCTCGAGCTGTTTCGCAAACGGACGTTCAGCGGCGTCTCGATTGCCGCCTTCGCCCTGTCGGCGTCGATGTTCGCGATGTTCCTCTACATCACGCTGTACGTGCAGACGATCCTCGGCTACGGTCCCCTGGCAACCGGGCTGCGCTTCCTGCCGCTGACCGTCCTGTCGTTCTTCGCCGCTGCCGCGGCAGGCAAGCTCACCGCACGCCTGCCTGCCCGCGCGATGCTCTGCGCCGGCCTCGTGCTCGTTGGCATCGGCCTGCTGCTGATGGACACGCTCCACGCCGGCTCGGACTGGACGGCGCTGCTGCCCGGCTTCATCGTCTCGGGGCTCGGCATCGGCCTGACGAACCCCTCGCTGGCGAACGCCGCGATCGGTGTCGTCGCGCCGGCCCGTAGCGGGATGGCTTCCGGCATCAACTCGACGTTCCGTCAGGTCGGCATCGCGACGGGCATCGCGGGCCTCGGCGCGATCTTCCAGACGCAGCTCGCGCATCGCCTGACCGATTCGCTCGCTGGCACGCCGGGCGCCGGCCGCGCCGACGAGCTCGCGCACGCCGTCAGCGCGGGCGGCGGCCCGAGCGTCATCGCGTCGGCGCCCGCCGCCGCGCGTCCGGCGCTCAAGCACGCGGTCGACGCGGCCTTCAGCGGCGGACTCGACGACCTCTTCCTCGTCGGGGCAGTGATCGCGTTCGCCGGCGCCCTGCTCGCGCTCGCGCTCGTGCGGCGCAGCGACTTCGTCGTGCACGGCGCGCCGCCGGTCGCGGCCGAGCCCGCTGCCGCTGCCTGACGCGTCACGGGTGGCCCCGGCCTCGGGGCATCGTGGGTCTGAGCGCGTGTCGCAGCTAAGGGTCGATGTACGCCCCGTAGCTGCCGCAGATAGGTGCGTAGCGGCAAGCTCGGTCACAACCGGAGCCCTCAGTGCCACTGATAGACGATGGTGGTTCCGACCGGCTCCGACGTGACCACCTGATCGTGCCCCTGACAGCTGATGACATCGACGCCCTGTATCGCAGCCATGCCCGCGCGATGGTGACGTTCTTCGGTCGCCGGACGCTCGACGCGGAGGCGGCCGTCGACCTCGTCGCCGAGACGTTCGCAATCGCGATCGCCGAGCGTGGCAAGTGCCGCGCCGACGACCGTGACGAGCAGGCCGCGTGGCTGTTCGGGATCGCGCGCAACCAGCTTCACGGCTGGTATCGCAGCGGCGCGATCGAGCGCCGCGCGCTCGATCGTGTCGGGATTGAGCGCCCGGAGCTCGTCGATGCCGACGTCGAGCGGATCGACGAGCTGTCCGGGCTCGCCGATCAGCGAGCGCGCGTCTCGGCACTGCTCGACGAGCTGCCCGTGGAGGGGCGGATCGCCCTGCGCATGCGCGTCGTCGAGGAGCGCTCGTACCGCGAGATGGCCGGCACGCTGGCCGTCAGCGAGCAGACCGTGCGGGCACGAGTCTCGAGGGCGCTGCGGGCGCTCGGCGAGCAGCTGGAGCGAGACCGCAACGGCACGGCCCCGACGGGGGTGCGCGGTGTCTGAGGACGAGTTCGACGATCTGGCGGTGCTCGAGGCGCTCCGCGCAGAGGTCAGCATCGCCGCGCACCGCGCCGAGACCGAGGATCTGACGCCGCGCCGCGGGCGTTCGTCGCGCCGGCTCGCACGCCGCCTGCCACCGCGCGTCCTCGCGCTCGCCGCGCTGCTCGTCCTCTCGACGGCCGCCGCGTCGGCAGCCGGGACACTGCTGGCGTTGCGCGGAAGCGTGATCCCCGCGCCCCTCGCGACGCCGCCCGAGCAGACGCCGGCGCCCGGCAGCGGCAGGATGGCGGGCTTCAGCGTCGCCGACCCGCGACCGGGTGGCCCGCGCTGGACGATGCGGCTTGCCACGAGCCGCACCGGACTGCTGTGCTCGACGGCCGGCCAGCTCGTCGGCGGGCAGTTCGGCATCATCGGGCTCGACGGGCGCTTCCGCGAGCTCTCGCCGGATGCCGCCGACGCCTGCAGCATCGTGCGCACCGACGCCGCGTCGCTCGTCGGCGCGCGCGTGTTCGACGCTCGTCGTCCGGCCGACGTACGGAGCGTCGTCTCCGGGGTCGGTGGCGATCGGCTGCGCTCCGTCACGATCGAGGCCGCCGGCCGGATGCGGACAGTCGCCGTTCACTCGGGGGGCACGTTCATGTCGGTGCTCGCCGGCCTGCCAGAGGATCTCGCGATCGTCGTGCGCCTGCGCTATGCCGACGGGCATGTCGAGCGGCTGCCGTTCGGCGTCTCGGCACTCGTGCTGCCCGACCCGGACGGTGGCAGCGCCTGGCGAATCGAGTCGGGCGTTGTCTCGGGGAACCCGACGGTCTGCGTCTCGCTGCGCGCCGCCCGTGAGCGGCGCAATCCGCCCTCGAGCCCCGCCGCCTGCGGATTGCTGGGAAACCCGTACCACACGCACGGTGCGTTCTTTGCGGTCCGCCGGCTGACGACGGGCAGCGGCGGCCCGACGCCGGCGTCTCCGTTCGGTGGCATCTGGCGCGACACCCCGCCGCGGCTGCTCGTCTGGGGGGCCGCCGGTCATGACGTTGCCTCGATCACGGTGCGCGGTCCGCTCGGCGCCGCGCGGACCGGAAGGTTCTACCGGCCCAACGGCTCGTTCGCATACATGTTCGGACCGCACGTGCAGCCCGGCCAGGTTGTCGTCACCGTGCGCTTCCGCGACGGGCGCACGCTCATGCGGCGCGCGTCGACGAACCTCCGTGCCATACCCGGCTTCGATCGGAAGGGCCCGTGATGCGTCACGTCAGGCTGCTCGCCGTCAGTGGGATCGTCGCCGGGGTGGGCGGTGGCGCGATCGCCGCTGCCGCGATTCCGCAGACGACGACGAGTTCGTCGGCGAGCGTCGGCGCCCCGGCGGTCATACCCGCGCCGATCGGGGTGCGGCGCGTCGCAGCGGCGCGCAAGACGCCGACCGATGTGGGCTTCGTACGGATCCGTGCGGTCGGTCCGATGCGCGTCTCCGTGCGGGTCGCCGATCCGCGCGGCGGACCCGCCTGGGCCGTGCGCGAGTTCCTCGCCGATCGCCTCGCCCCAGACGAACCGGGCATACGTGGCGGATCGCGTGTCATCGGCCGCAACCGCTGCGTGCAGCTCGGTCGCGTGTACAAGGGTCGCTTCGGCTGGCTGACGGCCGACGGGACGTTCCGCCCCGTCACGACGTCCTATGTCGATGCGCCGACGCAGTGCCTGTCGCGCCGGCCCGACATGGGCGGGCATCCGTTTGCGGAGGCGATCACGACGATCACCGATCCGCGGCGTTCAGCCGCAGAGCCGCTGCAGACAGTCGTCTACGCGCTCGCCGGAGCCGCCGCTCGCGATGCGCGGCTGAGCGTGGCGGGCAAGCCTGCGGCCGTCAGTCATGGGCCAGCCGGGACACTGCTCGCCGTGCTGTCGCCGGCTGTCCACAGCTATGAACTGCGGCTCACGGCGAGCTATCCCAAGCGCGCGGACAAGCTGTTGATCCCGGCGCGTGGCCCGCTCGAACACCTGCCGGCGCGAATGCGCAGGACCATCCAGACGTCGGCTCCCGGCGCCGTTCCGTCGCTCGCGGCGCAGGCGCCTGACCCCGACGGGGGCCTGCCGTTCGGGATGACGGCGACGAAGGCCAGCGTCAGCGGCTTCTGCACGAGCACCGGCGGGCGCGTCGTCGACGACCGCGTCGGCGGCGTCGACTACGACCTCGATCTGATGCGCGAGAACAGTGGCACCGCTTCATTCGGCTGCCCGCCGTCGCCCGCGGCGGCACGCTCGCAGCGGCTCCCGCGCGGCCACACGCTGCCGCCGTACTCGCTCGGATCGTCGTTTGGCGGTGGCATCGGCGTCGAGCCCGGCGAGGACCCTCGTGACGGCAGCGTCGCGCGTCGCACTGCGCCGGGGCGCGTCGTCTACAGCGGAACTGCGGACGCCGACGTCCGCTACCTGACATTCGCGACGCCGAGCGACGTGCGGACGATCGCGCCGTGGGGGCCCGCGCACGCGTTCTTGATCGTATATGCGGGCTCGTTCCCGACCGGCGACGTCGTCATCACGACGACCTTCAAGGACGGGCACACGCGCCGCGACGTGATGCCGAACTTCGGGATCTGAGCGCCGGGGTCGGGCGTGCTCGGTCGGCGGTCAGGCGAGCCAGTACGCGGCAAGCACCGAGTACACGGTCAGCTCTGTGACGAGCACGGCGGCGCCGAGCGTGTCGCCTGTCCGTCCGCCGGTCAGGCGACCCGCAGCGATCGCCATCGCTGCGGCGGCGATCGCCGCCCCGGCCGCCGCTGACAAGCCCGCGAGCACGCCGGCTGACGACAGTGCGATCACGAGCGCCACGACCGAGCCGACCGCAAAGGCCTGCGGCGTCGCCGAGAACGTCATGCCGAGACCGTCCTCGCGGGCGGGCGTCACGAAGGCGAGCTGTGCGACGGCCGCCCAGCGACCGAGCACGCTGCCGCAGATGATCGCCCCGGCCGCGTGGGATGCCGACAACTGGGTGAGCGCGGCGGTGCAGAGCAGCGCGTACGCGATCAGCGCGAGCGCGCCGAAGGCGCCGATCCCGGAGTCGCGCATCACCATCAGGCGGCGGTCGCGGTCGCCGCGCACGCCGAGTCCGTCGGCCATGTCGGCGAGCCCGTCGTGATGCAGCGCGCCGGTCACGACCGCGGCCACGGTCAGCGCGAAGGCGGCGCCGTAGAAGCCGCCCAGCAGGGCCTCGGCGAGCGCATACGCGCCGGCGGCCACGACGCCGACGAGGCCGCCGACGAGCGGGAACCAGAGCGCCGCGCCCTGGTTGGCGGCGACGGGCAGCTCACGACGGCCGATCGGCGCGATCGTCAGCAGCCCGACGGCGGCGCGGGCCTCGTCGACGGCGCCCATCTAGCCGGACTCGTCGACCCCGGCCTCGGAGAACGTCGCCATCTGCGCATGCAAGAGGCCGGCGCGCTCGATCAGCGGCAGCGCCATCAGCGCGCCCGAGGCCTCTCCCAGCCGCATGCGCAGATCGAGCAGCGGCTCGAGGCCGAGCTCGGTGAGGACGAGCACGTGGCCCGGCTCAGCCGAGACGTGGCTGGCGAACAGGCCAGCGCCGGCGGCCGGCTCGATCCGCGTCGCGGCAAGCGCAGCGACAGCGGTCGCGTAGCCGTCGAGGATCACCGGCAGGTGGCGTACCCAGGCCTCGAGCACGGCGCCGGCGAGGGCCGCGAGCTCAAGGCCGCCGGTCGCCGCCAGCATCCGCTCGGGGGTCGTCGCACCTGCGTGCAGCGCGACGGTCGCGTCGACGAGCGCGCGCTTGCGCTCCAGGCCGGCGGCGTCGATCCCGGTGCCGCGGCCGACGGTCGCCTGTGCGGGTGTGCCGGTCAGCATCGACGCAAGCGCCGCCGCCGTCGCGGTGTTGCCGATCCCGATCTCGCCGAGCACGAGGCAGTCGACGTTGTCGGCGTGCAGTTCAGCCACGAGTGCGCGGCCAGCCGCGAGCGCACTCCCGAGCTGCGCCGCCGTCAGCGCGGCGCCGGTCGTCATGTCGCCGCTGCCGGCAGCCACCTTGCGGTCGAGCACGCCGGCCGGCGTGGGTCCCCGCAGGCCGACATCGGCGACGAGCAGCCGATGGTCGCCGTCGCGCGCGAGCACCCCGGCCGCGGTCTCGCCGCGGCCGGCGGCCGCCGCGACCTGTGCGGACACGTCGCTGCCGAACAGGCTCGTGCCGTGCACGGTGTGACCGTGATCTGCAGCGCAGACGAGCACGCCCGCACGGAGCCTCGACGGTGGCGGAGAGCCGCTCGCTGCCGCCCAGCGTTCGATCAGTGGCTCGAGCGCTCCGAGGCTGCCGCCGGGCTTGACGAGCCGGTCGGAGCGGTCGCGCGCACGGATCGCGGCGGCTCGGTCAGGGGCGCGGCCGGCGACGTCGGCCGCTGCCGCGGGCGCCGTCGCACCGTCCGGTGCCCTGGCCTCCTCCCAGCGCTCGGCCATGACGACGCGCTCGAGCGGCAGGCGCGCCGCCCAGCCGCTCGTCTCGAGGCCCGGTCGCACCGGCCGCTCGTCGGGCCAGCCGATGCAGAGGTAGGCGATCGGATCGACGCGCGCCGGGATACCGAGGATCGCGCGCAGATCGGCGAGCCGGTAGAAGCTCACCCAGCCGACGCCAAGGCCCTCGGCGCGGGCGGCCAGCCAGAGGTTCTGGATCGCGCAGGCGGTGCTGTAGACGTCGGTCTCGGGGATCGTGCCGCGGCCG
>DATBAE010000033.1:0-9424 GCA_036271655.1 Solirubrobacteraceae bacterium
TCGCTGCTTCAGGGCCTCGACGAGCGCTTGCGCGAGGAGACGCAGATGCCCTGTCACCTCGCCGAGTCGCCGCTGACCTGCGTGGCCGTTGGCTCGGGCCGCTCGCTCGAGGAGTTCGAGGTCATCCACCGCACGAACCGCAACTCGAAGAACCGCCGCCGTCGCTATTAGATGGTTGATTCCGCGACCTGCACCGTCATCTGCACGTGTCTCGCGGCGCAGGATCGCCACGGACCGAAGGAGTCCGTGCCGCTGGCACTGTCCAGCTTCGCCGCGCGGCGGCCTGCCTCCGCGATACGCGCACATCTGACGGCACCGGCCGCGGAATCAATCATCTAGCCGCGTTTGGAGTCGACGCCCGCGTGTATGACAAGACAGTTCGCCGTCGCCGGGCAGTGCTGGGACTGCTCGTCGCCTGCTCGCTGATCCTGCTGACCGCGTATTTCGGTGAGAAGAGTGGCGGCGCGCTGCACTCGGTGCAGCGCGGCACCGCGGAGGTGCTCAATCCCGTGCAGGAGGGCGCAAGCCGCGCGCTGAAGCCGATCCGCGACCTGTTCGGCTGGTTCGGCGACACGATCGCCGCCAAGGGCCAGGTCGCCGACCTGCGCCGGCAGCGCGACGGGCTGCGGACCGAGGTCGCCGAGAACCAGGTCCGCACCGCGGACTACGACCAGCTCAGCAAACTGCTCGGCCTCGACCGCTCGCTGAGCCTGCAGGACTACGGGCCCAAGACGGGCCGTGTCATCTTCCAGTCGCCGACGGTCTGGACCGCGACGATCCGCGTCGACAAGGGCTCCGACGACGGCGTCCGGGTCGGGCAGCCGGTTCTCAACGAGCAGGCCCTGATCGGCCGCGTCACGGAGGTCTTCAGCGGCGCGGCGCAGGTGACGCTGATCACCGACTCGTCGACGAAGGTGCCCGCGCGCGCCGGGGCGCATCAGGACTTCGGGATCGTCGAGCCGGCCAGCGCCGGCAACCCGACCGATCTCGTGCTCGACTTCACGCAGCCCGACGCCAAGCTGCAGGTCGGCGACAACGTCATCACGCGCGGCACCGAGCCGACCGATCGCGAGCGCTCGCTGTACCCGGTCGGACTGCCGATCGGCCACATCACGCGGATCCTCCACGCTGGCACCGACACGCAAGAGATCCACCTGCGCCCGTACGCAGACATGCGCAGTCTCGACTTCGTCCAGATCCTCACCAAGCCGCAGGGCCCGGGCTCGTGATCGGACGATGAGCCCGTCGACGCCACAGCTGATCGTGCGCCTCGCCGTGCTGGGCGTGCTCGGCGTGGTCGTGCAGACCGCGGCGATCTCGCAGCTGCCGATCGCCGATGCCAACGCCGACCTCTCGCCGCTGCTCGTGATGGCGGTCGGACTGCTCTGCGGCTCGCTCGCCGGCGGCGCGTTCGGCTTCGGCGTCGGCCTCTTCGTGGACGTCGTCGCGTTGCAGACGCTGGGGGTGTCGTCGCTCGTGCTGCTGACGGTCGGCTACGGCGCCGGTCGCCTGCGCGAGGCACGCGACCCGGAGGGGTCGCTCGTGCCGCTCGCCGTCGGGGCCGCCGCGACGCTCGCCTCCGGTATCGGCTTCGCGCTGATCCAGTTCCTGCTCGGCGTCGACGCTCCGGTCAGCTGGGCGCTCGTGCGCCAGCTGCTGGCGACGCTCGTCGTCAACACGCTGGTCGCGCTGCCCGTCTACGCGCTCGTCCGGCGCTGGCTGCAGGCGGCGCTGCCCGACGACCCGCGCCGCCGCCGCCGCCGCGCCTACACGACCGGTGGGCTGAGCCCGCTGTCCCGCGGTCCCGAGATTCGTTAGCCCCGGATGATGATGGAGCCTTCCAACGAGCGCCGGGCGCCGATCACGCCCCAGCTCGCGCTGCGCGTCGCGCTGCTCGGCGGCGTCGCGTTCGCGCTCTTCGCGATCATCTTCTTCCGGCTCTGGTACCTCCAGGTGCTGTCGGGAGATCAGTTCCTCGCCCAGGCGACCGTCAACCGCGTGCGCGAGATTCGCATCCAGGCCCCGCGCGGCAACATCGTCGACCGCAGCGGCCATGTGCTCGTCGAGAACCGGCTCGCCGTCGTCGTCGAGCTCGACCCGGCCACGCTGCCGCAGGCCGAGCGCTCCCTGGCCGCGAAGTGGGGCTACGACGTCAACACCCGGCTCGCGAAGCCCAAGGGCCATCGCGGCGAGCCGGTCTCGATCCCGCCGATCCCGACGGCCGACCTGCGGACCCGCTATCGCCGGCTCGGGCGCGTGCTCGGCCTCAGCACGAGCGAGGTGCATCGCCGCGTCGTGCGCTCGCTCGTCGTCGTGCCGTACTCGTCGGTGCGCCTGAAGACGGACGTCTCGGACTCCGTGCTCGCGTACATCTCCGAGCGGCCCGAGCAGTTCCCGGGGATCAAGGTCGACCGCACCTACCTGCGCTCCTATCCGCACGGCTCGCTCGCCGCGCAGGTGCTCGGCAACGTCAGCGAGATCAACCCGCAGGAACAGAAATCGTCCGAGTTCCGCGGCGTCGCGCCGGGCACGGTCGTCGGGCAGGACGGCGTCGAGCGCAAATACGACCGCTACCTGCGTGGCGTCGACGGGATCCAGCGCGTGCAGGTCAACGCCTCGGGGCAGCCGGTGCAGAACGCGCGCCTGCGGCGCGACGAGCCGGTCGCCGGCCAGCGGCTGCGGCTGTCGCTCGACCTCAACCTCGAGGAGGCCGGCCAGCAGGCGTTCGCGGCGCTCGGCGGGGGCAAGCCGGGCGCCTTCATCGCGATGGATCCACGCGACGGATCGCTGCTGGCGCTGGGTTCATACCCGTCTTACGACCCGACGCTGTTCACGAAGGAGCTGACGCAGAAGCGCTACGACGAGCTGCTGGGCGACAACGCCGGCGCGCCGCTCGTCGACCGCGCGATCGCCGGCCAGTACCCGACGGGCTCGGTGTTCAAGGCGGTGACGGCGCTCGCGGGCCTGCAGAAGGGGCTCATCACGCCGAGCACGACGGTCGACGACGCCGGCTGCATCCAGGTCGGCGAGATCAAGCGCTGCAACGCCAAGCATCAGGCCTACGGCCCGGTCGACCTCATCAAGGCGATTCAGGTCTCGTCGGACGTCTACTTCTACCAGCTCGGCAAGGAGGCGTTCTACGCGCACGGTGACAACTTCGTCATCCAGCGCTACGCGCGCAAGCTCGGCTTCGGGCGCCTCAGCGGCGTCGACCTGCCGGGCGAGGACAACGGCGTGATCCCCGACCAGAACTGGCGCAAGCGCGTCAACGCGCGTGAGAGGGCCTGCCGCAAGAAGCTCGGGATCCCGATCAGCGCCGACGTCTTCACCGCCGGCGCGCGTGGCTGCGGCATCTCCGACCTGCGCGACTACAACCTCGGCGACACGGTGAACCTCGCGGTCGGCCAGGGCGACCTGCAGGCGACGCCGCTGCAGCTCGCCGTCGCCTACGCGGCGATCGAGAACAAGGGCCACATCGTCGTGCCGCACGTTGGCATGGAGATCGACAGCCCGGGCGGTGAGCTCGTCCAGCGCATCCAGCGCGATCCGGCCCGCAAGGTGAGCATCGACGAAGCCGACCGCGAGGTCGTCGCCGAGGGCCTGCACCTCTCGACGAGCGCGCCCGGCGGCACCTCGGCCGACGTCTTTGCGGACTGGCCGCAGGACCAGTTCCCGGTGTACGGCAAGACGGGCACGGCGCAGCGCCCGCCGAAGGACGACCAGTCCTGGTACGTCGCCTACGTGCCCGACGCCAAGCGCCCGATCGTCGTCGTGTCGACCGTCGAGGAGGGCGGCTTCGGCGCCGCCCGCGCGGCGCCGATCACCTGCCGGATCCTCGCGAAGTACTACGACCAGAAGAACGTCACCTGCGCTCCCGGCAAGGACTCCTCGCAGTGATCCTGAATCCCCCGATTCTCGTGGCGAATCTGAGCCGTGGATCACGGCCCAGCGCCGCTCGGCGGCTTCCGAAGGGGTCCACCCTGCGGTGCGCCGCCGATCGACCCTGGACCGCGCCCACAACTCAGATTCATCCACGATCTCCGAGGGATTCAGGATGAACGAGCCTGCCGCCCGGCGCCTGCCCGCCGGCCTGAGCCTGCCGTTCGACCCGCTGCTCGTGCTCGCGACGATCGGGCTGATGGCCGCCTCGCTCGTTACCCTCAACGCATCAACGAGCCACGACGTCCCCGGCGATCCGCACTATTACGTCACGCGCCAAGGCGTGTTCTTTGCGATCGGCACGCTGCTCGCGATCGTCCTCAGCCGGATCGACTACTCGCGCCTGCGGGAGCTGAAGTTCGGCCTCTACGGGCTGATGATGTTCGGGCTTGTGATGGTCGAGCTGTTCGGCAGCGTGTCACGCGGGTCACGGCGAGCGATCGAGCTGCCGGGCTTCGAGGTCCAGGCGTCCGAGCTCGGCAAGGTGCTACTCGCCGTTGCGCTGGCCGGCTTCGTGGTCGACCGCTCGCGGACGTTGGGCGAGCGCGACACGACGGCGCGGCTCGTGATCGCCGGGCTGATCCCGGCGATGCTCGTCATGTCGAGCGATCTCGGCTCCGGGATGGTGTACCTGGCGATCATGCTGGCCGCGCTGTACGTCGCGGGCGTCGGCTGGCGGCACTTCGCGGGCCTCTTCGCGCTCGGGGCGATCGCGGTCACGCTCGTGGTCGTCGCGGCTCCGGCGCTGGGCGTGACTGCGCTGAAGGGCTACCAGGTCGACCGGCTGACGTCGTTTTTGCATCCCTCGGACGTCCAGGGCGATGCCGGCTACCAGCAGAACCAGTCCAAGATCGCGATCGGCTCGGGCCAGAAGACCGGCCGCGGCAAGCTCGCGACGCAGGGACCACTGAACTTCATCCCCGAGGAGCGCACCGACTTCGCGTTCGCCGTCGTCGGCGAGCGCTGGGGCTTTGCCGGGGCCGGTCTGCTCCTCTCGCTGTACGCGCTGCTGGTATGGCGCGGCCTACGGATCCTCACCGTGGCCAAGAACCTCTACGGCGCACTGATCGCCGGCGGCATCCTGGCCATGCTCCTGTTCCAAGTCTTCATCAACGTCGGCATGAACGTGGGAATCATGCCCATCACCGGGATCCCGCTACCGCTGTTCTCATACGGCGGCAGCTCGGTGCTCTCGACCCTCTTGGCCATCGGCCTGTTGCAGTCGATCCACGCGCAAGGGCGCGTCGCGGTTGCGACCAAACGCCGGGGGCTCACATTCTGAGCAAAGGACCTGTCGCATATGAAGAAGCAACTGCTGGTCAGCGTCGACCGCGGGGAAACCCGTGTCGCGCTGCTGGAAGCATCGGGTAAGCCCGCCGCCGCAGCGAAGCCTGCGTCGCGCGCCAAGAAGCCCGACCCGGCCGACGGCTACCGCGTCGCGGAGCTCTACTTCGAGCGGCGCGGCGCGCGCTCGATCGTCGGCAACATCTACAAGGGCAAGGTCGACAACGTCCTCGCCGGCCTCGAGGCGGCGTTCGTCGACATCGGGCTCGACAAGAACGGCTTCCTGCACGTCGACGAGATCGTCGTACCGGGCGTCGACGTCGGCCGCCGCGGGCGCGGCAAGGAGGGCGGCTCGAAGATCACCGAGCTCATCAAGCCCGGCCAGGAGATCGTCGTGCAGGTCGTCAAGGACCCACTGAAGAGCAAGGGCGCGCGGCTCTCGATGGAGCTCACGATCGCCGGCCGCTACATGGTCTACGCGCCGATGGGCGAGGGGATCGGCGTCTCGCGCCGGCTCGACGACCGCGAGCGCGAGCGCCTGCGCCGCGAGACGAAGGGCCTGGACCTGCGCGGCGGCGGCGCGATCATCCGCACGGCTGCCAGCGGCGCCAAGCGCGAGGACTTCGAACGCGAACTGCAGTACCTCTTCAAGCTGCACGACGTGCTGCTCAAGCGCGTCGAGGACACGCCCGCGCCCGGGCTCGTCTTTCAGGAGGCCGATCTCTCCGTGCGCGTCGTGCGCGACATCTTCTCCGAACACTTCGAGCGCGCGATCGTCGACGACGCCAAGCAGCATCAGCGTCTCGTCTCGTTCTTCCAGCGCACCGCGCCCGAACTCGTCGACCGCGTCGAGCGCTATGAGGAGAAGGCGGCGCTGTTCGCCGCCTACGGCGTCGACAAGGTCATCGACGGGCTCATGACGCGCCGCGTCGATCTGCCCAGCGGCGGCTATCTGATCATCGACTATGCCGAGGCGCTGACCGTCATCGACGTCAACTCGGGCTCGTTCATCGGCCGCGGCAAGGGTGCGCGGCTGGAGGACACGATCACGACGACGAACCTCGAGGCCGCTGAGGAGGTCGTCAACCAACTGCGCCTGCGCGACATCGGCGGGATCATCGTCATCGACTTCATCGACATGGCCCGCGCGCGCAACCGTGACGCGGTCCTCAAGACGCTGCGCAAGACGCTCGACGAGGACCGCACGAAGACGTTCACGGCCGAGATCTCCAAGCTCGGGCTCGTCGAGATGACGCGCCAGAACGTCACCGAGGGCGTTCGCGAGATCATCTCGCGACCCTGCCCGACCTGCGACGGCGACGGCGTGATCAAGTCCGAGGAGACGATCGCGATCGAGTTCGAGCGCCGTCTGCGCGTGATCACGAAGAAGGCGCCCAAGAAGCACGAGGCGTTCCTCGTCCAGATGAACCCGCGCGTCAGCGCGGTCTTCACCGGCAACGCCAAGCGCGTGCTGCACGCGCTCGAGGAGGAGACCGGCCGGCGTTTCCACTTCACCGGCTCGGAGGGCCTGCCGCTCGACCACTTCGACATCGTCATGGAGGGTTCGCGCGACGAGGTCCAGGAGCGTGCGGTGCCGTTTCGCGAGGGCGACGAGGTGCTCGTCCACATCATCGAGCCGCACATGTACGACGTCGACGACGCCGTTGCGAAGATCGACGGCTACATCATCAGCGTCAGCGGCGGCGGGCGCTTCGTCGGGGCCAAGCGGCTCGTGCGGATCGAGCATGCCGGCCGCACGTCGGCGACCGCGACGATGCTCGACACGCCGGAGCCGGACGAGGTCGACGGGGACGCCGAGGACGATGCCGGCGACGATGGCGTAGAATCCGCTGCTCGGCGCCGCGGCCGCAGAGGCGGACGGCGCCGTTCGCGCGCCACGGCAGAGTCTGGCGCGACACCCGCTTCGGAAAGCTGAACCTCCTTTCATCATGGCCTACGCAATCGTCAAGACCGGCGGCAAGCAGTACCGCGTCGAGGAAGGGCAGACCCTGCTCGTCGAGCGGCTGCCCGACGAAGAGGGCGCGACCGTCGCGCTGCGACCGCTGCTCTACGCGGCCGACGATGCGGTCTTCGACGCCGACGGCCTGAAGAAGGTCTCGGTGCAGGCGCGCGTCGTCGGGCATGAGCGCGGCGAAAAGCTGCGCGTCTTCAAGTTCAAGCCCAAGCGCGGCTACAAGCGCACGACGGGGCACCGGCAGGAGCTCACGCGTCTTGAGATCACGGAGGTGAAGGGCTAATGGCACACAAGAAGGGCCTCGGCTCCTCGCGCAACGGGCGCGATTCGAATGCGCAGCGTCTCGGCGTCAAGACGTTCGCCGGCGAGATCGTCAGCGGCGGCGAAATCATCGTGCGCCAGCGCGGCACGCGCTTCAACCCCGGCGAGGGCGTCGGCATCGGCAAGGACGACACGCTCTACGCGCGCTCGGCCGGCACCGTCGTCTTCGGGCAGCGGCGCGGCAAGCGCGTCGTCTCGATCGCTCCGCACGACACCGCGGACGTCTAGCACCGCGTAGCGCGTCGTGGCGGCGGGCAGCATGCCGTCGCATGATCGTCGTCGACGTGAGCGTCAGATGCCGTACTTGCGGCCCCGCTCGACGGTCCGCCGCTCGCGGACGGGCGCCGGATCGGGGCGGGGGTGCGTCTGTAGCCAGGCTTGAGCGGCGGCGGTCGCTTCGGCTGCGATCTCTTTGACGGACGCGTCGGGCGGGGGCTGTCTCATGACGCTGAGCTCGACGAGCGCGTCGATCATCGACTTCAGCGGCGAGTGCGCGTGGCACCACGGGTCCGGGAACGCGTCGCCTCGCTTGGCGGTCGCGACCCACTCGACGAGCAGCCAGTCGCTCAGCCTGACGGGGTCCGGAAAGCCGGCGAAGCCTGGCGTCATGTCGACCGCCCGGAGGCCGGCCCGCCGTTCGCGGGTCGTCCCGGCCGCCCGATGATGTCGCGCCACTCACCTGGGCGCTGCTGCGGTGGATGCGCGTCGAGCCAGAGCTTGGCCGCCGCGGTCGAGACGCGCGCGATCTCGGCGACGCTCGCGTCGGCTGCCGGCTGCGCGATGATCCCGAGCCCGACGAGCTGGCGGACGATCGACCGCAGCGGCGCATGGGAGTGCGACCACGGCTCGGGGAACGGATCGCCCGGCTTGGCGGTCGCGACCCACTCGACGAGCAGCCGGTCGCTGAGCGCGATGCGCTCGCCCGCATCCGCCGAGCTCGATGCGCCGGTCATGTCGGTTGGCTCACAGGACGGATGAGGATCTCGTTGACGTCGACGTGCCGTGGTTGCTGCACCGCGAAGAGTACGGCGCGAGCGATGTCGTCGGGCTCGAGCGCGCCCGACACCGGGTTGTCGAAGAACGGCGTGTTGACCATGCCGGGCTCGATCGAGGTCACGCGAACGCCGCTGTCGTTGAGCTCCTGGCGGGCGGACTCGGCCATCGCCGTCACCGCGTGCTTCGTCGCGCTGTAGAGCGAGCCCTGCAGCGCCCGGCGCCCGGCGACGGAGCTCGTCAGCAGCAGATGGCCGGTCGACTCGCGCAGCGCCGGGATCGTCGCGCGAATCGTGAACGCGCAGCCGAGCACGTTCGTCAGCACCATCTCGCGCCAGTGCTCGGGCGTCTCCTCGAGGAAGCCGCGCCGCGCTCCGAAGCCGGCGTTCGCGAATGCGACGTCGATCGTGCCGAAGGTGTCGAGCGCCGCGCCGACCATCGCCTCCTGCTGGGCGAAGTCGGTGACGTCGCAGGTGACGGCGATCGCGCGCTCGGGCCCGCCGAGCTCGTCCGCCAGCACGCCGAGCTTGTCCGCCGAGCGTGCGGCGAGAACGACGCGGTAGCCCGCCGCCGACGCCTGACGCGCAGTCGCGGCGCCGATCCCGCTCGAGGCGCCGGTGATGAGAAAGACGGGGTCAGCCATGGTGCTCCTTCGTCACGGACTTCGGTCGTTCCAGGCTAACCAGGCTACGTTGATGGGCACATGCTGTACGACAAGGCGAGGATCCACGTGCAGGCCGGCGGCGGCGGCGACGGCTGCCTGAGCTTTCGCCGCGAGGCCCACGTGCCGCACGGCGGCCCGGACGGCGGCGACGGCGGGCACGGCGGCACGGTCGTCCTCGTCTGCGACGACTCGCTGCGCGACCTGCAGTCCTTCAAGCGCAGCGTGCATTACAAGGCCAAGCGCGCAGG
>DATBAE010000034.1:0-14481 GCA_036271655.1 Solirubrobacteraceae bacterium
GACGAGCTCGGCGGCTTCCGGAACCAACGCGAGCCGGTGTCCAAGCTCTGAGGTCACTCCAAGTGACCTCGCCAGTGCGACCGCCTGCTCCCAGGTCGCCAGCTCGATCATCTCAAGTCCTCGCTGCAGGTCAGCCCAGGCCCTCGTTCCGGGTCCGTCGCGGAAGGAGGTGTGCAGGACGAGATGCAGCGCCCGGAGCGGCTCGTCGGGTGTCGCGACCTCTACGTTGCCAACACGCAGCGTTTCTGTGTGCATCATGACCGTTCTCCAGACCCGCTCGGTCGGCACGCCCTCCATTCCGTGGAGCACGCGATGGAGGTCGACTTCGGCACCGTCGGTGTGCCGCTCGAACACACGGGCATGGGGCTCGTCGAGCTCGGGCATGATGCCGCCCTGCAACTCGTACCCGAGCTCAACGAGCACCTCCCGGGTGGCCGCCTGGTCTGCGGGCGACACCAGCAGGTCGACGTCTTGGTAGCGCCGCTCGGACGGGTCGTCTGCGTACAACCAGCGCGCGATTACCGGGCCCTTCAGGAGCACGGCATTGATTCCCCGGGCCCGGAGTGCGGTCACGGCATCTGCGGCCCAGGTGTCTACACGAAGGCGATGGACGACTGGGTTGAGTCGAGCATCCACCCGGTGGTCAGAGACCTCGGATTGCCGCGAACGGCTGTGTTCGTTCCCGCAGGCAAGCTAGAACGAGCAGGTGCCGCTGTAGATCGACACGATCGGCGGGATCGCCAGCCCGAATGAGCCCGCGCACGTCGACGTGTTCCGGCACTGGTTGGAACCGGCGCAAACGGCATCGGCAGCGGCCTTCGCGTCGGAAGCGTTTCCCAGGATGGTGGTGCCGACGCAACTCTTGTTGTGGCACGAGGTGCTGTTTGCTGCCGCCGCGGGTTCGACCATGAGCGAATAGATCAGCGGCACCGAGGCAGCCGTCGCTCCGTACTTCGCCATCTTCTTGACGGCGCCGCGACGCGAGTACTCCGGGTCGCTGCTGGCGCTCTGCCCCGAGAGCAGGCCGCACGTCCCGAGCTCCTCGAGCGCGCGCTCGACGTCGTCCCCGGACAGCTGAAGGTCGCGGGCAATGCTCGCCGCGTCGGCCTTGCCGTCGCAGAGCTGCCAGACGCGAGCGACGTCGTCGCTCAGCGCGTGGGCGCAGTCTGCATCCTGGTCGTAGACGAGAAGCTCGCCGTCGAGCTCTTCGACGAGGAGGCGAGTGCTTCGTGCTGTCGGACGGTCTTGCATGGTCGAGGCTCCTTGCCGGGACTCAGGGCGAAATCTGATCGTGCATGACGCACTCTTGCAGATGCGATGTCGGTTCAGCAAGTTTCGGCACGAGCGATCAGCGTCCTGCCGGGAACTTCACACTCCCGAAACGCGGGCCACGATCTCGCCAGCGTGCCGCACGTACGGCTCCACGCTGAACACCGCCTCGAGATCGAGCCCGAGCTCCGGCCGCCCCTCGAGCAGCTCGCGCAGCTGGGTCCGCTCGTCCCAGGCACGCTGGGCGAGCTCCTGAGCGATCCGGTACGCGTCGTCGCGCGACCGGCCGCCGGCCACCAACGCCAGCAGCACTCGCTGCGAGAACAGCGCGCCGTACGTGAGCTCGAGGTTCTCGCGCATGCGGTCTGCGTGCACGACCATCCCGCGCACGACGCGGATCGCCAGCGACTGCAGATAGTCGAGCAGGATCGTCGAGTCGGGCAGGATCACCCGCTCGGCGCCGGAGTGCGAGATGTCGCGCTCGTGCCACAACGCGACGTTCTCGACGGCGGCGGTGGCGTTGCCGCGCAGCACGCGCGCGAGGCCCGTGATCCGCTCGGTCGTGATCGGGTTGCGCTTGTGGGGCATCGCGCTCGAGCCCTTCTGGCCGGCGCGAAACGGCTCCTCGACCTCGCGCACCTCGGTCCGCTGCAGGTGGCGGATCTCGGTTGCGAGCCGCTCGAGCCCGGCACCCGCGAGGGCGATCGCCTGCAGCAGCTCGGCGTGGCGGTCGCGCGCGACGACTTGCGTCGAGACCGGCTCGCGCTGCAGGCCGAGCCGCTCCAGCACCCGCAGCTCGAACTCCGGCGACGTGGCCGAGTATGTGCCGACGGCACCGGAGACGGCGCCGACGCAGACCTGGGCGAACGCGCGTTCGAGCCGGTCGGCGTTGCGCGCGGCCTCCATCGCGAAGCCGGCGAGCTTGATGCCGAACGTCGTCGGCTCGGCATGGACGCCGTGCGTGCGCCCGACGCACACTGTGTCGACGTGCTCGCGGGCGCGCTCGGCGAGCGCGGCGACGAGCTCGCGCGCGCCCGCGACGACGATCTCTCCCGCCGCCCGCAGCTGCAGCGCGGTTGCCGTGTCGAGCACGTCACTCGAGGTCAGGCCGAAATGGATCCAGCGCCCGGCATCGCCGGCCGATGCGCTGAGCACATCGACGAACGCGGCGACGTCGTGATCGGTGACTCGCTCGCGCTCCTGCACCGCCTCGACGGTGAACGTCGCGGCGCGGATCGTTTCGAGCTCGGCCTCGGTCGGCCCATCCATCGCCTCGCAGGCCGCGACCTCGACGCGGCGCCACGTCTCCATGCGCGCGGCGTCGGTCCACAGCGCGCCGATCTCCGGTCGTGTGTAGCGATCGATCACGTGCGCAGTATCGACGACGAGGGGTCTGCCACGGCGACCGCTGCCGCCGTCGTTGCGTTCGGGCTAATTGTGGGCGGTCGCGGGCGAGCCGATCGTGACCAACGTGTCGCGCGAGCGGCCCGCCACGACAACGCGTGCACGTAGCTGTGAGCGCAGCTGCGTCGTGACGGCGCCGGCGATCTCGAAGCGCAGCGTGACCGCGACCGCCTTGCCGGGCTGCAGGGTCCCGAGGCTGGTGCCGGGACCGTCGGCGTTTGGGTCCGTCTTCGTCTCCGCGCTGCCGACGAACATCGACGGGCGCTCCGGCGTCACGACCGACGTGCCGCGGTTCGTCACCTGCACGCGCACGGTGAGGCGCGCGCGATGCCGGCGCAGCCCGGAGGGCGATTCCGCCGGATGGAATACCGCGTCGACGACGTGGACGCTGACGCCGCCGGCCTGCTCCGAGGCGGGCGGCGGCGGTGGCGACTTGCTGCTCGAGCCCCCGGAGGTCGTGGCGCTCTGCTTGGCGGCCGGCGCCGGCGCGGCACCGCCACCGCTGTCCCCCGATAGCTTGGAGAGGCCGACGCCGACTCCCCCGCCGATCCCGCCCGCGATCACGATGACCGCGACGAGCTTGAAGATGCCGCGAACGACCAGCGCCATCCGGTGTTGTCTCATCGGGGCTGCACGCTCATACCTTCGGCGGAAGCACTTGCAGGTTGAGCTTGCGCGCGGCAGCCTTCCATTCGCCCGCGGAGTTGCCAGCAGCGAATGCCTTGACGGTGTGCTGGAGCAGGTCGTTGCGCGGATTGAGGTGATACGCGCGCTCGGCCTCCAGGCGCGCGTCGCGCCCGTCGAGGCCCTGCACCGCGGCGAGCGAGAAGTGGACCTGCCAGTTGTTGGGGTCGCGCTTGACGGCTTCCTTCATGTCGATGATCGCGTCGCGCAGCTTGCCGTCGCGCATCGCGCAGCCGGCCCTGAACTCGTAAGGCTCGGGTCGGTTCTTGAGTGCTTCCAACGATTGCTTGGCGAACATGTCTGCCTCCGTGCAGTACCCCAGTGCGTAGAACTCGGACGTCGACTTCAGGCGGTTCTGCGACAGCGCGAGTCGCAGCGGCACGAGTGCGACGAGCGCCAGGACGGCGACCGCCATGACGACGCGCGGCAGCAGGCCGAGGAAGCGGATCGGCGCGCTCCGCTGGCGCGGACGTGCGACCGCTGCGCCGCCGAGCGCGAAGAACCACATCGTCACGACCGGCATCTCCCAATGCCAGTCGAAGCCGGCCGCGAACGTCCAGGCGCACATGACCGCGAAGATCGTCGCGAAGAGCCCGCGATACGGGCCACGCGCGCGGCGTGCGACCCCCACGAGCAGCGTCAGGATCGCGACGAGCACGAGCGCCAGGCCGACGATGCCGAGCTCGCCGAGCACCTCGGGATACAGCCCGTGGGCGTCGATCACGTTCTCGCTGATCGAGCGGTGCTCGTCCCATTGGTTCTCGAACGTCCCGGCCCCCGTGCCGTTGAGCGGATGCGCCTTGAAGCCCTTCATCGACACGGTCCAGAAGGCGATCCGGCCGTTGTCGGTGATGTTCGTGAGCCGTGTGCGAAGGTCTTCGTTGGGCGACTTGTCGGACGACTTCGCCTCCGCCTGGGTCTTGGCGGGCGAGAGGAACTGATCGACCTGGCCCGGTAGGTCCACGGCCACGCTGGCGCCGACGACCGCGACCGCGAGAGCTATCGCGCCGGTGGTGAGCACCTGACGTCGCAACGCCTTCGTCGGCCGCAGCTGGACGAGGACGTCGTCGAGGTAGAGCAACAGTGCGCGCAGCACGGCGGCGACGACGGCGCAGAGTGCGACGACGGCGGCGACGTGGTGGCCCTGCACCTGTGCGGCGTGCGTCAGCAGCGTCGCCGGGTCCTTGGTCAGCAGCAGGTCGGCGCCGTACGTGCTCATCATCGCGATCGTCGTCGTCGGCACGACGGCGATCAGGGCCGAGAACATGCCGCGCGGGTGCCCGACGACGATGAACACGAGCACGCCGAGCATCGCTGTGCCGACGCCGCCGCGCGAGACTGTCAGCAGCAGCGCCGAGGCGAGCAGTGGGATCGCGGCGGCGCTCAGCACGCGCACGACGCGCGGCTCGCGCTCCGTCGAGGAGAGCCCGAAGCAGAGGATGATCCCGAACGCGGCGACGGCGGCGAACGCGTTCCAGTACGTGATCGGGTAGCTCAGCCGCGGGCTCGCGGAGCGCTGGGCGAGTGGCCAGACGTCGGGCGCAAGTCGCGTGATGAGGCCGGCCCCGCAGACGACGACGATCGCGAGCGCGAGGCCTCGCACCATCCAGCGCAGCCTGCGCGCGGACATCCGCACGGTGCCGAACAGCAGCAGCGCCGCCGTGTACATCATCGCCCTGTCGAACTCGACCAGCGAGCGCGCGGACGCGTGCGACCAGTGGCTGGAGACGAGCGTCCAGAGCGCGAACAGGCCGAGCGCGCCTGCCGCGATCGCGACGTTGCGGTTGAGCCCTGCGCCCGGCAGCGAGACGAACAGGATGCGCGCCGCAAGGAAGAGCAGCAAGAACAATCCGGCGCCGGCGGTGGGGCCGACGAAGAAGCCGCCCGCGAGGAAGCCGAAGTAGACGAGTAGTCCCCCCGGCACGAGGGCCAGGAGGGTGCGCGACACGTCGTTGACGACGGCCGGACGGGCCTGCTCCGGCCGGCCCTCCTCGCTCGTGGCCATCGTGGCTACGTCGACCGCGACGGGCTCGGCGACGCGCGTGCGGGCTCGAGCGTCTCGCGCAGCTTGCGCAATCCGCTGTACAGCCGCCCCTGCACGGTCGTCGTCGCGAGCCCGGTGACCGCCGCGATGTCCTGCAGGCGCAGGTCGGCGCCGTAGCGCAGCGCGAGGATCTCGCGCTCGGCGGGCTCGAGCCGTGCCAGCGCGCGCTGCAGCTCGTCGCGCTCGTGGATGTCGCTCAGCGCCGAGTCCTGGAAGAGCTCGCCCGGGTCGCCGGCGCGCTCGAACGCGCGCCCCTCGGCCTTCGCGCGGCGCGCGTGGTCACGCAGGCAGTTCATCGCGATCGTGTAGATCCATGCGCTCTCGCTGCCCTTGCGAGCGTTGAAGCGCGCGTGCGAGCGGACGATCCGCTCGAAGGTGTCGCCAAGGAGATCCTCGGCGATCGTCGGATCGCCGACGCGGTATGCCAGAAAGCCGTACAACGGCTGTGCGTGCTCCGAGAAGAGACGCTCGAGATCTAGATCTTGCACGTAGGGATCATCCATGATCGGGCGGCGGGACGCGACGCATGATGCCTTGCAACGGACAGATTGCAAATCCGAAGTTGAGTTTTGCCGGCGGCGTGCGTACTAGGTGCATGGATCAATTCCCGTCTGAGAATCTGCCGCCTGAGCTCGACGAGCTCGGGAAGCGCATGAGCGATGAGCGTCCGGTCGCCAGCGACCGCACCCTCGACCGTGTCATGACGCGCGCCCAGGGCGCACGCCGTACTCGCAAGTCGATCATGTGGCGCTCGAGCGCCCCGCGCACGCCGCGCAAGACGATCGCCTTCGCGATCACCGCGCTGCTCGCGACCGGTGGTGTGGCTGCAACGGCCAACGCCGGCCTCCTCGACGGCCTCCTCGGCGGCAACATCCCGCTGATCAGCGCCCTCGTGCAGGGTGGCGACCAGTCGTCGAACAAGGCGGCCTGCGACACGCTCGGCACGGTCTCCGCCGTCGCCAACCTCGGCGACTGCTCGAGCCCGAAGGGCAAGAACTGCAACGGCATCGGCAGCCTCATCGGCGCCAGCGTCAACGCGGGCGACTGCTCGAGCGACAGCAAGGCAGCGAACTGCACGAGCGCCGGCAACCTGCTTGCGCTTGGCGTGAACCTCGGCGACTGCTCCAACGCACGCGCCGACTCTGACGCTGCCGCGGTCGAGTACAGCACCGAGGCGAGCACGAGCTGCACGTCGCACGCGCTCATCCAGCTGGAGATCAACCTCGGCAAGTGCTAAGGGCCGAGTGCCGCTGCAGCATCTGAGCGGCGCAGTCGGATAGCAGGATTCGAAAGGGCGCTCCTCCGGGGGCGCCCTTTCTGTTGTTTGGGGGCCTGCCCTTTCGCCGGGGCCGCCTCAGCTCGGGGCGGGCCGATTCCCTGGGCCGGGGCCGGGCTGGGCCTGTTCTTAGGGCCGTTACGGCGCGATCGAGGAGATCGTCAGGCGCACCGGCAGCGTCTGCCCGGCGATCGCAAGCCGTGCGCGGCGTTCCGCGGTCAGGCGATCGGTGTCGCTGCCCGCCGTCTCGAAGCGCAGGGTGCCGGTCACGCGCGTCAGCGCGGGTACCGGCTTGAGGAGGTTCCCCGCGTCCGCGCTGGCGGCCGGATCGATGTGCAGACGCCTGCTGTGGACGATCAGCACCGGAGGGGCCGTCGGCACGCGGGTCACGCCGCTGAGGTTGCGCAGGTTCACGACGATCTCCGCGCGGGCGCGACGGCGGGCCTTGCCGGAGGCCGTCGTCGCCGGCATCAGCACCGCCTTCACGACTTGGGCGCCGTCCGGGCCGGCGGCCGTATCGGCCGGCACCGTCTGCACGGCGGTCGTGTCGACATGCTCCTTGCTGTCGTTGCTCAGCGTCGCCAACGCGTAGCCCGCGACGACGCCGGCAACGATCGCGGCGGCCACGATCGTGGCGATCCGGGCGGGGCCGAGCGCGGCCAGGAGCGTTGTACCGAAGGGGCGCACGAGTCGGAGTATCGCAATCGTTCAGACGGTCAGCCGGTGCCCACGTACGCGTTCACGCTGTGATAACGCGGGGCCCGACGCCGGGTCGCGAGATGGCTCCCGCATACCCGCTTCGGCCTCCTTCAGCTGCTGGAGATGATGCGCAACGCGAGATGGCCGGCGTTCTTCGCGTTGTCCAGGCCGACCCCGGCGACCGGCACTCCGGGCGGCATCTGGAGCACCGAGAGGATCGCGTCGAGGCCGCCCATTGCGGACAGGCGACTCGACAGCGGCACGCCGATCACGGGCAGATCGGTGTGGGCGGCGGCCACGCCGGGCAGCGCCGCAGACAGCCCGGCGCCGGCGATGATCACGCGCAGGCCGCGCATGCGGGCGCTCTGGCAGTACTCGGCGACGACGGTGGGCTCGCGATGGGCGGACATCACGCGGATCTCGTGGAGCACGCCGGCGTTGCGCAGCACGCTCGCGGCGCCGTCCATCACGTCCATGTCGCTCTTTGAGCCCATGATGATGCCGACGACGGGGAGGCCGACCTCGATCGCCTCCAACTCGGTGGCGATCTCGACGGCGGTCTCGGCGACGATCTCGCCGGCGGGCTTGCCCTGCTCGGTCATCTAGGCATCCTCTTCCATTCGCTGGACGGCACGCAGGGCGATGTCGCCGCGCAGCTGGCGCCCTGCGAACTCGATCTGATGCGCCGCAGCATAGGCGGCGTCCCGCGCTGACGCCGGCGTCGCGCCGAGCGCGGTGACGTTCAGCACGCGCCCACCCGCAGTGACGATCGCGCCGTCCGCGCGCCGCGCCGTGCCCGCGTGGGTCACCTCGATCTCTGGTGCGACTGCGTCGAGGCCCGCGATCACGTCGCCGGTCGTCGGTGCCGAGGGGTACCCCGCGCTCGCGAGCACGAGCGTGACCGCCCAGTCATCGCCCGAGTGCAGCTGCATGCCGGCAAGGCCGCCCGGGCGCGTCGCGGCCATCAGCAGCTCGAAGGCGTCCGAACGCAGCCGCGGCACGACCGCCTGCGTCTCCGGGTCACCGAAGCGCACGTTGTACTCGAGCACCTTCGCTCCGTCGGCGGTCAGCATGATGCCCGCGTAGAGCACACCGTGGAAGGGCGTGCCGCACTCGCGCAGCTCGTCGACGATCGGCTGATGCACGATCGCCGAGAGCTCCGCCACGCGCTCGGGGCCGACGCCGGGCACCGGGGAGTAGGACCCCATCCCGCCGGTGTTCGGGCCCGTGTCGCCGTCGAAGATCCGCTTGTAGTCCTGCGCCGACGCCATCGGTAGCGCGCGCTCGCCGTCGCAGATCGCCAGCAGGGACAGCTCCTCGCCCTCGAGGTGCTCCTCGATGACGACGCGGCCGGGGCCGAACCGGCGCGCGGTCAGGAACTCGTCGAGCGCAGCCCGCGCCTGCGCCTCGTCGAGCGCGATAACGACGCCCTTGCCGGCGGCGAGCCCGTCGAACTTCAGCACGACGGGATAGCGCTCGATCGCGGTCATGCCGGCCTCGACGTCATCGACCGCGCTCCAGCTCGCTGTCGGTACGCCGGCGGCTTCCATGACCTCCTTCGCGAACGCCTTCGAGCCCTCCAGGCGGGCCGCCGCAGCGCTCGGCCCGAACGCCGCGATGCCGCGCGCGGCAAGCTCGTCGGCGAGGCCGGCCACGAGCGGCGCCTCGGGCCCGATCACGACGAGATCGCAGTGCTCAGCCTCGGCGGCGCCGGCGAGCCCGGCGATGTCGTCGATCGCGATCGGCAGGACGCGCGCGTCGGCTTCGATCCCGGGGTTGCCGGGCGCGCAGAGCAGCTCGGGCTCGGAGGTCGAGCGCTTCAGCGCTCGCACGAGCGCGTGCTCGCGGCCACCCGCGCCGACGACGAGGATCTTCGGAGGCACGTGTGGGTGACTACCTGCTGGGGCGCGGCGCCGCTGGCGAGCTATGCGTCATGCTCGCCTAGACCGAGGCGATGAAGTCGTCGATCGGGATCGCGGGCAGCGTCTCGTAGTGCGAGGTGCCGCGCGAGCCCAGCTCGAGCGAGACGCGCGTCATCGTCAGCTCGTCGGGAGCCTCGACGATGCTGACGAAGTCGAAGCGGCCGAGCGTGCTCCACTGCGCCTTGACCGTTGCGCCCAGCTGCTCGACCTCGCGGTTGACCTCGAGGATCCGCTGCGGGTTGTTCTTGACCGTCTGAACGCCCTCGGGCGTCAGGGTCGAAAGCATGAGGTACGTCGGCATGGCGCCTCCATCGAACGCGAGCATGGGCTTGTGCACCCGTTGTATCCCACATCGCTGCAAGGTGCGCGGGGCAGCACGGGGTCCGCTACCTTGAGGACGGTGATGCGCCGCTCCGGGATCGCCGTTCTTGCGCTCCTCGTCGTGGTCGCCGTGACCGCTCCGGCGGCGAGCGCGGCGACCCTCACGACCGATGCGAGCTGCTACCAGGAGACCCAGGACGTGGTCGTCAGCGGCACCGGCTTCGCGCCGATGAGCGTCGTCTCGATCTCCCGCGGGAGCACGGCGCTGGGGTCCGCGCAGACCGATGCGAAGGGCGCGTTTCGCAACAAGATCGACACGCCTGAGCTGCCCGACAGCGTCCTCGAGCGCGACTACACGCTGACTGCGACGGACGCCGCCACGACGGCGACGGCGGCCTACCGCGCGACACGGATCGCCGCGACGTTCAAGCCGCGCAGTGGCAATCCCACGACGCTCAAGGTGCGCTTCGCGATCAACGGCTTCAGCCTCGTCGCGCACAACTCGTCGGTCTACCTGCACTACGTGCGGCCGAACGGCAAGGTCCAGCGCACGATCCGTCTCGGCACGGCGACCGGCGTCTGCGGCATGATCGCGAAGACGCAATTGCGCCACCTGTTTCCGTTCAAGGCGTCGAAGGGGACCTGGATCCTCCAGTTCGACACGCGCAAGAGCTACCAGCGCGCGACGTTCAAGCGCCGCACGCCGTGGGTGCGCAAGCCGGTGCAGGTCTACGCCCGCTGACGCCACCCTCACCGACGCCTCACCACGCCAGCCTACGGCCAGATGTACATACCCTGGTCGACGCGCCCTCCGAGATCAAGCTCTGCGATGGCGTCTCTGACCCCCGACCATCCATAATCGTGAAACACGATCCGCCCGCCGACTGCCAGCCGTCCGCGCCAAGCCTCAAATGCTGCGCGCGTGGTTTCCTTGTCGTGGGCGCCGTCGATGAAGACAAAGTCCGCAACGTCATCGCTGATCGGCTGCTCGCCCAGCGCTGTGATGAACGTCACTCTCGCGGACGCTGCGCCACCGAGAGCTATGTAACGGTCGCGCGTCGCATAGATGGTGGGGTCGTAGGTGCTGACGCGGCGGGCGTCATCCGCGAGGGCAAACGCGATCGCAGACCATCCCTCCGATGTGCCGATCTCCACAACGTGGCTGCAACCGTTGGATAAGGCGAGTATGCGCGCGATGTCCATTGGATGGGTGAACGATACGAGCGCGTGTTGGTCTTCTAACTTGCGTGCGAGTATCCTGGCACGCACGTAGAACAGGGCTACCCGCGGCGGCAACCGCGGGATCCATCGGTAGAAGAAGAACGCTGTCTTCAGATGTTCGCCGGGGCGTCGCATCGCGTCACACGGTATGCGACGCGCAGCGACAACGCAGCCACCTCCCGAACGGAGTTGCGCCGGCGGCCATGCGGTCAGCCGTGCGGGAGGATCGTCGCCTTCGCGGCAACCGCGACTGCGCCCGCTGGCAGATCGTCGACGACGACCGCGTTCGCCGCAATGACCGAGCCACTTCCGAGGTGGATCGCGCCGAGCGCGACGGCACCAGCGAACAGCGTGACACGATCGCCCAGCACAGGCGGAGCGCCCTCGACCGAGCGTGATCCGAGAGTTACGTGCTGGTAGATCGTGCAATCGCGTCCGGCGCGCGTCCGCGGATGAACGACGATCCCGGATCCGTGCATGATCATCAAACCCGGCCCGAAACTGGCCGACGGAGGGATCTCGACACCGGTGAGCACGCGGTTCGCGGCCGCCACCAAGAGCGCCGCGGCCCGCCGATCGTTTGTCCACAGCCGCCTCGACAAGCGATACAGCCGGATCGCGTGCCAGTTCACGGCCGCGACGTGCCCAGCGAGGCGTTCTCGACGCGATTGCATGTCGCCCACACTATCCCGCCGGTGATTGCGCTAGGCCGCCAACTCGGGCGACGGCGGGGTCGCCTTCGTGAGCACGAGCTCGCCGTCGGCGGTGCTGACGAGCACCGTGTCGCCTTCGCCGAACTCGCCCTGCAGCAGCGCGAGTGCGAGCTTGTCGACGAGCCGCTTCTGGATCACGCGCTTAAGCGGGCGCGCGCCGTAGACCGGGTCGTAGCCGAGGTCGCCGAGCAGCTCGCGCGCCTCGTCGCTGAGCTGCAGCGAGATCCCGCGCTCGGCCAGGCGATCGATGACGATCTGCGCCTGCAGGCCGACGATGGCGCCGATCTGGTGGCGTGACAGCGAGTCGAACTCGACGATGTCGTCCAACCGGTTGATGAACTCGGGACGGAAGTGCAGCTCCGCGCCCTCGCGGCCACCCGGGATGTTCGACGTCATGATCAGCACGACGTTCTTGAAGCTCACCGTGCGACCCTTGCCGTCGGTCAGGCGTCCGTCGTCCATCACCTGCAACAGCGTGTTGAAGACGTCGGGATGCGCCTTCTCGACCTCGTCGAGCAGGACGACGGAGTAGGGCCGGCGGCGGACGGCCTCCGTGAGCTGGCCGCCCTCCTCGTAGCCGACGTAGCCGGGTGGTGCGCCGACGAGTCGCGACACGGCGTGCTTCTCCATGTACTCCGACATGTCGATGCGGATCATCGCCTCCTGGGTGTCGAACATGAACTCGGCGAGCGCGCGCGCGAGCTCGGTCTTGCCGACGCCCGTCGGACCGAGGAAGAGGAACGTGCCGATCGGACGCTCGGGATCGGCGAGCCCGGCACGCGCACGGCGCAGCGCGCTGGCGACGGCCTCGACTGCCTCGTCCTGGCCGATGACGCGCTCGTGCAGGCGCTCCTCCATGTGAACGAGTTTTTCGACCTCGCCCTCGAGTAGGCGGCTGACGGGGATGTTCGTCCAGCGCGCGACGATCTCGGCGACGTCCTCCGGAGTGACCTCCTCCTTGAGGAAGCCGCCGTTTGCGTCCGAACGTGCCTCGGCCTCGGCCAGCTCGCGCTCGAGCTCGGGGATCGTGCCGTAGCGCAGCTTCGCGGCGCGCTCGAGATCGGCCTCGCGCTCGGCGCGCTCGATGTCGCGGTGGGCGACGTCGAGGCGCTCCTTGAGGTCTGAGATCGCCGTGATCTTCGCCTTCTCGGCCTGCCACTGGGCGGTCCTGCCGGCGCTCTGCTCCTGCAGCTCGGCGAGCTCGCGCTCGAGCGCCTTGCGGCGCGCCTTCGAGGCGTCGTCCTTCTCCTTGCGCAGCGACGTGAGCTCGATCTCGAGCTGCATCGCGCGACGCTTGAGCTCGTCGAGCTCCTCGGGCAGCGAGTCGATCTCGATCCGCAGCCTGCTGGCGGCCTCGTCGATCAGGTCGATCGCCTTGTCGGGCAGGAAGCGGTCGGCGATGTAGCGATGGCTGAGGGTTGCGGCGGCGATCGTCGCCGAGTCCTGGATGCGGACGCCGTGGTGAACCTCGTAGCGGTCCTTCAGCCCGCGCAGGATCGCGATCGTGTCCTCGACCGAGGGCTCGCCGACCTGGACAGGCTGGAAGCGACGCTCGAGCGCCGCGTCCTTCTCGATGTGCTTGCGGTACTCGTCGAGGGTCGTCGCGCCGACCGCGCGCAGCTCTCCGCGAGCGAGCATCGGCTTGAGCAGGTTGGCGGCGTCGACGGCGCCCTCGGCGGCGCCCGCGCCGACGATCGTGTGCAGCTCGTCGAGGAAGAGCACGACCTGGCCGCGCTCGTCGGCGACCTCCTTGAGGACGGCTTTCAGGCGCTCCTCGAACTCGCCGCGGTACTTCGAGCCTGCGAGCAGGGCGCCGATGTCGAGGCTGATGACGCGCCGGTCGCGCAGCGACTCGGGCACGTCGCCGTTGACGATCCGTTGCGCGAGGCCCTCGACGATCGCGGTCTTGCCGACGCCCGGCTCGCCGATCAGGACGGGGTTGTTCTTCGTGCGGCGGCTGAGCACCTGGATGACGCGGCGGATCTCGTCGTCGCGGCCGATGACCGGATCGAGGTCGCCATTGCGCGCCTGTTCGGTGAGGTCGCGGCCGTAGCGCTCGAGCGCCTGCGTCTTCTCCTCTGGCGACTGGTCGGTGACGCGGTGCGAGCCGCGCACCTCGGCGAGCGCCTGCAGCACGCGCTCGTGCGTCGCGCCGGCGCTCTTGAGCGCGGCCCCGACGGGGCCGTCGTCGCGGGCGAGCGCGAGCAGCATGTGCTCGACGGAGACGTACTCGTCTTTGAGGTCGCGCATCTCGCGCTCGGCGGCGCGGAGGATCGCGAGCAGCTCTGGGGCGGTCGTCGGCTCGGCCTCACTGGACAGCGTCGGCAGCGCGCTGAGCTGCGCCTCGACATCGGCGCGCAGCTGGCCAATGGAGACGCCGATCTTGCTGAGGACCGGCGTGACGAGCCCGCCTTCCTGGTCGAGCAGGGCGGCGAGAAGGTGGGTGGGGGTGACCTGCGAATGCCTGCGCGCCGGCGCAAGGGCCAGCGCAGCCTGCAGGGCCTCCTGAGTCTTGATCGTGAAGCGGTCTGCTTGCATGGATCTAAGTGTAGCCGACTTAGATTTACCGCTCGGGGTACGTAGAACTGTTAGCTCACGCACGGGTGGCGCACGTAGATGCCGTGTGCGCTCGTCGCCGGCAGGCTGCCATCGCCAATGAGTTCGGTGTGGTTCGGGCGGACCGCGCTTAGGGTCGTGAGCCTGATCGCCGCCGGCGATATGTCGAGTTCGCGCGCGACCGCGGCTGCGACGTAGAAGTCGTTGGTTCGTATCACCTTGCAGCCGCGCAATTTGTCGGCTGCGGCGTGGACCGCAGCGTAGGCGTGCATCTCTACGGGTCCTGCGGACAGGCCTGTGTGGATCTGCCTGATGCCAGCCACTGTGGTCCAAGCGCAGACGGCCAGCAGCGCGACGGTGAGCCCATGGCCG
>DATBAE010000035.1:0-37861 GCA_036271655.1 Solirubrobacteraceae bacterium
GGGCGTGATCACGAGCACGATCTTCCTCGCGTCGCCGTGAGCAAGCGCAACCTGCTGACCAGCCTGTTGGCGCTCATCGCCGGTCTCACGATCGGCGTGATCGTCAACTCCGCGATCGTCGCCTCACTCACAACACTGCTAGCAGCGAGGCCTTGGCGGCAATCGGCAACCTTCCGACCGACTCCTTCGCGCCGATCGCCCCGTGACTCGTGCTACGCGCGATCACGTGCCGAGCACGCGCTCACGCGGGATCTGAGTCGCGCTTCGTGCGCTGACGACGACGACTGCCTCGCTGCGCATCATGCGGCCGTACGCGTGCTGGACCGCGTCTCACAGAGCGTGCTCATCAAGGGGCAGGATGGGGGCCGCAACCTTGCGACTGCCTGACTGACCGGGCGCGTTACGCCGGTGTCGCCGTGCGCGCATCGCCGCCTTGTCCGAGTTCGGGCAGCTGCAGGACGAAGCATCCACCGGGCCCTTCACCGCAGATGATGTCGCCGCCGCATGAACGCGCGAGCCGGCGCGCGAGCGGAAGTCCCAGGCCGGCGCCGCCGTCGGGTTCTTCAGGGCCGCGGTAGCCGGCGTCGAAGACTCGCTCTCGCAGTTGCTCTTCGATGCCGGGGCCGTCGTCGCGGACGGTCAGGCAGACCTTCCCCGCGACTGGCGCGAGCTCGACGCGCACGCCCGTCCGCGTGTGTCGCCGGGCGTTGTCGATGAGTGGTGCGAGCGCTCGGCGCACGACGTCGGGGTCGCCTTCGGCCACCGGAAGGCCGTCGGCACCGCTGACCTGCACGTCTTCGAGCTCGCCGGCGATCGCGGCGAGGTTGACGGTTCCGCTGGCTGGGTCGATCTCCTGGCGGGCGACGGCGAGCAGGGCGTCGATCGTGTGGTCCATGCGCTCGCTCTGGGCGATCACGGCACGCAGGGCCGCCCGATGCTCCGCACCCGCGTCCGCGTCGCCGGCGGCGAGCGCGAGCTCGGCGCGTAGGCGCAGGCCCGCGAGCGGCGTGCGCAGCTCGTGGGCGACCTCGCTGGCGAAGTGCTGCTCGTGACGGCGCGATGCGGCGATCCGCGAGAGCAGGTGGTCGAGCGTTGCGGCGAGCGCCGTCAGCTCGTCGTGCGGCTGGCCGAGGGCAAAGCGGCGATCGAGGTCACGGGCTCCCCAGTCCTCGGCGCTACGGGTCATCAGCGACACCGGTCGCAGCGCACCGTTCAGCGCGCTGCTGATCGCGAGCCCGCCGGCGATCAGGACAAGCGCCGCGATCACGACCGAGCCGACGAGCACGCCCTGCTGGAGGTGCTCGAAGGAGTCAGTCGACACCGCCACGACGACCGATCCGACAGCCCGCTGCGAGGCGCCGTCCAGGACGGGCTCCGTCCGCAATCGCGTGTCGTCGGGTCCGTCGATCTCGAGCAGACGGCGGCGCCGACCGAGCGCGATCGCCGCCTGCTCGAGGCGCGGCACCGCACCGGCCGGGTGCTCCAAGACACGGCTGCCGTCCAGCACCCAGGAGCGCCGGTCGAGCGTCGCGTCGTTGGGTGACTCGCGCACGACGATGTGGCCATCGACGACCGACAGCGCGGCGACCTGCGCGTCGGCGTTTGCGCGCAGCACCGACGAGATCTCGGCGTGGACGCGCTGCCTGAGCAGGACGTTGGCGGCCACCATCGCTGCTCCGAGGCCGATCGCGAGCGTGCTCAGCGACACCAGCAGCAGGCGCAGGCGAAAGCTCACCGCAGGACGTAGCCGACGCCGCGCGTCGTCGTGACGTGCGCCGGCTCGCCGGCCTCGCGCAGCTTGCGGCGGATGCGCGTCAGGTATGCGTCGAGCGTGTTGTCGTGCACAATCGCGCCGTCCGGCCAGGCGGCGGCGATCAGAGCGGCTCGGCGGACGACCTCGCCGGGTCGGGCCGCAAGCGCCGCCAGCAGCCGGAACTCGGTCGGCGTCAACGGGATGCGGGTCTCTCCGTGCACGATCGCGTGTGCCCCGGGATCGAGCAGCACTGCGCGAACCCGGCCGGTGCTCGAAGTCGCGGGATTCGTGGCGCGGCGTTGCAGCGCGTGGACCCGCACGAGCAGCTCGGCGAGTGCGAACGGCTTTGAGAGGTAGTCGTCGCCACCGGCGTGAAATCCGCTGAGCCGATCGGTGAGCGCGTCGCGCGCGGTGAGAAACAGCACCGGCGACGTGACCGCGCGCGCCCGCAGCGCCTGGCAGACATCACGCCCGTCGGCGTCGGGCAGCCCGATGTCGAGCACGAGCACGTCGGGCGGATCCTGCGCGAAGATGCGCAGCGCCTCCGCACCTGACGCCGTCGCTCGCACAGCGAAGCCGTCGCGCTCAAGCGCGGACCGGAGGACGCCGCGCAGCTCGTCGTCGTCCTCGCAGATCCCGGCCGTCGCGGTTGCGCTCACGCCAGTGATCGTAGGCGCGCGGCAGCGGTTGCCCGGTCAGCCGTCGAGCACCTCGAGGTCGAGCTGGTCCAGACGCGCGGGGTCGACGAGCGCGTCGATCCCGACGACCTGCGTCCTGCGACGACAGATGAGATCACCGAGAACGCACGCCCGTCGGGGGCGACGACGGCGCCCATCAACGTCTGGAACCGCTTCAACGTCGTGACGCGCCAGGTCGCCGGTCAGGAGTGGTGATCGCCTCATGCTGATGCGCGCAAGCCGGGTCGTGGGACGTGCGGCAAACCGAACCACGACACGCCGGTCAGCTCGATTGAGGGATCGGCGCGAGCTGCCGATTATGTCTCCATGAGCAACTTCCGCACGCACCGCTTCCCGGCGCTCGTCGCTGTCGCGGCCACCCTCATGATGGGCGTCGCCATCGGTCAGGCGCACAACGCGCAGGACCAGGCGTCGGGCATCGTGTCGGTACAGGGCCGCTAACCCGGAGATCGCCCACGCCGCTGCGCTAAGCCCGAATCCATCGGCGGATCCAGGCCGAGCAATCGTGCGGCACGGGCGCGTCGCTGGTTAGCCTCTGCGCGTGGCGCCACGCTCTTCGCCCTTCCACCTGCGCGGGCGGCCTTCGCTGGTTGCGGGGCTGGTCGTCGCGGCGGCCGTCGTGGCGCTGTCGACGGCGCTCATCTTCGCTCTCAAGCAGGTCGCGCCGGCGGTCTCGCTGGCCGTCGTCTACATCCCGGGCATCCTGCTCGTCTCGACGCTCTGGGGCGCGCGTCTCGGCATCGCGACGTCGCTGGCATGCGCGCTGGCGTTCAACTTCTTCCATCTGCCGCCGGTCGGGCGCCTGGAGATCTCCGACAGCCGCAACCTCGTCGCACTGGCGACCTTCATGATCGTGGCCGTCGCCGCGAGCTCGCTGGCCCAGCTCGCCCGGGCCCGGGCGGAGGAGGCCGAGCTCCGTCGCGCGGAGGCCGATCTTGCGTCCGCCGTGGCCCGCCTGCTGCTGACGACCGATCTACGCGGCGCGCTGCCCGTCGCCGCACAGCGCGTGGCAGCGACGCTCGGGGTGCTGTCGGCTGCGATCACGCTCGACGGCGCCGAGCTCGACCACGGCGGCCGGCGCGCGTTTGCGCTCGGCGACGCCGGCGTGCTGCTGTTGCCCGCCGACCTCGCGCCCGGGCTCGAGCAGCGCGTACGCGAGCACATCGCGCCGATGCTCGCGGCGACCGTCGCCGTCGGCCTCCAGCACGAGGCATTGATCGCCGAGTCGGTCGAGAACGCCTCGTTGCGACGGTCGGACGTCATCAAGACGACGCTGCTGCGGACGGTCTCGCACGATCTGCGTACGCCGCTGACGTCGATCGTCGCGGCCGGCGATGCGCTGCGACTCGACGGCCTGTCGGCCGACGAGCGCGACGAGCTCGGCCGCCTCGTCGTCGCCGAGGGGCGGCGCCTCGGCCGCCTGATCGACGAGCTGCTGGACCTCTCGCGGCTCGAGGCCGGTGCCGCAACGCCGCGGCGCGCGCGCTGCTCGCTGGAGGAGATCCTGAGCACGGCGCTCGACGGCCGCCCGGACGCCGACCAGGTGCGGCTCGGGATCGACAGCGACCTGCCTGAGCTCGACGTCGACGGCGCCCAGCTCGAGCGGGCGTTCGCGAACCTGATCGACAACGGCGTGCGCCACTCGGACGGACGGCCGGTGCTCGTGCGGGCGCGAGTCGTCGGCCGCGCGCTCGTCGTGCGCGTCGTCGATCAGGGGCCTGGCATCCCGGCGGCGGAGTTCGAGCGCATCTTCGAGCCGTTCTATCGGGCGGCCAACGGCAAGCGCACGACCGGAACCGGGCTCGGGCTGGCGATCGCGAGGGGCTTCGTCGAGGCGAACGGAGGGACGATCTCGGTCGAGTCCGTTCCCGGCCAGGGCACGTCGTTCGTCGTCAGCCTGCCGACCGACGTGCCGGCCACGATCGCGTCGCGATGAGCGACCGGCCCGTGATCCTCGTCGTCGACGACGAGCCGCAGATCGTGCGCGCGGTGCAGGTCGTGCTGCGCAACAACGGCTTCGACGCCGTGCCGGCAGGCTCGCTGCAGGAGGCGCTTGACCAGGCGGCCCTGCGGCCCCCGGCCGGGGCGATCATCGACCTGCTGCTGCCCGACGGCGACGGCATCGAGCTCTGCGGTCGCCTGCGCGAATGGACGAACGCGCCGATCATCCTGCTCTCCGCGGTCGGCGACGAGGACGAGAAGGTGCGTGCGCTCGAGGCCGGCGCCGACGACTACGTCGTGAAGCCGTTCGCGCCCCGCGAGCTCGTCGCTCGCATGCGAGCCGCGCTACGCCGGACGGCGACGCAGGACAGCGCGGGCAGCGCGATCGTGCGCGCCGAGGGCCTCGAGGTCGACCTCGGCGAGCGCCAGGTGCGCGTCGGCGGCGAGCTTGTCCATCTGACACCGACCGAGTTCGGCTTGCTGCGGACGCTGCTCGGCCACCGCGGTCGCCTGCTGACGCACGACCATCTGCTCGTCGAGGTCTGGGGTCCAAGCTACGCGGGGGAGACCGGCGTGCTGCGCTCCCACATGGCGAACCTGCGGCGCAAGCTGGGGCCGGCCGCGCAGGCGATCGAGACCGAGATGGGCGTGGGCTACCGCTTCGTCGGCTGACGTCGGGGCGCGGTCGCCGCGCGCTGCCCGTAGGGAGGGGTGGAGTCATCTACCCCTTCTATAGAGGGCCAGATCGCTCCACCCCCCCAGCGCCGCCACGGTCGTCTTGACGCGATCTTGATGTGAGCGCGGCGTTTCTGCACGTCGTCTGCATAACGGCGGGCGATCGTGTCTGACATGGACATCGTCGCCGTCGCACTTGGGATCGTCGCCTTCCTCGTCCTGCTCGCCCTGATCGAGGGGCTGGACCGGATATGACGGGCGCTGACCTGTTCGGGTTGATCGCGTCGCTCGTCGTCTGCGCCTACCTGCTCTACGCGCTGCTGCGCGGGGAGCGCTTCTGATGGCGCAGGGCTATCTGCAGTTCGCCGTCTTCTTCGGCGCGCTCGTCATCGCGATGCCGCTGCTCGGCGGCTACATGGCGCGGCTGTTCACCGGTCAGCGCGTCTTTTTGAGCCCGCTGCTCGGCCCGGTCGAGCGGTCGACGTATCGCCTGCTGCGCACCGATCCGGGCGCCGGACAGGACTGGAAGGCGTACGCGCGATCGGTGCTCGTCTTCTCGTTCGTCGGCTGGCTCGCGCTCTACCTGATCCTGCGAACGCAGACGATCCAGCCCTTCAATCCGGAGGGCTTTCACTCGGGCGCGTGGGACGTCTCGTTCAACACCGTCTCGTCGTTCGTCACGAACACGAACTGGCAGTTCTACGGCGGCGAGACGACGATGTCGTACTTCAGCCAGATGACGGGGCTGGCGGTCCAGAACTTCCTCTCGGCCGCCGTCGGGATCGCGATCGCGATCGCCCTGATCCGCGCGATCGCCAAGCGCCGCGGCGGCGGCGGAGTGGGCGCCGACGCCGCCGATCGCTCGATCGGCAACTTCTGGCAGGACCTCACCAGGGCGCTGCTCTACGTCCTGCTGCCGATCTCGATCGTCGCCGCGCTCGTGCTCGTCTCGCAGGGCACACTGCAGACGCTCGCCGGCTCGGTCGGCTTCCACGGCATCAGCCGCGCGAGCGGCGAGCTCGCGCTCGGCCCAGTCGCCTCGCAGGAGGCGATCAAGGAGCTCGGCACGAACGGCGGTGGCTTCTTCAACGTCAACTCAGCGATGCCGTTCGAGAACCCGACGACGCTCTCGAACTTCATCGAGCTGTGGCTGATCCTGTTGATCCCGGTCTCCCTGACATGGACGTACGGCCGCATGGTCAGATCCCGGCGCCAGGGCTACGCGATCTTCTCGGCGATGGCGGTGCTGTTCGTCATCGGCGTGGTCGTCGTCTACGTCGCCGAGCTGCACGTGACGCCGGCGCAGCATCTCGCGGGGGTCACCTCGCATCACATCGCGGGCTCGACGGGCGGCAACATGGAGGGCAAGGAGCAGCGCTTCGGGATCGCCGACTCTGCGCTGTGGACCGCGGTCACGACCGTCACCTCATGCGGCGCCGTGAACGCCGCGCTGCAGTCGCTGACGGCGATCGGCGGGCTCGTGCCGTTCGCGAACCTCTCGCTGTCCGAAACGATCTTCGGCGGCGTCGGCACGGGGATGTACTCGATGCTGCTCTACGTCCTGCTCGCCGTCTTCCTCGGCGGCCTGATGGTCGGGCGCACGCCGGAGTACCTCGGCAAGAAGATCGAGGCGCGCGAGATCAAGCTCGTCACGCTGGGCACGCTGTTCACGCCGCTGGTCGCACTCGTCGGCGCGGCGCTGGCGACCGCGTCCGCGTACGGCAAGGCGTCGATCTACGCCGAGGGGCCGCAGGGCTACTCGGAGACGATGTACGCCTACATGTCGCAGGCCAACAACAACGGGTCTGCGTTCGCCGGCTACACCGGCTACGTCCAGCCCAACCCAGGCAACCTCGGCGCTCACGGCGTGACGTTCGCCGACCTCGCCGGTGGCGTCGTCATGGTGCTCGCGCGCTTTGCGCCGATCCTGTTCGTGCTCGCGGTCGCCGGGGTCCTCGTCAAGAAGAAGGCGTCCCCGGCGGGCCTGGGCACGATGCGCACCGACACGCCGACGTTCGTCGTCCTGCTGCTCGGCGTCGTCGTCATCGTCGGTGCGCTGACGTTCCTGCCGGCTCTGCTCCTCGGCCCCGTCGTCCAGGGCCTGACAACCCGACTGTTCTGAGGAGAGCGAGATGCGCAAGGACCTCATCACCTCCGCACTGGCCGTCGTGCTCTTCACGCTCATCCTCGGCCTTGCCTACCCGCTCGTCGTGACCGGCGTGTCGCAGGTCGCCTTCCACGACAAGGCCGACGGCTCGCAGATCACGCGCGACGGCAAGGTCGTCGGCTCGAAGCTGCTGGCCCAGCCGTTCGTGATCGACACCGGCAAGAAGGACGGCGACGGCAACCCGATCACGCGCCCGAACCCGCGCTACTTCCAGCCGCGGCCGTCGGCGACCGGCTACAGCGCGTCAGCGACGTACTTCTCAAACCGCGGTCCCAACCAGGCGTCGGCGCGCTTCTTCTATCGCGACGCGCTCGCCGCGTACCTGCAGCTCGAGAAGCCGTTCACGCCGGGCCTGACGGACGCCGCGGTGCCGGTCGACGCGGTCACGACGTCGGCCTCGGGCGTCGATCCGCACATCTCACCGGCCAACGCCCGCATCCAGGCCAACCGCGTGGCGAAGACGCGCGGCCTTCCCCTCGCGCGAGTCGAGCAGCTGATCGCCGCCAACACCGACGGGCGCTTCCTTGGCGTGCTCGGCGAGCCTGGAGTGAACGTCACGCAACTGAACCTCGCACTGGACACGGTGACCGCATGACGACGCAACGCACGAGCAGCTCGCTGTTCACCCGCGACCTCATCGGGTCGGCGCTGACGGGCTCGCTCGTCAAGCTCGACCCGCGCGTGCAGGTCCGCAACCCAGTCATGTTCGTCGTCGAGCTCGGTGCCGTCATCACGTCGATCGCGTGGCTGATCCAGCTGCTCGGCGGCAGCTCGCTCGGCGGCGGCAACGAGCCGGCATGGTTCACGTTCACCGTGACGGTCTGGCTGTGGCTGACCGTCGTCTTCGCGAACCTGGCCGAGGCGCTCGCCGAGGGCCGCGGCAAGGCGCAGGCCGACGCGCTGCGGGCGATGCGCACGACGACGTCGGCCGTCCTTCAGGACGGGACGACGAAGCCCGCCTCGGAGCTGCGTCGCGGTGATGTCGTCGTCGTCGAGGCGGGCACGGTGATCCCGGGCGACGGCACCGTCGTCGAAGGCATCGCGTCGGTCGACGAGTCGGCGATCACGGGCGAGTCGGCGCCCGTCATCCGCGAGTCCGGCGGCGACCGCAGCGCCGTCACGGGCGGCACACGGGTGCTCAGCGATCGCATCGTCGTCGAGATCACCCAGGAGCCGGGGCAGTCGTTCCTCGACCGGATGATCGCTCTCGTCGAGGGCGCGCAGCGACGCAAGACGCCGAACGAGATCGCGCTCAACATCCTGCTCGCCGGCCTGACGCTGATCTTTCTCGTCGTCGTCGTGACGCTGCGCCCGTTCGCGCTGTTCGCCCACACCGAGATCTCGGTCACGACGCTGATCGCACTGCTCGTCGCGCTGATCCCGACGACGATCGGCGCGCTGCTGAGCGCGATCGGGATCGCGGGCATGGATCGCCTCGTGCGCCGCAACGTCCTCGCCCTGTCTGGACGCGCGGTCGAGGCCTCCGGCGACGTCGACGTCCTGCTGCTCGACAAGACCGGCACGATCACGCTCGGCAACCGCCAGGCCGCGGCGTTCATCCCGATGCCCGGCATCAAGGAGGCCGAGCTCGCCGAGGCTGCCCAGATGGCATCGCTCGCCGACGAGACCCCGGAGGGCCGCTCGATCGTCGTGCTCGCCAAGCAGTACGGCATCCGCGAGCACGAGCTGGCGGGGGCGGGGGGGATGGGCTCCGCGCAGTTCGTCGCCTTCACCGCACAGACGCGAATGAGCGGCGTGGACTTCGACGGCGCGATGCTCCGCAAGGGCGCGAGCGATGCGATCCTCGACTGGATCGCCGAGGAGGGCGGCCATGCGCCGCCGGAGCTCGCCGTCGCCGTCGAGCGCATCGCGCGCGAGGGCGCGACGCCGCTCGCCGTCGCTCGCAACAGCCAGGTGCTCGGGGTCGTAGAGCTGCGCGACACGGTCAAGGAGGGGATGCGCGAGCGCTTCGATCAGCTGCGCGCGATGGGCATCCGGACGGTCATGGTCACCGGCGACAACCGGCTGACCGCTGCGGCGATCGCCGAGGAGGCCGGCGTCGACGACTTCCTCGCCGAGGCGACGCCCGAGCGCAAGCTCGAGCTGATCCGTGAGCAGCAGGCCGAGGGGCGGCTCGTCGCGATGACGGGCGACGGGACGAACGACGCACCGGCGCTCGCCCAGGCCGACGTCGGCGTCGCGATGAACACCGGCACCCAGGCCGCGCGCGAGGCGGGCAACATGGTCGACCTCGACTCCAACCCGACGAAGCTCATCGAGATCGTCGAGGTCGGCAAGCAGCTGCTCATCACGCGCGGCGCGCTGACGACGTTCTCGATCGCCAACGACGTCGCGAAGTACTTCGCGATCCTGCCGGCGATCTTCGTCTCGACGTATGCGGCCCACGGCGCGACGACGGGTCCGCTGAACAAGCTCAACCTCATGCACCTCGGGACGCCGCGCTCGGCGATCATCAGCGCGATCGTCTTCAACGCGCTCGTGATCCCGTTCCTCGTGCCGCTCGCGCTGCGCGGCGTGCGCTACCGGCCCGTCGGCGCGACGGCACTGCTGCGCCGCAACATGCTCGTCTACGGTGTCGGCGGCCTGATCGCCCCGTTCGTCGGCATCAAGCTGCTCGACCTGCTCGTCCACGGCGTCCTGGGGGCGTGATGCGCGCCGCCGTACGCAGCGGTTGCCCGGCGTGAGCCCGGTTCGTGGGCGCCACAAGATCTTCGTCGGCATGGCCGCCGGCGTCGGCAAGACGTACCGCATGCTGCAGGACGGGCATGCCGAAGCCGCGGCCGGGCGCGACGTCGTCGGGGCGCTCATCGAGACGCACCGCCGCGCCGACACGATCGCCCTGCTCGGGGGTCTCGTGCTGCTGCCGACGCGCTCGATCACGTACCGCGACACGACGGTCGCCGAGCTGGACCTGGCGGGCGTGCTGCGCCGCGCGCCCGACCTCGCGCTGATCGACGAGCTCGCGCACTCCAACGCGCCCGGCCTCGAGCATTCCAAGCGCCATCAGGACATCGAGGACGTGCTCGGCGCGGGCATCGACGTCTTCTCGACGCTCAACGTGCAGCACCTCGAGTCGCTCAACGACCGCGTCGCCGAGCTGACCGGCGTGCGCGTCCGCGAGACCGTGCCCGACGCCGTGCTCGGCACGGCTGACGAGATCGTGATGATCGATCTCACGCCCGAGGCGCTGCTCGGACGCCTGCGCGCCGGCAAGGTCTATCCGGCCGAGCGCGTGCCGGCGGCGCTGAACGGCTTCTTCAAGATCGAGAACCTCGCCGCGCTGCGCGAGGTCGCGCTGCGCCAGATCGCGGAGAACGTCGAGGCTCGCCGGCTGACGACCGAGGTCGTCGGGACCCGCGAGGAGTCCGTCGCGCGCGGCGCTCCCGCGGCGGTGGGCGAACGGCTGCTGGCGCTCGTCGAGCCGCGGCCGGCATCGCAGCGGCTCGTGCGGCGCGCGTTTCGCTCCGCGCAGCGGCTCGGCGCAGACCTCGATCTGCTGTGGGTCAAGCCGCCCGGCCTGGCGCCCGATCCCGACCAAGAGCGCGGGCTGCGCGCGCTCGATCAGCTCGCATCGGTGCTCGACGCCGCCCTGCTCGTCGAGGAGTCCGACGATATCGTCGAGACGATCGCGCGCGTCGTGGCGCAGCGCGGCACGACGTACGTGCTCATGGGTCGCCCGCGCCGTGCGCGTGGGGTGGGCCGCCTGCGCCGCCCGTTGCCGCAGCGCTTGACGGACCGCATCGCGGGCGTCGATATCCGGATCGTCGCTGACCGCTCACATCGCCGCGGGGAGCAGGCTTCGTGAGCGGCGCGCTCGCTGTCGCCGTCGTCGCCTGCGCGCTTGCGGTCGGGCTCTGGCTCGGGCGTCGACTGCAGGCGCCGTGGCCGGCGGGTGGTCGCGATCGCGGCGTCGCAGCGCCGCAGCCGGCGGCCGTGCGCCGGATCTTGATGCCGTTCACCGGAACGACGATCTCCCAGCGAGCGCTCGAATCCGCGCTGCGCCTCGCACAGGCGGAGGGCGCCACGCTGATGCCCGGCTACCTCGTGCGCGTCCCGCTGCACCTTCCGCTCGACGCCCCGCTGCCGCGGCAGTGCACGAGCGCGATGGCGATCCTCGAGGCGATCGAGCAGCGCGCGACGCTCCGTGGCGTACCGGTCGACGCGCGCATCGAGCGCGGGCGCTCGTATCGCGATGCCCTGCGCCGCCTGCTGGCAACCGAGCGCTTCGACCGCGTCGTCGTCGCGGCCAGCGCGACGGGGCAGGCAGGGCTGACCGGCGAGGACCTCGTCTGGCTGCTAGATCGGGCGCCCGCCGAGGTGCTGATCCTGCGCCCCGACCCCGCCGACCGGCTCGCCTACGACGGCGTCGCCTGCCCAGACGGAGGGCGCACCGCACTCCGTCCTGTCCGGGAGGTCTGGTAGCGTCGCGCCCAAGCTGCACGGTTCGTGTCGATGTGGTGCAGAGGCTGGGACCGCATCGACGGACTCATGCGAGCTGTGTCTTGGTGGTTCCCCCGGCCACATCTTGATGCTGCTTTCCCCCCCACAGCGCCACGCACCGCTGAGAGCCGTCTGGCTCGTGATCCTCCTGACCCTGCTCGGCGCCGCGTTCGCGGTTCCAGCGCGCGCCGATGAGGACAGCGAGACCGACATCTTCTCGGCGGACTGCCTGTATTCGCATACGGCCAACGACGATCCCGTCGTCTTCCCGGGCATGCAGGGGGCCGCCCACTCGCACGAGTTCAGCGGCTCGTGGACGACGAACTTCGCGACGACGACCGACAGCCTGACCGCGTCCGGCACGACCTGCGACCCGGCCGCGGACAAGAGCGGCTACTGGGAGCCGACGCTCTACCTCAAGGGCCAGCGGATGCCGATCGATCACACGACGGCCTACCTCTCCAAGGGACTGAAGAACAGCCCTGCGCAGCGGGCGGCGATCAAGCCGTTCCCGCTCGGGCTGCGGATGATCGCCGACATCAAGAACTCGCCCGAGGCGATCTCCGATCTGCCGTCCGGCGGCTGGAACTGCGGCAGCGATCCGATCCACGACGGGTACACGTCGTCGCTGAAGATCACGTGGCACTGCCCCGACGGCCTGCAGAGCCGGGTCGTCTTCCCCGACTGCTGGGACGGCGTCAACCTCGACACGGTCACGTCCGTCGGCACTCCGGCGGTCAATCCCGTGACGCACGTCACGTACCCCAACGACCATCGCAGTCACATGGCGTATGCGCTGCGGGCGCCGGCCGACGGGCTCGGAAAGGGCGACTGCCCGCGCGACCACCCGGTCCCGGTGCCCGAGATGCACTTCAAGACGAACTACTTCACGAAGGGACTCGTCGACAGCAAGTCGACGCGGCCGAACGGCAAGGCGGGCGGCGATCCGCCGCTGCCCGACGAGGGCACGACGTCGTCGGACTTCACGGTCGCGGCAGGCCTCGGCACACCCGGCGATCCGATCCGCACGACCGGCGACATCAACACGTTCCATGCCGACTTCTGGAACGGCTGGGACCCCGCGACGCTGAAGTCGCTGATCGACTACTGCATCATCGGCCAGAACGCCCACCTCGACACCGAGCCGTGCCTGCATCCGACGCACTCCACGCAGGACCAGGCCGCGATCGACTCGCAGCGCCGCAACCCGGACAGCCCGAACGCCTGCCCGACGACCTGCAAGATCCCCGTGGCGGACGGCATCCCGCCGTCGCCGCCGAAGATCACGTCGACGACGACGCCCGGCCAGGTGCATCTCTCATGGGCCGCCAACCCCGGCAAGGACACGAACGGCATCGCGCACTACATCATCCGGCGCGACGAGGTGGACATCGCGAGGATCGACGGCTCGGCGACCGGCTATGACGACGTCGGCCTCGTGGGCGGCTCGCGCCACGCGTACAAGGTCAAGGCGGTCGACCCGGCGGGCAACGTCAGCGATCCCTCCAACCAGGCCGAGGTGAAGGTCGCGGCCGCCGACACGTCGACGCCGAGCACGCCTTCGAAGCTGACGGGCACGGCGATCAGTCCGAATCAGGTCAACCTGTCCTGGAGTTCCAGCAGCGACAGCGGCGGCTCCGGCCTGAGCGGCTACAACGTCTATCGCGAGGGCACGAAGCTGAATGTCGTGCCGCTCACCGGGACGACGTTCGGCGACGGCACGGCGGCGCCTGGCGCCGCCAACCACTACGCGGTGGAGGCCATCGACGGCGCCGGCAACGTGAGCTCAAAGGCGACCGTGACGGTGACGACGCCGCCGGTCGGCTCGACGACCGTGCCTCCTCCGCCGCCGCCGTCGTCTGACACGAAGGCGCCGTCGACGCCCAAGAACCTGAAGGCCGTCTCCTCGACGAGCGGCGGTCAGGTCAGCCTGACCTGGGACGCCAGCAAGGACGAGAGCGGCGGCTCGGGGCTGCGCGGCTACAACGTCTACCGCGACTCGGGCTCGGCGCCCTTGAACTCGACGCCGCTGGCGAACACGTCCTACGCGGACTCGACCGTGACGGCTGGGACGAGCTACAGCTATGCGGTCGTCGCGGTCGACGTGGCGGGCAACGTCAGCTCCAAGGCGGCCGTCAAGATCACGCCAAAGGCCTTCAAGGACACGAAGAAGCCGAGCACGCCGAAGAACCTCAAGGCGACTGCGGACGGTTCGTCGAAGGTCGATCTGACCTGGGACGCGGCGACCGACGACGTCGGCGTCACGGGCTACGTCATCCGCCGCGACAACAACGTCATCAAGACCCTCGGGCCTGTCCTGAAGTACACCGACACGTCGGTCAGCAAGAGCACGAAGTACGCCTACGAGGTGCGCGCGGTCGATGCCGCCGGCAACGAGGGCAGCGACTCGAGCCAGGCGAAGGTCACCACGCCGTCGGGCTGAGCCTCGCTATTGCGCTTAAGCGCCGGCGGTCGGGCGCGCCGTGCGGATCGCCTGCCAGAGCTCGCCGGCCGCCTGGCGCTCGGCGACGAGGTCTGCGGCGGTCGAGCCCGGTGCTCGCGCGGCGCAGGACTGCGTGACGGAGCGGTACGTCGTGTGGAAGCCGGCATAGTCGAACATCGCGACCATGTGGGACATGTCGGGCATTGCGGAGGCCTTGCCCTCGTAGCGCGTCAGCGTGCCCAGCCAGCCCCGTGTCCCGTCGTCCTTGCAGGCGTTCGCTCGGCTGGCGATCTCGTCGGTCGCGAACGCGATGCTCTTCGATCGCTCCGCGGGGTCGACGCCTGGCAGGCCGATCAGCCCCTGCCGGGCGAGATCGGCGGGCACCGTCAAGGTGAGCCCGAGGTCCTTCAGCACGACGTGGTGCGCGGCATCGGGCGTGTACTGCACCGCGGCCCCCTTGGGCGTGAACGTTGCGGTGCCTGCCTGCGTCATCTGATCGCCGGTCATCTTCATGGCCGGCGCCATCGCGGTGGCGTGCTCGTGATGGCCGCGATAGCTCGAGCCGAGCAGGAAGGCGGCGACGAGGACAACGAGCACCGTGGCGACCGACAGCAGGATCCTCGACTGTGCAGCGCCGCGCAAGCGTCTGGCCATCAGCCCAATGTAATGCCGTGTGCCGGGCGGACGCGTACGAACGTCCGTCTCAGGGGAGCCGCTAGCCGCCCGCGACGTCGCGCCGCAGAAACGAGACGAACGCCCAGCCGACGGCCGGGATCGCGTAGCACGCCGACACCCAAGCGGCGCGCACGATCGGGGCCCAGTCAGCGGGCTCGCGCAGCAGCCCCTGCCAGGCGTCGAACTGCGTGCTGAGCAGATACGGGCGCAGCCAGTCGAGTGCGTTGATGATGCCGAGCAGCTGCATGACGAACGAGGCGATCAGCGTGCCGACGATCGCGCCCGCTGAGTTGTGCGTGACGGTCGACAACAGGATCGCGATCGCGGCGATCGCGATCATCGGCAGGAAATAGGCGAGCGATGCCGCGCCGATCAGCAGAGTGCCGCGCCCAGCGCTGACGGGCGTGCCCGACAGCGTCGTGAGCGGGTTGAATCCCCAGATCAGGCCACCGACGACGAGCCCGACGCCGACGAAGACGAGCAGCGCGACGAACGCGTAGCTCAGCGCGGCGAGCAGCTTGCCGGCGAAGATCTGCCAGCGCTCGGTCGAGCGCGTGAGGATCGTCTTCAACGTGCCGTGATTGTCCTCAGACGCGACGATGTCGCCGGCGACGAGCGCCGTGATGAGCGGAAACAGCCAGATCGAGCTGAAGATCAGCCCGACGAGCGGGATCGCGAGACCGGTCTCGCGTACGTAGCGCCCGAACGGCACGTCGTCGGGCCCGCCGCCGCCGGTCAGCAGCGCGGTGATGAAGATCAGCGGGACGAGCGCTGCTGCGCCGAGGCCGAGATACGTGCGCTTCTGCGCGCGCAGCTTGCGCAGCTCCCAGACGTAGACGGTGCGCACGCCAGGACGGCGGACGGCTCGGCTCAGGCGCGGCGCGGCGGCGGTCGATGCCGTCATGCGCGCAGCCCGGCTGGCTCGGCGGCGGGCGCCGGCGTCGGTTGCACGGTCGCCTCAGCCACGGCGTCGTCGGCGCGGTCGCCACCGCCGCCGTCGGAGACGTCCTCGGTCATCCGGAAGAACAGCTCCTCGAGCGTCGCGGTGCGTGGCACGAGTGCGCTGATTCCGATGCCGGACTGGGCGAGCGCGAGCGAGAGCCCCGGCACCGCGCGCTCGTCGGCGTTGAACGTGATCCCGCGCTCGCCCGCGCCGGCGACGGCGCCGATGTCCGGGTGACGGGTGGCGATCTCGAGTGCGTGGGCATCGTCGGTCGTCCGCAGCTCGTAGCGGCCGGCGGTCGTCTCGAGCAGCTCGTGCAGCGAGCCCTCGTAGCGCACGCTGCCATCGCTGATGATCGCGACGCGGTCGCAGAGCTCCTCGACCTCGGCCATCAGGTGCGATGAGAGCAGGACCGTCATGCCCTGGTCTGCGAGCCGGCGCACGAGCAGGCGCATGTCGCGCATCCCGGCCGGATCGAGGCCCGTCGCGGGCTCGTCGAGTAGCAGCAGGCGCGGGTCGCGCAGCAGTGCTCCGGCGATCCCGAGCCGCTGGCGCATGCCGTGCGAGTAGCCGCCGACCTTGTCACGCGCCCGGTCGACGAGGTCGACGGTGTCCAGCGCCGCGTCGATGCGACCGGCCGCGCCGCCGCCGTCGAGCGCGGCGACGAGCTCGAGGTTGTGCCGCCCGCTGAGGTACGGATAGAAGCGCGGCGCCTCGACGAAGCCGGCGACGCCGTCGAGTGCCCGCGCGCCCTCGATCAGCGGATCGCGGCCGAACAGCTGCACGGCGCCCTCGTCGGGACGGATCAGCCCGAGCAGCATTCGCATCGACGTCGTCTTGCCCGCGCCGTTGGGACCGAGATAGCCGTAGACGTCGCCGCGGCTGACCGTGAGGTCGACGTGGTCCACGGCGGTGATCCGTCCGTAGCGCTTGACGAGGCCGCGCGCCTGGATCGGCGGCGCGCCGGGGTCGTCGCCGCTCATCGCAGGCCTCGCGCGGCGTTCTCGGCGGCGACCGGCGGCACGGAGCCGGCGACGACGTATGACACGCCGCTGCGCTCGAACGTCACGAGCGTCCCGAGCGCGGTCGCAAGCTCGGTTCCGGTCGTGCCGTCGATGTTGATCTGCGGCAGCGGCGAGTCGCGGTGGCCCGAGTCGGGCTTCGCGCTCGCCGTGTCATGCGCATCGGTCTTGTGCTCGAAGACGATGATCCCGCCGAGCCCCTTGCCGTACGTCACGAGCGCTCCCTTGTGGCCGTCGAAGTCGACGCCGTAGGCCCCCTGGCGCGGCAGCCCGGCGAGCGTGTCGGGGGTCGAGAGCGAGAAGTCAAGCGTCTTGGCCAGCGCGTCGACGCTCGTCGCGGCAGCGGCACCGTGGCCATGTCGGCGACTGGCCCTGTCGCGATCGCCGGCGGCAGGCGCCTTCGGATCGAGCGTCACGACCTTCGCGCCGGCCGGCACCGTCGTCGCGAGGGCGCTGTCGGAGACCGCGCCGTAGGAGACGTCGGTCGCCTCGAGCTCGAGCACGGGATCGGACTGGCCCTGCGCGTAGACGGCCGCGCGCAGCGGGACGCCGGTGACGGAGTCCCAGGCGAGCTTGGCGGCGCCGAGCAGCCCGCCGTCGTCCTTCGGCGCGACCCGCACGGTGTACGTCGGCTGACCGGCCGTCGAGGTCGGCTCGGCGCCCGACACGGTCCAGAACTTCGCGAGCCGGTCGAGCGCGCGCTGGATCTTCGCGATCGTCGGGTTCTCGTGCGCGTGCTTGCGCGCGAGGCCATCGGCTGGCTCGTCTGGCAGCTTCGCCTCGTAGGCGGTGTTCGAGCTGGCGTCGAAAAGCGTGATCCGCTTGCCGTCGGAGGTGATCTGGGCGTCGCCGGAGCTTGACTGCAGCTCGAGGCGCAGGCGGCCGTCCTTCGCCAGCCAGAGCCGGCCATCGCCGCCGGAGGTCAGCGCGGAGGACGTGCCGGGCAGCGAGCCGGAGGGAAGCAGGTTGTTCGTGAAGTGGATGCGCGCCGTGATCCCGTCGGGCGCCTTGGCGCCGAGTGCATCCTTGATCGCCTGGGCGAGCGCCTTCGGCGGCGGAACGGGACCCGATCCGCCGAGCGCGGCCTCGGCGATGGCGGCGGACGTGACGAGCACGGCGGCGCACGCGAGGACCGCGAGCAGGCGCCGGGTGGAGGTGGTGCGCAGTCGTCTCATGGTGCTGTTGTACGCCCCGACTTGGAGAGATCTCTGAGGGCCGGCAGCTCGATCGTGAAGCGCGCTCCGTCGATGCTGGCGCTGCCGCCGTGACGCTCGGCGATCGCGCGGACGATCGCTAGGCCAAGCCCCGAGCCGCCGCCTGCCGCGGCTGGGCCGCGCCAGAAGCGCTCGAACGCCTGCTCGGCCGCGTCGGGCCCGAGGCCCGGGCCCTCGTCGCTGACGCTGAGCCGCGCCCGCTCGCCGTCGCGGGAGATCGTGACCGTGATCCGTCCGCCGGCCGGACCGTGCGCGCGGGCGTTCTGGACGAGGTTGGCGACCGCACGCTCGAGCGCCGGCCGCTCGCCGAGCACGGTGAGCCCGGCGGCGTCGGCGTCGATGAGGACCGTCGCGTCGGCGTCGGCTGCAGCTGCAGCGCGGGCGATGCGCTCCAGCTCGACGGGCCCGCCGGCCGCGGGCGCCGCCGCATCCTCTCGGGCCAGCGCGAGCAGATCGTCGAGCAGTGCGCTGAGGCGCGCCGCGTCGGCCTCGATGTCGGCGAGCGCCGCCGGGTCGGCGCCGTGGCGCGCGACGTACGCGGCGTTGCCGCGCAGGGCGGTCAGCGGCGAGCGCAGCTCGTGCGAGGCATCGGCGACGAAGCGCTGCTCGGCGGCCCGAGCGCGCTCGAGCGAGGCGAGCATCGCGTTGAGCGTCGCGGCGAGCTCGCCGACCTCGTCGCCGGCAGCCGGCATCGGCAGCCTCGCGGACGCGTCTCCGCTGCGCTCGATCGCGCGCGCCCCCGAAGACAGCCGGCGCAGCGGGCCGAGCGCCCGCCGCGCGAGCAGCGTCGCCAGGAGCGCGGCGAGCGCAGCTGCGACGAGCGCGCAGACGACGATGATGCGGTGCGTCGTGCGCAGCGTCGCGTCGATGTCGGCGGTCGTCCCCGCCACGATCACCGCACCGCCCGCCGCGGCGCCGCCGCCGACCTCGCCGAGCGGGGCGACGTAGAGACGGATCGCGTCGCTGCCCAGCATCGCGTCGGCGTAGCCGGGCTGGTGGCGTGCGTCGAGGCTGGCGCGCAGCGCGGCAGTCGCTGGCAGCACGCGTCCACCGAGCCCGCCCGAGCGGGCGACGATCCGACCGCGCCGATCGACGACCTCGACGAAGAGCGCGCCGCCCGTGATCCGCCCTTCGAGCGCCCCTGGCTCGGTGAGTAGGTCGGGCGTTGCGGCGGCGAGCCTGGCGACCTCGACGGCGCGCGCATGCAGCGACCGGTCGAGCGAGCCGGTGAGCTGCGAGCCGAGCAGCGCGGACACCGCGATGCCGAGCAGCACGACCGCGACGACGATCGCCACGGCCGCCGCGATCGCGACCCGTGCCCGCAGGCTCAGCGTGGATCCGCCCGTCATCGAGGATCCGCCGCGCGAATCGGTCGCCCAGGCCGCAGCGTGGTCCTCATGCGTCGAGCCGGAAGCCGACTCCGCGGACGGTGTGGATGAGAGGCGGCGCGCCGAGCTTGCGACGCAGGTAGGCGACGTAACGGTCGACGACGCTGATCTGCGCCTCACCCGCGCCGCCCCAGACCTCGTCGAGCGCGAGCTCGCGCGTGACGACCGCGCGCGGGTTACGCATCAGCAGCTCGAGCAGTTGCGCCTCGCGCCGAGTCAGCCCGAGCTCGTTCCCGCCGCGCCGCGCGATTGCGCTCTGCGGATCGAGCACGATGTCGGCGAACGCGAGCTGCTCGCCGTCCGCGATCAGGTTGCGCCGCAGCAGCGCCCGGATCCGTGCCGTCAGCTCGTCGAGCTCGAACGGCTTGACGAGATAGTCGTCGGCGCCGGCATCGAGGCCGGCAACCCGCTCGGCGAGCGCGTCGCGCGCGGTCAAGAGCAAGATCGGCACGGCGAGGCCCTTCGCGCGCAGCCGCCGTGTCACGGCAAGCCCGTCGAGACCGGGCATCGCGATGTCGAGCACGATGACGTCGGGCAGCGAGCGCTCGACCTGCGCGAGCGCGAGCCCGCCGTCGGCGACCGCGCTGACCTCGTAGCCCTCGGCACGCAGCGAGCGCTCGAGCATGCGTCGGATCGGCGCATCGTCATCGACGAGCAGGACGGCGGCGTCGGACGACATGCCGGCCGAGTCTACGCCCGCCCGATGCGCACTAGACTGGGACTGCAGCATCGTTTCGCCTGGGTCTCGTCTCCTTCTGCCTGCGCGCGAATCACTGTCCGGAGGGGACGCGGGAGGCGGACATGAGCCGAGGGTCCATCAGATGAGCGAGTCCGGACGGTCGAGCCGGCTCGCGCAGGTCGAGTCGCAGGTCAACTATCACCGCCAGCGCCTCGAGCTCTACGTGCGCCTGCATACAGACAAGCCGTGCCAGCGCCTGACGCAGCTTCAGGAGGCCGTGACCGGCGCCGAGGACCGGCTTGCGCAGTATGCGGAAAAGGAAGCAGCCGCCGGCGACTGAGGTCGTTCGCTACTCTGAGCAGGATCATGCCGGGCGAGACTCGCTCGGCCTCAACGTGTTACGCGCCGCAGTCGTTGCAATGGAAGCACCTCCGCGTTCGTAGTGCACATACGCAGGAGGAGTTCAACATGGCAACTGGAACCGTCAAGTGGTTCAACGACGACAAGGGCTTCGGCTTCATCACGCCGGACGACAACAGCAAGGACCTGTTCGTCCATCACAGCGGGATCAACTCGAGCGGCTTCAAGTCGCTGGCTGAGGGCGCGAAGGTGTCCTACGACGCCGAGGCCGGCGACAAGGGTCCGAAGGCCGTCAACGTCACCGCTCTCTAGAGAGCCTTCCGCCGCACTCGAGCTGCAACGGCTCGAGGCGGAGGCGAAGCACCACCGCAATCGCCTGGCGCTCTACAACGCGAGGATGCTGACCGGCAAGCCCTCCAGCCAGACACGGCTGGAAGAGCTGCGACGCATCTCCGCGAGCGCCGACGCGCGGCTGGCGCACGCCAGGACGCTTTAGGTAGGACCGAACGGGCCGCTCTCACGAGCGGCCCGTTCGCGTTCTCGGGCACGGTCCTCGCTGCGGCCGACCGCGTAGAAGGCGATCGCCACGATGCCGACGAAGCCGATGCCGCCGAACGCGATCCCGATGCCGGCGACGACCCGCGAGCCGTTCAGTCCCTCCAGCACCGCGCAGGCGATCAGGCAGCCGAGCGTCGCTCCGGCCAGCCAGCGCATGACCGGATCGGGCGGGTTGCGAGACGTCGACGGGACCATCGTGCAGAGGCTAGTGCGCCGTGATCGCGTTCGATCGCCACAACCCGTGTCAGGCGCGTAAGCTCGACAGGGATGCAGGACGGCGAGCATCGCGAGCTGATGATGGCTGCCATCGCGGCCGAAGGAGACGCGCACGCCGCGCTCGTGGGCGGTGACGCCGCGGCCGCCGCCGTCGCGTACGCCCGCGCGGTCGAGGCCTACCGCGCCTCGTGGGCGCTCGCGCCGCCGAAGAGCTACGGGCGCCTCGTCGGGTTGCTGAAGGCGGCGGTCCTCGGCGGCGAGTCCGATGCTGCCGCCGTCGAGGTGCGCGGGCTGCTCGCCGGCGATCCCGACGCGGCCGGTTCGCCCGTCGCCTCCTATGTGCTCGCCGTCGCCGCGCTGATCGTCGGCGACGACGACGGCGTCGCCGCGCTGGCCGCGACGATGGAGCCGCGCGGCGGCGCGTTCGAGCGCACGGCCGGCGCGTTGCGCGCCCTCGCCGCGCACGACGGCGCCGGCTATGCGGCGGCCGTGTCGGCGATCGAGGCCGACTTCGCCGCTCGCGACGAGCACCTGACCGGCGTCGCGATCGCCGACACCGCGATCATGCTCGAGCTGATCGCCGCGCGGCGCGGGATCGCCGCAGGGATCGACAGCCCGCTCGTGCCGATCCCGTGGCGATCACGCTCACGACCCTAGTCCGACGCCACTCCGAGCAGCCAGACGAGCAGGAGTGACATCGCAACGAGGAAGAGCAGGGCGTACAAGGCGACGATCGGCGACGTCAGCGGTTCGCTGGGATCGAGCCCCGCGACGGTCTTGAAGGCTCGCCGCACTTTCTCCGCGATCTGCTGCATCGCATCGACGTACGAGGACTCGATGCCGGCAGTTCAGTTGTTGGCGCTACGCAACTCGCACGGTCTCGTCGGCCGCGCCGACGAGGTCGCCGCGGTGCAGCTGGCGCCCGCGTCGCGTCTCAATCTCGCCGTTGACCTGCACGGCGCCCTCCTGGATCAGTGCGCGGGCCTCGGCGCCGCTGTCGGCGAGGCCGGCGAGCTTCAGCAGCTGGCCGAGACGGATCATCTCGCCGGCGATCGCGACGACGCGCGGCACGGCGCTCATGCGGCGGCGGCGCGGCCGAGACGCCGCAGGCCCTCGGAGATCTCGCTCGGGACATGGGTGGTGAACGACAGTCGCAGCGTGCGCGGGTCGGCGTCCCGCGCGAAGAACGGATGGCCGGGCACGAACGCGACATCGTGCTGCAGCGCTGCCTGCAGCAGCGTGGACGCGTCCCAGCCGGGCGGCAGGCGAGCCCAGACGAACATCCCGCCGTCGGGTCGGTTGAACGTCGAACCCGCTGGCAGTGCGCGGGGAAGACCGTCGAGCATCGCGTCCCGCCGGCGGCGGTACTCCGCGCGGATGCGCCCGATGTGCTCGTCGAGGTCGGCTGCCTGAAGGGCGATCCGCGCGGCATGCTGGTCGACCGTCGAGGTGTGCAGGTCGGCGGCCTGCTTGGCGATCGTCAACGGCCCGAGGATCGCCTGCGGTGCGCGCAGCCAGCCGAGCCGGAGCCCGGGGGCGAGCACCTTCGACAGCGACGAGATGGTGATCGTGCGATCGCCCGCGGCGGGATGCGACCCGATCGGCGCAAGCGGCTCGCCGTCGTAGCGAAGCTCCCCGTAGGGGTCGTCTTCGACGATCCAGAGGCCGTGGTCGGCGGCGACCTCGGCGAGCCGTGCGCGGCGCGCGGTCGGCAGCGTGCGGCCAGTCGGGTTCTGGAACGTCGGGACGACGTAGAGGAACTTCGGGGCGTGCTCGGCGATCAGGGCCGGCAGCGCGTCGGGATCGAGGCCCTGCTCGTCGCAGGCAACCGGCACGAGCCGGGCGCCCGCGAAGCCGAAGCACTGCAGCGCGGCGAGGTACGACGGGTTCTCGACGAGCACGACGTCGCCGGGATCGACGAGCACGGACGAGATCAGGCCGAGGGCCTGCTGCGAGCCCGTCGTGACGAGCACGTCGCGGGCGTCGGTCGCCAACCCCCGCGCGGTGAAGCGCGCGGCGAGCAGCTCGCGCAGCTGCGGGTCGCCGTCGGTCGCCGAGTACTGCAGCGCGCGCGCCGCGACGGTGGGGGCCAGGGCGCGCGAGAACGCATCCGCGATCAGCTCGGCGGGGAACAGCTCCGGCGCGGGCAGGCCGCCCGCGAACGAGATCACCTCGGCGCGCTGCGTGAGCTCGAGGATGTCGCGCACGGGAGACGAGCGGACGTCGGCGAGGCGCGACGAGAGCGGTGGTGGGGGCGTCGCCATCGACAGCATCATCGCGCGTATGCGCTGCATGCGAGGGCCTTCCCGGACCGCTGCGCGTTCGCACGTTGCTACCGTTATCGGCACGGGCAGCGCCGCTGTCCTTGAGGTTCTTGTCTTGAAGGTGCGCTCAGCGTGCGGTTTCGGGCCAGTCGAATCTCCCGAATCGCAGGTTTTGAGTAGGAGCACCATATGCCTCAGCAGTCCTTCGCCGATCTCGGCGTGTCCTCCGTCGTGTCCGCCGCGCTCGCAAAGCGCGGGATCACGCATCCCTTCGCCATCCAGGAGCTCGTCGTCCCCGACGTCCTGGCGGGCCACGACGTGCTGGCGAAGTCGCCGACCGGGTCGGGCAAGACACTCGCCTTCGCCGTGCCGCTCGTCGAGCGCCTCGAGGCGACCGATCGCCGCCCCTCGGCGCTGATCCTCGCGCCGACGCGCGAGCTGGCCCTCCAGATCGTCGACGACATGTACGACATCGCGCACACCCGCGCGCTCTCGGTCGCCGCCGTCTACGGCGGCGCCGGCATCCAGCGCCAGATGGAGAAGGCGCGCCGCGCCCACATCATCGTCGCCACGCCGGGCCGCCTCGAGGACATCCTCCAGCGCCGCGCGATCAACCTCCAGCACATCAAGGTCCTCGTCCTCGACGAGGCCGACCGCATGCTCGACATGGGCTTCCGCCCGGCCGTCGACCGGATCGTCGCGCAGACCCCGCGCACGCGCCAGACGCTGTTCTTCTCCGCGACGCTCGAGGGCGACGCCGGCAAGATCGCGGGCGCGTACACGACCGACGCGCGCCGCCACGAGCACGTACCGGCAGTCGATCACAAGGCCGAGACCGTCCACCGCTTCGTGCGCGTCGCGCATGAGGCGAAGGTCGATGCGCTCGTCCGCGAGCTCAAGGACGAGGCGCGCGGCCTGACGATCGTCTTCGTTCGCACCAAGCGTGGCGCCGACCGCCTCGTCAAGCGCCTGCAGGACAACTACGTCACGGCGGTCGCGATGCACGGCGACAAGTCGCAGTCCCAGCGCGAGAAGGCACTCGCCCGCTTCGAGCGCGGCGAGGTCGACACGCTCGTCGCGACGGACGTCGCGGCACGCGGCATCGACGTGCGCGACGTGACCCACGTCATCAACTACGACGCACCCGAGGATCGCGACGGCTACGTCCACCGCATCGGCCGCACAGGCCGCGCGGGCCGCGCCGGGATCGGCGTCACGTTCGTGCTCGGTGACCAGGCGCGCGACATGAGCCGGATCGCGACGGACCTCGGCCTGCACAAGGAGTTCTCGCTCAGCGGGCTTCCGACCGCGACGACCGGTGGCGGACGCCCCGGCGGCGGCGCGGGCCGCGGCGGCAAGCCGCAGCAGCGCCCCGGACGTCGCGAGCGCGCAGCGTCGGCCGGTCGCCCCGGTGGCCGCGGGCGGTAGCCCGGTAGCACCGCCGGCGCTCTTCGCGCCGGCGGGCAGTGGCTTTCAGGCGGCGCAGGCGATGCGCGGGCCATGGGACGAGCGGCGATGAGCTAGCCGGCCGGCGCCGCATGTCGGCCATCGGCACCGGGCGATCTCTGTCCAGACGTCGTTTTGCGCATGACGGGCGCGCGCGAGAGACTGTCGCCTCACGCGATGGCCAAAGACGACTCGACAAAGCCCAAGAAGCTCGACCGTGCGACGTTCGACAAGGAGCTCGCGCGGCTGCAGCGCGAGCTCGTCCTGATGCAGGAGTACATGAAGGCGAAGGGCCTGAAGGTGGTCGTGGTCTTCGAAGGTCGCGACGCCGCGGGCAAGGGCGGGGTGATCAAACGGATCGCCGAACGCACGAGCCCGCGCGTCTGGCGAATCGCGGCGCTCGCCGCGCCGACGGAGCGCGAGCGCACGGAGTGGTACTTCCAGCGCTACGTCGCGCACCTGCCGGCCGCGGGCGAGCTCGTGATGTTCGATCGCTCGTGGTACAACCGCGCCGGCGTCGAGCGCGTGATGGGGTTCTGCACCGAGGAGGAGTACCAGGAGTTCATGCGCTCCTGCCCGGAGTTCGAGCGCATGCTCGTGCGCTCCGGGATCATCCTCATCAAGTACTGGTTCTCGGTCTCCGACGCCGAGCAGGAGAAGCGCTTCCAGGCGCGCGTCACCGATCCGATGCGGCGCTGGAAGCTCAGCCCGATGGACCTGAAGTCGCGCGAGAAGTGGGTCGAGTACTCCAAGGCGAAAGACGACATGTTCGCCCACACGGACATCAAGCAGGCGCCCTGGTGGGTCGTCGATGCCGACGACAAGCGGCGCGCGCGGCTGAACTGCATTTCGCACCTGCTGTCGACGATTCCCTACGAGGACGTCATCCCGCCGCCGCTGGAGCTACCCAAGCGCCAGGACGATGAGAACTACGTGCGCCCGCCGATGACCGACCAGACGTTCGTGCCGCAGGTCTACTAGCTGCAGTGCCTCCCGTCGGGCGGGAGACCGGCACGCCGCGCTGCTCATCTAGGTTGAGGGCACGTGAGCTGGCTGAACAACATCGGGATCCTGCACTACCACGCGAGCCTCGTCGCCGATGTCGACCGTGTCGACCGCTTCCGTGACGCGATCCACGAGGTCGTGCGGCCCGGTGACGTCGTCGTCGACATCGGCACCGGGACCGGGCTGTTGGCCTACTTCGCGTGTCAGGCGGGCGCCGCCCGCGTCTTCGCGATCGAGGAGGGCCCGATCATCGAGCTCGCGCGCGAGATCGCGATGATCAACCGCCTCGACGACCGCGTCGAGTTCTTCAACGACCGCTCCTACCGCGTGCAGCTGCCCGAGCAGGCCGACGTGCTCGTCAGCGAGACGCTGTGGAACTTCGGTGTCGGCGAGGGCATGATCGGCACGCTGACGGATGCGCGCCGTCGCTTCCTGAAGCCCGGCGCGCGCGTGATTCCGGAGGCGGTCGACCTGCACGTCGCGCCGGTCCAGGCCGACGGGGTCTACGCGATGCTCCACGACCGCCCGCCAGACCGTGACGGCCTCGACCTGTCGCCGATCCGCTACTACCAGGTCAACAACGTCCACATGCCGCATCTGTCCGACGAGAACTTCCTCGCGAAACCCGCGCTGCTCGTCAGCACCGAGCTCGACGGATCCGCCGAGGCGGACTTCGAAGCCGACGTGACCGTGTTGGCCACGAGGTCGGGCGTCATGCACGGGACGTGCGGCTGGTTTCGCTCGCGCCTGTCGCCCAGCGTCGTCCTGGAGAACGAGCCGCCTTCCGTGAAGTCGAGCTGGGCGCACGCGTTCTTTCCGGTGCTCAATCCGATCGCGGTGCAGACGGGCGACGAGATCTCGTTGCACATCGAGACCGCAGACGACGGCACGATCTGGCGCTGGCGGACCGAGCTGCGGCGCGCCGGGACTGTCGTCGCGTCCTACGACCAGAGCTCGTCGCTGGGCTTTCCCGTCGCTCGCGGCCTGCCGGGCCGCGACGGCGCCGCCGCGGGCCCGCGCACGACGCTGCGCGGCGAGGTCGTGAGCTGGGTGCTTGATGGGATGGACGGCACCCGCAGCCTGACCCAGCTCGAGGCCGACGTGCTGCAGCGCTTCGGCAGCCGCTTCGCCGAGCCCGCGGATGCGCTCGAAATCGTCCGCGATGCGGTCCAGACGCTCGGCGCCTAGGGGCCGGTCAGGATCTTCCCTGGCGAAGGCACCAGGCCCTGATGAACGGCCACCGGCCGTAGCCGTCGTCCGGCGTGATGTGCCCACCGCCGTGGACGATCGTCGCCCGGACGCCGAGCGGGTCGCCGTACATCGCCTGCGCACCGCCTGGGTTGTACGGATCGCCGTCGGAGCACGCGATCGCGAGTTCGTCGAGCGCGCTCGCTGCGACGGCGGCCGGGTCGAACGGCGTGCGAAAGGCCGCCGCGCTCGGCGGCAGGCGATCGGGCGCCGGCGGTGACACGAGCATCAACCGGTGAGCGCGTCTCGGGGGCGTGAGCGTTGGCGCCGCGCTGAACCAGAGCGAGCAGGCCAGCGAATGGCAGATCACGATCCGCCGATCGTCGGCGAGCTCGTCGAGGTGGTCATGAAGGCTCGCCTGCCAAGCGGTGAGCGACGGTGCGTCGGGGTCCGGGAGACCGGGGTAGAGCACACGACACCCGGCCTCGCGCAGTTCGCCGGCAAGCCAGTGCTGCCAGTGCCCGGGCGGGCGGTGGTTCTCGATGCCGTGCAGGATCAGAAAGGCGTCACCCATGGTTCACCGCTCGGGATGATGGCGGTACGCGACCATCGAGCACCCGCCGCGTTGTAGATGCATGGCCATCTCATTGCAGCGCACGATTGGCGTGGCGCTCACGGCGTTCGCCATCAGCGCATCGGTCGCTTCCGCAGCGCCGAGCCCAGATGTCACGATCGTCGGCACCCCGAGGCTCTATGCCGTCCAGGAGCAGCATGGCCTCGGACGGCCGGTCGCCTATGTCGTGTTCAGCTCGAGTAGACATCTGCACGAGCCACGCCAGGTCTTCGCGTCGGTCGCCGGCAAAGCTGGCCGCACGTACGCCTCGCGCTTCGGTGGTGATCGGTGCTATCGCGTGTCGTTCATCAACGAGAATGCTGACGGCAAGCCGATTCCGTTCCTGAAGGCCGGGCGCACATACGCGGTCCAATTCCGCGGGCGGGCAACGGTCGCCTCGCCGTCACACGTCATCACGACGACGGCGCTGACCGCGCGACCGCGGCCGGCTTCGTTCCCGATCCCGAGCTGCTGACGGGGGATGCAGAAGCTTCACCAACCACCTCCACCAACTTCGTGCCCGTGTTGCCAAGCTCGTCGCCGACCAGCCAAGGGCCAAAGCCACCGGCAAGCTCCCGCTATGGACCCGATGCGCAGCGTTCTTGAAGTAGCGTCGCCGACATGCGCAAGCCGCCACGCGAGCTACTCGAGCGCATCTCCAGGCTCGAGCGCCAGCAGGCGCATCTCCAGAACATCGGACACCGCACATACAACTGGCGTCCTCGCGTCGCCGACATCGAGCAGAAGCTCACGCAAGCACGCGCCGAACTTCAGAAGTACCGGGAGCTCTAGATCCATCGAAAGTGGCGTGTCCCGGTGACCGAGAGGCGGATCCCTGCACCGAGTTCGACGTTGTCGCCGGGTGTCAGGCGTCGCCGGCGAATGCGGGCGCCGTTGACGAGGGTGCCGTTCGTGGCTTCGAGGTCGACGATTGACCAGGCGCGGCCGCGCTTGGTGACGAGGGCGTGGTGGCGCGACACGGTCTGGGACGTGAATCGGACATCGCAGTGTTCGTGACGGCCAAGTAGCCACGAGGTGTGGGTGGCGTCTCTGGCGAGCCAGCGGCCGTCGGCGACGACTTCGATCCCGTCGATCGTGCCTCGCAGCAACGCGATTGCTTGATCGCGGAGCGTCGGTAGATCCCACGTCACCGCTTGGAGTTCCCGAAGCGACGCGGCGGCCAGCGCCGCTTCGACGCGCGCCTCGTGCGTGTGCTCTGAAAGCTCGCCGCGGGCGTAGCCGCCGGCGAGCTGCTCGAGGATCGACTCGCGCTGACGGATGAGCCGGACATCGGTCATTGATGTGATGTTCCCGCTCAGCCCTGGGAAGCGCCAGTCAAGAGGCATCCGGCAGGACCTAGCGGGCCTGCCGGCGTCGTGCGGCGGTCTTGGGGAGTGGTGGGGTCTAACGGCTCGCAGACCTGTCCGTCGCGATTTGGTGATGGTCAACGGCGGTCGCGTCGCGGACGTTGGCTGCATGACGAAGAGGCAGAAGCCTCGTCGCGAGGTAGGGAAAGCCGCAGCTTCGAACGGTACTTCTGTGCGGCCAGCGCGTTTCTGTGTTGGATGGCGCGCATCTCTCTGGTGGCCGTGACCATGTGTCTGGCGTTGTTGTGCGGCGCCGGTCAGGCTCAGGCTTCGGTGCTGAGCATGGGTACAGCGTGCGACAAGTACATGGAGTGCTCGTACGTGGCGACCTACACCGCCGACGACGGCGAACGCAACGATGTGCACGCTGTCAGCGTTGACTCGGCGGTGGCGATCTTCGATCCCGGTGCTGTCATTCGGGCTCCCAGCGGGTGCGCAGGCGCCGGCACCCACGAGGTGACCTGCACTCTGGGCCTGCCGTTGGTGCGTGTCCGCGTCAACACCGCAGACGGCGATGACCGCATCGACGCATCCTCGCTGGCAATCGGCACGCACGCGATCCTCGACGGTGGCGCAGGCAACGACACCCTCATCGGTGGCCCCTCTCAGGACACGCTGATCGGCGGGACGGGCAGCAACAGCCTCGATGGCGGCAGCGGCGTCAACACCGTGTCCTTCAGCGATCACCACGCCGGGGTACACGTCGATCTGCACGCAGGGACAGCCACCGGCGCCCGAGGTGAGCGCGACACGCTCGCCAACATCCAGGATATCCGCAGCGGACCCGGCGACGACACCATCAACGGAGACGGCGCACCCAACCATCTCACAGGTGGTGGCGGTACCGACGACATTCGAGGCCGCGGCGGCGCCGACGTGCTCTCCGGCAGCGGAACGCTCGATGGCGGCGCGGGCAATGACAGGATCCGACTCATTGATCACGGGTACGCCGTCTGCGGCGCCGGCAGCGGTGATCTCGTTGCTGCGTCCAACAGGGCCGCAATCATCGACGACAGCTGCGAGCGACTCCGTCTGCCCGGCCTGACCGTCGGACTGCATCTCCACGCGCATAACCCGGCCCGTGACGCGATCACGATTCCCGTGCTCGACATTCCAGTCGGAACGGTGCTGACCTCGCGGCTGCTGACCGGCAGCGAGCGCAGCACGCTTGGCAGTGTCCACAGCAAGACCAGATGCCAGTTTCATTGCATCCACCCGCGCCTTCGATTCTCCTCTGCGGGCGCTGCGTTCATCCGGCGCCACCCACGCACGACAATCACCTTCAGCCTGAAGTCATCTCTCGCTCGGACATTCGGCGGCAAAGTCCAGCTCCGCATCAACCCCCACTGAACGTCCTGGGAGAAGCTCGGCGCGAGTCGTGCGAGGTGGGCGCTAGGCGCTTGCCGAGGCGAGCAGCACCACGTTGGAGACGCTCAGCGGCTTCGAGTCACCCCACGCATCCGAGGCCGCCTGCGTGATCGCCGCCCAGGCCTCTTCCTGCGCGTCGCCTGCATGCTGCTCGATCATCGCCCGGATCGGGGCGGAGATCGCCCTGACGTAAGCGGTGAAGTGCGCCGGGGAGTCGAACGCGAAGGTGACCTCGTCCTGCTCCACGGCGATCTTCGAGAACCCACCACCTTCGAGCAACGCCCCGATCGCGGCGGGGGTGGGTCGTGAGAGGGGCCCGGGCGTTCCAGCGGGGGGAGGGGGCACGTTCAGCCGCTTCATCGTCGTTCTCATCGGAATCGAGAGGAAGGGAACCTGATCGGGCGTGCCCCACGAGCTGATCGCCATCCGCGCGCCGGGCTTGAGAAAGCCTCGAATGCGCCTCGCCGCGGCCTCTGCGTCAGGCTCGAAGATGATTCCCCAGCGCGAGACGGCAGCATCGAATGTGGCGTGCCCAAAGTCGAGGCCGGAGGCGTCCGACTGGATGAACTCGACGTTGCCCAACCCGGCGGCGGTCGCGCGTTCGCGCCCGAACGCGAGCATCTCGGCGGAGATGTCCGTGGCCACAACGCGGCCCTCGGGGCCGGCCCTACGCGCGGCGGTGAGCGCCGGCTCGCCATAGCCGGCAGCGACGTCCAGAACCCGGCTTCCCGACTGCACGCCGGCGAGCTCCACGAGTCGTTCGCTGATGTGCTTGTCCGCGCGGTCATTGAACGCGCTCCACTGCATCCATCCGACCGCAGCCGCGTCCCAGTGCTCATGCTGCGCCGCGCGGAAATCGGCCGGGTCGATCGCCTTGGGTTCCATGTTCGCTCCTCCGTAGCACCCATTTGTGGTGCACGGCGACGCTAACTGATTGGTGTCAGCGGCGGAGTCGCCGGTAGTCCTCGTAGTCGGGCATCGACAGCATTGCGGTGTCCGATGTCGCTTCGTAGACGCTGTACGTCGTCGTCAAACAGGGGCTCGCAGGAAGGCAGATTCGCTGCTCAAACAGGCGTGGATGCCGGGGGTCCTTCGCGATGGTCCAGACAACGCTCTGGATGAACCGGTCACCGATCGGGCTGATGCGGTAAGCGGCGATGCCGTTGACCGTGGTCTCACCAACGACGCGGGCCTGGCCTGCGGCGACGGCCTGCTGGTAGTCGTCAGCGATGTCGTGGGGCCGTTTGGGGGAGCTTGCGGCGATGGGCTGCCACGTGCCGTGGTTGATGAGGTGGTCCTTGGACCAGTAGGCGTCGACGCGTTCGCGGCCGGCTTCGCGGTACTCGACGAGGTCTTGGAACGCCCCGTCGGCAAATGTGATCTTTGTCCGGATTCGAGAGCCGTCTCGGAGCTCCCACGTCTCCCTCGAGACCGCGGACGGCCCGCCTGACACGTCGTGAAGCTGGGTGCCCCGCTCGATCGTGTGTAGGACGGGGCCGGAGGTCTGCTCGGCGAGCGCCGTGGCGGCAGCTGGCAGTCCCATCGTCCGGTGATCGGAACGCAATGCAAATCCGATCACGGTCGCCACGATCGCGACGGCCAGCACCGCTGTGAGCGGACGCCGAATCGCCGTCCGCTGACGCGGGGGACGCGGCTCTGCCGACACGATCCGGGCGAGTGTGCTGCGCTGGACGTCCGGGTCCACCGCTGCCTGGGCATCGGTGATCGGGTTCAAGGCAGCGATGCGGCTGCGGTGATCGAGGACTGGGTTGCTCACGTGAGGACTCCTTCGCTTGCATCGGGCGCGGCCGCAGAGTCGCCGAGGCTCAACGCGGCCGTCAGGTGTCTTCGAGCACGCCGTAGCCGCAGGCGTGCGGCAGCTGGGGTGCATCCGAGCGCGGTCGCGACCTCGGTAGGGGTGAGGCCTTCCCACGCCACGAGGAGCAATGTCTCGCGCTCGGCGTTGCTGAGGCGCTCGAGTCCCTTGCGCAGCGTCGGGTCGCAGTCGGCGACTTCTGGATCCCAGACGGCGACGGGTCCGCCAACGCCGAGACGATGCACGAGCGCCGTCTGACGTCGCTGACTGCGGGCGCCGTTGGCGAGAACGCGGCGTGCCACCCCGATCAGCCATGGGATCGACGGTTTGGGAACGGCTGATCGTCGTCGCCACGCGATCGCAAACGTCTCTGCTGTCGCGTCTTCGGCCTCAGCTCGAGGGACTCGGCGCAGGGCATACGCGAGCACAGCCGGGTAGCTATCGCGGTAGACCTGTTCGAACTGGTCGCCGTGTCTCGTCGGAATGCGCATCTACGCCTCAATGTCCGGCAGAGACCAAAGCGTGTCGCGAATGAGTCGACAGGGTCAACGATCGTTGATGCAAGGCGGCGCCGGCTTGTTCCGCGATCAAGACGGAACCCGTCGGTCGCCAATCCGGGCTATCGAGGCCGTGAGCTGCAGCGGAAGTTGGGCTGGTCTAGCCACAGGCCACATCACTCACGGGACAGAGACTCGAGCGCAGACTCGTCGTCGACCCGTCTCCCAGTACAAATAGATGTCGGCAGCCGCGACCGCAAGGCGCTGTTCAGTTCTAGATCCGCACCGTCGTGCTGACGTGGGGCGTGCCGATTTGGCCCGAACGTAACCGCTCGTTCGACTGGCCGACGGCCGGACATCGAGCGAGCCCGCGTGCTTGTCGTATCCCCCAAGACCTTGCCACATGCCAGAGGAGCGGATCCGCTCCCACCGAGCTGCTCCCGCTAGCGCGGGAGCAGCGTCGACGCCGCGCGATCGGACATCAAACATGCCCGATCTCCAGGAACTGGTTCACCAGGGGCCACCGATGCAGTTGACGGGCGCACTTTCGAACCATGACGGCGGTGTGTGGTTACGTCAGGCGCTCGATGGAAAGCGCCTGTGCGTGGGCGTCAGGGGCGATGACTTGCCGGGTCCACGGCCGATGAGACCTGCCCAGGGGGCAATTCAATCGGCAGTGCTTCAGGCTCTTCGGAGTGCGCAAGCGGCTGTAGGGGTCGGCCAGATTCATCGCCTCGTGGAGGACGAGTTCGGGAGGCCGGTGTCGAGAGACACGGTCGCGAGCGCCGAGACCCAGCCGCACAAATGCCTTGTCTCGCTGCGCCTCTCGCCGAGCGGGCGCGCCGCACTCGCGCTCTGCCGGCTCGAACGCGTCGTGCTTCGGTTGCATCCTGCCTCCCAGCCGGGCTCTCCGGGATTGCTCCGCAGCGACCGAACCGCGCCCCTCAGTGCCGCTCGCTACTCCGCGAGACCAGAGTCCAGAGCCTCGAACCCCTGGAGAGACTTGCTTGTCGCCCTCGCGCAGTTTCCGGACGATCTACTCGGGCGTGGGGGTGCGTCGATGCTTCACGCTCGTGCTCCTCTGACACCATTCAACAGGGGCGTCGAAGCTCTCACGGCGACCAGATCGAAGGCACAGGGTCGGACGACGAATCCCTAAGGCGAGCCGGGCCCCGCGCCAGACGCATCGTGGTGCGGCGCTGAGTGGGTCACGGGTTCGTGACATGGAGCGGAAGGACGCCAGCGCGTGGATCATGGCATTGGACGCCGTCGCGGCTTTGCTCGCAGGTCAGTCCTTGTTGGATGGCTTGGGCCTGTGTGATGGACTGGCCCTTGTACGTGAATGTTGAGGGCATGTCGACGCTCGGCGCGTAGCCTGCGGGGTCTCCTTGTTGGGCGGCTTCTTCGCGAGATCGAGCGCTGTGTGTTGGTTGTGCACGGTTGCCGGTGCGCGCGACCTGGTGTCCGTCAGGGTCATAGCCGACAAGTTCGATGCGGCCGTGGTTAGGGACGATCGCTGAGAAGAATCGTCCAGGTAGCTGGGGGTTGTGCTCGGTTGATGCGTCGGTGTGGTTGTTGCCGGTGCCGAGCACGCTTACGCGGGCGATGTCGCTGGTGACGAGGCCGTAAATGATGCGGTCGCCGGATGCGTCGTTGGTGTCAACGACGACCACTCCGAACGGCTTGGCCGCCGTTGGTGTTTCGCCGCAGCCTCGAGCAGCTCCGCCGTTGCCGTAGCGTAGCTGCAGGCAGATCTGCCCGGATGGACCAGGGCTGACTGTCGCGTTGGACAGGGTGGGTGCGGTTGCGCGATCGATGGTGTAGGGGCGGCCTGCTGGGGTCTGCCCGTTGGCGATATGCAGTACGCCAGTCGCTGCTGCTGCGCCACCACCAGCGAGTGCAGCGCCACAGACTGCGATGCCCGCCATCCACCGGTGGTTGAAGTGATGGTGCGTTGCGCGCCGTTGGGCGGCACGCGACAGGATCGTCTCGAGTGCCGGTAGCGTCGTAGCGTTGAACGGGTCGTCGGTGTGGCTCATCTCGGCTCCTTGCTCAGCTCGGTTCGCAATGTCCGAAGTCCGCGTGAGACCCGCTGGCGAACGACGGCCGTCGAACACTCCATGTGGACTGCGATGTCTTCGTAAGCGCGTTCGTCTAGCACCCGCAGACGGACCGCGTCATGTTGTTCTTCGGGCAGCTCTGCCAGTAGCGCGTTGACGACCTTGGCGCTGCGATCGGCGTCCGCTAGAGCCTCGACACGTTCCAATGCCTCGTCGGTGAGACAGAGCGGCTCGGCGTGCAGGCGCCGCCGAGCACGATCCTCGACCCGACCACGCCGGCGACTGGACGACAGCTTGTGGTTGGCGATCGCGTAGAGCCAGGCGACCGCTGGAGATCTTCCCTCCCGAAACCGCCGCGACGCGCCGAGTGCCGCTGCAAATACTTCCGCTGTCAGGTCGGCCGCCACTTCCGAACTCGCTGTCCGTCGCAAGAAGAACACCAACATCGCCTTCTCGTGGCGGCGATAAAAGACGCCGAAAGCCTCGGGTCGCCGACGAGTAGCAGCCAATAGCTGCTCGTCGCTCATGAGGTCAATGCGATCCATATCCGGTTCCTCGCATAGCTGTCCGATTTGTGACGAGCCGGACGCTAAAGGCCGACAGGGGTGTAGGAATTCGGTCTTGTCCAACCGGACGCCCGTCTGGCGCTGCGATATGTCGTCCGATCGCAAGACGCCGCCGCGTCCAGGCGCCAAATAGTTGGCGCCAACGCCACAGGCTTCCGAGAGTACCCGTAGGGCCGCAACGTACCGCGACGCGGACACTCGCAGCGCGATCCCGAGTCACCAAGACGCAAAGATTCTCGCTTGTCCGTCACAAAACGAGCCCCCGACGCTCGTAACGTCGGAATGGCATCACCACGCACACCCGTCGAGGTCTCGTCCGGTGTTCCTGACGAGACCTAGACCGGCCCCGTGGCTCGCGGCGCGCCCAGCAGTTTGGCGTGGGCAGTCGCGTCGCCAAGTGTGCTTACGGCGGGCGAAAGTCGCCCCACTCAGTCCTCCATCCGGAGGCGAACGAGGGAGTCCGAAGATGAAAACCATGATCCGAGCGTGCGTGATTCTTTGTGTGGGCGCACTGCTGGCGGCGAGCGTCGCCTCGGCTGAGACATTCAAAGACAAGACCGCTGCGGCAGCTGCTGGCGACCGGTCTGCGAGTGCGCCGAGTATCGATCTGCCGTCGTCGTTCAGCTATCGCGGCGGGACGATCCAGTCCAAGCAAGCTATGGCGCGCGGCCTGATCTGTAACCAGGACGCCAAGGGTGTCACGTGCTTCGATCACGCCGCGGACGCCGCAGCGGCCGCGGGAAGCCCTCGCTACGACCTAGGCGCAGCGGTCGCGGCGAAGGCGTCAAGCGTCAAGGGCCACAGCAAATTTGTGGCGCAAGCGTCCAGTCAGTACTGCAGCTCGTACCCCCAATTGCACCTGTTCCAGTATGCGCAGGACATCGCGTGCATATACAGCGGCAACGGGTGGGACTTGCCACTGACCGGGGAAGGCGCCTGGTACAACATGGGCTCATACGCCAACGGCGCGAGTGCCTACTTCATGGGTAACCACAGCGGACACATGTCCGATTACAACGACGGTGGCGGCTACTGGGTGCCCTACGCAACGGGCGTCGGCGATTACTACCTCAACCTCAACGGGACGGGATGGTCGAACCGAATCGATTCCCGATACCGCAACTAATGTCGAGGTCTCACTGGGAGTCGCGCAAGCGACTCCCAGTGCAGATCGTCGCCGCTCTGAGCTGCCTTGGCGTCGCCGTTGTCGTCGCAGGCGTTCTAGTTGGAACCCACGGACAAACCACCCCACGCAACCACGCGGGCCTGTCGGGCAGCTTGATCGCCACTGGATTCGATAGTGGAATGGCCGACGATGTCGGCGCACAGATGGTCGCAGCGGGGGCCGCCTGTGGGTGCTCGTCGCAGGCTACGCGAATCGGCGCGACGCGGGTCGAGCGACATTGCGTCTCGCGTCGCGCGAACAGCGAGGAACATGGACACCGAGCCGCGCACCGATTTCGACGGTTGATACGAATGCGCCGTTCTTCCTTGCTGCTCGCGGAGGTACCTTGTGCTTCGCAGCGATGCAGCGCTCCCAACTACAGGCGGGGTGTCTGAGCGGCCAGCATTGGCGGGCGGTGACGGCGCAGCAAGTACGAGGGCGCCTCGTGCAATTTTCACTCGCCGGACGTCGCCTCTTGCTGCTGACATCCGACGGAGGCGTCCTCCGCACCTACGAGCTCGCGGGGCACGCACTGCGGCCCGCGGCCGAGCCGATCACTCTCGGTGGAGCGATTTCCCAGATGTCTCAAGGCTCGGCGACACCGTTGATGTCGAGTCGCGGCACTGGTCCGGGCTCGGGGGTGACCGTGCGGCGCCTCATCGGTAAGAAATGGATGATTGTTGGACGTCCGCTCATCAATGTCGGCATTGGTCCGAGTACCGGGGGACCCATCGAGAATGGCAACTCGATTGCCGTTCCGCTGGTGACAGCGCAAACGGATCATTGGCCCATCAGGATCGCGGTGTTGACAGGCGGGAACTGGAGCGTGAGCAAGCCGCTGAATGTTGGTAGTGGTTCGGCTCAGGGGATACTCGCCCAGTCCGGGCGTACAAGTTTTGCGATCTGGCAGCAGGACGGACCGATCAAGCAGGGCCTTTACGCCGCGAGCGGGCATCTAGCAGAACTTACCGGTGACCAGTTCCGTGTATCAACAGCGATCACCCTATGGAAGGAGTTCAATATCGGCCCCGGCGATGTAGATGTGATCCGGTTCGGAGCGCGCGTTTGGGTGATGACGACAAGAGCGAGTCTTAGTGCGCCTAGGCGAGCTTTGCGTGTGCACATTGACTCAATGGCGTTGCGAGCCAGCGGCACGTAGGGCGAGGGTGTTGAGGCGTGCGATGGAGATTGGCGTGCTGAGTAAGTGATGTTTTTCTGCATGCCTGGCGGAATCTCGGTGGCGTCGCTACACGAACTGCAAGGGGTGATGCGGGTGCTCGCCATGACAGCAGTACATCGATGATTCGACGCCA
>DATBAE010000036.1:0-38521 GCA_036271655.1 Solirubrobacteraceae bacterium
CAGAACCCGCACCGCCCGCCCCGGCTGGACGCTTGCGATCGTCTCGATCGCGCTGTTCATGACCGCGCTCGACAACCTCGTCGTCGGCGTCGCACTGCCATCCATCCGCGTCGATCTCGGTGGATCGATCGAGTCGCTCGAGTGGACGGTGAACGCATACACGCTGACCTTTGCGGTCCTGTTGATCACCGGCGCCGCGCTCGGCGATCGCTTCGGCCGCAAGCGGATGTTCGTGATCGGGCTCGCAACCTTCACGACCGCCAGCGCGCTCGCGGCGGTCGCCCCGGGCATCGACGCGCTGATCGCCGCGCGCGCCCTGCAGGGTCTCGGCGCCGCGATCGTGCTGCCGCTCACGCTGACGCTGCTGTCCGAGGCCGTGCCGGCCGAGCGTCGCGGGATGGCGCTCGGGATCTGGGCCGGTGTCAGCGGCCTCGGCGTCGCGCTCGGGCCGTTCGTCGGCGGCGCCGTCGTCCAGGGCATCGCCTGGCAGTGGATCTTCTGGCTGAACGTCCCGATCGGGCTCGTGCTCGTGCCGCTCGCCGCGCGCCAGCTGACCGAGTCCCACGGACCCGCCAAGCGGCTGGACCTGCCCGGGCTCGGGCTGGCCGGCGTCGGGCTGTTCGGCGTCACCTTCGGAATCGTCCGCGCGACCGCGCTCGGCTGGACCTCGACGACGGTCATGACCTCGATCGGCGTCGGCGTCGTGACGTTGGCCGCGTTCCTGTGGTGGGAGATGCGCGCCCCGGCGCCGATGCTGCCGCTGCGCTTCTTCCGCTCGCGCGGCTTCGCAAGCTCCAACGGCGTCTCGTTCGCGATGTTCTTCGGCGTCTTCGGGTCGATCTTCCTGCTCTCGCAGTTCTTCCAGACGGCGCAGGGCTACTCGCCCTTCGATGCCGGGCTGCGCACGCTGCCGTGGACGGGAATGCCGATGATCGTCGCCCCGATCGCGGGCCTGCTGAGCGACCGGATCGGCTCGCGTCCGCTCATGGTCGCCGGGCTCGCGCTGCAGTCGATCGCGCTCTTCTGGCTGGCGCAGATCGCGGCGCCGGACACCGCCTACGCGAGCCTGATCGCGCCATTCGTGATCGCCGGCACCGGCATGGCGCTCGTCTTCGCCCCGTCTGCGAACGCCGTCCTCAGCGCGGTCCGGCCCGAGGAGGCCGGCCAGGCGTCGGGCGCGACGAACGCGATCCGCGAGCTCGGCGGCGTGATGGGCGTCGCGGTCCTCGCGACGGTCTTCAGCGCGCACGGCTCGTACGCCACGCCACAAGCGTTCAGTGACGGTGTCGTCGCCGCCCTGCCGATCGGCGCTGCGGTGCTCGCGCTCGGCGCGGTCATGGCCGTGCTCGTGCCGGGGCTCGCCCATCAGCGCGGGACGAGCGATGCCGGCGCCGAGCCTGGCACGCCGGGGACGGCGGCGCAGACGGCGGGCTCGCAAGCATGAGCATTGCGCTTTGTCAACAACGCTCTAGGATTGCCTGCGTATGACCACTCGCCTCCACACCTTCGTCACCCACGCCGCGGACGCCTGATCACGCGCTCGGGGCAGCGCCCGGGTATCGCCGCCGCACCGCAGGTACTGACGAAGACGTGGAGGACCTCTCCTCGCATGCCCCATCCGCCGGCATCGGCCGACGACCCGACCTGGCCGCGGAGCTCGCCGAGCTCGGCGACCCGACGTACACCGCCGCCCGCGTGCTCGCCCAGCACCGTGGGCGGTGGCTCGTCTCCGACGGCAGCGACGCGCCGCCGCGCCTCGTCCCCGCGCGCGGCCGGATGCGGGCCGCGAGCGAGCGCACGCCGTCGACAGGCGACTGGGTCGCACTCGACGCCCACGGCGTGATCGCCGCCGTGCTCGAGCGGCGCGGCGTCGTCATCCGCCGTGCCGCCGGCTCACTCGTGGCAAGTCAGCTGCTGGCTGCCAACGTCGAGCTCGTGCTCGTCGTCGAGCCGCTGCCCGATCCCAATGAGCGCCGCGCCGAGCGGATCGTCGCCCTGGCAGCATCCGGCGGCGTCCGCGCCGCGCTCGTGCTCACGAAGGCCGACCTCGATCCGACGGGCGCCGCACGCGCCCCTTCGCTGGCAACCGGGCTCGGGCTCGACGACGGGATCGCCGTGAGCGTTCACGACCCAGCCTCGCTGGCGCCGCTCGACGCGCTGCTCGAGCCCGGCACGACGAGCGTCCTGCTCGGGCCCTCCGGCGCCGGCAAGTCGACGCTCGTCAACGCGCTGCTCGGCTACGAGCGCCAGACGATCGGCGCCATCAGCGAGCACAACGACGGTCGCGGGCGCCACACGACGGTCACGCGCGACCTGGTCGCGCTGCGCAGCGGCGCGCTGCTGATCGACACACCCGGCATCCGCGAGGCCGGCCTCTGGGACGGTGGCGTCGTCGAGTCGTTCGCCGACATCGAGGAGCTTGCGGCGCGCTGCAAGTTCTCCAACTGCTCGCACAACGGCGAACCGGGCTGCGTCGTGAACGCCGAGGGCGACCCGCAGCGCGTTGCGGCATGGCAGAAGCTCGAGACCGAACAGCAATGGATCGAGGACCGCCGCGCCGCATCCGCCGCCCGCGCGCAGCGCGGGCGCGGCCACGGCCACGACGGCTGGCTGCACGACGTGCCGCGGACGAAGACCGGACGCTGAGCTTCGGTCGATTGGCGAGTTGGTCGGGCTGGGGCCGACCAGATCGCCACTCGACGGGCTACGGGCCGCCGGCACTCCCCTGCATGAGGTCGAGGCAGACGACGCAGAACGGCCACGGCGGGTTCCACGGCCAGCCGGTGACGTCCTTGCCGCAGAGCGCCGTATCGGGATCCTCGTCGGTCACGATGTGGCAGATCTCCTCGCCGAAGTTCGCCGGACCGTCGGTGCGGCGCTCGATAGGGACGGTCCGGGCCATGCCTCGCGTACAGGGTGCCACGGGACCGCGCCGGACGCACGCCGGCGGGCGTCTCGTACAATCGGCGCCCCTGAGGGCGCGTAGCTCAGTGGGAGAGCGCTCGCTTCACACGCGAGAGGTCGCAGGTTCGAAACCCGCCGCGCCCATGACGAGGAGGTTGCGGCGTGCGGGTCATGGCGTGACGTACGCCGCGCTGATCCCGCCGTCGATGAGGAACGTCGCGGCGGTCATGAACGACGACTCGTCGCTGGCGAGGAACAGGACGCCGTTGGCGATCTCCTCGGCGGTGCCGAAGCGGCCCATCGGGACGTGGACGAGGCGACGCGCGGCGCGCTCGGCGTCCTTGGCGAACAGCTCGCGCAGCAGCGGCGTATCGACCGGACCCGGGCACAGCGCGTTGACGCGCACGCCGCGGCGGGCGAACTCGACGGCCAGCTCGCGCGACAGCGACAGCACGCCGCCCTTGGAGGCCGTGTAGGAGATCTGCGACGTCGCGGCGCCCATGATCGCCACGAACGAGGCGGTGTTGATGACCGACCCGCCGCGCTCGTTGTCCAGCAGATGCGGGATGCCGTGCTTGCAGCACAAAAAGACGGACTTCAAGTTGACGTCCTGCACGCGCTGCCAAGCCTCGAGGGTCGTGTCGAGCACCGACGCGTCGTCGTCGGGCGAGATCCCGGCGTTGTTGAACAGCACGTCGACGTGGCCGTACTCACGGCGCACGAGGGCGTACATCTCCGAGACGGCATCCTCGTCTGTGACGTCGACGGCGAGCGCAAGATCGCCCGGCGAGCCGTCGTGCAGGTCGACGCCGACGACGGTCGCGCCTTCGCGCCGGAACGCCTCGACCGTCGCGCCGCCGATGCCACCGGCGGCCCCCGTGACCACGCAGACCTTCCCGTCCAGCCGACCCATGCTCACTCCTCCGTGCGGTAGTAGATCGTCTTGACCTCCGTATAGGCGTCCGTCGCGTGGGGGCCGAGCTCGCGGCCGTAGCCGGACTGCTTGAAGCCGCCGAACGGCGTCGTGACGCGCACCGAGCTGTTGGAGTTGATCGAGAGGTTGCCGCTCTCGATGGCGCGCGCGACGCGCAGCGCCCTGGCGCCGTCGCGCGTCCAGACCGATCCCGACAGCCCGTAGATCGAGTCGTTGGCCAGCGCGATCGCCTCGGCCTCGTCACGGAACCCGATCACGCAGGCGATCGGCCCGAAGATCTCGTCGGTCGCGGCGCGGCCGCGCGGGTCGACCGGATGCAGAATCGTCGGCGCGAGCCAGTGGCCGGGTCCGGCCGGGGCGCTACCGGAGAACGCGACGGCGGTGCCGTCGTCGTGCAAAAAGGACGCGACGCCGTCACGGTGGGCGCCCGAGATCAGCGGGCCCATCTGCGTCGCCTCGTCGAGCGGGTCGCCGACGAGGATCGACTCGACGGCAGGTCGCAGCGCCTCGAGGAATTCCTCGATCGCGCTGTCCTGCACGAGGATCCGCGAGCGCGCGCAGCAGTCCTGGCCGGCGTTGTCGAAGACGCCGCCAGGCGCGGCCGCCGCTGCGGCCGCGATGTCGGCGTCGGCGAAGATCACGTTCGCCGACTTTCCGCCGAGCTCGAGCGTCACGCGCTTGATCGTCCGCGCGGCGCCGGCGGCGATCGATGCGCCGACCTCAGTCGAGCCGGTGAACGCGATCTTCCCCACGTCCGGATGCTCGACCAGACGCGCGCCACAGACCGAGCCGGGCCCGACGACGACGTTGACGACGCCCTCGGGTATGCCCGCCGCGAGCGCGAGCTCGGCGAAGCGCAGCGCCGTCAGCGGCGTCAACTCGGCCGGCTTGAGCACGATCGTGTTGCCCGCCGCGAGTGCCGGCGCCATCTTCCACGAGGCGATCGCCAGGGGGAAGTTCCAGGGCGTGATCAGGCCAACGACGCCGATCGGCTCGCGGAACGTCATCGCAATCCCGCCGGCGACCGGGATCGTGTCGCCGAGCAGGCGCTCGGGCATCGCGCTGAAGTAGCGGAAGGTCGCAATCGCGCCGCCGATCTCGCCGCGGGCGGCGCCGATCGGCTTACCTGCGTTACGGGCTTCCAGCAGCGCGAGCTCCTCGTGGTGGGCGGCCAGCGTGTCGGTCAGCGACCGCAGCGCCTCGGCGCGCGCGCCCGGCGCGAGGGCCCGCCACGCCGGCAGCGCGGCGGCGGCGCGCGCGACAGCCTCGTCGACCTCGGGCACGCCGGCGCGGGGCAGGGTCGCAAGGACCTGCTCCGTCGCCGGCTCGTGGACCTCCAGGGTGTCGCTCGCCATCGCGCAGGCGAGACTAGACGGCGATCTCGGCGTCGAGCTCCGCCACCGTGTGCTTAGGCCCTGTGAACGTCCGCTTTGCGCTCACGAGCCACCAGATGCCGACGGTGAGCAGGACGCCTCCGGTCACGAGCGGCGCATAGTTGACGGAGTTCCACGAGAAGTCCTTGTTGCCCGGCACGCCGGCCGGGACTGTCGGCAGGATGAAGATCACCGTGATGATCGCCACCCAGACCGTCGCGAAGAGGTTCATCCACTTGTACTTGCTGCCGTTCGTCCACGGCCCGGCCTCGAACGCATCCCCGATGCGCCAGCGCAGGAAGATCGGGATGACGTAGGCGATGTACAGGCCGATGACCGCGATCGACACGACCGCGAAGAACGCGACCGGGATCCCCGCCGCATTGCCGAACGCCGCCGGGATCGTAATGATCGCCGCACAGACGGCCATGAAGATGACGGCGTTGAACGGCAGCTTGCGTGCGTTCACGCGGCTCCAGATCGACGAGCCGGGGATCGCGCCGTCGCGGCTGAACGCGTAACACATGCGCGACGCGCTCGTCAGGCATGCCATGCCGCAGAACAGCTGTCCGACGGTCGAGATGAGGATCACAAGCTTCACCCAAGCGGTGCCCATCGCGCTCTCGAGCAGCGGGATCGCGCCACCCGCCGCGGCGTCGGCGTTCTTGGAGCTGGCGACAAGGAACGTGATCGCCAGAAGCAGCACCCAGCCGATCAGCGCGGAGTAGAAGATCGATTTCCAGACGCCCTTGGCTGCACTGTCGGCTGCGCCCTTGGTCTCTTCGGAGATGTGCGCGCAGGAATCGAAGCCGGTGATCGTGTACTGCGTCAGCAGGAAGCCGAGCGGGAGCACGTAGAACCAGTACATGCCGGTGCCGAACCCGGAGTTGTTCAGCCGCTTGGTGAACACGTAGCTCAGGCTCGCGTGATGGTCGGGCACGACCGCGAGGACGACGAGGATCACCGCGACGCCCGCGACGTGCCACCAGACCGACACCGAGTTGAACAGCGCCACGAGATGGCTCGTGAAGATGTTGACCGCCGCGTGGAGCGCGAGGATCACGAGGAACAGGACGAACGTGCCGCGCAGGAACTGGTGCGGGTCGCCGTTGCCCTGGAAGAGATTGAAGTGGTACAGGCCGAAGAGCGTGTTCATGAACGTCGCGCAGCCGTAGTCGACGGACGCGGTGACGGCGATCAGGCCAATCAGGTTGAACCAGCCGGTGAACCAGCCCCAGCCCGCGCCGCCGAGCTTGGATGCCCACCAGTAGATGCCGCCCGCGGTCGGATAGGCCGACACGAGCTCGGACATGCAGAAGCCGATGATGAGGATCGGGATCGAGATCAGCGGCCAGCCGATCGAGATTGCGACCGGCCCGCCGTTGTTGAAACCCACCCCATACGTCGTGAAGCAGCCCGCGAGGATCGAGATGATCGTGAACGAGATGGCGAAGTTCTGAAAGCCGCTCCACGAACGGCTCAGCTCCTGCTTGTAGCCGAGCTCGGCAAGGCGCTTGGAATCGGCGTCCTGCAGCGGGGCGACGGCGGCATCCGACATGCGAAGGGCTCCTCTCGACCGGCGCGTGCGAAGGCCAAACAGGTAAAGGTCTGACCTTCCGTCCTCTATGTCGCGACGGTACCTCCGCGCATGCCCTGCAGTCAATGGACCGTCGGTCCAGGCCGCGCGCTCAGGACCCTGGCAGCAGCCCGGCCAGCACGTGCTCGGTGCCCTGCAGATGCAGCGTCATCACGCGCACAGCGCGCGCTGCGTCGCGCGCCCGGATCGCCGCCAGCAGACGCGCGTGCTGGGCGTTAGCGTGGGCGAGCACCGCCTCCGGATGGGCGATGTGCGCGATCAGGTCTCCCATCTGGCCCTGGACGTCGGTCATCGCCGTGACGAGCCGCTGGCTGCCCGTGCTCTCCGCCAGGCCGATGTGGAAGCGCACGTCGGCGGGCCGATACTGCGCGTAGTCCGCGCCGCAGTCCTGCATCGCGGCGACGAGCTGGGCAAGCCCGCCCAGATCCGCAGGCGTCGCGCGCTCGGAGGCGAGCAGGGCGACACCGATCTCGACCGCCAGGCGCGCGTCACACGTCTCGCGCCAGGTGTCAGCGACGTCATCGCTGGGCGCCTGCGCCGGCGGCAGGATGTCGGCGACGAACGTCCCGCCGCCGCGGCCGCGCAGCGCGATCAGGTGCCCGGACTGTGCCAGCGCCGTCAGCGCCTGGCGCAGCGTCGAGCGCGCGATCCCCAAACGCCGGCACAGCTCGCGCTCGGCAGGCAGCTGCTCGCCCGGCGGCAGCAGCCCGAGCTTGATCGCGGTCCCGAGGCGGTCGACCGTCTCCTCGAACGCCGTCTGCGAGCGGACGGGCCCGAAGACCGTGTCCGTCGACACCGCCTGCCGCAGGCTGGCGTGCGGCAGCTGGGTCACAGCCGCTCGAAGCCGCGGACACGCTCCCAGTCGGTGACGGCGGCGTCGAAGGCCGCGACCTCGACGTCGGCCATGTTGACGTAGTGGTCGACGACGTCGTCGCCGAACGCCGCCCGCGCCACCGCACTGGCCGCGAACAGGTCGCGCGCCTCGCGCAGCGTCTTGGGCACCTGCGGACGCTCGGCGGCCTCGTAGGCGTTGCCCTCCAGCGCCGGCTCGAGCGCGAGGCCCTCCCGCACACCGTGCAGGCCGCCGGCGATCAGTGCCGCGAGCGTGAGGTAGGGGTTGACGTCGGCGCCCGGCACACGGCACTCGATCCGCTTGGAGGCGCGGTGCCCGACGACGCGAAACGCGCACGAACGGTTGTCGTGCCCCCACGCGATCGTCGTCGGCGCGAACGTCCCGGCGGCGAAGCGCTTGTAGGAGTTGACGTTCGGCGCCAGCAGCAGCGTCAGCTCGCGCAATGTCGCGATCTGGCCGGCGAGGAAGCCGTCGAAGAGTGCGTCGTCGTCGGCGAAGACCGGAGCTCCGTTGCCGTCCTGCAGCGACAGGTGGACGTGGCATGAGGAACCCTCGCGCTGGTCGTACTTCGCCATGAACGTGATCGACATCCCCTGCTGCGCGGCGATCTCCTTGGCCCCGTTCTTGTAGATCGCGTGCCGGTCGGCGGACTGCAGCGCGGGGCCGTAGTGGAAGTTGATCTCGTGCTGGCCGAGGTTGCACTCGCCCTTGGCGTCCTCGACGCGCATCCCAGCGGCATGCATCGCGTTGCGGATCGCCCGCAGCAGCGGCTCGACGCGCGCGGTGCCCAGCAGCGAGTAGTCGACGTTGTAGCGATTGGCCGGCGTCATCGCCGTGTAGCCGCGGTCCCACGCCTGCTCGTAGGAGTCCTCGAAGACGATGAACTCGAGCTCGGTGCCCGCGAACGGGTGCCAGCCGTGCTCGCCCAGCCGCGCGACCTGCCGGCGCAGCACCTGGCGCGGCGAGGCGACGACGTCGCTGCCGTCCTCCCACACGATGTCGGCGAGGATCAGCGCCGTGCCCTCCTGCCACGGCACCGCGCACAGCGTGTCGAAGTCGGGGTTCAGGACGAAGTCGCCGTAGCCGCGCTCCCACGAGCTCATCGCGAAGCCGCTGACGGTGTTCATCTCGACGTCGACGGCGAGCAGGTAGTTGCAGGCCTCCGCCCCGTGCTCGGCGACGACGTCGAGGAAGTGGCGTGCGTGCAGGCGCTTGCCCTGCAGGCGCCCCTGCATGTCGGTGAGACCGAGCAGCACGGTGTCGATCGCGCCGACATCCACCTGCTCGCGCAGCTCTTCCAAGGTCATGGGCGTTGAAGGTACAGTCAGCGCGCCTTTGCGTACAGCGCAGCGTGCGCGTACATGCGCCTGGCAAGATCGCGGCATGGAACATGTGCTTGGAATCGGTGGCTACTTAATGCGAGCAGCCGACCCGGTCGTGCTGGGCGCCTGGTATCGCGATTGCCTCGGCCTACAGCTCGACGAGCACGGCGGGTGGCATCAGGAAGCCGGGATGACGGCGTTTGCGACGTTCGACTCCGACGCCGACCACTTCGGGTCCCGCGCCCAGCAGACGATGCTCAACTTCCGCGTCCGCGACCTCGATGCGATGCTCGTGCAGCTGCGCGCAAGTGGGGCGGACGTCTCTGAAGAGACGCAGGACATGGAGGGCGTCGGCCGATTCGGCTGGGTCACGGATCCGGAGGGCAATCGGATCGAGCTGTGGCAGCCGGCCTGACGCTCGAGTATCGCGGCGCCGTCGTGCGCCACGGAGCGGCCCGTCCCGATGCGGGACGAGCGGCGATCCGTCGCCGACGTCCGGCGCCTACGGCGCGGCGTGGACGACGAGCACGGCGGCGGAGCTGGTCTGCAGCACCTCGTGGCTCACGCTGCCGAGGACGAGGGACCGGATGTCGCCGCGCCCGCGTGAGCCCATGACGACGAGATCGTGCCCGCCCCGCCGCACCTGCTCGACGATTGCCTCGGCAGGCCTGCCGTGGCTGACGACCTTCGTGACCGGCAGGTCGGCCGGCAGCGCGTCGACCGCCGTCTCAAGCACGACGATGTGCTCGTGCTCGACCTGTCCCTCGAGCACCTCGATGTCCACCGCCGCGGCGTAGCCGGTCATCCCGCCGACGACCCACGGCGACACGTTCGGCACGCTCGTCATGACGGTCAGCGAAGCGTTCGTGCTGCGGACGAGATCGACCGCCTGCTCGAGCGCGCACGCTGCGTGCGCGGAGCCGTCGAGTGGCACGAGAACGCTGCGAAACACGACACGAAAGTCTACGGCCCGAGGCGATCTGGTCGCGACCGGTAGCGTTGGTCACAGGCATGACCGTCAACCTCACACGCATCTACACGAAGCTCGGCGACGGCGGTGAGACGCACCTCGGCGACATGAGCCGGGTGCCAAAGACGCACCCGCGGATCGAAGCCTACGGCGACGTCGACGAGCTCAACGCACAGGTCGGCGTCACGCTCGCGGTGGACGTACTGCCTACCGGCTACGCCGCCTGGCTGCGGCGCATCCAGAACGACCTCTTCGACGTGGGTGCCGACCTGGCGGTGCCCGAGACGACGGACGACGGCGGTGATGCGGCGAAGCCCAAGCGCACACGCCTGCGGGTCACCGCCGATCAGGTCACGTGGCTCGAGGGCATCTGCGACGAGGTCAACGCGACGCTCGCCCCCTTGCGCTCCTTCGTCCTCCCTGGCGGGACCGCCGCGGCGGCGCAGCTGCACGTCTGCCGCACGGTCTGTCGCCGCGCCGAGCGCCGCGCGCTGCTCGTCGCAGACGCAAATCCCGAGGTCGTGCGCTACCTCAACCGCCTCTCTGACCTGCTCTTCATCCTCAGCCGGGCAGCCAACGACGGCGACGAGCCGCTGTGGCAGCCGGGCAGCTCGCAGCGCTAGCCGGTCGGCTCCCGGCTCGACGAGCGCTCCTGCGTGCGTGGCGCGATCAGGCCGCGAACGGGCGTGTCCCGAAGAACTCGTGCTCGCGCCGGCCCATCGGCGTTCGCGGCGCGGCGCCCTCAACGGACTCGGCCAAAATCGCGCGCCAATCGCAGGTTGCCCGCAGCCCGGCGAGCAGCGACATGACGCCGACGTCCATCCGCCCGAGGATCACGTACTCGTCGGGTGCGGCAAGGTGCCGGACCGCGTTGCCCGACGGCCCCGAGGGCGAATAGCGCCGCTGCATCCACGCGGTCATGTAGTCGGCCGGCAGTGCGAACGGCTGCGGCGCCCAGTACAGCTGAAACGGCGCGTGCCAGAACGCCTGAATCTCCTCCTGCGTGACTGGGTCGACGGCGCTCCAGAGCCCCGCCTCGACGGACGCGCGCCAGGTCGCGCCGGCGTCGCCGGCGAGGCAGGCGGACACGATCACCCGGTTGGCCTGCGCGGTCTGCGGTCGCAGGCGCGCGACGCAACCGAAGTCGAGAACGCTCACGCTTCCGTCCTCGTGGAAGGCGTAGTTGCCGGGGTGCGGGTCGGCGTGAAACAACTCGCCGCGATTCGCCGCGCCGTAGGCGAAGCGATGGATCGCCTCGCCCCAGCCGTCGCGCAGCTCGCTGCCGGCGGCGATCGCCTCCTCCCACGGCAGTCCCTCGACGAGCTCCTGCGTCAGCATCCGCTCCCCGCATAGCTCGCCGATCACCGCCGGGACTCGGATGAAGGGGTGTCCGCGGTAGCGCGCAGCGAACTGCGCCTGGTGGCGGGCCTCGACGCGATAGTCGAGCTCGTCACGAATGCGCGCGCCGATCCCGGAGGCGACGGCGCGCCCATCGACGCGGCGCATCCGGCGCGGCGCAAAGCTCGTGACGAGGTCGACGAGGACCGCGAGCAGCTCGGCGTTGCGCAGGTCGGCGGCGACCGCCTCGCGCACGCCGGGGTACTGGAGCTTCACCGCGACGCGGCGGCCGTCACGCAGGCGCGCCGGGTGGACCTGCCCGAGCGACGCCGCCGCGAGCGGCTCGAAGTCGAACGCCGCGAACGCCGTGTCTGCAGCGCCGCCGAGCTCCGCCTCGAGCACGGCCTGAGCGAAGTCGGGCGCCATCGGCGGCGCGTCGGCGCGCAGCCGGGCCAGCGCCGCGCGGTAGGCCGACTGCACGTCCGGGGCGATCAGCGGCCCGAGCGAGACGAACGAGAGCATCTGCCCGGCCTTCATGAGCGCGCCCTTCGAGCCGCCGAGCAGCTCGGCGTAGCGCTCCGCCGCCCGCGCATGGCGCGCCACCGCGTCGGCGTCGCCGCCACCGCGCAGGCGCGCCGCGGCTGCCGCGCCGGCCGTCCGCGCGGCAAGGCCCGCGAGCGGCGCGGCACGGCGCAGGCGACCACGAGGCAGGGGATTCGGCAGATCACCATTCACTTTATGTTCCTAAGTGTACGCTTAGCACCATGTCCGCCACCACGAAAGATCGGATCGTCGACGAAGCGCTGCGCCTGTTCAGCGAGCACGGCTACGCCGGCACCAGCATCGCGAAGATCGAGTCCGCCGCCGGGCTCACCCCCGGCGCGGGCGGCATCTACCACCACTTCCCCAGCAAGGAGGCGCTGCTCGCCGCCGGGATCGAGCGCCAGCTCGCGCGCCTCGACGCGCTGCGCGAGATCCGCGGCGTCCTCACGCCGCTCGGCGACCTGCGGGCCGAGCTGACGGTGACGGCCCGCTACGTCCTCGCCGAGCTCGACCGCGAGGCCGAGCTCCTGCGGATCCTCGCGCGCGAGGCGCGCGGCCGCCCCGAGCTGCTCACCACAGCCGTCGAACGGCTCATCAGCTCGACCTTCAGCGGCTTCGCGGCGCTCGTCACCGAGCGCGCCGGCGCATCGCTGGAGGGCACGGAGGCCGATGCGATCGCGGCCGCCGGGCTCGGCTCGCTGCTCGCCAGCCGCCTGCTACCCGACGTCCTCGGCGTGCCGTTCCCGGTCGATGACGAGACGCTCGTCGACACGTGGGTGCGGATGATGTCGGCCACGCTCGGCGCGGCCTGCGACGGCGCATGAGCGGCGACGGCCTCCCACCCGGGCCGCGGCGGCCGGCGCTGCTGCAGACGCTCGCGATGACGTTCGCGTTCGACCGCTTCGCGACGATGTGCTCCGAGCGCTTCGGCCCAATTGTGACGCTGCGCCTGCTCGGCTTCGGGCCGATGGTCGCCGTCACCGACCCCGCGCTCATCAAGCAGGTGTTCACGGGCGATCCCGACGTCCTGCACTCGGGCGCGGCGAACGCCCAGCTGTCCGCGGTGCTCGGCCACGGCTCCGTGATCCTGCTCGACGGGCAGCGTCACCTGCGCCGGCGCAAGCTGCTGTTGCCGCCGTTTCACGGCGAGGCGGTGCGGGCGTACGCCGACGTCGTCGCGGAGATCACCGCCGCCGAGATCGCCCGCTGGCCGCGCGGCCGGCCATTCGCGATCCTGCCGCGCACGCGCGCGATCACGCTGGAGGCCATCCTCCGGCTCGTCGTCGGCGTGCGCGACGAGGAGCGCCTGGCGCGGCTGCGGGCGCTGCTGCCGCGCATCAGCGGCTCGATGGCCGGGATCGTCCTCGAAAGCGCGCGCCCCGGACTCGCAGACGGTGGCCTCGGGCCGCGGCTGCCGTGGGTGCGGACGCGGCTACGCGCAGCGCGCGTGCTCGACGAGGAGATCGCCGCGCACCGTGCCGCACCAGAGGGGCGCGACGACGTCCTAGCCCTGCTGGTCGCCGCCCGCGACGAGGACGGCGGCGCGCTGAGCGACGAGGAGCTGCGCGGCGAGCTGCTGACGCTGCTGCTCGCCGGGCACGAGACGACGGCGACCGCGCTCGCCTGGTGCTTCGAGCGGCTCGTCCGCCATCCCGACGTGCTCGCCCGACTGCAGGACGACCTCGCGGGCGGCGACGGCGCGTACCTCGACGCCGTCGTCAGCGAGACCCTGCGCTCGCGCCCTGTCGTCGACTCCGCCCAGCGCCTGCTGACCGAGAAGCTCGAGCTGGGCGGCTACCGGCTGCCCGCGGGGACGCGCGTGGCCGCGTCGATCTGGGCCGTCCAGCACTCCGCCGCCTTCGAGGCCCCGGAGCGCTTCGCGCCCGAGCGGTTCCTCGAGCGCCCGGTTGCGCCGTACACGCTGATCCCGTTCGGCGGCGGCGTGCGGCGCTGCATCGGCGCGAGCTTCGCCGAGATGGAGATGCGAACCGTCCTGCGCACGGTTCTGAACCGGGTCGACCTGCAGCCGACGAGCGCGGCGCCCGAGACGGCGCGGCGCGGTCGCGGGATCACGACGGTGCCGGCGCGCGGTGGTCGCGTCGTCGTCGGCGAGCGGGCGGATGTGGCTCGCCGCCCGGCGGACACGTTCGGCTGACACCGCCCGCGGGGAGGGCCGCGAGCGCCGTCAAGCGTTAGCGGCACCCGCGGTCAGAGGCGCTCTGACCCGGCGTCCGCGACGCGCAACGAGGGCGGTGCAACCACGGCGTCTGCCGCCCAGCGATGAGTTATCGCGGCTGCGGCAGTCTTTGGGGTATGAGCAATCCCACGCAGGTTCCCACGACAGTCTCCAATATCGGCATCGCGATGTTCACGATCGCCGACCAGGACGCGGCGATCGCGTACTACACCCAGACCCTCGGCTGGGAGTTGCGCGCCGACGTCCCGTTCGGCGACGAGGGCGGCAACCGCTGGGTCGAGGTCGCCCCGCCAGGCTCGGAGACCCGGCTCGCACTCAACCCGCCGATGGGCGGGCAGCCGGGTGGCGGCGGCATCGGAGTCCAGACACCCGACGTCGAGGCCGAGCACGCGCGCGTCACGGCGATCGACGGCGTCACGACAGGCGACCTGATGGGCGGCGAGGGGCCCGTCCCGCGGATGTTCTCGATCGAGGACCCCGACGGCAATCAGATCTGGGTCGTGCAGACCCCCTGACGCAAGCGCCAAGCCGCCGCCGGGCTCCGGCGCCCGTCCGAGCCTCGGCGGCGCGTTCCGCCAAAGCCGCCCCGCGCTAGTGGCCGTCGGGGTGGCGGGCGGGGCGCCCGGCGTGCATCGTGTCGATGATCTTGCCGTCCGGGTGGCGCAGGTAGGCGACGTGCGAGTCGTCCTTCCAGACGGGACCCTGCAGCCCCGCGTACAGGATCAGGTCGCCCGCGCGCGTGAGCTGGTTGGTGCCCTGCACGCTGTAGACGTAGGCGGTCTGGCCGGCAGCCAGCTCGCCCGCTGGAAATGTGTAGACGTGCTCGTGGTGCTCGCCGGGGCAGTCGGTCAGCTCGAGGCCCGTCACGGGCACCGGCTCGGCACCGTCGTTGACGACCTCGACGTACTCGCTGGAGGATCCCGAACCGCGCCGCACGACCGCGCAGATGTGCAGGCCCATCCCCTTGGGGCGCTGCCGATCGGGAAACAGCGGCATCTCGGTGCCAAGCCATGCTCCGGACACGCCTCCCAGGCTATCCGGCCGACCGCGCCGCCGCCGTCCCCTCCGACACCCGCACGGCCCTCGTCGCCGCATGATGCGTCGCCGAATGGCGCCCGTCCTGCGTGAGGCGGCGGTCCGCTGGGTAGATGCCGGAGCGATGCGCATCCTGGTCCTCACGAGCGAGTCGGTCACGGCGGACGATCTCCGAACGACGATCGGCGGCGAGGCGGACGACGCTGAGGTGCTCGTGGTCGCGCCGGCGCTGCAGGACTCGCCGCTGCGCTTCTGGATGTCTGACGTCGACGACGCGATCAGCCGAGCCGACGGCGTCCAGCACGACTCCGTTCGGATGCTTGACGACGCCGGGATCGACGTCGAGGGCGACACCGGCGAGAGCAATCCACTGACGGCGATCGAGGACGCACTGGTCGGCTTCGATGCCGACAGGATCGTGGTGTTCCGCCATCGCGATGACGATCTCGCCTACCATGAGGACTCACTGGTCGGCGAGCTCGAAGAGCGCTTCGAACGCCCCGTGCAGACCCAGCTGATCAGCAGACCCTAGGCGGCAATGGCGAGACCATGCCAGGGCGGCCGCTGAGGTGGCCGTCGGATCCGATCCCGCCCGCCGGCAGGCCGCCGCGCGTGCGCTGACCCGACCGCTGCGGCGCGAGATCGTGCGCGCGCTGCCCCAGCGTCCGTTCTCGCTGCGCTTCTGGGACGACTCCGTCATACCGGCGACCGTTGGCGGCGCGCCTGAGTTCCATGCGCGCACGCCGAACGCGCTCGCCCACTTCCTGCGCTCGCCCGGCGAGCTCGGCCTCGGCCGTGCGTACGTCACCGGCGACCTCGTGACCGACGACCTCGACGCCGCGTTCGAGGTCGTCGACGGCTGGGAGCCGCCCGCGGTGCCGGCCGGCACGCGAGCGAGATTGACGCTCGCAGCACTCCTGGCTGCGGGTCGCGCCGGGATCCCGCGGATGCCGGCGCTCGAGCTCATCCTGCCGGGCGAGCGCCATTCCGCCGCGCGCGACGCCGCCGCGGTCCGCTACCACTACGACGTCGGCAACGAGTTCTTCGCCCTCTTCCTCGACGACTCGATGACCTACAGCTGCGCGATCTTCTCCCGCGGCGCGGAGACGCTGGCGGACGCGCAGCGCACGAAGCTCGAGCTCGTCGCCACGAAGCTCGCGCTGCAGCCCGGTCAGCGCATCCTCGACGTCGGCTGCGGATGGGGCAGCTTCGCGATCCATGCCGCCACGCACCACGACGTGCAGGTCGTCGGCATCACGCTGTCGCGCTCGCAGGCCGAGCTGGCGCGCGAGCGAGTCGCCCAGGCCGGCGTCGCCGATCGCGTCGAGATCCGCTTCGCCGACTATCGCGAGCTCAGCGACGGCCCATACGACGCGATCGCGAGCATCGGGATGGTCGAGCATGTCGGCGACGCGCAGATCGATCGGTACGCGCGCACGCTCGCGCGCCTGCTGAGGCCGGGCGGCCGGCTCCTCAATCACGGGATCGCCGCGCTGGATGCCGACTACGACCCGACCGACGACGTGTTCTCGGACCGCTACGTCTTCCCCGACGGCGAGGCGCTGGCGCTCTCACGCGTCCAGCTGGCGCTCGAGCGTGCCGGCCTGCGCAGCACGCACGTCGAGGGATTCGCCGCTGACTACTCGCGCACGCTCGGCGAGTGGACGCAACGCCTCGACGACCGCATCGAGGAGGCGCAGCGCCTCGCCGGCGCCGAGCGCACGCGCATCTGGCGTCTCTATCTGCGGGCTGCGCGGCGGGGCTTCGACGTCGGCTTCACGTCCGTCTACCAAGTCCTCGCCCACAGGCCATGACGCGCCGGGCGAGCCCGGTCACGTCCCGCAGAACGTGACGTAGCCGTCGCGGCCCGGAGGTGCCGGTGCGGCGTACGCGTCGAGGCCCGGTCGCTCGTCATACGGCGCGGTGACCACGTCGAGCAGCCGGCTGAAAGGCTGCAGGTCCCCGGCGGTGGCGGCCGTCAGCGCGTCCTCGACGCGATGGTTGCGCGGGATGTAGGCGGGGTTGACCCGCTCCATCGCAGCGGCGGTCGCGCGCGGGTCGGCCTCCTGGCCGGTGAGGCAGGCCCGCCAACGCTCCGACCAGGCATCGAATGGCGCCGGTTGGGAGAAGAGCGAACGGGCCTGCTGCGTGTCGCCGCGCAGCGAGGACGAGAGCGCCCGGAAGCACGACGTGAAGTCGATCCGCTGCGCCGCGAGCAGCGCCAGCAGGTCGTCGATCAGAGCGTCGTCGTCTCCCGTGCCGGCCGCGAGACCGAGCTTTGCGGACATCCCGCGCTGCCAGTGCGCGTCGTGGCGCTCGGGGAACGAACGCAGCACCTCGAGGGCCGCCGCCTGAGCGCTCTCCGGGTCAGCGCCGAGCAGCGGCAGCAGCGCCTCGCCGAGCCGCGCGAGGTTCCACTGTGCGATCGCCGGCTGGTTGCCGTAGGCGTAGCGGCCACCGTGATCGATCGAGCTGAACACCGTGGCGGGGTCGAAGGCGTCGATGAATGCGCAGGGGCCGTAGTCGATCGTCTCCCCCGAGATCGTCATGTTGTCGGTGTTCATGACCCCGTGGACGAACCCGACGAGCATCCAGCGCGCGACGAGCGACGCCTGGGCATCGACGACTGCCTGGTAGAACGCGCGATACGGATCGTCGGACTCGAGCGCGGCCGGATGGTGTCGCGCGATCGCGTAGTCGGCCAGGCGCCTGACGAGCTGCGGGCCGCCGTGCAGCGCGGCGTACTGGAACGTGCCGACGCGGATGTGGCTCGCCGCGACGCGGACGAGGATCGCCCCCGGCAGCAGCGTCTCGCGCACGACGTCCTCGCCCGTCGCGACGACGGCGAGCGCGCGCGTGGTCGGGATGCCGAGCGCATGCATCGCCTCGCCGATGAGGTATTCGCGCAGCATCGGGCCGACGGCGGCCTTGCCATCGCCGCCGCGCGCGAACGGCGTCCGGCCCGAGCCCTTCAGATGCAGGTCGCGCCGCCGACCGTGGACATCGAGCAGCTCGCCGAGCAGGAGCGCGCGGCCGTCGCCAAGGCGCGGCGAGAAGCCGCCGAACTGATGGCCGGAGTACGCCTGGGCGACCGGCGTGGCCCCCTCCGGCAGGGCGTTGCCGAGCAGCGCCGCAATGCCGTCGGCGGTCCGTAGCGCGCCGGGATCGACTCCGAGCTCGGCGGCCAGCGCCTCGTTGAGCACGAGCAACGCGGGCATCGGCGCCGTCTCTGGCCGCCACGGCTCGTAGAGCCCGTCGAGCTCGCGGGCGAACGAGTCGTCGAAGGCGAACAGCGGCCGGGCGGCAACGCTCATGGATACCAGGCTAACGCCAGCGACCGCGTGCCCGGCCGAGCCCGCATTCGGGCCGTGCTTAGCTGAGTGGCATGACCAATCTCCCGAATGAGACCCGCCCAGCACAGACGAGCAGCGCCGGCGCGTTCGGCGCGCCGTCCGTCAGCGAGGCGCTCGTCCCGTTGACGATCGAGCGACGCGCAGTCGGTCCACGCGACGTCCTGATCGAGATCAAGTTCTGCGGCATCTGCCATTCCGACATCCACCACTGCCGCGGCGAGTGGGGCGAAGTCCCGTACCCGGCCGTCCCGGGCCACGAGATCGCCGGCGTCGTGCGCGAAGTCGGCGCTGCGGTCACGAAGCATGCGGTCGGCGACCGCGTCGGCGTCGGCTGCATGGTCAACTCGTGCGGCGAGTGCGTGAACTGCAAGAAGGGCGAGGAGCAGTACTGCCTGGCCGGCAACACCCAGACGTACGGCTCCGTCGACCGCGACGGCACCGTGACGCGCGGCGGGTACTCGACGCACGTCGTCGTCGATGAGGGCTTCGTCGTGCGCATCCCCGACGGCCTCGCCCTCGACGTCGCCGCGCCGCTGCTGTGCGCCGGCATCACGACCTACTCGCCGTTGCGGCACTGGGGCGCAGGCCCGGGCAAGCAGGTCGCCGTGATCGGCCTCGGCGGCCTCGGCCACATGGCGGTGAAGATCGCGCACGCGATGGGCGCCGAGGTCACCGTGCTGTCACAGTCGCTGCGCAAGCAGGAGGACGGCCTCAAGCTCGGCGCCAACCACTACTACGCCACGAGCGACCCGGCGACCTTCGAGCAGCTCGGCGGCCGCTTCGATCTGATCGTGAACACCGTCAGCGCGGCGATCGACATCGGGGCCTTCATCGGGCTGCTGGCGACCGACGGCGCGATCGTCAACGTCGGCGCCCCGGCCGAGCCGATGCCGGTCCGCGTCTTCGGCCTCCTGCTGCAGCGCCGCTCGTTCGCCGGCTCGGCGATCGGAGGGATCCGCGAGACCCAGGAGATGCTCGACTTCTGCGCCGAGCACGGCATCGGCGCGGAGATCGAGGTGATCGGTGCCGACCGGATCAACGAGGCATGGGAGCGCGTGCTCGGGTCCGACGTCCGCTACCGCTTCGTCATCGACGCCTCGACGCTGCAGGCCTGAGGCGCTAGGACGCGCGGAACAGCTCGATGTCGCCGCTGCCGGTCCGGGCACGCACCGAGATCCGCTTCAGCGTCGCGGGCGCCGGCCGCGCTTGCACCGGCAGGTCGGAGTGGACCCGGCCCGAGCCGGTCGTCGCATTCACGTGCGCGGCCGTGCCGGCCGGCAGGCCGACGCTGAGCGGGCCGGCGCCGCTGGCGACGTCGACGTCGCCGTGGACCATGGCCAGCCGTGCGCTGCCTGCGCCGTTGCGGGAGCGCACGCTGCCGTGCACCTCGCCGACGTCGAGCAGGCCGCGCCCGCAGCCGTGCTTCAGCGAGCCCTCGATGACTCCGAAGCGCGCGTCGCCCGAGCCCGCGTGCAGGATGACCGAGCCGGCGACCCGATCCACCTGGCTGCCACCACTGCCGTAGCGCAGCAGCAGGTCGCCGTCGACGTGATCGAGCACGATCGTGCCCGAGCCGGTGGCGACGTCGGCGCCGCCGCAGCGTCCGATCACAGCGATCGGCGCATTCGACGTCACGAGCTTGAGCGCGGTCCCGGTCGGAACCGTCACCGTGACTGAGACGCCGTCACGTGAGCGCTGGCGCCAGATCGAGACGATGTCCGCCAGGCCGCCCTCGCGCGGGGCGGCGACCGTGAGGGTCGGGCCGACGAGCTGCACGGTGAACTCGTCGGCGAAGCCCTTCGCGCCGGGAGACGCGGCGAGCTCGACGGTCGCGGCCTGCAGCGCGTCGGCGGTCCGGACCGTGAGCGAGCCGCGCCCGATGCGAACCGCCAGATTGATCGGGCCGGTGAGCGGAAACGTCTTCGTGATGAGCGGGTCGTTCATGAGGTTCTCCTAGCCGTTGATCCAGCCGCTGACGTGGTGGTTCTCGCTTCGCCGGCCCCAGCCGCGGCCGGCGACGTCCTGGCCGCCATCGGGCGCTCCGGGACGCAGCGCGTGGCCGGCGGCGCGCGCGAGCCACGTGTTGACGGACACGCCGTCGCGCTCGGCGGCGGCATCGATGTCGGCCTTCAGCGCCTCCGTGAGGCGCAGCGAGATGCGCGCGCTCAGCTCGCCCTCGGGCTGTCGTGGCTGCGCCGCGTCGTCGTGAGTCTGCAGCGCACGCACGTCGACCGTGACCTCGTCGCTGTCGATCCGGACGGCGATCGCCGGCGAGCCGGGGTGGTCGAGCAACGCCGCCGTGATCTCGTCGGCGACGGTTGACACCGCGTCGAGCAGAGCGAGACGCACGGCCGGCAGGGCGGCCGTCGTCAGCGCGTCGGCGATCTCGCGGGTCCGCTCGTCGCCGAGCGCGGCGGCCGCGGCGAGTTGCTCCTGAACGCGTGTGATGTGGGGTTCGAGCTCCATGATGTCATCATGACATCATGGAAGCGTCATTGCAATGTCGCAGGTGCAGTCGTGTTGGCGGGCGGCAGCCAGGACGCCACGAGCGCATCGAACTGGCGCAGCAGCATCGGCCCCAGCGTTGCGGCGAAGGTCTGCGTGAGGTGATGGATGTCCTTGTGCACGAGCGCGCCGCCGATGACCGGATCGCAGCTGCGACGACCGCACATGAGCGCCGTCAGATCGACGGCCTGCGAGCGATCGGCGCTGAAGCGGTCCGCCGCCACGACCTCGGGATCGGTGACGAGGGCCCGGCTGCGCGGCACGGTGCATGCGGGGCCGGCCGGACGGCGCGCAGCGATCGCGTGTGAGACGCAGCGCAGCGTGCTCCCGCGCGCCTTCGGCACGTCCCTGATGACGACGATGTGCTTGACCGATGACGGCAGCCGCCGCCACGCGTTGAGGTAGCCGTCGACCTTGGCCTGCGCGGTCGTCCTGCCCGCCGGAACGGTCACGTGCGAGCCGGTGATCGCCGACACGAACACGGTGTCGACCTCGGGATGCATCGAAAACCAGGATGGCACCGCCGCGTTCCAGGCGCGGCATTGCGAGCGCGCCGGCTCGGGGAGCTGCTTCGTCGCCGCTGAGAACGCGCAGCCGGTGTGCGTGATTGAGATGCCGAGCCAGCTGTGCGCCCGCGCGACGACATCGACCGCCGGACGCAGCGCCGAGGCGTGGCTGTCGCCGACGAGCGCGATCGTCTTCGTCGCGGCCGCCGCCGCCACGCCGAACGCGCAGGGGTTCAGCGGACCGATGCGGGTCGTCTTCGCACAGGGCGAGTTCGGGTCGCGTGCGGCCTGCACGGGGGTCGGCACGACGGCGAGACGCAGCTTGGGATTGCTGCATGGGTGGAGGACGTCGCGCGCGGCGGCGCCGAAGCAGCTCGGCGTCGCGGCCACGTCCTGCGGAGCCGCCGGCCCAGAGGCGCCTGCACTGACCGGCGAAACAGCAGCGGCGAGCATGCCGGCGACGGCAGCGGCCGTGCGGCCGCGCGCGCGCCACGCCGCCGACCGCGGGACGCCCTCATCACACGCGGCACGCCTGAACAAGGCATCCACGGTACCCGCCATCGTCTTGTCGACGGTCGCCCAGTTCGTGCGAGCAAGCACGGCCACGACGTCACAGCCCGCCCCGGGGTTGGCGCGATCGTGCAGCGGGCACATCCGAGCAGGTGACGTCCGTCGCAGAGACCGTCGGGACAGACCGCGCAAGCGCCGCGGACGAGCAGCCGCAGGGCGTCTCACGCGCCGTCGTCGCCCTGCTGGCGATCGCCGTCGGCGCCGCGGTGGCGAACATCTACTACGTCCAGCCGCTGCTGAATCTCGTTGCCCGCTCGCTCGGCGTGTCCGACACCGCTGCCGGGTTCCTCGTGACGTGCTCGCAGGCCGGCTACCTCCTGGGCCTCGCTCTGCTCGTCCCGCTCGGCGACCTGCGCGAACGCCGGCGGCTGATCACGACCCTTCTCGCGGGCGCCGCGGTCGCGCTCTCGGCGTGCGCGGCGGCGCCGGGGTTTGCTGTACTCGCAGGCGCTCTCCTGGCGGCAGGCGCGCTGTCGGCGGTCGCCCAGATCATCGTGCCGCTGGCAGCAACCCTCGCGGCCCCGGAGGAACGCGGCCGCGTCGTCGGCACCGTGATGAGCGGGCTCTTGATCGGGATCCTGAGCGCACGCATCGTCAGCGGGGTCGTCGCCGAGCTTGGCGGCTACCGGCTGATCTTCGCGCTCGGCGCGGCCGCGATGCTCACGACGGCGCTGCTCCTACGCCGAGCGCTTCCGGTCCTGCCCCCCGTCAAGCAGATGCCGTACCGCAGCGCGCTCGCGTCCGTCGTCGAGCTGATCGGAGCGGAGCCGGTCCTGCGCCAGCGGATGGCGCTCGGCGCGCTGCAGATGGCCGGCTTCACGATGTTCTGGACTGCGGTCGCCTTCCTGCTCGGCGGGCCGCCCTACGACTATGGGGAGGGCCTGATCGGCCTGTTCGGGCTTGCCGGGGTTGCGGGCGCATTGGTCGCGCCGCTCGCCGGTCGCCTCGCCGACCGCGGCCACGGCCGGCGCGCGCTCACCGGCTTCCTTGGCGCGATCCTCCTGAGCTGGGCATTGCTCGCCGCGGGCGGCTCATCGCTGATCGCGCTGATCGCGGGCATCGTCCTGCTCGATATCGGCATCCAGGGCTCGCAGATCAGCAATCAGAGCCGGATCTACGAGCTTGCACCCGAGGCACGCAGCCGGCTCACGACGGCGTACATGGTCGCGCTCTTCTTCGGTGGCGTCGTCGGTTCGATCCTCGCCGCGAACGTCTACGACGCGGCGGGCTGGCACACGACGTGCGCACTCGGCGCCTCGCTTGCGCTCACCGCGCTCGCGATCTGGGCGACGACCGAATCGCGCTTACGACGCTGACGGCATCCGGACCGGGCGTCCCTGCCTCATCACGCACTCCCCGAGGTACCGATTCGGCCGGCACACGGCGCGATGCCGAAGCACGCGGGAAGGAATCGGCGCTCGCAGGCGTCCTCGCTGACGAGGAACAGTGTCCCACCCCCCGATTGGAGGTATCTGCCGTGAGATCCATTTCCCTTCGCCGCCAGATCGGCGCCGCCGGCGTTCTCGTCGTCGCATCGCTCGCAGCGGCCGTCCCGGCGTTCGGCGCCACGACCGTGAGCGAGTCGCTCAGCAACTTCAAGATCACCGGCGCCTCAAGCGTGAAGGCGGGCCGCGTCACGTTCAGGGTCAAGAACGTCGTCGGCAACCCGCACGAGCTCGTCGTCATCAGGACGACGACGCGCGCGGCGAAGATCAAGATCAAGAACGGCAAGGCGGTCGAGACCGGCAAGGTCGCCGAGATCGAGGTCGCCGGGCACAAGACGAAGTCGGCGACCGTGACGCTCAAGAAGGGCCACTACGCGCTCATCTGCAACGTCGGTGACCACTTCATGGAGGGCATGCGCAAGGACTTCACCGTCCGCTGACCCACGCGACCCACGATCCTTCCGGCCCTGGCCGCCGGAGGGATCGTGCGCCCGCACGGCACACCTCAGCGCACCGGCTTGTCCCCCGTGAGGTCGTCGAGCCGGGCGCAGCCCTTGTCGGCGGCCTTCGCCGCCTTGCCGAGCGAAGATCGGTCGCGTTCGGTCAGCGGCGACACGCGCTCGTAGTCGGTCGCCGCGAGGCTGACGAGCATGACCGCCGTGGTGACCGTCTGCCAGCCTTCGCCGTCAAGGCTCTCGGCGAGCACGGCACGGCATTCGCCCCATGAGGGCACGCCAGGCCGGTCCTGGTCGAGCCAGAGCTCATCCTGCTCGACTGCGAGGCGCACGATGCGGCCCGCGACCCGCAAGTCGAACGCGACGAGCCTGGCGGCCTGGCGAGTGAGCTCCTTCGTGCGGCGTTCCTGCAGCGTCATCTCGACGCCGAATGTCACGGCGCCGCCCACGAGGACTCCGAGCAGGCCGAAGATCGCTTGGATCACGCGGCTGAGATTACGCTGCCGGTCGGCGCATGCGGATCACGCCGTCGGCAGCTGCGGGCGCGCCCCGTCAGCCGGCGTCGCAGGTGCCCTTCGCGCGGGGCGCAAAGCGACCGAACACGCGCGCGAGAGTCGCAATCTCGTCCTCTTCGAGCTGGTCGAAGAAGGCTGCCTGGACGGAGGCAAAATGCGTCGACTGCGCGCAGCGCACGAGCGCGAGCCCCTCGTCGGTGATGCGCGCGTGCACGGCGCGCGCGTCGCTGGGGCAGGAGTGACGATCGACGAGCCGGCGCTCGTCCAGCACGCCGATGATGCGCGAGACTCGGCTCAAGCTGAGGCCGGACGCGCCGGCAAGCGCGCTGAGATGCATCTGGCGGCCATCGGCTGCCGCCAGGCGAGCAAGCAGCTCAAGGCCGCTGAGGCTGAGGCCATGCTGGGCCGAGAGCTCTGCGTCGAGCGCCCGCGTGAGCTGCTTGTGCGTCTCCAGCAGGCCGATCCAGGCGTCGGCGTGCGCCTCTGTCCAATGTGCCAGGCCGTCGTCGTCGGTCCGATACGAGCAGGCAGTGTGATTGGGAGTCGATTTCTCGGGCATGTTCTCTCTAGACCAAGAATAGCGCGAACAGTTGCGCCCGCAACTATCTGTGCTATGGTTGCGCTAGCAAGCAACAACCCCCACTCTTCAGGAGGCAACGACATGAGCACAGCAACGATCGCCCCGGCAGGCACCTGGACCGTCGACAGCAAGCATTCAAAGGTCGGCTTCGCGGTCAAGCACCTCGGCATCGCGACCGTCCGTGGCGAGTTCACCGAGTTCGAGGGCACGCTCGAGATCGGCGACGACCTCTCCTCCAGCCGCGCCTACGGCACGGTCAAGACCGCCTCGGTGGACACGAGCGAGCCCGCCCGTGACGAGCACCTGCGCGCGCCGGACTTCTTCAACGCCGAGGCCAACCCGGAGATCACGTTCGCGTCGACCTCGATCGAGCAGGTCGACGGCGAGACGCTGAAGATCACCGGCGACCTGACGATCAACGGCGTGACGAAGGAAGCGACGTTCCACGCCGACATCCAGGGCACCGAGGTCGACCCGTGGGGCAACGACCGCGTCGGCCTCGAGGTCACCGGCCAGATCTCGCGCGGCGACTACGACATGAAGTTCAACCAGGTCCTCGGCAGCGGCAACCTCGCCGTCGCCGACAAGGTGAAGATCGTCATCGACATCTCGGCGGTCAAGGCCTAAGTAGCGTCGCCGGGAGGCGGGCGGTTTCCGGCCGCCTCCCGGGCCTCCGAGTCGCGCCCTCGGTCCGGGTCGCGCCCTCGGTCCGGGTCGGGTCCGACCGCCGGACGGCGAAACCCTCCTCCCCCGGGGTCGACTCCCGGAGCAGGAAGCCTCCTAGGACGCGCGCGCCGGCGATGCCGGCGCGCGGCGTCTGTCAGCAGTCACACTGTCGGCGCACATGCCGACGCCGCTCGTCATCCAGTGCGCGATCACCGGGTCGATCGATCCCGATCCAGTGCGACGGCCGAACCTGCCCGCCACGCCGGATGCGATCGTCGCCGAGGCGCTCGCCGCCTGGCGCGCCGGTGCTGCGGTCGTGCACCTCCACGCGCGCGAGCCCGACGGCACGCCCACGCAGGACCGCGACGCCTATCGTGCCCTCGTCGAGTCGCTTCGCGAGGCTGGCTGCGAGGCGATCGTCAACCTCTCCTGTGGAAGCGCCGGCGGGCGGGCAGCGCGCGACGCGCGCCTAGGCCCGCTCGAGCTGTCGCCCGAGATGGCGAGCTTCGACGCGGGCTCGATCAACTTCGCCGACCACATCTTCGAGAACGACCTGCCCTTCCTGCGCCGGATGGCGGCGAGGTTCCGCGAACGCGGCGTGCATCCCGAGGTCGAGTGCTTCGACAGCGGGCACGTCGGCCTGGCCCTGCAGCTGTGCGAGGAGGGCCTGCTGGAGGCGCCGCTTGCGATCCAGTTCGTGCTCGGCGTGCCGGGCAGCGGCGTACCCGCCACCGTCGCGATGGTCGAGCACCTGCGCGGCATGATCCCGCGCGACTGGCCGTGGTCGGTCTGCGCGATCGGGCACGCCCAGCTTCCCCTGAACACGTACTGCATCCTCGCCGGCGGGCACGTCCGCACCGGCCTCGAGGACAACCTCTGGTTTCGCCGCGGCGAGCGCGCCACGAACGCGATGCTCGTCGAGCGCGTCGTGCGGATCGCGGCCGAGCTCGACCGCCCGGTCGCGACGCCCGACGAGGCCCGCGCGATCCTCCGCGTGGGCTGAGCGGCGCCGCCGCGGCCCGGGCCCGCCGCGTGCCTCGCGGCGAGCGGCCCCGGGGCCCGGCATGCCGTCAGTCCTTGTGCAGCAGCTCCTTCGCCTTGTCGGCGACGCCGCCGACGGCGTCCTTGACCTTGCCCGAAGCGCGGTCGACCTTGCCCTCGTCCTTGAGATCCTGGTTGTCGGTCAGGTCCCCGAGCGCTTCCTTCGTGCGGCCCTTCGCCTGGTCCATCGTTCCGTCTGACATGTGGCCTCCTTGAGCGTTGCTTGCAGAGGCCTCTACCCGAACGGCGGACTGAACGCACCCACTGCTGGCGCGCACAGCCCGCCGCCGGATCAACCGTCTACTCGCGCTCGATCGCCAGATGCGGCAGCGAGCGCTCGAGCCACGGCGGCGTCCACCAGGCCCAGCGGCTCATGACCTGCATCAGCGCCGGCACGAGCAGGCAGCGGATGATCAGCGCGTCGAGCAGGACCGCGACGGCGAGCCCGAGTCCGAACTCCTTGATGACGCGCTCGGGGCCGAGCGCGAACGCGCTGAAGACGACGATCATGATCGCTGCCGCAGCGGTGATGACGCGCCCCGTCGTTGCGACGCCGTTGCGTACCGCCGTCGATGCGTCCCCCGTCCGCACCCATTCCTCGCGCATCCGAGAGACGAGGAACATCTCGTAGTCCATGCTGAGGCCGAAGACGATCGCGAACGTCATCACCGGCACGAACGACTCGATCGGGCCCGTGCCACTGCCGAGAAGTCCGGCGAGGTGGCCGTCTTGGAAGACGAGCGTCAGGCAGCCAAGAGCGGCACCGATCGACAGCAGGTTCATCGCCGCCGCCTTGAGCGGGATGAGGACGCTGCGGAACACCATCATCAGCAGCAACGCGCTGAGCAGCACGACCATGCCGACGAACAGCGGCAGCTTGGAGGAGATCACGCTCGTGAAGTCCTCCTGCGAGGCGACCTGGCCGCCGACGTAGACCTTGGCCCCGGTCGCTCGCTCGACGGGCGGCAGGGCGTCGTCGCGCAGGCGATCGAGCAGCTTCGTCGTCGCCTCCAGCTGGGGCCCGCTCTTGGGGAACATGATGATCGTCGCGATCGCGCCGTCCTTGGAGAGCGTCGGTGTTACGACCTTGCCGACGTCGGGATCGCCCTTGATCGCGTCGTAGACCTTCGTCGCGGCTGCCGAGTCGCCCTTCTTTGCGAGCTGCACCGCGAGCAGGAACGAGCCATTCGTGCCCGCGCCGAACCCCTGCGCGACGAGGTCATATGCCTTGCGCGTCGTCGTGCCCGCAGGATCGAGACCGGCATCCGACGTCCCGAGACGCATGTGCAGCGCGGGCGCCGCGAGGCCGAGCAGGACGGCGAGCGAGACGACGATCGCGACCCACGGCCGGCGCTGCACCGCGCCCGTCCAGCGTGCCCAGGCCGGGCTGACACCCGACACGCCCTCCGTTGCCGCGCTCGCCTGCGCCACCGCCTGCCGGCGCTTCTGGCCCGGCAGCGGGACGTGCAGACGGTCGATCCAATCACCCGAGCGAGCGACCAGCGCCGGCAGCAACGTGAGCGCGGCGAGCATCGTCAGCATGACGGCGAGCGCGGCTGCGATCGCCGCGCCGTAGAGGAACGACAGTCCGAGCAGCAGCAGGCCGAGCAGCGCAATGATCACCGTGCAGCCGGCGAAGAACACCGTCCGCCCGGCCCTGTCCATCGCGATCAGCAGCGCGGCCTCGCGGTCGGTCCCGCGGGCATGCTCGGCGCGGTAGCGCGTCACGACGATCAGCGCGTAGTCGATCCCCACGCCGATGCCGATCAGCGCCGCGAGCTGGCTTGCGAAGTCGGGCGTGTTGACGAGCTGCGAGATGACCGGGACGAGCCCGAACGTCGCGCCGAGCGCGAAGATCGCCGTCACGAGCGGGATCAGCGCCGCGATCAACGAGCCGAACACGAGCAGCAGCACGAGGAACGCGACGGCAAGGCCGATCAGGACCTCCCCGAAGCCGCCGCCCTGCTGGCTGAAGCGGGCAAGCTCCGCCCCCGGACCACCGTGCTCGACCTGGAGCGCCGTGTCACGCGCCTTGAAGGCGATCTTCTCGACCCGCGTGACATCGTCGACCTTGAGCTTCTGCTGATCGCCCTTGAACGTCACGTCGGCGACGCCGACGCGGGCGCCTGGGGCCAGGCGCAGCGGCGCTGCCAAGGCGATCGCGGGGTCCTTGCGGACGGCTGCCAGCGAGGCCGCGATCCGCTTGGCCAGTGCGCCGTCCTTCAACGTGCCGCTGCGGGCGACGTAGACGAGCTGATCGGTGACGCCGTTCTGGGCCGGTGCGTGTGCAGCAAGAACGTCGTACGCGGTCTGCGACTCCGTGTTGGGTAGACGGAAGTTGTCGATCTTGCGCGTTCCGACGGCGCCGCCGATCGTAAATGCGACGATGACGAACACGATCCATGCCACGATCGTCTGCCAGCGGTGGTGGGCACACCAGCCAGCGATGCGGACGAAGCGCGAGGAGGGGGGAGTGGGGGTGGACATGCGCACTAGCGTGGCAAACCGTGCGGCGCCGCGTGTTTCCACGCCGCGCAGCGGCACGTCGGCGCGACGAGCCGGGGTCGCAGGCCGGAGGATTTGAGCCCATGCCGAGCGGAATCGAGATCGAGCGCAAGTTCCTGCTCGACGCGCTGCCGGCGGCGATCCGCGCGATCGGCGCCACGCCGATCCGCCAGGGCTACGTCGCCCTCGACGACGACACCGAGGTGCGCGTGCGCCTCACGTCGCAGACCGCTGTGCTGACGATCAAGTCCGGCCGGAGCGGCGTGCGCACCGAGGAGGAGCTCACGCTCGACGCGCGGCAGGGCGAGGCACTGTGGAAGCTCACCGAGGGACGCCGGATCGAGAAGACCCGGCGCCGTGCGCCTTACGACGACGTCGAGATCGAGGTCGACGAGTACGCCGGCACGCTCGCGGGACTGCTCGTCGCCGAGGTCGAATTCGACGACGAGGCGGCGTCCCATAGATTCGAGCCACCCGACTGGTTCGGCTCTGAGGTGACCGGCGACCGCCGCTACGCGAACCGCGCCCTTGCGAGCGACGGCCTTCCCGCCGACCACACCGTCGACTAGCGTCCCGTCCATGGCGAAGCTCTCCAACAGCGCGAGTATCCAGATCGACGCGCCGATCGGCGATGTCTGGGCGATCGTGCAGGACGTCGCCGGCTGGCCAAGCTGGCAGGCGACGCTCGGATCGGTCGACATCCTCGAACGCGATGCCGATGGGCAGGCGACGCTCTGCGCAGTCGACTTCGACGCCAAGCTGACGCGCGTGAAGATGAAGCTCAACTGCTCCTACGGCGCGCCGACGCGACAGGCGTTCGAGCGCGTGTCGGGCGACCTCTCGGCACTGTCCGGCTCTTGGACGCTCGCCGACCTCGGCGACGGGCGCACGCAGGCGACGTACCAGCTCGACGTCAATCCGGGCGGAGTCTTGAACTACTTCCTCAACGAGGAGCGCGTCGGCAAGCTGCGCGAGGTGCTCGTCGACATCCGTCCCGTCGAGCTGAAGGCACGCGCCGAGGCAACCTGACCGTCAGCGTCCGGCCGGTTCGCGCTCCTGCTCCCAGATCGCGCGGGCCCGGTCGAACTGCGACCACAGGTCGTCCGAAGGTCCGCCTGCTGGCTCTGTCGGAGCGGGCGGCTCGGGACGCCTGCGCGGGCCGCCGCCGCCCGGCTGATCGTCGTCATCGTCGTCGCGGCGCTGCGTCGAGCGCGACGACAGCGCGATCCCCAGGCAAGTCGCAACGATGACGATCGCGACGCAGCCCGCGACCCCGGACGCGAGCCAGCGGCCCAAGAACGAGAGCACGATCGCCGTGCCGACGGCGAGCCCACCGCCGCAGACGAGCACGATCCGCGTCGTCCGCACGCGCCGCGAATCGGTCGCCGACGCGGTGCGCAGGACGCCCAGCGAGAGGACGAGCGCCACGGCGTACAGCACGGCGTTGAGGATCAGCACCATCACGGATCTATCGTTCCCCGGCTCTCCGGACTCGAATCGCATCGGAGCCGGTTGGCTCCTCAGTACTCGTCGGCCGTTGCGGGAAACTGCTTGAGCACCCAGTCGGGGCCGAGCACCGGACGGCGGTAGGAGCGGCCGCCGACGCGCACGTAATCACCCGTCCGCGGGTTGAGCGGCAGATCGCGCTCGATCGGATACCACGCGTTGTGCTGCTCGATGAGCACGTTGAGCTCCTCGAACCGCCAGCCCCGCGCGAGCTCGTGCCAGCGGGCCGCGAACAGCGGGGCATCGCCCGCGCACTCGCTCTGCAGCGCTCGGTAGGCGCGCGCGAGCAGCCGGCGCTCGCGCGCGATCCCGGCATCGATGTCCCCTACGCGCTCCATCCAGCGCGGGCGTAGCCCTGCCTTCAGGTACGCCTCGATCGAGCGCTGGCTCTGCGCGCCGCGCGCAGACAGCGGCCTGCCCTTGCCGGTCTCCTCGTCGAGGTCGCTCCCGACGATTCGCTCGACCGCCGAGCGCTGTTCGTCGTCGTACTGACGCATGGTCGCCAGGCTAGCTATCGCCGATCCACTCACGTCGCAGCAATGATCTGCCGAAGAGAGTCGCGTGCAGCACCGCTTCGAACGAATCTCGATCGACACGCCGAGTCATCGCATCGTCGGCGTGGCGACGCTCGCCAGCGACGGCTACCGCAGCCGCCTGTCCGACCTGCTCAACGCGCCGGAGCGCGACTTCATCTCGCTGACCGACGCGACCGTGACCGAGCTCGTCGGCGGTGCGGCCGCCCACCATGACTTCATCGCCGTGCACCGCCAGCACGTCGTGTTCGCCGTGCCGCTGGGCGCCGTCGAACAGCCGGTCGTAGACGATTCCGTCATCTGAGCGGCCCGCGGCGTCGCGTGCGACGCAGCGCGGCGCAGTTCAGCTCACGCGGACCTCGTCCGCCAGCCTGAAGGGCGCCACGAGCTCGATCCGGTCGCCGCTCCAGAAGGCCCCGGGGTCATAGAACGACGCCGGCCGCTTGGCCGGCAGTAGGCCCATCTGCTGGTACGTCGTCGCGACGAGCTCGGCGCAATAGATCGTCTGTAGCGGCGCATTCGGCCGCCGGCGCACGCGGCCGGTGGCCCAGCGGCCAGCGAGGCTCAGCATCGTCGGGAAGGCTCTGCCGTCGAAGCGCTCGATGACCTCCATCAGGCGGTCCTCGTGCGAGCGATCGAGCGTCCCGCCGGTCAGCTGGCGCACCCAGCCGCGCTGACCGTACTTCTGCGACCACGTCGTGACGGCGTCCGCCAGCCGGTGCAACTGGACGCCGCGCTGGCGCTCGCCGGTCCAGACGTCCGGCAGCGAGCGGCCGAGCTCGGCATGCCAGAGCAGCGGCGGCAGATCGTCGATCGCGACGACCATGCCGACGTGGTTGACCGGGCTGTTCGTCACGGTCTGGATCGCGCGGTCGGCGAGCGAGCGCCCGCGGAACAGCCAGACGTCCCCGGTCGCCGCCGCGGCGACCGCTGCGTCGAGCGAGAGCGACGGCACGTCGTGCGGCACGCCCCTAACCTACGCGTCCGTGCGTCCTCCCTGGAAGCTCATCGGCCTGGCGGGCGTCGCGGGCGTGGCCGCCACCGGCGTCGTCGTCGCGCGCAAGCGCCGCGCGCAGGTCGACTACGAGCCCGAAGAGCTGCGCGAACGGCTGCGTCAGCGGCTCGCCGAGGTGCCGGCGGCGGGCTCGAGACCGGAATTCGCCTCGCCTGACTGAGCGCGGATGACGGCGCGCCAGCACGGCGCGTTGCTGCAGGTAGACGACGCCGCCGCGCCACGTCGCGCCCCGGCTACGCTTAACCGATGTGCCGAAACATCCGCACGCTTCATAACTTCGAGCCGCCGGCCACCGAGGACGAGGTCCGCGCGGCAGCGCTGCAGTACGTGCGCAAGATCAGCGGCTCCGCGAAGCCCTCGTCAGCCAACGCCGAGGCATTTCAGCGCGCCGTCGACGCCGTCGCCGAAGCATCGGCGCGGCTGCTCGACGAGCTCGTCACGACGGCGCCGGCCAAGGATCGCGAAGTCGAGGCCGCCAAGGCCCGCGCGCGCGCCACCCAGCGTTACGCCGCGTAGACCGGCTCGGCCGGGGCTCAGCCAGGATTCACGGCGGCGACGATCCAGGTCGAAGCCGGCGCGCACACGCCGTCGGGCCCGTTGAAGCGCCCAAGCTCCGCCTCGAGCGCCGCCTTGATCTGCGGCCGGTAGGCGTCCGCACGCTCCCCGAGCAGGCGCAGGACCTCGCCGCCAGGACCGAGCGCCATCGCGATCTCGACGGCCTCGTCGAGATCGCGGCCCGTCGTGATCTCCATGTCACAGCGGTGCAGGACGACATCCGCGAAGCCCGCGGCCCGCACTTGATCTGAGACGACGTCGGCATCGGCCATCGAGAACGGCCCCGGGCCACAGGTCGGCTCGTCGGAGTCATCCGGACGTTCGACGAAGCCCTTGACGACCTGCTCGGCGCTGTACATCCAGTCGTTGTCGAGCTTGCGGCGCCAGACGACCATGCACAGCCGTCCGCCCGGCTTCAGCGCGCTCCTGACGTTGCGCAGCGCCGCGACCGGGTTGGCGAAGAACATCGTGCCGAAGCGCGAGAAGGCAAGGTCGTATCCGGAGCCGTCGAACCCCGCCTCGGCGTCGGCGACGGCGAAACGCGCGTTCGCCACGCCCGCCTGCTCAGCCTCGCTGCTGGCAAGCTCGACGAAGCGCTCGGCGGCGTCGATCCCGAACACCTCGCCGTCCGGGCCGACCAGCGCCGCGATCTGCTGCGTGGCGTCGCCGAAGCCACAGCCGACATCGAGCACGCGTTCGCCGGGCTGCGGCGGGTAGAGCGCAAGTGCCTGCGTGCCGTGGGCACCGAGTCCCGTGGTGAGTACCTCGCGGAACTGCACGAAGCGATCGAACAGCGGCCCGTTCCAAGCCTCGATCGCCTCGTCGTTGGCTGTCGAAACTCGCGTCATGCGCGGATCCTAATCGCGTCGAGGGGTGCATTGCCAGTCTGCGACGATGGCCGGGTGAGCCGACGAGATCTGGCCCATGTCATGACGGCGCTGTGGGACCTGTCGGGCGGTCGCGCGGACATCGGCGTGCCGGTTGCCGACATCGACATTGCGATCGGGCGCGGGCGCGGCGACATGCGCACCTCGCTGAACCTCGCGTCGCTGAGCGATGACGATCGCGCGATCGAGCAACCCGACGGCAGCTGGGCGCTGACGCAGGCGGGCCTGGCGTGGCTGCGCGAGGATCGCGACCTCACCGGCCACTGAACCGCCCTCCGCTCAATACGCGGTCGTCCTGGTGCGGTGGCGGCGAAATCCGTACGCGTCGGGCAGCTCGAGGCCGCGGTGCCAGAGCCAGTTGTCGAGCGTGCGCGGCGGCACGCCGGCGCGCGAGGCAAGCCGCTCGCACGCCTCGACGGCGCAGGCGCGGATCTCGACCTCCATCGGATCGCCGTGCGGCAGCAGCTCGCCGCCGTCGACCCTCACAGCGAGCGGCTCGGCATAGCGCAGCACGCCGTCGCAGCGCAGCACATGCGGCACGAGATCGTCGGCGAAGATCGTCAGGCGGTCGATGTCGTGGAACTCGGCGACGCCCGCCAGCGCGAGATCGTTGGCCGTGATCTGCGCGCGCTTGAGCAGGCCCGGATCGGCGTAGGCCGGCATGCCCGCGACGAGCTGCGTCGCCAACCGCGCTGCCGAGCCACGCGCCGCGGCGATCGCCTCCAGCGCCGTTCTCCGCCCCAGCCAGCGCCCGAGCTGGCGCAGCGCGTCCGCGTAGAGATCGGCCAGCTCGTGGCCGAAGCTCAGCCCATACACATCGGCGACCTCGCGGACGCCGATCGAGCGCAGCTCACTCGGCGTCCATGGTCCGCCCCGCCCGCGCGCGTGCTCGGTCAAACGGCGCGTGAAGACCGTCGTGGCGATCCCGCCATGCGCCAGCGCCAGCTCGGAGAACCAGCCCGAGCCGAAGTTCGTCGCATCGAGGATCAGGACATAGCGGGCGACATCCTCAGGCTGGGCCTCGAGCAGATGGATCGCGGGATCGAGCCCGCTCGTGCCGGCCGCATACGTCGCCGCCGAGGCGTCGATCTCGATCCAGTGTGCCGCGCGGGCGATCGCAGAACAGCCGTCACGGACGATCTCGCAGGCGTCGTGCACGGCGGTCAGCCTAGGTGGAGCCCCGGCTCCCCGCGATGCGTTAAGACTCAGCCGGTGCCATTGCGCCCACGCCACGCCGTCATCACCGTGCTCGCCCTGCTGTCAGCCGCCCTCGCCGGCGGCTGCGGCGCCAGCACGCCGAGCAGGCTGCACGACGTCACGCTCGCGCTCGATTTCACGCCGAACGCGGTCCACGCGCCGATCTACGCGGCGGTTCGCAAGGGCTTTGACCGCAGCCGCGGCATCGACCTGCGCATCCGCGAGCCCGGCGAGGGACCCGACGGCCTCAAGCTCGTCGCGACCGGCCGCGCGCAGCTCGCCCTGCTCGACATCTCAGACCTCGCGCTCGCCGAGCAGCACGGCGTCGATGTCGTCGCCGTCGCGGCGCTCGTCGGCAAGCCGCTCGCCGCGCTCGTCGCGCAACGCGGCATCGGCCGGCCGCGCAATCTCGAGCACAAGACCGTCGGCGTCTCCGGCCTGCCCTCTGACCCCGCGTTCCTCAAGGCGGTGATGCAGGCCGACGGCGGCGATGTGCGCACCGTGCACCAGGTGACGATCGGGTTCTCCGCGGTCCAGCGGCTGCTCACTGGCCGCGTCGCCGCCGTGCCGGCCTTCTGGAACGTCGAGGGCGTGGCCCTGCAGCAGCGCGGCCACCCGGTCGACATCTTCAAGGTCGAGGACTACGGCGCGCCGCCCTACCCCGAGGTCGTGATCGTCACCTCGCGCGCGACGCTCGCCAAGCGCCGCGCCGACATCCGCGCGACGCTGGCGGCGATCTCTGCCGGCGTCGACGATGTGCGCGAACATCCCGCGCCGGCGGCCGCACAGATCGTCAAGGCAGCCGGAGCCGCCGATCCGAAGCTCGTCGCGGCCCAGCTGCATGCGGTCATCCCGACCTATGCGCCAGGGCTGCGCCTCGACCGCACCGTCCTCGAGCGCTGGGCGAGGTGGGATGCGAAGGTCGGCATCGTCAAGCGGCGTCCGGACATCGCGAAGGCATTCGCCTTCGGCCTGACCGGCTCCTGAGGCGGTCAGCCGCCGGGCGGCACGACGAGCCCGTCGAGCGCGGGCAGGCCATCGATGCTGTGGCTGTTGATGACCGCCCGGCGGCGCGCAAGCGCTTCCGGGCCACCGGTGCGCAACCGCTTCTCGGCAGACAGCTCGTAGTGGTCGCGCTCCCCCGTGAACTCCATCAGCGGCACGCCGTAGCCGCAGGAGTCGGCGATCCGATCGACCGACACGACGATGATCGAGCGCGTCGCCTCCGGCGGCCCGATGCTCGGCATGCCTGCGCTGAGCTCCGCGAAGCGCTCGTCGCCCTCGACGACGACCCGTCCTGTCCCGTGCAGGCGCAGGATCCGCGGCGGCCCGTCGAAGGCGCAGAACATGACGACGATGCGCCCGTTCTCGCGCAGGTGGGCGATCGTCTCGGCGGCGCTGCCGCCGACGTCTAGGTAGCAGACCTCGAGCGGGCCGAGGACGCGCAGCGCGCCGGCCGGGCCCTTCGGCGAGACGTTGACGTGCCCGTCGGCGGAGAGCGGGGCGGTCGCGATGAAGAACATCGGCTGGCGCGCGATCCACGCCGCCCAGCGCTCGTCGATGACGTCATACGACCGTCCCATGCCATCCACGGTACAGCGCCGCTGGGCTCAAACCCACGGGCGGCGCCGCGTTCAGGCGTCCGGCGTCTCGAGCGCGGCGAGGTGCTCGTGCACGCGGCGCACCCAGTCCTCGGAGATCGCGTCGGCCTGCACCTCCAGCTGTGGATCATCGAGCCGGAAGCCATCGGGCACGGCGATGTCGAGATGCGTCAAGACCTGAGCGACGACGGTCGACGGCGCGGCCGCGAGCTCCTCGTACGTGATCTTCAGCGGATCGTGCCCGAGGCCGAGGAAGTACGCGTCCCACGAGGCGTCGTGCGCCGTCAGCAGCCGCACGAGGTAGTTGATCGCGCGAAACGAGAACGTCGGCTCGGTCGCCGGAGTTGCGCCGTCGCCGCCCTCGCGGCGCCACGCCTGTGTCTGCACGGCCTTCCACAGCGAGACCGCCTGGCGCACCTTGTCCTCGCGCGTGATCTGCACGTAGCGCAGGCCGGGGAAGACTCGCGTCAGCAGCTCGGGCACCGGCAGCGACGCGAGCCCGTCGATCCCGCGCAGCAGCTGCGCGAAGTCGCCGAGATACCCCCACATGAGCTTCGCGCCGAAGACGCCGTTGGGCGTCGTGCCCTGCTCGAGTGCCCAGGCGAGGTACTCGTCGTAGGTCTTCGTGCTCCAGAGCGGGTTCGGCGTCGCCTTCGCCTGCGCGCTCGGCATCTCGCGAAATGCCAGCCGCTGAATGATGTTCGCGTGGCGCTCGCGGTCGAAGTACTCCTCCGGGCGGCGCGGGATCCCCGAGTGGCGCAGCGCCTCGAAGTACTCCTCGGGGCGGCCGGCGACGCCGGTCTGATCGAGCAGCCGGCATAGTAGGGTGCTGCCGCTTCGAGGCGTCGCGCAGACGAGGTAGGACCGTGTGGGAGTCATCGCCTGCGCATAAAGTCGATTGCCTTGGTGGACAATACACATGGATCCGCGCCCAAACATCCTCTATCTGCATTCGCACGACACGGGCCGCTACATCCAGCCCTACGGCAACCCGGTGCTCATGCCGAACGTGCAGGCCCTTGCCGACCAGGGCGTGCTGTTTCGCAACGCGTTCTGCGCCGCGCCGACGTGCTCGGCGAGCCGCGCCTGCCTGCTGACCGGGCAGTACGGCCAGAGCAACGGCATGCTCGGGCTCGCCCATCGCGGCTGGTCGCTGCGCGACTATCGCCACCACATCGTCCACACGCTGAAGAAGGTCGGCTACACGTCGACGCTGATCGGCGAGCAGCACATCTCCAAGGAGCCCGAGGTGATCGGCTACGACGAGGTGATGAAGATCCCCACGACGCGCGTCGAGACCGTCGCGCCCCTTGCGATGGAGGTTCTGCGCCGCAAGCGCGAGCAGCCGATCTTCCTGTCCGTCGGCTTCTTCGAGACCCACCGCGAGTTTCTCGGACCCGGATCGTTGCGCGACGTGCACTACTCCCAGCCGCCGACGAACCTGCCCGACACGCCCGAGACGCGCGCCGACATCGCGGCGTTCAAGGCGAGCGCACGCTCACTTGACCATGGCGTCGGGGTCGTGCTGAGCGCGCTCGAGTCAGCCGGCCTCGAGGAGCAGACGCTCGTCATCTTCACGACCGACCACGGGATGCCGTTCCCAGGCGCGAAGGCGACGCTCTATGACCGCGGCCTCGGGGTGATGCTGATCCTGCGCGGGCCGGCGCCGTTTCACGGCGGCCGCGTGCTCGATGCGATGGTCTCGCACATCGACGTCTACCCGACGATCTGCGACCACTTCGGCATCAAGCGCCCGCCGTTCCTGCAAGGCGTCTCGCTGATGCCGCTGATCGACGGCGAGGTCGACAGCGTGCGCGAGGAGATCTTCGCGGGCTCGACGTGGCATGCGGCCTACGAGCCGCAGCGGGCGATCCGCACTACGCGCCACAAGTTCATCCGCCGCTGGGGCGAGCGGCGCACGCCGGTGCTGCCGAACGTCGACGACGGCCCGAGCAAGGACCTGCTGATCGCCAACGGCTGGGCCGAGCGCGAGATCGCCCCAGAGCAGCTCTACGACCTC
>DATBAE010000037.1:0-16748 GCA_036271655.1 Solirubrobacteraceae bacterium
CGACTGCCGATCGACCGTTGGCGGCAGCAGGAGGTTGGCGGATCATGGACCTTCCGTTCGTCGTCATGTCTTGAGGGCGGCAACGATGCCGTCGGCGAACCGCGTGACCATGCCCTCCATCGGATAGCGAGCCGTCGCCTCGTCGCAGCCGCGGCGCAGATGCGCGCGCAGCGCGTCGTCGGACAGCAGTCGTCCGACGGCGTCGACGTAGGCGTCGAGCGTGTTCGCCGAGCGCCAGCCGTTCTCGCCGTGCTCGAGGTACTGGATCTCCGGGCTGTGAAACGGCCAGTCGGTGGTCACCATCGGCACGGCCGAGGCGAACGAGTCCAGCACGACGAGGCCGACGAGGCCAGGCATCAGCATGACGTCGGCGACGGCGAGATACTGCGCCCGCTCAACGCCGACGACGCGACCGGGATAGTGCACCCAGTCATGCGCGGCCGCGAACGCGCGCACGTCGCGCTCGCCCGGCCCGTCGCCGAGCACGAGCAGCTCGAGGCCCGGAAAGCGCTCGCGCAGGCGTAGTGCGGCGTCGAAGACGAAGTCCAGGCGCTTGCGCGGATCGAGCGTCCCGCAGAAGATCGCGACCGGGGCTCCGTCGATGCCGAGCGTGCGGCGCAGCTCGTCGACCCCAGCGGCACGGTGCGCGGCGACCGCGTCGCCGAGCAGCTTCGTGTCGATCGTGTTATTGACCGCCGTGATCCGCGCCGGCGGGAAGCCGAGCGCGGTGATGGCCTCGCGGCTGAGGTCGTTGTAGGCGAACCACCAGTCGAGCGAGCGCACGAGCCGGCCGTGCGCCGAGCGCGGACTCGGCACGTGCGTGCTCGCGAAGTTGCGGCCGTGCCCGAAGCCGCCGACCTTCGGGCCGCCGCGGCGCGAGCGCGCGATCAGCGCGAGGTTCGAGACGATCCGCGGCGAGAGCTCCGTGATGACGAGGTCGTGGCCCGAGGTCGCGCCGACCGAGTTCTGCCAGATGACCTGGCGCCCGCCGAGCGCGAGCCGGCGACAACCGATCGCCGACAGCCGCGACGGTCCCCTCTCCGGCACGGCGGCGGCCGGGTCGGCGACCATCACGTCGAGCGATATCCCGCGCGCGGCCAGGTTCTCGTGCAGCCCGGCGAAGAACGCCTCGCGATAATGCGGCACGCGGCGCTGGACGAACGCGACCGACGGGCTCACGCCGCCGCCTCCGGCAGCGCCGGCAGCTGCGCCTGGCGGAACTCGTCGTGGCGCACCGGCCGGCCGAAGCGCGCCTGCAGCTCGCGCAGCTGGGCGCGCGTCGGGATCGTGCGCACCTTCCAGTCGCCGAAATCGACGGCGATCGGCGTGCTCCTGCCGTTCGCGATCGCCGCGACGACGTCGGCGACGACGCGGTAGTCCATCGTGTAGATCCGCTCCATCGCGAGCTTCGGGTCGTCGCCCACGGGAAGCGGGACCTCGGCGGCGCCGAGCAGCGCGCCGTGGTCGAGCTGCGAATCGATCTGGTGCACGGAGACGCCGATCGCCGGCTCCTCGTCGTAGACCTCCCAGAAGCCCGGCGGCCCGCCGCGGTAGTCGGGGATGCGGCCGTGGTGCAGGTTCACCATGCCGAGCCGCGGGATCGAGAACGTGCTCTCCTTGATGACGCGGTTGCCGACCGACACGGCGAGGTCGGCCTGCAAGCCGCTGAGCGCGTCGCGCGCCTGCTCGCTGTTGACGCTCGGCACCTCGACTACGGGGAAGCCGAACATCTCGCCGAGCTCGGGCAGGTTGTGGGCGTAGCGCTGGCGCGGCTGCGGATCGGTGCGCGCGCGCAGCTCGAGCGAGATGCGCCAGAGCATGTAGCCCGTGCCGCCCTGCCGGCGCCACGCCTTCAGGCGGCGGGCCTGACGGCCCCGATCGGGTTCGGTGCCGGCGTCGACGACGGCACCGACGATCGTCACCTCCGGCAGCGAGCGAGCGAGATGGTGGCAGATGCGGGCGGCGTTGCCGGCGGCGTTGCCCGTGACGATCGCGACGCGCAGCGCTGTCATGCCGGGCGCGGCGCGATCCGTCGCCGGAGCCTGCGCATCTTGTGCGTGTAGTAGAGGTCGAAGACGCCCGCGCTCACGTTGGCGACGTGCTCAGGCCGGTAGTGCGGATGGACGCAGTCGCGGTAGAGCGTGTGGCGGTCGGTCCTCGCCCGGTTGACACCGCCGAGTCCGGTGAAGCAGACGGCGTAGTGGCGCCGGATCGCCTCGTAGGCCGTCGCGGCGACGACCTGGTCGGTGCCGAAGGGGAACGCGAAGCCCTCGTTAGGGCGCTGCAGCAGCTCCTCGAGGATCAGCCGCGGCGTCCGCAGCTCGCGATCGATGTCCTGCTCGGTCCTGACGTCGAGCAGGCTGATGTGCGTGTGCGTGTGCGGCAGCACGACGTGACCCTGGTCGCGCAGCTCCTTGAGATGGTCGGCGGACATCGTCATGTACTTGTGCTCGGGAAGCGTCCCCGACGGTCGTCGATACACCTGGCGGCGGAAGAAGTCGCGCATCTCGTCCGGTGTCTGCAGGTCGAGGATCATCGTCGGCACGAAGAAGATCGCCTTGATGCCGCGCGGGTTGAGGATCGCCTGCGCCGCGTCGAAGCTCGACATAAGCCCGTCGTCGAAGCTGAACGCCACGCTGCGTCCCGCGAGCGCGTCGCTGGGCCCGCCGGCGTAAGCGGCGACGAGCTCGCCGCCGTCGAGCACCGCGCGCTCGGCGCGGAGCTGATCGACGAGCCGCCCGAAGTTGTCCTGCTCGGTGGGCGCCACGTGATGTGACAGCGTCACCCGAATGTTGTCGCGCGGCTGCAGCCGGGTCGCGACTGCTCCAGCGCCGACGCGTCGCAGGACGGTTCCCGCTCGCACCATTTGCTGCTCGCGCACCACCGAAGTGTACTTCAGCCGATGCGTCCCGAAGCTGCGTGGCAGGCGTCGCCGGAGCCATGCCGCAGGCCGGTCGGGCAGGGCGAGGCGCGCCCGACCGGCGAGCCCCCGCAGGGCCTTGTGTAGCATTCGCAGGGGCTCGGCACGAGGCCGCGCCGCCCGCGAGCAGGCCTCGCACGCAACGACTCCGCTGCTCGAACTGACCACGCCCACCGCGGATCGCGCGCACACGTCATGTGGCCCCAGAGCCCGACATCGCGGACACCGAGGAGATGACATTGCCGCAGAGCCGCCCCGCTGACACAGCTGTCGCGAGCGTCCCGGACGACAAGCCCCGCCGTCTCGTCGAGCTCGACGCGCTGAGGGGCGTCGCTGCGGCCAGCGTCGTGCTCTACCACTCGTCGATCCCGTTCTCGGTCATGTACGACAACACGCGCGGGGACGGATTCACGCTCGCCAACGTCCTCAAGTACACGCCACTGCACGCGATCTTCGCCGGTTACTCGGCGGTCATCGTCTTCTTCGTCCTCAGCGGCTTGGTCCTCGCGCTGCCGTTCGTGAACGGCCGCGGCGGCGGCTACCGCGCCTTCGTCGTCAAGCGCTTCTTCCGCCTCTGGCCGACGTACGCCGCCGCGATCGGGTTCACGTTCGTGCTCGTCGCGATCGCGCACACCCACACGGTCAGCGGCATGAGCTCGTGGTTCTATGAGAAGTGGGCGCCGCCCGTGACGGCCGGCGTGATCGCCGGGCATCTCTCGCTGATCGGCGCGTTCGACAACAACCCGTACAACCCGGTGATCTGGTCGCTCGTACACGAGATGCGCGTCTCGCTGGCGTTCCCGCTGATCGTCGCGGCGACGATGTTCCTGGGCTGGAAGCGAGCGATCGGAGTCGCGCTGCTGCTCTCGTTCCTCGCGGTGCTGCTGCGCAGCGGCGACACGCTCGGCAACTACACGATCACGCTGAAGTACATCCCCGCGTTCATCGCCGGCATCCTGCTGGCGATCCACTGGAGGACGCTGGGCGACTTCGTCTCGCGGATCAGCGGCCGCGCCGCGGCCGCGCTGGGAGTCGTCGCTCTGCTCACGTACACATGGGCCGACTGGGCCGATCAGAACTTCTTCCCGGGGCCGATCGGGGAGCTCCTTCGCAACCGCGTCTCGGACGTCGTCGTGCTGACGTTCGGCGCCGCGCTGATCATCGTCCTGACGCAGCGTCAGGGCCGCGCACGCAGCGCGCTGATGTCGCGCGTGCCGCAGTTCCTCGGGCGCATCTCCTACAGCCTGTACCTCGTCCACGTGCCGGTGCTGCTCGCCGTCATCCACCTGTTGGGGTCGAGCGTCGACCCCGTCCTGCTGCTGCCGCTCGTGTGGGCGATCAGCATCAGCCTCGCTGACCTCTCGCAGCGCTTCATCGAGGTGCCATCCCACGGCCTCGGCCGGCGACTGGCCCGTCACCCTGCGATCTCACCGCCCGACGTCGGCTCCGCGCCGCTCGCCGTCGGCGAGCCGGCCGTCGTCAACCGACCGTCCCGATAGCTTGACCTCGAGTACCTCGCATACGTCGAAGGAGAACGCAGTGACGCCCCACGACACGGCCCGCCTGCCCGACTTCATCATGATCGGCGCGTCGAAGGCGGGGACGACGAGCATGCACTACTACCTCGGCCAGCATCCCGAGATCTCGATGTCGTATCCGAAGGAGACGAATTTCTTCACGCGCGAGGACTACCTCGAGCCGGACGCGCTGGCGTGGTACTCGAACTGCTTCGCGGACGTCCCCGGGCTGCGCGGCGACGCCTCGCCGAAGTACGCGCACTTCCCGACGATCGCGCACGTGCCGGAGCGGATCGCCTCGCTCGTCCCGCGCGCGAAGCTGATCTTCCTCGTGCGCGATCCGATCGAGCGCGCCGAGTCGCACTATTACCACAACTACTTCAACCGCAGCGAGTCACGTGACATCGACCGGGTCTTCGCTGAGCTCCAGGACGACGACTATCCGCTCGTCGTCGCGAGCAAGTATGGGATGCAGCTCGAGCAGTACCTCCCCCACTTCCCGATGTCGCAGATCATGATCGTCGACAACAACGACCTGCGGAAGGCGCGCGACGAGACGATGAGCTCCGTGTTCTCGTTCCTCGGCGTCGATCCGGCGTTCTCGTCGGAGGCGTTCGACCGCAAGATCAAGGACCGCACGAAGACCGTTCGCCTCTCGCGCGTCGCGGCGGGCGTGCACGACTCCACGCCGGCCCGGATCGGGCGCAAGGTCCTGCCCGTGCACATCCGCGAGCCGCTCTTCGAGAAGGCCCGGCGGGTCCTGTCGCCGAACGGCGCGGTCACGCCGAAGCGCGCCGATCCCGCGCAGCGCGAGCGCGTCGCCGAGTTCTTCCGCGACGACGCGGCGCGGCTGCGCGAGCTGACCGGACTGCCGTTCAGCCACTGGTCCGTGTGATCCTGGAGCCCGACGACCCCGATCGGGAGGATCAGGAGCAAGGGTCGGCCGAGGCGACCTCGAAGAGCCGTAGGAACGTCGTCGTGCTGGCGGTGCTTGCGCTGGCCGTGATCGTCGTCGCCGCGGTCCTCGTGCGCGGCTCCGGCAGTACGGCGCAGTCGAGGATCGCGATCGTCGGCCAGCAACTGCTCACGCGCGACCTCGACCGCCAGGCGCCGACGGCGGCGCGGTACTGGGAGCGTTACCAGGACGGCGACGCCCCCGAGGGCGGGTTCATGGGCTGGATGAAGCCCGGCGCCGACAATCTCGACGGCCGGGTCGCCCTCGGACGCACGATCCAGCCCGGCGACTACCGGCTGTTCGTGAAGGCGCGCAACTACGGCCATCCGCTCGGCGTGACCTTCTCGCTCGGCGGCGCGCGCGCGTCGATCAAGACGAGCGACGACGACAACAAGGACGACAACGGGTTCTGGTCGAAGCCGATCTCGCTCAAGGTGACCAAGGCGACCGACGAGCTGAGCCTGCGGCTGGCACGGATCGACGGCTCAAAGGACAAGGAGAAGCTCCTGCTGCGGGGGATCTACCTGACGCCCGACGCCGACGAGATCGTCACGGCCTCCGATCGCGTCGTCGCGCTGCACTATCCGAAGACGACGGACACGAGCGCGCCCCGCGGCGGCAACCTCGTCGAGAACGGCAGCTTCGAGACCGGCATCGGCCACGGCTGGGGCGGCAAGGACGATCGTCGCTTCTCGATGGCGTCGATCTGGGATCCGACGACGGGCAAGGACGGACACGCGAGCCTCAGGCTGCCGCTCGACCCCAGCGACACGGCCAGCGGCCCGACGGGCGCAGATCAGGTGACGCTCGTCTCCAAGCCCTACGCGGTCGCGCCGAACAAGAAGCACACGCTGTCGATGTGGGTGAGGTCCGAGGACGGCACGCCGGTCAAGGGGCAGATCGCGCTGATCAACTCGTTCGCGCCGCCGGCCGCACCGAAGCTGACGGGGCGGCAGCCCCCCCAGCTCAAGCAGTCCTTCCACGCGAGCGGGACGTGGACCCGCGTCGACCTGACCGGCGTTCTCGTCGCGTATCCGACCGCCGACTACAACATCAGCATCTCGGCCGATCTCGCGGCGGGCCGCCACCTCTGGGTCGACGGCGTCTCGCTCAACGAGGGCGGGCCGGCGCCGTATCAGGCCAAGCTGCCGCTCGAGATCGGCGTGCAGCGCACGCAGCCGAGCAACCTCTACTACGACGATGCTCCGGTGCAGATGACCGTGCGCGCGTACAACGCGAGCGCGGCGACGCTGCAGCGCAACGTCCACTACGAGGTCTACGACTACCTCAACCGCCGGGTGCTCGCCGGCGAGCGCAGCTTCGATGTCGCCGCGCGATCCGTGCAGACCCGCGACTTCGATCTCTCGACCGGCAAGCGCGGCGCCTACCGGCTCGTGATGTGGGTCGACGGCGAGAACGGCTCCGACGAGGAGATCGCGTACGGCGTCGTGCCACGCCCGCGACGCAGCGGGGCGGATCCCGGATCGCTGATCGGGACGCACTCGAACTTCACGGCCTTCCAGGACGACGCGATGGCTCGGCTGGGGATCAAGTGGGATCGTGCGATGAGCCCCGGGTCGTTCTTCCGCTGGGCGCAGGTCGAGCCGCAGCAGGGCAAGTTCGTCTGGTTCGATCCGCAGATCGACCTTGCACGGCAGCGCGGCGTGTCGGTCCTCGGGACGCTCGGCTACAACGCCGAATGGCCGAAGTTCGCGGACGACGACGGCCACCCCGACCTCGCCAAGTGGGAGCAGTTCGTCGAGCGGCTCGTCAGCCACTACCGCGGCAAGGTCGCCGCCTGGGAGATCTGGAACGAGCCCAACTACGTGTTCAAGCCGGCGTTCTACGCGCAGCTGCTCAAGCGGGCCGCGGAGGCGATCAAGCGCGCCGATCCGGCTGCGAAGGTCGTCGCGATGGGCGGCGCGAACGACGTCCAGTTCAGCAAGGACGTCTTCGCCCAGCTGCACAAGCAGTTCCCGCACTGGCCGTGGCGGAAGTACATCGACACGATCAGCATGCACATGTATCCGGCGCGCAGCGAGCAGGAGCCGTCGTCGGGCGGGCGGGCGGCATCGTTTCGCAAGGATGTCCTGCCCGTCTACAAGCTGCCGGTCTGGAACACCGAGAGCGGCGAGTGGGACAGCGGCTTCTACCGCACGAGCAACGCCGTGCGCCCGCTGTGGGGCACGAGCCTGTTCGGCGATGCCGACGCCGCGCAGTTCGCCGCCTCGTCGCCACATGCGATCCAGAGCGTCAGCCAGACGTTCCTCGAGACGATCGGCAACGGGCTGAGCAAGTTCTTCTACTACGACTTCCGCGTGCAGGCGTCGCCGACCTACGTGGCGAGCCACCCGACGATGCTCGAGTACGACGACACGATCCGCCCGAAGGGCATCGCCTACGCGATCCTCGCCTACCTCTTCGACCACTCGCGCGGGCTCGGGCGGATCGGCGTCGGCGACTCGCACACCCAGGCCTACCTGTTCGATCGCGGCGGCGTCCCTCTCGTCGGCCTCTACACGACGGACGATCAGCCGCGCACGATCACTCTGCACGGCATCGGTGGCGACCGGCTGCACGTCTATGACGTCATGGGCAACCGCGTGACGACGAAGGACGGCAAGATCGCCTACGGCGACACCCCCGTCTACATCGAAGCGCCGGGGACCGCCGTCGGCGCGCTCGAGAAGGCACTGCACGGCGCATCGGTCGCCAGGCGGCAGGACACGCAGCCGCCCTCGGCGAGCATCGACGACGGGCCGCGCGGGCCGGTCGACTCCTCGGCGCCGGTCCAGCTGCGCTGGAGCGCGACCGACGACATCTCGATCCCGAGCGACGTCGACCCCGCTGCGATCACGTACAAGTACCGCGTCCACGGGCTCGACGGCCACGACGCGTGGTCGGCCTGGTCGACGACCGACGAGACGACGTTCGCGTCACTGCCGAAGGGCAGCTACCGCCTCGACGTGCGGGCGAAGGACAGCGCCGGCAACCGCTCGACGGTCGTCAGCCGGGCGATCGACGTCCGCTGACAGTGGACGAACGGACGACCCCACAGGCGCCGCTGACGGCGTCAGGTTGAGTACCCTACTGCCGGTTCCCAGGGAGGCGGAGATTCTGCAAGAGCGCGCAACGGAGCACCGAGTCGGCAGGGCCCTCGTCACAGGATGTGCAGGGTTCATCGGGTCGCATCTGACCGAGGCGCTGCTGCGCGACGGCGTCGAGGTGATCGGCGTCGACTGCTTCAACGACAACTACGGGCGTCCCGCGAAGATCCGCAACCTCGAGCGCGCGCGCGAGTGGGACTCGTTCGACTTCGTCCCGATCGACCTGTCGCGCGGTGAGCTGACGGACCTCGTCGCCGACGTCGACACGGTCTTCCACCTGGCCGCCGAGCCGGGCGTGCGCGCGAGCTGGGGCACGCGCTTCGAGACGTACCTGCGCAACAACCTGCTCGCGACGCAGCAGCTGCTCGAGGCCTGCACCGGCTGGCCGGAAGGCAACCGCCTCGTGTACGCCTCGTCCTCGTCGATCTACGGCCAGGCCGAGGCGCTGCCGACGTACGAGACGACGACGCCGCGTCCGTTCTCGCCCTACGGCGTGACGAAGCTCGCCGCGGAGCAGCTCTGCTTCTCATTCTGTGACAACTTCGGCGTCGACGTGTCGGCGCTGCGTTACTTCACCGTGTACGGCCCGCGCCAGCGGCCCGACATGGCGTTCACGCGCCTCTGCGAGGCGGCCCTCGACGGCACCGAGATCACCGTCTTTGGCGACGGCCTGCAGACGCGCGACTTCACGTTCGTCGAGGACGTCGTCGCCGCCACACGCGCCGCCGCGAGCGCGCCGGCGGCCGTCGGGCGCGCGTACAACGTCGGCGGTGGCACGCGGATCAGCCTGCGCGCCGTCATCGACCTGCTTGCGGAGATCTCGGAGCGCCCGATCGCGACCGTACACGCCGACAAGCAGGAGGGCGACGTGCGAGACACCGCGGCGGCGACCGACCTCGCGCAGCGCGACCTCGCGTTCAAACCGACGGTTACGTTCGAGCAGGGCCTGCGTCAGCAGTGGGAGTGGGCGGTCGCCGACCGTCAGCGGCGCGCAGCGACGGCGCGCTAGCTTCGCCGATGCTCCGAGATCCAGCTCGCCTCGCCGCCGTGCCCGCGATCGTCGCTCGCGACGCCGCGCAGATCGCCGCACGGACGGTGTTCCCGGCCGAGCCAGCCATGCGGGCCGACCGGCTCGACCTCGCGATCGACTGGCTCTGCCGCACGCATGACGCGACCGGCCGCCAGGGATCGTCCAAGGGCTTCTCGCTGCTGCACGGCTGGTTCCCCGCTTACCCCGAGACGACGGGCTACGTGCTCGGCACGCTGCTCGAGTACGCGGCGCGGCGCGGCGGGCGCGAGGACCTCGTCCAGCGCGCACGCGAGATGGGCGACTGGGAATGCTCTGTCCAGGAGCCCGACGGCGGCATCATGCAGGGCCAGATCGGCACGACGCCGCGGCGCTCGATCGTCTTCAACACCGGCCAGGTCCTGCACGGCTGGGTCGACCTCGAGGAGGCCGGCCACAGCGGCTACGACGAGGCCGCCGCCCGGGCCGGCCGCTTCCTGACCGACGAGATGGGCGCCGACGGGACGTGGAACGCCGCCGTCCAGTACTCCGGGCTCGCGCACACATACGACTCACGGGTCGCGTGGGCGATGCTGCGCTGGGCCCGGCGCTCGGGCGACGAGTCCGTCGAGGACGCCGCGCGCCGCCAGCTCGATTGGGTCTGCTCGCGCCAGCGCGCCAACGGCTGGTTCGACGACTGCGTCTTCAAGCTCGGCACGACGCCGAGCACGCACGCCATCGCGTACACGCTGCGCGGCCTGCTCGAGAGCCACGCGATCGTCTCGGAGGAGCGCTGGCTGGAGGCGGTCGTCCGTACCTCGGAGGTCCTGATCCGCAAGCTCGAGGTGCTGCCCCGGCTCGTCGCCAACTACGACGACGACTGGAAGCCGGCGGCCTCGCACTCGTGCCTGACCGGCACCGTCCAGCTCGGCGGCGTCTGGCTGCGGCTCTATCAGGTGACCGGCGACGCGCGCTGGCTCAACGCCGGCCTGAAGGCCGTCGAGCAGGGCGCCGCGCGCCAGGAGACCGGACCGTGGGCGGCGACCCGCGGCGCGATCGCCGGGTCGTTTCCCGTCTGGGGACGCTATGCGCCGCTGCAGTACCCGAACTGGGCGACGAAGTTCATGGCCGACTCGCTCATGCTGCACGACGACTGCCTCGCCGCCGCGGAGCGCTGACGATGAAGGCGATGCTCGTCTCCCGCTACCCGCGGGTCGACACCCCGGGATGGAAGCGGCAGGTCGCGTCTGAGCTGCGCGACGCCGGGATCGAGGTCGAGGTTCTCTACAGCCGCTCGTCGCTCGCCGACCAGGCGCGGGCCGGCCTGCAGGAGGAAGGGCTCGGAGTCTTCAAGCGCTACCTCGCGCTGCGTGGCGGCTCGCCCGCCGCGCCCACGGTGGCCCCCGGAAGCGCCGCTCTGGCTGCGGCGGAGAACGCGGCGCAGTCGCTCGCCGGCTGGGCGGGCGAGCACGGCCTGGCCGTCCATCGCTACGACAGGCTCGGCGACGACGACGCACTCGCTGCCGTCCGCGCGAGCGCACCTGACCTGCTGCTGCTGACCGGCTCGGACATCGCCCCAGCCTCGCTGCTGTCGATTCCGCGCGTCGCGACGATCAACGCGCATTACGGGCTGCTGCCGCGCTACCGCGGCATGAACGTCACCGAGTGGAGCCTGTACCACGGCGACCCGCCGGGCGTGACCGTGCACATCGTCGATCCCGGCATCGACACGGGCGACATCCTGCTGCGCGAGGAGATCCCCTGCGAGCCGGGCGCCACGCTCGAGTCGCTGCGCAAGCTGCACCAGGCAGCCGCCGCGCGCCTGCTCGTGACCGCGGCGCTGCAGCTGCGCGACGGCACCGAGCAGCGCACGCCGCAGCGCGCCGACGAGGGCCATCAGTACTACCGGATGCACCGGGCGCTGCGCGCCCGCGTGGAGCGGGATCTGGCGCAGCGAACGTAGGCCTCTCCCGATGCGTCAGGAAGGCGGAGCTGCGCTTGCCCGCGCGGCCGCCTCGACCGCGTCGGGTAGCTCGCGCAACGCCGTCGCCGCGTCGACGAGTCCGAGCGCGACGTGGGCATCGCACCAGCGCAGGAAGTGCACGTGCGTGCGCCCCCAGCGGTAGCGCCGCCAGACCGCATGGCCGTCGCGGATGCCAACGTCCAGCGTGCGGCCCGCGACGCGCTCGAGCAGCTCGCGCTCGACCATGCCGGCGCGGACGAGCAGCGCGAGCGTCGTCAGGCCGGTGCCGGCGGAGTGCGCGTCCTCTGGATATGGCTTGTCGCGCCACAGCGGAGCACGGCCCTGGGCATCGAAGAAGCGCTCGTAGTAGCGCGCGCCGCGGGCGACCGCGTCCTCGATCCGGGGATCGACGTCGCGCAGGCGCCAGAGACAGGACAGGACGTAGCCGGTGTGAAACGAGTCGACCCAGCTCAGGTTCGGCGCCTCGCCGTACGGCCACGACCCATCGGCGCCCTGGCCGGCGAGCGTCCGGTCGACGGCGCGTCGCGCGCGCTCCGCGGCCGGGCCGTCGTCGGGCAGCGCCGCGTGCACGAGCCAGGCGCCCAGGAGGTTGGCGTTGTGGATGTTCTCGCCGTTGCCGGGGTGGTAGGTGAAGAAGCCGTCGGACTCGATCCAGAGCTCGTCGAGCACCCAGCGCGCCGCCTCGCGCGCCCGGTCGCCGAGGTCACTGCGACCGAGGACCGCCTCGGCCTCGAGCAGCGCGCTGCAGGCGAAGGCGGTGACGACGACGTTCGGGCTGCCGGCCGGATAGAAGCTCCAGCGCGTCTGCATGTCCCAGTGATAGCCCCAGGCACGATCGCCCGCACTGCGGTCGGCGTCGAGCAACTCGAGCGCGTCGATCGCCAGCGACCGCCCGCGGCCGTCTTCCTGCAGTGCGTCGGCGCGCAGGCCGACCGAGCCGAAGATCCCGAGCGCCTTCGGGATCAGCGGATGGCTGCGCCGGTAGAGGCGCCGGATGTCGACCGGAGAGCGGGCGTGCAGCTGCATGAACACCTGGCGCCGCCGGCGGCCTGCGGTCAGCGGCCCAGGCCAGTGCCACCAGAGCCCGTCGTATGCGTCAGGGCCGCGCCAGCCGCCCTGGGAGGCGCTCTCAGTGAGCGTCAATGCGGCGCGGACCATCGCGTCTGGGTGCGGCGACATGGGCGGCGATGATAGGCGCTCGGCAGCGCCGCGAACCGTCTCACGGCGACTATTCGCTCCCTATACTTCATCACCGCTTGCGAGTCTTGGTCACAGGAGGGGCGGGGTTCATCGGGTCGCACCTCGTGGTCGCGCTGCTGCGCCGCGGCGACGACGTCCGGGTGCTCGACAACTTCTCGACTGGCTTTCGCAGCAACCTCGCGTCGGTCGACGGCGAGTTCGAGCTGCTCGAGGGCGACCTGCGGTCCTACGAGCGTGTGCACGCCGCCGTTCGCGGTTGCGACGCGGTCCTGCATCAGGGCGCGCTGCCGTCCGTGCCGCGCTCGGTCCAGGACCCGCTGACGTCGAGCGAGATCAACATCGGCGGCACGCTCAACGTGCTGCTGACGGCGCGCGACGAGGGCGTCCGCCGCGTCGTGATGGCCTCGTCCTCCTCGGTCTACGGAAACACGCCGGGCCTGCCGCGCGTCGAGACGATGGCGGCCAGCCCGCTGGCTCCCTACGCCGTTGCCAAGCTCGCCGCCGAGCAGTACGCGCTGAGCTTCAACCGGGTCTACGGTCTCGAGGCCGTCGCGCTGCGCTACTTCAACGTCTTCGGCCCGCGCCAGGATCCGGCGTCGCAGTACAGCGCCGTGATCCCGAAGTTCATCGTCGCGCTGAAGCAGGGTCAGGCCCCGGAGATCCACGGCGACGGCGAGCAGTCGCGCGACTTCACGTTCATCGACGATGTCGTGCAGGCCAACCTGCTCGCGATCGACGCACCCGAGGCGGCCGGGCGCGCGTACAACATCGCCTGCGGCCAGCAGCGCTCGCTCAACGACCTCGTCCGCAGCCTCAATACGATGCTCGGCACGGACATCGAGGCGATCCATGTCGATCCGCGCGCCGGCGACGTCAAGCACTCGCTTGCCGATATCAGCCTCGCACGCAGGTTCCTGGGCTACGAGCCGAGCGTCGACTTCGAAGTCGGCCTCGAGCGCACGGCCGAGGACTACTCGGCCGTTCCCGTCTGACCCGCGCCGCCGCGATGCCACGACGCATCTTGTCGGTTGTCGGAACACGGCCGAACCTCGTCAAGATGGCGCCCGTCGTCGCCGAGCTCCAGCGCCGGCCCGGCTTTGAGCACCTGCTCGTGCACACCGGCCAGCACTACGACGAGGCGATGTCGCAGATCTTCCTCGATGAGCTCGGGGTCGGCGCGCCGGACCGCATGCTGCAGGTCGGATCGGGCACGCATGCCGTTCAGACCGCGCGCGTGATGGAGCGCCTCGAGCCGATCCTCGTCGACTGGAAGCCTGAGCTCGTGCTCGTGCCCGGCGACGTGAACTCGACGCTCGCCGCAGCGCTGACGGCAAGCAAGCTCGGCATCGCGATCGGCCACGTCGAGGCGGGCCTGCGCTCATTCGACCGCACGATGCCCGAGGAGATCAACCGGATCCTCACCGACCGCATCTCCGACCTGCTCTTCACGCACTCACCGGAGGCGCGCGGGCACCTGCTGCGCGAGGGGACGCCGGAGGACACGATCTTCGAGGTCGGCAACACGATGATCGACACCTTGATCGCGATGCGACGCCGCCTGGACCCCGATGCGAGCGCCGCCGCGCACGGCGTGTGTCGCGGCGAGTACCTCGTCGTCACCCTGCATCGGCCGGCGCTCGTCGACGGCCCGCTGCTGGCGGAGGCGATCGGCCACCTCACCGCCGTCGCCGCGAGCATGCCGGTCGTCTTCCCCGTCCATCCGCGCACGCGCGCGGCGATCGGGCGAATCGGCGACGGCGACGCGGCTCACGGCCTCACGCTGGCCGACCCGCTCGGCTACGTCGACTTCCTCGGCCTCGTCTCGGGCGCCGCCGGCGTGCTGACCGACTCGGGCGGCATCCAGGAGGAGACGACCGTGCTCGGCATCCCGTGCCTCACGCTGCGCGACAACACCGAGCGCCCGGTCACCGTCGAGCAGGGCACGAACGTCCTGCTCGGCCTCGATCCGGCGCGGATCGCAGACGTCGTGACGCTGATCGAAGAGCAGCGCGGCAAGCCGCATTCGACGCCCGCCGGCTGGGACGGCGCCGCCGCCGGCCGGCTCGTCGACGTGCTCGAGGCGCAGATGCCGGCGCGCGCCGAGCGCTGAGCGGCCGAGCCGCCTCGGGCGGCTCAGGCCGAGCCGGCTCAGGATGCGCAGATGCCGACGGCGCCCGAGAGCGCCGACAGGCAGCGCTTCGTCACCTTCGGCAAGTGGCGACCGGCCCGCGTCTGCAGCCGCTGGTACGTGCCGATCTGCTTCGGTCGCGTGACCCGCACCGTGATGCTCAGACCGGCCGGCAGGATCCGCTTGCCCTTGAAGTAGCGCGCAAGGTTCGTCTGGCGCCCGATCGTCTTGGTGATCGTCCGCTTCGTGAAGCCGCAGCCCGAACGGCTGCACCCGAGCACGATGCGCGAGCCGATCGCACTCTTGACGGTGAACGTGACCAGCTGCGAGTACAGGCTGTTGACGCGCCAGTGCCCGTGCACGGTCGCGTTGAGCTTGCTCGGACAGCCGTTGGAGAGGTTGCCGGGCACGCTTGAGCACTTGTCGGCGCTGTTGACGATGCCGTCGTTGTCGCGGTCGTCGTCGCCCGTGCTCGAGTTTTTCGGGCAGCCGCTCGGCGGATCCCCCGCCACGAGCGGACAGGCGTCGAGGCTGTCGGGCACCTTGTCCTTGTCGAGGTCGTTCGGCGTCGGTGGCGGCAGCGGCGTGATCACGGTCGTCGTCGGCGGCGTGGTCGTCGTCGTCGGCGGTGGGGGCGGCGGCGGCGTCGTGGACTGGGTCGTTCCGCTGCCGTCGAGCTCGACGTCGCGCGTGACCGGAGTGCCCGTGCCCTTGTCCAGCGTGAACGTCAGCGTCCCGCTCGCCGGGCCCTGGGTGGTGGCGGTGAACGCAACGGCGACGGCGCAGCTGTCGCCCGGCGCGAGGCTCGCGCTCGTGCATCCGTCGTTACCGATCGCGAACTCATCGCCGTCGAGCGAGACGGCGGTCACCTTCAACGGCGTCGTGCCGTCGCCCGCGTTCTTGACCGTGACCGACTGGCTGTCGCTGGCGGGGCCGCCGACGACATCGATGAACGAGAGCGCGAGGGGATCGATCGACGGCGACGGCCCGCCGAGCGCGACCGCGCTCGCGACGCCGATGGCGCAGACGCCGATCGCCATCGCGAGGATCGCCCGCCACCAGCGTGAATGCCCCGAGCGTCGGTCTCTCATGCCCTCACGCGCAGCGCGTGACCGTTCCCGTTCGGGCCGACAGGCATCCCTGCGTCACCTTCGGCAGCCTGCGGCCCTTGCGCGTCACGAGTCGCTTGTACGTGCCGGTTTGCTGCGGCCGCGTCACGCGCACGGTGATGTTCGCACCCGAGGACAGGATGCGCTTGCCCTTGAAGTAGTGGGTGAGGCTCGTCTGGCGCCGCGTCGTCCGGAAGATCGTGCGCTTCGTGAAGCCGCATTTCTTGTGGTCGCCGCTGCAGCGCAGGTCGATCCGCGAGCCGATCGTCGTGTTGACGCTCAGCGAGATCAGCTGCGAGAGCAGCGAGTTGACGCGCCAGCGTCCGGTGATCTCGGCGTTGAGCTCGCTCGGGCAGCCGTTCTTCAGGTCGCCCGCGATCGTCGGGCAGAGGTCCATGCTGTCGACGACCTGATCGCCGTCGCTGTCGCCGGGCGTCGTCGTCTGTCCCGGCGGCGGGGTCTGGCCACCCGGCGGTGGTGTCGTGCCGGCAGCGATGCCCGTGCCGGTTAGCGGCACGTCGAGCGTCGGGCTGACCGGGTCGTTCGTGCTGAAGCGAAGCTTCGCCGAGAACCCACCGGTCGCGGCCGGGGGCGCGAACGCGACCTGCGCGCTGCAGCTCGCGCCCGCCGCCAGCGTGCCGGCGCAGTTCGTCGAGCTGACCGCGAAGTTCGAGCCGATCACCACCGGCATGAGCGTCAGCGTGAGGTCCGCCGAGCCCGTGTTCGTGAGGACGACCTGCTGCGCGGCGCTCGTCGTGCCGACCGCGGCGACGAACGCGCGCGGCGTCGGGTCGACCTGCGCGCGCGGGTCGTTGCCGAGCA
>DATBAE010000038.1:0-14725 GCA_036271655.1 Solirubrobacteraceae bacterium
CTGCCGTCGTCGGTCAGGCGGATGTCGGAGACCTTGCCGATCGGCGTGCCGCTGACCTTCACCTGGTTGCCCCTGACGAGCTGGCTGGCGGAGACGAAGTCCGCCGTCACCGTGTAGTGGCTGCGCCCGCCCACCAGCAGCACGAGCGCGAGGACGATGACCGTCGCGAGTGCGGCGACCGCTGCAACGACCGGTCCTCTCCCCTCCAGCACTGCGGCCCATCCTGCCAGGGACGGCGGTCGCGGGCGAGCCTTCAGAGAACGAGCGTCGCCCCGTGGTGGCGCAGCCAGCGGCGCTGCACCTCGTAGCCCGGGCAATGGCGTCGCACGAGCGCCCAGAACACCGGAGAGTGGTCCATCACGCGGAGGTGGCAGGCCTCGTGCCAGACGACGTAGTCGAGCACTGCCTCGGGGGCGAGCAAGAGCCGCCAGTTGAAGCTCATCGCGCCGCGCGCCGAGCACGAGCCCCAGCGCGTGCGCTGGCCCCGGATCGACAGCGCGCTGTAGCTCGTCCCGAGCTCCCGCGCGGCCGCGTCGAGCCGCGGCGCGATCTCCTTCGCCGCGGCACGGCGGTACCAACGCTCGATCGCGGCGCGCGCCCGCTCGGGCTCGGCGGGCACGTGCAGGTCGTCACCGCTGCGGTGCGCGCGCGTGCGGCCCGGCTCGGAGATCAGCTCGAGCCGGCCGCCGAGATACGGCAGCGTGGCGCCGCGCTCCGCGATTGCGTCGCGGACGGCGCTCGCCGCCTGCAGGCGCCGCTCGATCCAGGGACGCAGCTCGGCGATCGCGGCGGGCGCTGCGCTCGCCGGACTGCGCCGCGGCAGGATGACCTCGACGCCGCCCGCCGCATCGACGCTGACGCGCACGCGGCTCGCGCGATCGGAGCGGCGGACGCTGTAAGCGAGCTCCTGACTCATGACGGATACCTCACGAGGTCGCATAATGGCGGTCGTGGAGGCCAGATCGATCGTCCCCCTGCCGCCCGGCGTGCGGGCGCCGTTCGAGGTGTACGTCAACGGCGTTCGCCAGGAGCTCGGCACCGACTTCGAGCTGCGCGACGGCGCGCTCGTCTTCGACCGCGAGCTGAAGAAGGAGGGCAAGCTCGGAGCCGGACGCTGGTTCATGGGCGCGTTCGGCGTCGGGACCTACCGCCAGAACGACTCGGTCGACGTCAGTTACGAGCACGAGGGACGACCAGTGCTCGTCCAGGGCCTCGACATCGAGCCGGCGCAGTAGGACTACGCGCAGGCCCAGCGCTCGAGCTTGCCCTCGACGCGCCGCACGGCGCCACTGACCTCGAGATGGCGCAGATAGCTGAGCGTCTCGGGCAGCCACCAGCCGGCAGTCAGTGCGGTCGGCTCCTCGCCGTGCACGAGCGGGATGACGTCGTAGGCGGTGACCGGACCGTGCTCGGCGACTGCGCTGCTGACGCGCTCCAGGCGCTCGGCGACGAGCGCCCGGTTGGCCTCGACGTGGGCGCGGACGTCGGTGAACGTCCGCCCGTGGCCGGCGAGGCAGAGGCGCGCGTCAAGTGCGTCGACAGTGCTCAGCGAGGCCAGGAACTCGCCGACCGGATCGGGCGTCCAGCCGTAGTCGAAGTACAGCGAGACACGGCCGAGCAGATGATCGCCGGAGATCAGCAGGCGGCGCTCGGGCTGATGCAGGCAGACGTGCGACGGCGCATGGCCGGGGGTCTCGACGACCGTCCAGGCGCCGAGGTCGGTCGCGACCGTCACGCCGGCAACGAGCTCGCGATCGGGTTCGACGAGCCGTGCGATACCGCTGCCGCGCTCGCGCACGTACTGCGACAGCTCTCGCAGCGGCTCGACGGGTACCCCGCTCTGGCGGGCGACCTCGACGCGGCGCGCGAGCAGCGCGTCGGGATCGTCGATCGTGGCGCGCATGTGGGCGCTGTTCGGATGCATCCACAGCTCACAACCGCTTGCGTCGACGATGCTCGCCGCCTGGCCATAGTGATCGGAGTGCGCGTGCGTGCAGACGAGCAGCCGGACGTCGGCTAGGGCGAGGTCGACCTGCGCCATGGCCCGCTCGAGATGGGCCAGCGAGCCGGGTTCGTGCAGTCCGCAGTCGAACAGGACGACGCCGTCGCCGGCGGCGACGGCATACGCGTTGCAATGCGGCACGCCGGGCCACGGCAGCGGCAGGCGCAGACGCGAGATACCGGGGATCACGCGTTCGCCCCGACCGAGCTCGCGACGCCTCGATGGTGAGGGCATTCCGGGGACGATAGGGGCGCCGGCCGGTCGATAGCCTGCACGGCCAGATGGGCAAGCGCAACCGTGCAGCCGGACGGGTCTCGGCCGCGACGACTGACTATCGCAACCCGGACGGCCACGTCCTCACGCTGCGTGGCTCGCTGTCGCCGCTGACCCGCCGCAAGTATGCATCGACGCTGCACGACCAGCGCCGCACGACCGACGACTCCTGGCAGCGCGCGGTCGAGTTCCTGTTCGAGCGGCTCGTCGAGCGCTGGGAGGTCTACGACGTACCCACCGAGGGCCAGAAGGAGCTGCTGCAGCGCTTCCGGATCGCAACCCCTGACGAGCGGCGCTGGATTCGCGACGTCCTACGCGAGCACCTTGCCGCCAATTTCCCCGACGTGGAGGCCCCATGACGACGACCGCCGGCTCCGAAGCCGTCACCGACATCCCGACCCGCCTGCTGCTGGGCTCGGGCCCGAGCCCGGTGCCGCCACGCGTGCTGGCCGCGCTCGCGCAGCCGACGATCGGGCACATGGATCCGGCCTTCGCCGCGATCATGGGCGAGACGATCGAGCTGCTGCGCGAGGCGTTCCAGACCTCCAACCAGGCGACGCTTCCGATCTCGGGAACCGGCAGCGCCGGCATGGAGGCGATGGTCGCGAACTTCGTCGACCCGGGCGACCGCGTCGTCTGCGGCGTCAACGGCCTGTTCGGCGTGCGCATGGCCGACGAGCTCGCCCGCGCCGGCGCGGATGTCGTCAAGGTCGAGGCGGACTGGGGACGCGCGATCGATCCCGAGCTGCTGATCGCTGCCGCAGGCGACGGCCTCGACGCGATGGTCGTCGTGCACGGCGAGACGTCGACTGGCGTCGCCCAGCCGCTCGAAGGGCTCGCGGACGCCTGCCACGAGCGCGACGCGCTGCTCATGATCGACTGCGTCACGTCGCTCGGCGGCCACCCGCTGCGGATCGACGAGTCCGGCGTCGACGCCGCGTTCTCCGGAACGCAGAAGTGCCTGAACTGCCCGCCCGGCCTCGCGCCGCTGACCGCGAACGAGCGTGCGCTCGCGAAGCTTGCCAAGCGCGCGACGCCAGGCCGCTCGTGGTACTTCGACCTCTCGCTCGTACTCGGATATTGGAACCCACCCGCCCACCCACGCGCCGCGCCGGGCGCCAGCGCGGCGCCGGCCCGCGCCTACCACCACACGGCGCCGATCAACATGATCTACGCGCTGCGCGAGGCGCTGCGCATCGCCGTCGGCGACGAGTGGCTGCCGACGGCCTGGGAGCGCCACCGCCGCGCGCACCACGCGCTGCGCGATGCGCTCGCGGTGCTCGGCTGCGAGCGCCTGGCGCCCGACGGCGAGCAGCTGCACTCGCTGCTTGCGGTGACGCCGCCGGAGGGCGTCGACGAGGCGGCGGTCCGGCGCGACCTGCTGCTCGAGCACGGGATCGAGATCTCGGGCGGGCTGGGGCCGCTGGCCGGCAAGCTCTGGCGGATCGGCGTGATGGGCGAGGGTGCCCAGCGCGACCCGCAGGAGCGCCTCGTCGCTGCGCTCGCCGAGCTGCTGGGAACCGACGCCGCCGAGCCGCTCGCCGCGCTCGACGAGGGCTGGCGGGCGTAGCTCCTCGTGGCACTTGACGCGGCCGCGTTCGCCGACCTGCTTGCCGGCTACTGCCTCGACGTCCAGCCTGGGCAGGAGGTGCTCGTCCGCTCGACGACACTTGCCGCGCCGCTGCTGCTCGAGTGCCAGCGCGCGATCCTCGCGCGCGACGCATGGCCGCTGCTGCGCGTCGAGCTGGCCGGCTCGACGGCGGCGTTCTATCGCCACGCCCAGGACCGCCACCTCGACCTCTTCTCGGAGGTCGCCTACGCCGAGGCGAAGAGGTCGCACGCGCAGCTCGGCATCCAGGCGCCCGAGAACACGCGTGCGCTGGCCGGAATCGACCCCGAGCGCCTCGCGCGCGCCACCCGGGCGCGCAAGCCGATGCGTGACCTGACGATGAAGAAGCGCTGGTGCACGACGCTGTGGCCGACGGAGGCCGGTGCCCAGCAGGCCGGCATGAGCCTGGTGGACTTCGAGGCGTTCGTCGAGCGTGCGCTATTTCTCGACCAGCCTGACCCGTTGCGCTCGTGGGGTGAGCTGCGCGCGTTCCAGGACGAGCTCATCGAGCGGCTGAAGCCGGTCCGGGAGCTGCGCATCGAGGCGCCGGGCACGGATCTCACGCTGACCGTCAAGGGGCGCACCTGGGTGAACTCCGACGGTAAGCGCAACATGCCCAGCGGCGAGGTCTTCACCGGTCCGCTCGAGGCGAGTGCGAACGGGCGCATCCGATTCGGCGTGCCGTCTGCGCCGGCCGGCGTCGACGTCGCGGGCGTCGACCTCGAGTTCCGCGACGGCCTCGTCGTCGCCGCGGCAGCCGAGCGCGGCGACGCGTACCTGCAGCGTGCGCTGCAGACCGACGACGGCGCGCGCCGGCTCGGCGAGATCGGGATCGGCACGAACTTCGGCATCGATCGCCCGATCGGCGTGACGCTGTTCGACGAGAAGATCGGGGGCACGGTGCATCTCGCACTCGGCCGCTCGTATCCCGAGACCGGCGGCAGGAACGAGTCGGCGCTGCACTGGGACCTGATCTGCGACCTGCGCGCCGGTGGCCGGCTGACCGCCGATGGCGAGATCGTCGTGCAGGACGGCCGCTTTGCGCTGTGACTACAGTCGCACGCCGATGAGGCTTCTCGCCCTCTGCCTCGCGTGTATGGCGAGCGCCGTCAGCGCCGCATCGGCGCAGGCCTACGACGAGCGACCGATGCGCCTGCCGGCCGCCGGCGCCGGTGTCTCGGCGGCCGCCGCGGAGCCGCCGACGTGGCTCGTGGCCGCCGCGCCCGGCAGCGGCCAGCAGGCGGCCGCGCTCGCCGCTCGCTTCGGCGCTCAGCGGCTGCTGACCGGAGCCGTCTATCGAGTCGCGACGCCACGCGCTCGCGCGTTTGCGGCCGCGCTGCGCGAGGTGCACGCGCTGCGCTATGCCGAGCCCAACGCGGAGCTGCAGCGCGCAAGCGCGTTCGACGCCGACCCCGGCGGCTATGCGCGCGGGCTCGTCGTCGCGCCGGGGCTGACGCCGCCGATGCCGGGCGCTGCGACGATCGCCGTCGTCGACGATCTCGTCGACACGACGTTGCCCGACCTCGCCATGAACACGCGCCAGCTCGTCCCGGGGCCGGTGCTCGGGCCGCACGGGACGATGGTCGCCTCCGCGGCCGCGGCGGCCTTCAACGGCTCGGGCGTGTTCGGCGTCTTTCCGTCGGCGCCGATCCTGTCCGTTGGCCTGCCGCTGAAGATCACGTGCGCCGACGCCGCCAACGGGATCGCGGCGGCGGCCAGCGCGCACGCGAAGATCATCAACCTGAGCTTCGGCTCGCCGGACGACTGCGCGACGATGTTCGGCGCGGTCCAGATCGCGTTCGCCAAGGGCAGCCTTGTCGTCGCTGCCGCCGGCAACGAGTTCGCGAAGGGCAATCCCGTGATCTACCCGGCCGCCTATCCGCATGTGCTGTCGGTCGCGGCGCTCGACGCGTCGCTGAAGCCGTCGGGCTTCAGCAGCGAGAACACGGCGGTCGACGTGGCCGCGCCGGGTGTCGACGTCCCGCTCGCGATCCCGCTCGCGTTCGACACCGACGACGACGCCGCCGACGGCGTCACGCTCGGCAGTGGGACGAGCTTCGCGGCGCCGATCGTCGCGGGCGCCGCGGCCTGGCTGGCGACGGTGCGACCGAAGCTCTCCAACGGCCAGCTCGCGGACGTGCTGCGTCGCTCGGCGCGCGACGTAGCGACGCCCGGCTACGACCCGAGCACGGGCTACGGGCTGGTCCAGATGGGGCCGGCGCTGGCGCTGCCGACGCCGCAGCCCGACGTGCTCGAGCCCAACGACGGGATCTCGTTCGTAGACGGATCGGTCTTCGCGAAGCCCGATCCGTACATCTGGCAGGGTGGCAGCCGGCGGGTGCTGGGCGGCACGGCCGACAAGGTCGAGGACCCGATCGACGTCTATCGCGTGCGGCTCCCGCCTCGCTCGCGAGCACGGATACGCCTGCATCCGTCATTCGGCAATCCCGACCTCTACGTGTTCAGCGCGAGTGCGACGTCGATCGATGACACGAACAAGATCGTCGCTCGCTCCAAGCTCGGCCCGAAGAAGACCGACAGCGTCACGATCGTCGACAAGGGGCGCGTGGCGAAGCGCTTCTACGTCGCGATCGGGCTCGGCGATGCCGGCGACGCGCTCAACGCGTCCTACGATCTCGAGCTCCTGCGCATCAAGCTGCGCTGAGCGGCGATCACTCGTCGGCGTCGGTGGCAGGCACCCAGGCCGATCGCATGTCGACGCGGGCGCCGCGGAACGGAACCCCCTCGGCCTCGAGCAGCCGCCGCTGACGCTCTGCCTTGGCGAGCGAGCCGTCGGCGCGCACGACGCGCTGCCACGGCAGCGACGGATCGTGGTTGGCCGCCAGCACGGCGCCGGCGCGCCGCGGTGCGCCCGGCGACAGGTCGCCGTACGTGGTGACCCGGCCGCGCGGGATCGCGCGGACGAGTGCGAGGATCTCCTGGTCTGAGGGCATCGTTGCCGCACCGTAGCGGTCCCCTCGCCGTTTCGTAACCGATGTGAAACGGGCCGCCGAGTAGGCTCGACGGGTGGATCGGCACACGAAGATCGTCGCGACGATCGGTCCCGCGTCGCGCGATCCTGAGACCCTTGCCCGGATGGTCGCGGCTGGAATGGACGTCGCGCGCCTGAACTTCTCGCACGGCACGGCCGAGCAGCACGCCGAGACTGCGCAGCGCGTCCGCGCGGCGTCCAAGCGGGTCGGACGGCCCGTCGCGATCCTTCAGGACCTGCCCGGTCCAAAACTGCGCATCGGCGCGCTGTTCGGCGACCACGTCGACCTCAAGCCCGGCGATCGTGTGGTCTTCGTCTGCGGCGAGGAGATCCTCGGCGATGCCTACCGGATGTCCGTCGCGCGGCCCGAGCTGATCACAGCGATGAGACCCGGAGACGTGATGTACCTCGCCGACGGCAGCGTTCGGCTGCGCGTCAGCGCCGTGCGTGAGGATGTGCTCGAAATCGAGGCCGAGGTCGAGGTCGGCGGCGCGGTCGCCTCGCGTCAGGGCCTGAACATCCCCGGCCCGCTCGAGGAGCTGCCGTCGGTGCCGGAGGAGGACCTCGCGCATCTCGCTGTCGGCGAGCAGATCGGCGTCGACCTCGTCGCGCTCTCGTTCGTGCGCGCACCCGAGGACATAGCGTTCGTGCGCGAGCACACGCGCCTGCCGCTGATCGCGAAGATCGAGAAGCCGCAGGCCGTCGATCGCGCCGAGGACATCATCCGGGCCGCCGACTGCGTCATGGTCGCGCGCGGCGACCTCGGCATCGAGCTGCCGATCGAGCGCGTGCCGATCGTGCAGAAGGAGCTGTTGGCATGCGCCGGGCGGCTCGCGCGTCCGTCGATCACAGCGACGCAGATGCTCGACTCGATGGTCCATTCGTCGCGGCCGACGCGCGCCGAGGTCGCCGATGTCGCCAACGCGATCCTCGACGGCACAGACGCCGTCATGCTCTCGCAGGAGACGGCGATCGGTGCCTATCCGGTCGAGGCGATCGCGATGATGGCCGCGATCGCGACGACGACGGAGACGACAGCGCCCTACCGGCGCTGGAACGAGCGGCGCGTCAACCGCGACACCCGCGATCCCTCGTACACGGTCGCCTACGCGGTCTGCATGGCATCGCGCGAGCTCGAGCTCGACGCGATCGTCGTGCCGACGCTGTCGGGCCGCTCCGCGCGGCTCGTCTCGGCGCACCGGCCGATGGTCCCGATCTACGCGCTCTCGCCCGGGCGCGAGACGGTGCGCCGCTGCGGCCTCATGTGGGGCGTGCGCGCGGAGTTCCTGCGCAAGCACGCCGTCACCGAGGAACTGCTGCTCGATGCCTGCCGCCGCGTCGTCGAGCTCGGCTGGTGCCGGCGCGGCCAGCGCGTCGCGGTGACGGCAGGCCTGCCGAGCGGCGTGCCCGGCTCGACCTCGCTGTTTCAGATTCAGGAGCTGTAGCGCGGCAGCATCGGCGACGAAGGGTGGCCTTGATCGTCTTGCGCTGCGTCTAGCAATGTCTAGCCCGTGGCTAGACAGCACGAGTGGAAGAGGGCGTCGCCTGCGCGCCCTTCTGCTCCCGCCGCATCGCGAAGGCGCCAGCGAGCGCCATCAGGACGAGCGCCATGATCGCGACGATCGCCTCGGGTGACCCGAGGTCGTCGAGCGAGCCACCGAGCGCCGCATACGCAAACGCGCGCGGCGCCACGCCGAGCGCAGTCGCCGCCGCGAAGGCGGGCAGCGCGACCCGCGTCACGCCTGCGACGTAGTTGACGAGCGAGTAGGGGACGCCGGGAGCGATCCGCGCGTAGAGCACCGCCCAGAAGCCGCGCCGCTCGATCCACTCCTGGACGGGCCGCAGGCGCGCACCACCGATCGTCTCGACGGCGTCGCGAGCGACGAACCGCGCGATGCAGAAGGCGAGCGCCGCGCCGAGCGTCGCCGAGGCGATCGACACCGGCGTGCCGACGGCGGTACCGAACAGCAGGCCGCTCGCGCCGGCCAGCAGCGGACCGGGAAAGAGCGCGCAGGTGAGCAGGGCGCTGACGACGATGAAGGCCGGGATCGCGCCCGCCCCGAGCGGGTCGATCGCGTCGCGTACGCGTGCCGACGACAGGCCGCCGCTCGTGGCGACGGCGATCAGCGCGCCGGCCAGGACGACCGTCAGCGCGGCGACGCGCAGGCGCGCTGCCTGTGCCCTGCGAGCCGCCAGGCGAGCGGGTGCGCGGTGTGTCACGCGGAGGAGCGCAGCACGGCCACCGGCGGATGGGCCGCGTAGAACTCGGCTTCCTGCCGGCCGAGCTCGGTCACCGGATCGTCGCCGTAGATCCACTCGCGCGCGATCCGATGCCAGTTGCCGCGGGCCCGCAGCTGGCTCATGACGGCGAGCGTGAGCATCTCCAGGCGACGGCCGAAGAGGTGATCGGGCGGCAGCGTCTCGTGGCGCATCTTCGAGAAGTGCGACGAGCGCGGATCGGACATCTCGATCATCACCTCGGTCGCGATCTCGGGCGTCAGCGCGACCTCGGCGTCGGTCAGGTACCACCACGTCATGTCGCGCACCTGCGCGAGGATGCCTTCGGGCGTGTACAGCTCGGGCTTGGCAATGAAGCCACCCTTGTGCAGGTGCTCGATCAGCGCCGCTCCGTCGCCGGTCGGCGCAATCCGCGCGATCTCGAGCTCGAACTCTGCGATCGCGGCCGGGATGCGCTTGAAGAGGCCGAAGTCGAAGAACGCCATCCGGTCGTCGTCGAGCAGCAGCGAGTTGCCCGGATGCGGATCGCCGGAGAACTGGTGGTGGCGGTACATGCAGCCGAAGTAGAAGCGGTAGACGATCTCGCCGAGGCGGTCGCGTTCGGCCTGCGGCAGCTGCTTGAGCTCCTCGAAGCCGCGCCCCTGGACGAACTCGCTGACGATCACCTTCTCGTGCGAGAGCTTCGTCACGACCTCGGGCACGACGATGAACGGGTGGCCGCGGTACAGCCGCGCGACGGTGCGCTGGTTCTGCGCCTCGAGCTCGTAGTCGAGCTCCTCGTCGATCCGCGAGCGGATCTCGTCGCCCATCGCCTTCGGATCGAGGCCCGGCGCGACCATCTTCATGAGGCGCAGGATGATCCCGAGGTTCTGCATGTCGGCGCGGACGGCCTGGGCGACGCCCGGGTACTGGACCTTGACCGCGACGTCACGGCCGTCGTGCAGCCGCGCCTTGTAGACCTGTCCGATCGAGGCGGCCGCGATCGGCACTGGGTCGAACGTCTGGAACACCTGGTCGATCGGCTCGCGGTAGGAGCTCTCGAGCACCTTCTTCATGTCCTTGAAGGCAACCTTCGGCGCCGAGTCGCGCAGCTCGGCGAGCTTGGCCTGGAACTCCTCGCGGTACTCCTCCGGCACGAGGCCGACATCGAGAAACGACATCACCTGGCCGAGCTTCATCGCGGCGCCCTTCATCGTCCCGAGTGCGGCGACGATCTGCTCGGCGGTCTCGAGCTGGCGTCTGGCGAGCGCCCGCTCGGAGCCGGCCTCACCACGCGCGACGTTCGTCGCGCGCGTCCCCATCTGCTTGGCGGCCTGTGTCGCGGCGAGCTTGCCGACCCGCGTCGATCGGCTGATCCGCGAAGTCGGGATTGCGTCCTTCTTGGCCATGTGTGCGCGCTGGCCGGACCTCGGGCCGGCCGTTACCCCCGACTGCGTTGCACGCGCGAGCCGGGCACGATGTCGTCGCGGCCGTCGGCCCAGCGCACCCAGGCCTTGTGGCCGCCGTCGTAGTCGTCGCCCCAGACGACGAGCGTGGCCGGCTCGTCCTGGACGGTGACCTGCTCGTCGCCCTCGGGGTCCAGGCCGCGCCAGACGCGAATGAACGCGTTGTGCTCCCACTCGTCGCCGATCGTCGTCGGATCGGTGTGGCCCGGATGGACCTTGGTCGCGTGATCGAGGCGCATGAGCGTGTCCATGATCGACGAGCGCATGTCCTCGTAGGACGTGCTGCCCGGCGCGCGGACGCCGCCGATCGAGTTCTTGAACAGCGTGTCGCCGGTGAAGACGTGGCCCGGCACCGTGAAGTTCAGCATGCCCGCCGTGTGCCCGGGCGTATGCACCGCATCGACCGCCACCCCGCCGATCTCGAGCGGCGCGAACGGCGACGCGTGGACCGGTTCGTCGGGATGGGCGAGGATGACGATGTCCGGGTAGCGGGCCACCACCTCGGCCAGGTCACAGACGTGATCGTGGTGGTGGTGGGTCAGCAGCAGGTGCGTGACCACGATCTCGTTGCGGTCGGCAGCCTCGAACAGCGGCGCCATCGGGCCGCCCGCGTCGACCAGGAAGCCTTCCGTGCCGGGGGCGCCTGCGACGAGGTACGTATTCGTCAGGAAGCCGTCCGACATCGAGCGTTCGATCAGCACGGGATGGCCGATCCTGGCCCGTCATCCGCGGTGCGGGAATCGGAATCGAACATCCAGGCCCCAGGGTACTGTGTGAACCATGGCTGCAATCGCGCTCATCCATACCTGCTACCGCATCGGCGAGGTCGACCGGTCGGTGGCGTTCTACGAGGCACTCGGCTTCGAGGAGCGGCGGCGGATGCCGATCCGCGACGAGGCGATCAACGTCTTCATGGGACTACCCGGAGACGGCGATCGGCTCGAGCTGACGTACAACTTCGGCGTCTCGGAGTACACGCACGGCTCGGGCTACAACCACATCGCGCTGACCGTCTCGGACATGGACGAGACGCTCGCCGCGCTGGCCGGCCAGGGCATCGAGCCCGAGAAGCCGCCGTACCGCATCCGCGAGGGCGGCTCGCTGCTGTGCTTCGTACGCGACCCGGACGACTACCGGATCGAGCTGATCGAGAAGCACGCCTGATCGCAGGCAGCTGGGCGCGGCGCGATCAGCGCGCCTGTCGCCGCATCGCGAAGACGCGAAATCCGGCGGCGACCAGCACGCAGCCGACGATCAGCCACGGCCACGGACTCCACTCCCGCGTGCACGAGCTGCCGCCGGTCGTGACATCGCAGACGTCGCCGGGTCCGTCGCGGTTGAGGTAAGCGACGAGCAGCGGCGCCACGCCGAACCCGGCGAGCAGGCCGGGGATCGCCCGCCGCGCTGCGCTGCGCCGGACAAGCAGGCACGTCGCGACGATCGTCGGCAGCAGGACGAACGGCCCAATCGAGAGCGCGCCGAGCACGGACACGATGTACGCCGCGCCGACGAGCAGCCACGCGGCGAACCAGCGCCACGCCGCGGTGCCGGGGATCGCGTGCGGGTCCATTGCCAAGTGGTAGCAGGCGTTCGAGGCGAGCGCTCGGGTTCGCGCCGCCGCGCGAACCCTGCGCGATCGGGCGCCGTGCGTAAGCTCCAGCCTCGATGACCGCCCTGGCCGCCGAACCGAGCGCGACGACCGCGGCCGAGCGACGTACGGCGGTGATCGACATGGGCTCGAACTCGTTCCGGCTCGTCGTCTTCACGGCCTCGGACGGATGGTGGAAGCGCACCGACGAGATCTATCTCCCGGTGCGGATCGGGGAGGGTCTGGACGCGAGCGGCGAGCTCGGCCCCGAGCCGATGAAGCGCGCGCTCGAAGCCGCCGAGGTGTTCGCCCACTTCTGCGCCGCCACCGGCATCCCTGAGGAGCGCATCAAGGCCGTTGCGACGAGCGCGATCCGCGACGCGACCAATCAGCGCGTCTTCCTCGACCGCGTGCGGGACGAGACCGGCCTGCTGGTCAACGTGCTCAGCCGCGAAGAGGAGGCCCGCTTCGGCTATCTCGCGGCCGTGAACTCGACGACCATCGCGGACGGCGCGGTCCTCGACCTGGGCGGCGGCTCGCTGCAGCTGGTGGAGGTCCTCAGTCGCCACTCCGGCCGGCTCGGCTCGTGGCCGCTCGGAGCGGTCCGGATGACCGAGCACTTCCTCGCCGATGACGACCCGCCGTCGAAGAAGGCCCGCAAGGCCCTGCGTGCGCATGTCCGCGCGACGCTCGAGCAGGACGCTGCCTGGCTGCTGCGCTCTGGGCGCCAGCTGATCGGCATCGGGGGAACGATGCGCAACCTGGCGGCGGCAATCCAGGCGGAGGCCGGCCTGCCCTCGCTCGGCGGCATCCAGGGCTTCGAGATCTCGCGCGCCGCGCTTGCGGCGCTCGTCGATCGCTTCGCGGCGATGCCGGCGTCCCAGCGCGGCACCGTCAAGGGCATCAAGTACGCCCGTGCCGACCTCGTGCTCGCAGGGGCGATGGTCGTGCAGGCAGTGCTCGAGCACGGCGACTTCGACGCGATCCACGTCACCGAGGCCGGACTGCGCGAGGGCGTCTTCTTCAGGGGGCATCTGAGCGGCGAGCCGCCGCTGTTCGACGACGTGCGGACCGCCAGCGTCCTCAATCTCGCGGCGCGCTACCACGTCGGCCCGAAGCACACCGAGCACGTCGCGCGGCTCGCGCTCAACCTCTTCGACGAGCTCGCCGCCCACGACCTGCATCCCGGCGACCGCTGGGAGCGCGAACTGCTCTTCTCCGCCTGCGTGCTGCATGACATCGGCATGTCCGTCGACTACGACGACCATCACAAGCATTCTCGGTACCTCATCCTCAACGCGGGGCTTCCCGGCTTCGACCCGCGCGAGGTCGCGCTGATCGCCCAGGCGGCCCGCTATCACCGCAAGGGATTGCCCGAGTTCGGCGAGCTCGCCGCGCTCGCGCGGGAGGGCGACGCGGAGCGGCTCGATCGCCTCGCGATCCTCTTGCGACTCGCCGAGGATCTCGAACGCAGCCGCGACCAGAGCATCCACGCCGCACATGTCGTCGCCGACAACGACACGGTCCGTCTCGAGCTCGAGGCCGACGGGCCGGCCGCCGTCGAGCGCTGGGCCGTCCAGCGCGAGGTCGAGCTCTTCGATCGCGCATTTCATCGTGAGCTGAAGGTCGACGCCGCCGCATGAGCGCGACTGTTCCGCAGGTCGAGCCGGAAGGCAGGTAGCGCGATGAGCCTCACACAGGGCGATGGGCCGCTCGGCGGCAACCCGCCGCAGTCCAACTACACGTTCGAGTCACCCCAGCACCGGATCCTGTTCGCCCCCGATGCGCGCCGGTTGCGGGCCTATGTCGGCGACGTCGTCGTGCTCGACACGCGACGCGCCCACCTGCTGCACGAGACCGGGATCAAGCCCGTCGTCTACGTACCGCTGGAGGATCTCGGCGAGGCGCTGCTCGAGCGCAGTGACACGACCACCCACTGCCCGTTCAAGGGCGACGCGTCCTACTGGTCGCTGCGCGTCGGCGACGAGCTGCGGACCGACGCCGTCTGGGCGTATGAGGAGCCGCTCGAGCGGGCCGCTTGGCTACGCGGATTCGCCGCGCTCTATCCGGCGCGGGTCGATCGCTGGCTCGTCGAGGACGAGCCGGTCGCGGGCGGCCTGCGTGACCCGTACCACCGGGTCGACGTGCACGCGAGCTCCCGATCGGTGCGCGTGACGGTCGCCGGCGAGGAGCTCGCGCACAGCACGCGTCCGACGCTCGTCTTCGAGACGAGCATGCCCGTGCGGGCGTACCTGCCGCGAACCGACATCAAGGCGGGCCACCTGCGGCCGAGCGAGACGACGACGACCGACCCGTACATGGGCGCCGCGATCTACTGGCACGTCCATGCCGGCGGCGAGACCCTGCGCGATGTCGCTCACAGCTACGAGCTGCCGCGCGCCGAGGCGATGAAGATCGCCGGGCTCGTGTGCTTCAGCGGCGAGGGCGTGGAGGTCGAGCTCGACGCCGACGACTGAGCGCCCATCAGCATCGTGAGCTGACGGTCGCGCAACAGGGTGGCGAATCCGAGCGCCGCGCAGAGCGCGGCGCGACCGCCGAAGATGCGGCGCCGGCCGTA
>DATBAE010000039.1:0-3630 GCA_036271655.1 Solirubrobacteraceae bacterium
GAGACGACGACGAGCGAGCCGCGCGTCGGCAGATCCAGTGCGGCACGCGCGACGTTGCGCTCTGGCGGATCCTGGAAGCGAGGGTCCGACGTCAGCCCATGCACCGCCTCGATGCGCGCGTCCGGCCCCGCGATCTCGCGCACCTCGGCGGCGGACTCCGGATGCGTGATGAGGTGCAGGTCGATGCCGCGATGGGCCCAGTAGTTCAGCGCGGCGAGATCGGTGATCGCGCTGACGGCCGGTATGCCGAGCGTGCCGGCGAGGCGCATGCGCCCGAACAGCTCGGTCCAGATCGGATACGTCGAGACGACGACGTCAGCCGGGTGCGCCGCGAGGTACTGCTCGAAGCGCCGGCCCGCGAGCCGCTCGATCACGTTCGACCCGACGCGGCGCATCGGCGCCAGCCGCGTGCCGAGCGCGTAGCCGGCTTCGAAGACGAGGCTGCCGGCCGTCGTGTCCAGCGATGAGGCGCCGCCCACGATCGCGCGTGCTGCGGGGCCGGCGACCTGCAGGCCGTCGATAACTGACGCCGTCGCGCCGCGCTCGCGCAGGGCCGTTGCCAGCACCTCGGCCGGGACGTCGTGGCCGGCGCCGATCGAGGCGCTGAAGATCGAGATCGTGGTCATGGCCAGCCATCTTCGCGCACGCGGTCCGCGCAGGCGCAAGCATCGACGGCTCGTGGGTCTGACTCACCACTGGTACTTCAAGAACTTCCCGTCCATCACGACCTGGACGCGATCGCCGTCGGGGCCCGGGATCCGGCTGACGTCGGCCTTGAAGTTGATCGCGCTCATGATCCCGTCGCCGAACTCCTCGTGGATCAGCGCGCGGATCGCCGGGCCGTAGACGCCGAGCGCCTCGAAGAACCGGTAGAGCGTCGGATCGGCGGGGATCTCCAGGCGGGCGCCGATCCGCTCGGCCGGGATCAGCGTGAGCTCCTCGACCTCGTCGGCCGACAGGTCGAGCGCCTCGCCGGCGCGGGCGGCCTGCTCCTCGGACAGCGGGTGCTGTCCGAGGAGCGCGGCCGTGACGTGAACGGGGTCGCCGCCGACGCGCTCGGCAAGCTCGCGCCAGCTCAGGCCGGCGGCGCGGCGCCGGCGGTCGATCGTCATCTGCGGGGTCGCGGTCATGTCTGCGTTCATACCACCGCTGTGGGTACGCCAAGCTCGGCGATGACCTCGTCGGTCGTCATCACGGCGCTGGCGATGAGGCCGAAGTTCACCTGGGCCGCGTCGGTCGCCGCGCGCCCGGGGCCCGCCGTCGCGTCGCCGACGACGATGACGTCGAAGCCGTTCTCGATCGCGTCGCGCAGGTGCGATTCGAGGCAGAGGTTCGCCGCCATCCCCGCGAGCACGATCGTCTGGATGTCGCGCTGGCGCAGCTGGATCGCGACGTCGCCGCTCCAGAAGCCCGACAGCGCCTTGTGCGGCGAGAGGACGACGACGCCGTCGTCGGGCTCGAGGTCGGGATGGAAGGCCGACCCCGGCAGAGCGCTGTCGAACATCCGGCGGCTGAACATCAGCTCGTCGAGCGGGTTGAGATGGCACCACTGGTCGTACTCGTGGTCGGCGTAGTAGTGCGGCGAGTAGAAGACGGGCAGCTCGATCGCGCGGGCGGCCTGGCGCAGGCGGACGAGCTTGCCGAGCACGCCGACGCGCTCGACCTCCTCGCCGATGACATCCCAGACGACGCTCGAGGGCGAGAGGAAATCGACCTGCGGATCGATGAGCAGCAGTGCGGCACGTTCGGTGTTGATCGACACGGGTTCTCCTTGGCGTCGGAAGCAGATACAGCGGAGCGCCGAAGATAAGCGACCGGTCGTCTTCTTACCAGGGACCGCCGGTCCACCTACGCCCGACCATGTGTCGAAGGAGGCTCGCTACCGCTATGCCATGAGACGCGGAACGACGACCGCCTCGAAGCGCTCGTAGGCGTCGCGCCCTTGCTCGACCTTGCCGCGCATGACCGCCCCCTCCCATGCCTCGATCAGCGTCGCGGCGAGCTCGCGGACATCACGATCGGCGGCGATGTCGCCTCGAGCCTGGGCTTCAATGAGGCATTCGGAGAGGACGCTCTCCCAGCGGGCGAACAGCGCCGCGAGCGTTCGCCGCATCTCGGCACTGCCGTCGGCGAGCTCGAGCGCCATGTTGCCGAGCAGGCAGCCGAGCGTGAAGTCGCGCACCTCGTTGTCGTCGGCCATCGCGCGAAAGAAGCGCACGACGCGCTCGCGCGGCTCGACGCTCGCATCGCTGAGGATCGCCCCGTAGCCGTTCTCGATCGACAACCAGTAGCGCTCGACGACCGCGACGACGAACGCGTCCTTGCTCGCGAAGTAGCTGTAGAACGAGCCCTTCGGCACGCCGGCCGCGAGCGCGACGTCCTTCACGCCGGACCCGTTGAACCCGCGCTGATGGATGAGTCGCTCGCCGGCGGCGAGCAGCGCCGCGCGGACCTCTGGATTGGCGGGACGGGGCACGGGCCACCACGATGAACCATCGCGCGGGCGGCATCCAGGTCGGTGCACGCCAAATGCCGCTACGGTTTAACGAGCGATGCCGACGCCGACCGAGAAGATCGCCGCCAACCTGCGCGCCTTCCAGATCGCGCTCAACTCGCACGACCGCGAGAACCCGACGCACACCGCGCACGGGATCGGGTTGGCGCACTTCGATCTGGAGCGGCTCGGCTTCGACGAGGGCGAAGAGGTCCTGCCCGGCATCACGATCCACGCCGACAACGGCGTCACGGGCAACTTCCGCGTGCTCTGCGACGGCGACCACCTGGCCGAGCTCGAGGAGGCCGAGGCCGAGGTCGTCGATGCTGTCTCGACCCGCGAGATGCCCGTCCCGGTCGGCTCGCCGACCGAAGAAGAAGCCTCCTGATCGACGCCCCGGAGGCGTCGGCGGGGCCCCAGCTGCGACCGCATCTGAGCACGACCGAGGGCCGCCGACATGGTGCGGTTCTCCACACGTTGCTGGCCGGTTAGCACGATTGCCCGAAATTTCGATTGCACCGAGACTTTCGCCTCGGACCGTTGTTATGGAGGGAGTAAAGATGTCCGGCCTCGCCACAGCCATGAGGAACGACGTGACCGTCAGCGGCTCCCCCGCGGACGAGCCGCGCCCGGTCCTCGACGCGCGCTGCGAGGCGCTGGCGGCGCCGTTCGCCCTCACGAGCGCCGTTCACACCCCGCAGGAGGCCGTCCGTCGCCTGCACTGCGGCGGTATCGAGGGATCGCGCACATGGCGCTTCGATCTCTTCATCAACCGTCGCTCCAGCGGCAGCACCAAGGCCGCGGGGAGCTACGCCGCCGCGGTCGTCGAGCTGCGCTCGTCGCTCGACCTGCAGGTCTCGATCTCCCGCCGCGGCCCGCTGCGCAAGCCGACGCCACTCGATGCTGCCGAGCTCGAGATCGGCAGCGACCTGCTGCACCAGCGCTACGCCGTGCGCAGCGAGTCGCCGGCCCTCGCCGCCGACGTCCTCGACGACCAGCTCTGCTCCTGGCTGTCCGGTCCCGGCCGCGGCTTCCACTACGAGATCTCCGAGGACCGCGTCCTCGCCTACGGCCGGCGCCGCATCTTCGGCGGTCGCGCCGCGCTCTGCGCGGCGCTCGGATTCGCCACCCTGTTG
>DATBAE010000040.1:0-19620 GCA_036271655.1 Solirubrobacteraceae bacterium
CGCTGGCCGCGTGTGGCAGCAAGTCCGACTCGACCCCCGCGGCCACGACCGCCGCAGCGCCGATCGACGACAAGGCCCTCGACAAGGCAGCCGAGGGCTACCGGACCTACGTGCAGGGTCAGTCCAAGGTGCTGCTTGACCGTACCGGCCCGTTCGTGGCGGCGGTCAAGGCCGGCGACGTCGCGAAGGCCAAGCAGCTGTTCGCCGCAGCGCGCTTCCCCTACGAGGCGATCGAGCCCGTCGCGGAGAGCTTCGGCAACCTCGATCCGGAGATCGACGCGCGTGTCAACGACGTCGCCAAGGGTGACGACTGGACTGGCTTTCATCGCATCGAGAAGGCGCTCTGGACGGACAAGTCGACGACGGGCATGAGCCCGATCGCCGACAAGCTGCTCGTCGACGTCAAGCAGCTCGACGCGAAGGTCGCAACCGCCACGTATAGGCCCGACCAGCTCGCCAACGGCGCCAGCGAGCTGCTCGGCGAGGTCTCGAAGTCGAAGATCACCGGCGAGGAGGATCGCTACTCGCACACCGACCTGTCGGACTTCGACGCGAACCTCGCGGGCTCGCAGGCGGCCTACGATCTGCTGGCCCCGGCGCTGGCCAAGCGCGACGCGACGCTCGCGACGACGATCTCGGCGCGCTTCGCCGCCGTGCGCAAGGAGCTCGAGGCGACGAAGAAGGGCGGCGAGTACCCGAGCTACACGACGGTCGACACCGCGCAGCGGCGCAAGTTCAGCCAGCTCGTCGACGCGCTCGCCGAGCCGCTCTCGCAGGTGGCGGCGAAGCTGAAGAGCTGACCATGAGGTTCGACCGCCGTGCATTCCTTGGAGGTGTCGGCGGGCTCGCCGTCGGCGCCGGCGTGGCCACGGCGGTCGAGTCCAGCGACGCGCAGGACGAGGGCGATCCCGACGGCAGCGTCGAGTTCTACGGCGAGCGCCAGGCCGGGATCGTCACGCCCACGCAGTCGCGCCTGCACATCGCCGCCTTCGACGTCGTCGACGGCACGTCGCGCGAGGATCTGCGCGACGTCATGCGCGAGTGGACGGCGGCGTCCGCGCGCATGACCGCCGGCAAGTCGCTTGCCAGCGGCGCCGTCGAGCTGCTCGCACCGCCCGCCGACACGGGCGAGGCGGACGGGCTGCCGGCGTCGATGCTGACGGTCACCTTCGGCTTCGGCTCGTCGCTCTTCGAGCGCTACCGGCTGTCCTCCCAGCGCCCCGACGCGCTGCGCGAGCTGCCCCCGCTGCCCGGGGACGAGCTCGATCCCGATCGCTCCGGCGGCGACCTCTGCGTGCAGGCATGTGCGAACGAGCCGGAGGTCGCGTTCCACGCCGTCCGCAACCTCGCCCGCATCGGGCGTGGAGCGGTCGTCATGCGCTGGTCGCAGCTCGGCTTCGGACGGACCGCGAAGACAGTCGCCAGCCAGCAGACGCCGCGCAACCTGATGGGCTTCAAGGACGGCACGAACAACATCACGGCCGAGCAGACGGAGTCGCTGCTCAAGCATGTCTGGGTCGGCGCCGAGGGGCCGCCGTGGCTGCGCGGTGGGACATACATGGTCACGCGCCGGATCAGGATGCTGATCGAGGTCTGGGACCGCGCCTCGCTCGGCGACCAGGAGGCGACGATCGGGCGCCAGAAGGCCAGCGGCGCGCCGCTCGGCCGGGCCGCCGAGCACGATTCGATGGATCTCGCCGCACGCGGGCGCGACGGGCAGCCGGTCATCCCGGCCAACGCCCACATCCGCCTCGCGGCGCCGGTCTCGAACGGCGGCGAGCGCATCCTGCGCCGTGGCTACTCGTTCACCGACGGCTTCGATCCCGAGCTCGGCCAGCTCGACGCGGGCCTCTTCTTCATCGCCTTCCAGCGCGACGCGCATCGCCAGTTCGTGCCGATCCAGACGCGGCTAGGCAGGGACGCGCTGAACGAGTACATCAAGCACGTCAGCAGCGGCCTCTTCGCGGTGCCGCCCGGCGTCCGCGGCCGGCGCGACTACATCGGCCGCGCGCTGCTCGAGAGCGTCTGACGAGCTAGTGCGCCGTGGCGCCCCTGCCACTACCGCCGTCGTCGCCCGAGCTGAGCTTGAGCGCGTGCGGCAGCATCGGCGCGAGGACCCCGAGGCACTGACGGACGGCCTTCGGGTTGCCAGGCAGGTTGACGACGAGCGTGCGGCCGCGCGTGCCGGCGACGCCGCGCGAGAGCCAGGCGAGGCGCTGGAACTGGACCGTCTCGGCGCGCATCGCCTCGGCGATGCCGGGCGCCTCGCGCTCGATCACCGAGCGCGTCGCCTCGGGAGTGACGTCACGTGGCGCGAGGCCGGTGCCGCCCGAGGTCAGCACGAGGTTCGCGCCTTCGCACAGCTCGACGATCGCCGCAGCGATCTCGGCCTGCTCGTCGGGCACGAGCCGCGTCGCGACGATCTCGATGCCGATCTCTGCGAGCAGCTCGGCCATCAGCGCGGTCGTCGTGTCCTCGCGCGTTCCCGCCGAGCGCGTGTCCGAGACGGTCAGGATCGCGGCGGTCAGGGGCATACGCAGGCGACCATTAGCATCAGGGGGATGGACGTTACCGTGAGACTCTTCGCAAGCCTGCGCGAGAAGGCCGGCGCAGGGACGCTGTCCCTGCAACTGGGCGACGGGGCGACCGTCGCCGATGCGATCGCCGCGCTGCGCGCCGGAGTGCTCGCCGGGCTGCCCGACAACGCGCCGTTCGTCGCCGCGGTCGCGCGCGAGTACGTCAAGCAGGACCATCCGCTCGCCGAGGGCGACGAGCTCGCGCTCGTGCCGCCTGTCAGCGGGGGCTCGGGCGCGGTCCGGCTCGTCGAGGTGACGAGCGAGCCGCTCGACGTCGAGGCTGCGCGCAAACTCGTCGCCGACCCGTCGACGGGCGCGACGGTCGTCTTCACCGGCACGACGCGCGAGGTGCCCAGCCTCGAGTACGAGGCCTACGTCGAGATGGCCGTCGAGAAGATCCGCCAGCTCGCGGAGATCGTCGTCGCCGAGCACGGGCTCGCCGCGATCGCCGTCGCGCATCGCACCGGCAGCGTCGAGCTGATGGAGCCGAGCATCGTCATCGCGGCCTCCGCCGGGCATCGCGCCGAGGCTTTCGAGGGCGCCCGCGCGCTGCTCGATGCCGTCAAGTCGCAGGCGCCGATCTGGAAGCAGGAGCACCCCGAGGACGGTCCACCCGCGTGGGTCGCCGGCACGCTGCCGCAGGTCTGACCGCGGCCGCGCTCTGCGCGGGACCGCTGGCGCTCGCCGCCTGCGGGTCGGACGGCGGCGCAGCGCCGAAGGCGACTGCGACCGCTTCGCCCAGCGACGCGACGACGAACGTGGCAGCGCCGCAGGCCACGTCGGCCACCGCGAGCGGAGTGCGGCTCGTCAAGGTCGGCCAGTTCAAGCTGCCCGACTACCTGGCCGCGCCACCCGGCGACAGACGCCGGCTGTTCGTCGTCGAGCAGGGCGGAACGATCCGCGTCGTGCGCGACGGCAAGCAGCTCACGCGCCCGTTTCTGGATCTGCGCTCGAAGGTGATCGCGGGTGGCGAGCAGGGCCTGCTGTCGATCGCCTTCGCGCCGGACTACGCGACGTCGCGGCGCTTCTACGTCAACTACACCGACCGCAGCGGCACGCAGAGCGTCGTGGAGTACCGCCGCTCGGCGAGCAGCCCCGATCGCGCGTCGGCCGGCAGCGCGCGTCTCGTGCTGCGCTACGACGGCGTCGAGGCCAACCACAACGGCGGGCTGCTGCTGTTCGGGCCCGACAAGCTGCTCTACGTGGGGACGGGCGACGGCGGTGGCGCGAACGACCAGCACGGCACGCGCGGCAACGGCCAGGATCGCGGCAGCCTGCTCGGCAAGCTCCTGCGCATCGACCCGCGCAGGTCGGGCTCGATGCCGTACAGCGTCCCGTCGAGCAATCCGTTCGTCGGTGAGGCCGGCGCGCGCCCGGAGATCTACAGCTACGGCCTGCGCAACCCGTGGCGCTTCTCGTTCGACCGCGCGACCGGGGACCTCGCGATCGGCGACGTCGGCCAGGACCATGTCGAGGAGATCGACTTCGCGCGCAAGGGCAGGGCGCGCGGCGCCAACTACGGCTGGCGCCCGCTCGAGGGCACGCGCCGCAACTACGACGAGCCGGCGCCGAACGCCGTATCGCCGGTCCTGCAGATGCTCCACAGCGACGGCAACTGCTCGGTCACCGGCGGCTACGTCGTGCGCGACCGCACTGTTCCGGCGCTGCTCGGCCGCTACGTCTACGGCGACTTCTGCAAGGGGCAGCTGCGCTCGGCGAAGCTCTCAACCGGCGCGGCGCACGGCGACGCGGCGATCGCGGGCCTGCCGGTGATCCCGCAGCTGTCGTCGTTCGGCGAGGACGCGCGTGGGCGCGTCTACGTCGTCTCGCTGAGCGGGCCCGTCTACCGCTTCGCGGCCGGCTGAAGCGGACCGCCGTGCTCGAGCGCCACGACGTCGCGCTCGTGCAGGCCGACAACCCAGGGCCGTTCACGCTGACAGGGACGAACACCTGGATCGTCGGGCGTGATCCGTGCTGGATCGTCGATCCGGGGCCGCTGCTCGCGGAGCATGTCGAGAACGTCCTCGCGGAGGCCGCGCGGCGCGGCGGTGCGGCCGGGATCGCGCTGACGCATGACCATGGCGATCACGCCGGCGCGGCCGCGGCCGTGCGCGACCGCATGGGCGGCGGCGTGCCGGTCGGGGCCGCGCGCTGGGACGGCGCCGACGTCACGCTGCGCGACGGCGACCGCTTCGGCCCCTTCGAGGTCGTTGCCACGCCTGGTCACGCGACGGACCACGTTGCGTTCGTCGCCGGCGCCCTCTGCTTCACGGGCGACGCGGTGCTCGCGCAGAGCAGCGTCTTCGTCGCTCCCGACCCCGGCGCGCTGCACGGCTACCTCGCCGCTCTGCAGCGCCTGCGCGCGCTGGATCTCGAGCTGCTCTGCACCGGCCACGGGCCGCCGGTCACCGATCCGGCGGCACTCCTCGATCGCTACCTCGCCCACCGCGCCGAGCGCGAGCGGCGGCTCGTCGCGGCGCTCTCCGACGGGCTGCGGACGGTCGACGAGCTGCTCGCGCTCGTCTGGGACGACGCGCCCGCCAGCCTGCGCCTGGCGGCTACGGCGACGCTCGCCGCGCACCTCGACAAGCTCGACGAGGAGGGCCGGCTGCCGGAGGGAGTGCAGCGTCCGCGGTGGCCACCGGAAGGCGGCCTGCGCCCGGTCGTGTGACCGTCGCGCGGCCGTCCGTGGCGCGTTGTCCCCGGTATGCGAGGACAACCTGCCACGGACCGCGATGGGTCAGCCGCCCGCTTCGGTGAGGCGCTCGTGGGCGAGTGTCTTCGCGGCAGCGAGCGGGGTGACGCCGCGTCCGTCGGCGTCGTCGAGGATCCGGCCCAGCGTCATGCCGATGCCGCGCACGCGCTCGTCGGCGCGCGCCGCGTCGTAACCCTCGGGCTCGAGCTCGACGGAGATGTTGATGATCCCGCCGGCGTTGACGACGAAATCGGGCGCCCAGAGGACCCCGCGCTGGGCGAGCAACTCGGCGACGTCGTCGTCGGCGAGCTGGTTGTTCGCGGCGCCGGCGACGATCGGCGCGCCGAGCCGCAGGATGCTCTCGTGGTCGAGCTGCCCGCCGAGCGCGCAGGGCGCAAAGACGTCTGCCGTCGCCGCGATCGCCTCGCCGGGCTCCAGCCAGTGGGCGCCCAGCTCGTCGGCGAGCGCGCGCTTGGCGGGATTGATGTCGGTCACGAGCAGCGTCGCGCCGGCGTGCGCGCAGGCGGTCGCGAGGCGCCCGCCGACGCTGCCCAGCCCGGCGATCGCGATCGTGCGCCCTTCCAGCGAGGCGCTTCCGAACACCCGCTCGCAGCAGACGCGGATCGCCACCTCGACGCCGACCGCCGTCGACGGGCTCGGATCGCCCGAGCCACCCAGTCGCGGAACGAGGCCGCTGACATGTTTCGTCACGGACGAGATCAGCTCCATGTCGTCCGACGACGTCCCGACGTCCTCGGCCGTGACGTAGCTGCCGCCAAGCTGCTCGATCGTGTCGCCGACGTCGAGCAGCGCATCGGCGCGCCAGCCGGGCTTGCTCGGCGCGCTGGGGTCCGGCGCCATGATGATCGCCTTGCCGCCGCCGAGCGGCAGGCCGGCGACGGCTGACTTCATCGTCATCGCCTGCGACAGGCGAAGCGCGTCGCGGACGGCGGCGCGCGAATCGTCGTAGTGCCACATGCGACAGCCGCCCAGCGCGGGGCCGCGCGCCGTCGAATGGACCGCGACCATCGTGAAGCAGCCCGAGCGCCGGCCGCGGCGCACGAGCAGCGTCTCGTGGTCGAGTGTGGCGAGGTAGCGCTCGATGCCTACGACGCTACTTGAACGCCGGAGCCTTGGCGGTCGTCGCCGCCGGCGACGCGCCGGGTGCGGTGCTGCCGGGTGCCGCGGCGCCGCCGGTCACGGGCGGAACGGCCGGCTGGGCGATCACCGTCGTGCTCTGCACCGGCGCCGCAGGCGACGACGATGACGGTTGGGACGACGACGACGAGGACGACGAGGGCGAGGTCGCTCCCGGGTCGGCCGACTGTGGAGGCCCCGAGGGCGCGCCGTCGCTCGGCGCGAGCCCGTCGATGCCGGGGCCGATGCCATCGTCCTCGGCTGGCGCGGTCACGCCGCCGGTCTGGGCATCGCCGGCGCCGGCCTGGGCGGTCGTGTCGAGCGCCGGCGCGGTCGCCCCGGCTGCGCCCGCCCCATCGCGCTTGATGCGCGCAGTCCGTGCCCGGCTCGCCGTCGTCGTGCCGGTCGCGCTCGCGTGCAGCGCGGCGACCGTCGTGCGCGGAGCGGCCGTCGCTGCGATCGCGCTCACGTGGGCAGGATCGGCCGTCGCGGAGCCGGCGGCCGCCGCTGCATGCGTGCGTGCGCTCGTGGCGCCGGAGTGGGCCGGCTCGATGATCTGCTGCGTGACCTCCGCGGCACCGCCCGCGGCAAGCGCGGCGCAGCAGACGACGGCCGTCACCTTCACCGCGGTCCCACCACCGGCGACGACGAGCGCGCCGCCGCCCGCAGCCGCGCCGCTGCTGGCTGCGCCACCGCCCGCGGCGCCGCCGATCCCGAGCAGCTTCAGCGCGCCGGCGAGCGGACCGGGACCCGGGGACAGCCCGGTCAGGCCCTGGCGCACGCCGCGCAGCTGCTTGCGGTAGTCGGCGCAGCCCGAGCAGTCGCGCAGGTGCCGCCGCGAGCGGCCGCTGGCGCGCACGCCGCGATCGAAGGCCTGCAGCAGCTCGTCGCGGATCTCCGAGCACGCGGTGTCGCGCGCCTCGATCGCCTCGACGAGCCCGATCCGCGCGCGCACGAGCAGCGACTTGACCGCCTGTAGCGACACGCCCAGCGCGTCACCCAGCTCGGCGTAGCTGAGCCCGTCCATTTCGCGCATCAGCAGCGCCGAGCGTTGCTGATCGGGGAGCCGCCGTACGTCCTGGATCAGGCGCCGCAGGTCGTCCCGGCGCTCAGCCTCGGCGATCGGGTCATGCAGCGGCCGGCGCGAGGTCTCGAAGAGGTCGATCGCGGGCGGCGCCGGCTTGCGCAGGTGGTCGATGCAGCGGTTGTGCGCGACGCGGTACAGCCAGGCGCGCAGGGAGACCGGCCGGTCGCTGATGCGAAGCGACGAATACGCGCGCAGGAAGACGTCCTGCAGCGCATCCTCGGCATCCTGGCGCGAGCCTCCGAGCATCTGGCGGGCGTAGACGAACAGGCGCTGGCGGTAGCGGTCGTGGATGACGTTGAAGGCCGCGTCGTTGCCAGCGCGGAACAGCGCGACGAGCTGCTCGTCCGAGCGCAGCCGCAGCAGAGAGGCCGTGACCGAGATCCGGTTGAGTGCGGCGGGTGCTCTGAGCGCTCCGGCCTCCATGTACGTATCGCACGGAACTGTAACTGGCGCGCAGGGCAGAACGCATGTGCATTTTGTGAGAACCGCAGACTGCCGGGCACCGAAACCCGCACACCCGTTTCGTGTCACGCCCGTAGCATCAGCGTCGTGGAGGGGGCACCGCGGACGACGGTCGTGATCGTCGAGGACGAGCCGGCGATCGCCGAAGCGCTTGCGGCTCGCCTGCGCGCCGAGGGGTTCGCCGTCGAGGTGGCTCATGACGGCTTGCGCGGCGTCGAGCTCTGCGAGCGGCTTGCCCCCGATCTCGTCGTGCTCGACGTCATGCTGCCCGGGATCGACGGTCACGAGGTCTGCCGCCGCATCCAGCGCGAGCGGCCCATCCCGGTCCTCATGCTGACGGCGCTCGACGCCGAGAGCGATCTGCTCGCCGGCCTTGGCGTCGGCGCGGACGACTACATGACGAAGCCGTTCAGCCAGCGCGAGTTCGTCGCTCGCGTGCGTGCGCTGCTGCGCCGCGCGCGCCGCGCCGAGGAGCCGGCGACGAAGCCGCTCGAGGCGGGCCCGATCACGCTCGATCCAGAGCGCCGCGAGGCGCGTCGCGACGGCGAGCTCGTGCACCTCACGCCGACCGAGTTCGACCTCGTCCATCGCCTTGCGCGCATGCCTGGCATCGTCTTCGCGCGCGAGCAGCTGCTCGAGGAGGTCTGGGGCTACGCCGACGGCAGCGCCGGCGCGCGCACCGTCGACTCGCACGTCGCCGCGCTGCGCCGCAAGCTCGGCGCCGACGTCGTGCGCACCGTGCAGGGGATCGGCTACGCGTTCGGGACGTCCGCGCGATGACGCCGCTGCAGTCGGTCTCGTCGCTGAAGCTGAAGCTCGGCATCGTGATCCTCGTCGCCGTCTGGATCACGGCCGTCGCGGAGATCATCGCCGTGCGCTGGCTCGGCCTGCCGCCGATCGTCGGCGCCGCGACGGGCATCGTGCTGGCACTCGGCTGCGTGCAGCTGCTGGCGCGCGGCACGACGAAGCCGCTGCGCGAGATGGCCGCCGTCGCGACCGCGATGGCTCACGGCGAGCACGGACGCCAGGTCGCCGTCACGTCGACCGACGAGGTCGGCGAGCTCGCGCACGCCTTCAACCGGATGACCGCCGAGCTGGCCGAGACCGATCGCCTGCGCCGCGACCTCGTCGCGAACGTGTCACATGAGCTGCGCACGCCGCTCGGCGCGCTGCAGGCGGTGCTCGAGAACGTCGTCGACGGCGTCAGCGAGGCCGACGACGAGACGCTGCGCACCATGCTCGCTCAGACGCGCAGGCTCGGCCGGCTCGTCTCCCAGCTGCTGGACCTCTCGCGCCTGGAGGCCGGCGAGCAGCCGTTCGACATGCGGCCCTTCGCGATCCGCGAGGTGCTCGAGAGCGCCGCGCGCGAGGCCCGGCTGCACGCGCCGCAGGACGTCGTCTTCTCGATCGACGCGCCGGCCGCGCTGTGCGCGCAGGGCGATCCGGAGCGCATCCACCAGGTCGTCATGAACCTCGTCGAGAACGCGGTCCGCTTCTCGCCGCGCCCCGGCCATGTTGCGTTGCGTGCCGCACAGACAGATGGCACGGTGACGCTCGAGGTGGACGACGAGGGCCCCGGCATCGCCGAGGACGATCTCGAGCGCGTCTTCGAGCGCTTCTATCGCGGCGACGGGCGCGAGCGCGGGCGGCGCGACGGCGATCGGGGCGGTGCCGGGCTCGGCCTCGCGATCGCGCGCTGGATCGTCGATCTGCACGGCGGCACGATCCGCGCCGAGCGGCGCGACCCGCGCGGCAGCCACATGGTCGTCACCCTGCCGCGGGCTGGCGCGTGAGTGGCGACGCGAGCGCCGCCCACCGCGCCGGCCGGGCGGCGCTGGGCGCCCGGCCCGTCTCATACGCTGCGAGCAGATGAGACCCCGGCTCGCGCTGATCGTCGCGGCGTCGCTCGTGGCAGGCGGCTGTGGCGAGCAGCGCGGCGACGCGACCCGCACCACGCCGCAACCCGTCGGCCCTGCGCCGACGATCCCACGCCGTGCCGTGGCCGTCGTGTCGGCGTCGCTGGCGGAGTTCGCGATCACGCCGTCGAACCCGACCGTGCGCCGTGCGGGCTGGATCACGTTCGTCGCCACGAACGATGGGACGATCCCGCACGCGCTCGCGGTCGACGGGCCGCGCGGCACGAAGCGAACGCCCGTCCTGCTGCCTGGCCAGGAGGAGACGGTCACCCTGCATCTGCCGGCGGGGCAGTACCGCTGGTACTGCCCGCTGGGCGATCACGCGCGGCGCGGGATGGTCGGTCGCATCAACGTCGACGAGTAGGAGGTGTGAACCAACAGATGTGAGTCGTTACGGTCGCTCGCGTAGTCAGATCGCCTCCAGTACCGTCGTCACGATGGGGACCCGCGTGGCATGGATGCTGGTATTGCTCGCTGCGAGCGTCGCCGGCTGCGGCGGCAGTGGCAAGGACAGAGCTACCGGCGGAGGGGCGAGCGCCGGGCCGGCGCTGACGACCGGCGGCCCCGTCGGTACGCCGACGACGCCGGGCGCGACGCCGCCCGCCGCCGGGACGGCCACCGGCACTGCGACGACGCCGAGCGCCGCTGCGCCCGCCACAGCGGCGGCGAGCGACGAGGCTCAGATCAGGTCCGTCGTCACCGAGGCGCTGACGACGACGGATCCGGACGCCTGCACGCGGCTGTACACCGACGCCGCGCTCGGGCAGAACACCGGGTTGCACGGCGCTGCGGCGATCAGCGAGTGCCGCAGGGATGCAGCGCAGGTGGGGGCGACGTCGGTGGCGGTCGATCGCGTGGCTGCGCAGGGTGGTGGGGCCGAGGTCGACATCCATCCGACGGGAGGCGACTTCCCGTTCCGCACGGCGACGATCACGTTGGTCAAGGTCGGCGGGACGACGTGGAAGGTCAACCGGATCAAGAGCGGAACGCTCGACCGGGCGGCGTTCAATCGTGCGATGGGCAGGGAGATGGGCAAGCAGCTCCTCGCGAGCCGGCCGCCGCTGTCGGTCGCCGCGCGGGCGGGCGTCTCCGGCTGCGTCGTCAGCCAGCTCGGGGCGATGAGCGACGGCGAGGTGGTGCAGCGCATGTTCCTGCAGCCGCCACCCCCGGCGCTGCTGCTCGCGCCGCTGACCGTCTGCTCGCTGCGCCAGGGGCTGATCCAGTCGGGTGCGCCGGCGGCGCTTGTCGCATGCATCACACGAGGGCTGCGCAAGGACCTGACGACGGGTGAGCTGAGCCACGAGCTCACGACCGAGTCGGCCTTCCAGGAGCTCGAGCGCTCCGGGCGCCTGACGCGCGTCGGTGCGGAGCTCGCGATCGCCTGCCGGGGCAGCGCGCCCGGCGTCCTGCCGGGGTCGCCGGGCAAGACGGGCAGCGCGAATCCGCCCAAGGTGCCGACGGTCTAGTGGCGCGGGATGGTCGGTCGCATCGACGTCGACGAGTAGCGGCGCGACTCGGCGGCTCGCGAGCTCGCGGCTCGTCGCCTCAGTAGTCCGGGTCGCCGGGAAGCACGATGCGCGGCGCGTCGTCGCCGACGACGCGGGGCAGCACGGGCTTGACCGTCAGGCCGCGAGCGTGGCGCAGCAGCGCCTCGACGGTCGCGAACGGGGCCAGCGCCTCGAGTTGGCGCAGCGTCGGGAAGACGAGCGCGAGCTTCCCGTCGGCGTACGCGTCGAGCGCGCCGCGCGGCGTCGTCCAGCACCAGTCGACGCACTCGGCGCCATCGACATGCGGGCGCGCGCCGGCGGGAGCGCGCGCGACGAAGAAGTGCGTGTCGAAGCGGGCGGCGATCAGCTCGGGGGTGATCCAGCGGCTGAACGCGACGAGTGTGTCGGGCGTCACCCCCTCGAGTCCGGCTTCCTCGCCGAGCTCGCGCACCGCGGCCGCGCTGGGCTGCTCGCCCGCGTCGACCGCGCCTCCGGGGAAGACCCAGAAGCTCGCCATCACGCGCTGCGTCGGCCCGCGCTGCACGAGTAGCAGCTCGAGTCCCTGCGCAGCGTCGCGCACGAGGATCAGCGATGCCGCTTGGCGCGGCACCATCGGTGGTCCTTCACGCCGCAGCCGGTCGGCGAGCGTCGGTCGCTGCACGCCGGCGAACGTACCGCTTCGGATGCCGGACGCGTACCCTCCAGCCCCATGACGACTGAGACCGCCATCACCCGCTGGATCTGCGAGTCCTGCGGCTTCATCTATGACCCCGAAGACGGCGATCCCGACGGCGGCATCCCGCCCGGCACCGCGTTCGCGGACATCCCCGACACGTGGTTCTGCCCCGTCTGCGGAGCGCGCAAGAAGGACTTCACGCCCTACGACGACTGACGCTCGGGGCCGGTGGGCGACGGACGCCCGGCATCGCCGCGCGCTTAGCGCGCTACCACGTCACGGCAATGTCGTACACCGACATCGCGCTGTCCGCGCTGATGAGCGGTACCCCGAGGTTCTGAGCCTGGGCGATCAGGAGCCGGTCGAATGGATCGCGGTGATGCAGGGGCAGGTCACGAACCGCCCAGACCTGCTCCCGGGTGATCGAAGCCCGCGCGAAGCCGAGTTCGGTGACGATCTCAGGCAGGTCATCCGGCGCGCGCAGCTTGCCCGTGGAGCATTTGATCGCGATCTCCCACAGGCAGACGTCGCTGACGCCGAGCGTCGCCGGATCGCGGTTGATCTCATCGCCGAGCCATGTCGGCAATCGGTCGTCGCCGGCGAGCGCCCAGAGCAGCGGGTGCGTGTCGAGCAACGCTGCGATCACAGGTACGGGTCCCACTCGGGACCGAGTTCGTCGACGTCGTCGCTGATCCAGATCTGGCCGCGCAGTGCGCCGACCGGAGAGCGCGCCGGCGCCTGGGGCGGGCTGATGGCGACGAGTCGCACGACCGGCGTCTTGCCGCGACGGATCGTGATCTCCTCGCCGCGCTCAGCGCGCGCGACGAGCTTCGAAAGCTGCGTCTTGGCCTCGCTGATGCTGATCGGCTCACTCATCGTACAGAAGCTAGCACGCACCTGGCCAACCTGACCAGGTAGCTTCGGTGCGATGCGCGCACTATCTCTTCTGCGGGGTGAAGCGGACGACGTACGGGTAGTCGCCGAAGCTCACGTCGACGACGTAGCGCCCGTGGATCGCGATGCTGCGGCGGCCCGTGGCCGAGGCGGCCTGAAACAGCTGCGTGGCGCCGCGCGCATCGCCGTCATGACGCTCGAGCGCGGCGGTGAACGGCGTCTGCGAGGAGAAGTCGAGCTTGGCGTCTTCGGGTGCCCACTGCTGGAAGCGGACGAGGTAGCGGCCGTCGAACGCATACGGGCCGGCGGTGCGCGGCGAGCTCTCCCCGCGCAGGACGATCTCATCGTGTGCGGCGGGCCGGGTCGCGAGCGGCGGCGCGCCGGCCGAAGGCGTCGTCGCCGAGCTCGTCGCGGGCGCCATGTCGTTGCCGCCGCAGCCGGCGAGTGCTGCGGCCAGCAGGAGCACGAGTCCGAAAAGGCGCGGCACGGAGCGCGATGGTAACGACTATTCTCCGCAGCCTTAGGCGCTGCGTAGGCGCTGATCGTGAGTTGGGAGGATGAAGCGTGATCGAGCTTGATCGTGGGCAGTTCTTGCGTTTGGGAGCTGGAGGTCTGGCGGCCGCGACCGCCGCGGCGGGTCTCGTGCCCGCGGCCGCGAGCGCGGCGTTGCCGGCTCCCATGCCCGCCGGTGACGACGAGGCGTACTTCTCGTTCGCGACGGTCGCCGAGCGCGCGAGCCGCGACCTCTACCGCGCGTCCTACGCGCGCAAGGGATTCACGGCGCTCGAGCGCCGGCACCTACACGCCGTGGCGACCGCGAAGCGGGCGCACATCATGCGCCTCGACGCCGTGCTCGGAGCGGACGCCCCGCTGTCCGGCGACTTCGTGACGGTTCTGCCGAAGGGTGGGCTCACGACGCGCCCGCGGATCCTCGCGCTCGCAGCGAAGCTCGAGACGCTGCTCGTGCGCGTCTACCTCAGCGGCGTCGGCGCGGTCTCAGATCCGGCCTCGCGGCTGCTGCTCGGCCGTCTGCTGACGTATGACGCGCAGGCGCTGACCTGGCTGCAGGTCGCGGCCGGCCATCCGTCGCCGTCGGGTCTCGAGGGCCCGATCGATCTCGAGCGGGCTGCGGCGCAGCTCGACAAGTACCTGTCCACGCCCGACTCCCCGGACTGATGCCGATGCCCAAGATGACTCGCAGGACCCCCATCGCAATCGCGATCGCGGCAGCCGTCGGTCTGGCCGCGCCTGCATCGGCGAGTGCGCTGACCGTCTACAGCGCGTCCTCGCTGCGCGACGTGTTCATGCAGATCGACAGCACGCCGACGTACAACTTCGCCGGCTCCAATCAGCTGCAGACGCAGATCCAGGCGGGTGCGCCGGCGGACGTCTTCGCGTCGGCCAGCCCGGCCGAGCCGCAGGCCGTGTTCAAGAGCGGCAACTGCCTGCGGCCGGTGACGTTCGCGACGAACAAGCTCGTCATGATCGTGCCGAAGGCCAACACGGCGAAGGTGACCTCGGTGTACTCATTGCGCAAGGGCGGCCTGCGGGTGTCGATCGGCACGGCCGGCGTCCCGATCGGCTCCTACACGAGGTCGGTCCTCAAGCGCCTCGGCCTGACGGGCGCGCTCGGCAAGAACACGGTCAGCGAGGAGACGAACGTCGCCGGGATCGTGTCGAAGATCGCGCTCGGCTCGGCCGACGTCGGCTTCGCCTACGTCACGGACGCGAAGATCGCCAGCACGCAGGTCAGGGCGATCAGGTTGCCGACGTACGCCCAGCCGCCCGTCCGCTACGGGATCTGCGTCGTCAAGCGCCCGGGTGCCGACACGAAGGGCGCGACGGCGTTCATCGCAAAGGTCCGCTCTACACGCGGTCGCAGCCTGCTCAAGAAGGCCGGCTTCGGGCTGCCACCCGCGGTGACGAAGCCGAAGCCGAAGCCGAAGCACACGCCGAAGGCGATGCCGAAGGGCATGGTCATGAGCAAGTCGAAGAGCAAGGCGTAGCGCGCTGGACCCAGCAGCCCGCGACGCCACGCCGGCGCGCGCGAGGAGGGCGGCATCGGCCGCCGTCCTCGCGCTCTGCGTCGGCCTCGCGCTGACGTTCCTCGCCCTGCCGATCGTGGCCCTGTTCACGCAGGTGCCGCTCGGTCGAGTGCCGAGCCTGCTCGGCGACCATGTTGTGCTCGACGCGCTGGCGGTGACCGCCCGCACGACCGCGGTCGCCAACCTCCTCATCATCCTGTTCGGGACGCCGACCGCATACGTGCTCGCGACGCGCCGCTTCCGCGGCCGCTCTCTCGTCGTCACGCTCGTCGAGCTGCCGCTCGTCCTGCCGCCGGCGGTCGCGGGGATCGCGCTGCTCGCCGCCTTCGGCGTCGCCGGCCTGCTCGGCCCGGGCCTGAACAACGCCGGGATCATCCTCCCATTCAGCGAGTGGGCCGTCGTGCTAGCGGTCGCCTACGTCGCGTCGCCGTTCTACGTGCGCCAGGCGATCTCCGCGTTCGAGGCCGTCGACCCGTCGCTCACCGCCGCCGCCCGGACGCTCGGCGCCGGGCCGGTGCGGACGTTCTGGCGCATCTCGCTGCCGCTCGCGACGGCCGGCCTCGTCGCCGGATGGGTGCTCGCGTTCGCTCGCGGCGTGGGGGAGTTCGGCGCGACGATCGTGTTCGCCGGCAACGTCCAGGGCAAGACCCAGACGCTGACGCTGGCCGTCTACGAGGAGCTCGACTCGAACTTCGACGTCGCGCTCTCGATCGGCGTCCTGCTCGTGGTGCTGAGCGCGGGCGTCCTGCTCTCGTACAAGATGATCGTGTCGTGGAGAGACTCGACCTCGCCATCGCCTTCGCCCTTCGGTCGTTTGCGCTCGACGTCGGGCTGACCGTCGACGGCGACACGGTCGCGCTCGTCGGTCCCTCCGGGGCGGGCAAGACGACCGTGCTGCGCGCCGTCGCGGGGCTGCGCCGTCCGGACAGCGGCCGGATCGCGCTCGGCGAACGCGCGTGGTTCGATTCACGGGCAGGCGTCAACCTGCCGCCAGAGGCGCGCTCGGTCGGCCTCGTCTTCCAGGAGTACGCGCTGTTTCCGCACATGAGCGTGCGGGCGAACGTGGCCTTCGGCGGCGCGGCGCGGGTCGACGAGCTGCTCGAGCGCTTCGGCATCGCGCAGCTCGCGGGGGAGCGGCCGGCGTCGTTGTCGGGTGGTGAGCGCCAGCGCGTGGCGCTCGCTCGCGCACTCGCACGCGATCCGTCTGTGCTGCTGCTCGACGAGCCGCTGTCGGCGCTCGATGCCCACACGCGCGGCGTCGTGCGCGGCGAGCTGCAGCAGCTCCTAGCCGAGCTGGCGCTGCCGACGCTGCTCGTGACGCATGACTTCCGCGACGCCGCCGGCCTCGCCGACCGCATCGGGGTGATCGTCTCCGGAACCCTGCGCCAGCTCGGCACGGCCGAGGAGCTCGTCGACCATCCCGCGGACGCGTTCGTCGTCGCGCTGACCGGCGGCAATCTGCTGCAAGCGACGGCGCGGCCGCTGCCGACCGGCGGCAGCGAGCTGACGCTCGACGACGGGGCCGGCGTGATCCACTCGGACGAGCGCGCGAGCGGGCGCGTCCAGGTCGCCGTCTATCCATGGGAGATCGGCGTGCGGCGCGCGGACGACACCGACGACCCCGATGAGACGGGGAGGGGGCACGAGGCGCAGAACGTCGTGATCGGGTCGATCGGCTCGCTCACACCCGAGGAGGGGCGGATGCGGGTGCGCGTCGGCCCGCTCGTCGGGGAGTCCTCGCGGGAGGAGCTCGACCGTCTCGGACTGGCGCGCGGCGGCCAGGCCTGCGCCTGCTTCACACGCGCACATACGCGGCTGATCGGATCAGGGCACTAGCGAGTCGACATGGGGCGGCATCGAAGTACCTCGACAACTTGTAGGTGAGAGATAGTGAATCCTGCGGGAGCACAACGATTTTCCGTGGATGCCCCAGTGGCAAGATGTCTGTCGGAAGAACTTTGCCTAGGTATGCAATCGCAATGAGTAGTAGCCTGCCTGGCATGGATGACGGCATTCGAATCGGTGTCGCAGCTCAGGCCCTTGGCGTGAGCGTCGACACGTTGCGAAGGTGGGAACGTGACGGACGCATCGAGTTCGAGCGTCGTGGCAATCGCCGCGTGCTCGCGCCCGAGGAGCTCGCACGGGTATTGAGAGATCGAGGTTCGAACCCGCGTTCGAGCGCTCGCAACCGGATGCCGGGCGTCGTGATCGACGTTCAGCGCGACGGCGTGATGGCGCAGATCGACCTCGCGTGCGGGCCCTACAGGATCGTCTCGCTGATGTCACGCGAGGCGGCCGACGAGCTCGATCTGAAGCCTGGGCAGACGGCGACAGCGGTCGTCAAGTCGACGATCGTCGTCGTCGAGCGCACGTAGAACACCTACGCACTGCATAGGTTGTATAGTGCCGGACGCGTTGCGCGATCCGTGCCCAGCCCAGGCCCGTGTGCCTGACCCTGCTCCACGCGGCCGGGGCCCCCTGGCTCCCCGACAGGGGCTAGCGATCGCTCGCTCGCGATCGACACCCGGCGCTCGCCGTCCCTCCCGAAGGCGGCGAGCGCTCGGGTGGCTTCGCTGACCTTTGCGTCGGTGGCGGCACGTGATAGCTTGACGCCAAGTGACATATGCAGTACCTATGCATAAGGAGGTGTCAGATGGAGCAGACGACCATCGATCCCGTCGGCGACGAGATCACAGCGGCCGCGATGGCCGACATTCTCGCTGCGCTCGACAGCGCGGCGAGCATCGAGGCGCCGGACGCCGACGAAACCATCGGGGCCCAGCCCGAGGCTCAGCTAGACGAGCCGTTCGAGGACGCGCCGGTCGCCGGGGCGACTCCGGACACGCTTGGCGAAGCGACGCCTGCGGTGGCGCCCGACAGCGTCGGCCACGGACGCATCAGGCTGCGGATCCGCCGCGTCGCTGCGCAGGAGGCGGCCGATCAGACGACGGCGGAGCCCGTCGTCGTGCGCGAGATCGTCGGGCACGGCACCGTCCGGCTCCGCGAGCGTGACGGCGAGCCGGCCGGCGTCAACGTCGACGTCGACATCTTCGACCGCCGGTTGACGAGCGATGTGATCGGCGATGCGGAGGCCGGATTGCGCGAGCCGTCGGACGACGAGCCCGTCGTCCTGGACCTGACCGAAGCCGCTCGCGCAGAGATCATGGAGGCCATCGCGGCGACCTCATAGCGTGGGCGCCCACACCGCGCGAGTTATCCGTATCCATGACGACGAACGGCCGGCCGCAGATCTACGCAGCGGGATCCCTGCGGCCGGCGTTCGACGTGCTCGCGGCCGCCACGCCCGGCGGGCTGCGGCTGCAGTACGCCAACGCGCGCGATCTGGCGGATCGCATCGTGGCCGGCGAGCGCCCCGACGTGTTCGCCTCGGCAAGCGCCGAGCATCCACGCGCGCTGTACGAGGCGGGGCTTGTCGGCGAGCCGCGCCCGTTCGCCTCCAACCGCCTCGTCGTCGCGGTCCCGACCGCGAGCTCGGCGCGCGACGCGGCCGAGCTTGCGCGGCCGGGCGTGCGCGTTGTGATCGAGGTCGAGGGGATCCCACTCGGCGACTACACGCGCGAGCTGCTCGCCCTGCTCGACGAGCACGCCGGCGCCGGGTTCGCCGACCGCGTCCTGATCAACGTCGTTGCGCAGGAGCAGACCGTCGACGTCGTCGCCAATCGCTTGCTTGCCGGTGAGGCGGATGCCGCGGTGCTCTACGCGACCGATGTCGCGGCGCGCCGCGACGTGCTGCGTGCGATCGAGATGCCCGCTGGCGTGGCGGTCACGGTGACGTGCTTTGCATCGGTCGTGAACGGCGGTGCGGCACCGGCGCTGGGGCAGGCCTGGCTCGACGGGCTGACGGCCGCGCCGGCTGCCGTGGTCTTGCGACGCGCTGGGTTCGGCCCACCGCCGCCGCTCCCGCCGTCGGCGCGCGCTGCGGCGGCGTAGGGTCCGGGCGCCAGCGCGCTCGGAGGAGCTCAGAAGCCGCGCAGGTACGCGTGCATGATGTCCGGCCCGACGAGGATCGCCAGCACGCCGCCGAGAGCCAGGAACGGGCCGAACGGGACCGCGGTCTTGCGGCCCTCGGCCATGCCCTTGCGCGACATGATCGCGATCCCAAGCGTGATCCCGCTCAACAGCGCCGCGGCGATCGCGACGGCGACGTCGCGGCCGAGGAACAGCCCGAGCATGCCGACGAGCTTCACGTCGCCGAGACCCATTCCGCCCGGGTAGGCGAACGCGATCAGCAGGAAGGCACCGCCCGCGATCGCGCCGGCGAGCAGCCGGCCGGGCTCGCCGCCGGGATCGAGCCAGAGGCCGACGACGAGCGCGAGCATCGCGCCGGGGTAGACGAGCCTGTCTGGCAGGCGCCGCTCCGCGAGATCGATCAGCGCGAGCGGGACGAGGAACGTCACCAGCACGAGGCCAAGGCCGATCGCGGCCCCGTCGGGGTAGCGGGCGGCGACGATGACGGCGAAGAGGGCGCCCGTCGTCGCCTCCACGATCGCGTAGCGCGGCGAAATCGGCGCTCCGCAGTCGCGGCACCTGCCGCGCAGCAGAAACCACGCGAGCACGGGCACGTTGTCCCGCGGGCGGACCGGGTGCTCGCAGTGCGGGCAGCGGGAGCCCGGCGAGACAAGCG
>DATBAE010000041.1:0-40167 GCA_036271655.1 Solirubrobacteraceae bacterium
ACGTCTCATGCTCGATCGGGCGCTGGGGCTGACGCGCGATGTCCAGGTCGCCTACCAAGCAGCGAGCCCAACCGAGCGCCGATTCTTCAACCAGGCGTTCTTCGAGCGCATCGAGATCCTCGAGGACGACGTCGCCAAAGCGGTTTTCGCTCAACCGTTCCGTGCGCTGCTCGACGAGCGGGTCATCGACGCTCTCGCGGAACGGCCAAAGGACGTGGCTGCCAGCGCGGCACCGACCGCGACCGGACGCCAGGACGCCCCGACCGGCCGCATCCCGGCCTATGCGGGGATCGGAAACGACCGAACCCCTGACCTTTCTTTGGTCAGGGGTTCGATTACGGACAAAATGGTGGAGCTGAGGGGGATCGAACCCCTGACCTTCGCGCTGCCAGCGCGACGCTCTCCCAGCTGAGCTACAGCCCCAAGCGGTAATCGGCAGCCATCTTAACACCGACGAGCTGGCCGTCCCGCGCGGCGACTGCCCCCGGCCCCGCTCAGCGCGAGCGGCGTGCGAGGAACTCAGGGACGTCGGGGTCGTCGGACGGCGCGGGAGGGGAGTTCCGCGCGCGACCGCCGTTGGAGGCCGGCGAGCCGCTGCGCGTCGGATCGGCGCGATCAAGCCGCGCGGTCATCTCCCCGTGGGCAGCGCGGATATCGAGCAGCAGCCGCTCGGCGTTCGCGCGCAGCGAGTCCGACAGCTCGCGCAGCTGGCCGCTGAGAGTTTCGCCGTCGCGCAGCACGTCGCGCGTCGCCAGACGCGCCTCGTAGATGAGATCCCGCGCCCGTGCCTTGCCCTCGTCCTCGGTCTTCTGGGCGGTCGCGCGAGCGTCGGCGAGGACCTGCTCGGCCTCGTCGTCGGCCGCCTGCACGCGCAGATCGGCTGCGCGCTCGGCCTCGGCGATGCGCTCGGCCGCGCGGGTCTCGGCGGAAGCGCGCATGTCCGCTGCGGCCTGCTCGGCTGCCTCGACGATCTGCTCGACATGACGGACCCGCGCTGCGACGGACTCCGATGCTCGTTTCTCGGCCATGTGAACCCACGATGGTAGGCGCGCATGCGGCGGCTCGCAGCTGACGATACGAACAAGATTCGGCCGCGCGGTGCGCCATGCTAGACAGCTCATGCCAGCGGTCGCGAAGGTCGAGCCGATCACGACGGCCCGCGCCTTGCGCGGGCCGTTCGATTACCTGTGCCCTGAAGGCGTCGGAATCGGCTCGGTGCTGGTCGTGCCATTCGGTCACCGCGATGTCGTCGGCGTCGTCGTTGGGCTGGCCGAGACATCCGAGCTGCCCGACGAACGGCTGGCGGCGCCGCGCCGCGTGCTCGATCACGACCTGCCCGCCGAGCTCGTCGAGCTGGCGCTCTGGATCGCCGACGAGTACTGCTCAACGCCGGCCCGTGCGCTGGCGCTCGTCTCACCGCCGCCCGGTGGGCGAGCGAAGCTGGCGTGGTGGGCCAGCGCGACCGAGCGCCCTGCTCCGTCCGGGCGCCCGCCGACCGAGCGCCAGCGCGCACTGCTGGCGCAGTTGCCCCGCGCGGCGAGCAGCGATCTCGCGGCGCTTCGCCGGCTCGAGGCGCGCGGGCTCGTCGTGCTCGAGCAGCGCGTCGTGCGCCGCCACGTGCAGCACGCCCAGGTCGGCGCGCGACGTCCCGAGCCGCCGCCGCTGACCGACGATCAGACGTCTGCTCTGGCGGACGTCGTCGGGGCCCTGAGCGAGCCCGAGCCGCAGCCGGTCCTGCTACACGGCGTCACGGGCTCGGGCAAGACCGAGATCTACCTGCGCGCTGCCGAGCGCGTGCTCGCGCAGGGGCGCGGCGTGATCGTGCTCGTGCCCGAGATCGCCCTCACGCCGCAGATCGTCGGGCGCTTCGTCGACCGCTTCGGCGACACCGTCGCGGTGCTGCACTCCAAGCTCGCCGCCGGCGAGCGCCACGACGAGTGGAGCCGCCTGCGCTGCGGGGCCGCGCGGGTCTGCGTCGGGCCGCGCTCCGCCGTGTTCGCGCCGATCGAGCGGCTCGGGCTGATCGTCGTCGACGAGGAGCACGACAGCTCCTACAAGCACGAGGGCGACCCGCGCTACGACGCTCGCCACGTGGCAGGCCGCCGCGCCCAGCAGGCCGGCGCGCTGCTCGTCGCGGGCAGCGCCACTCCACGCCCGGAGAGCGTCCATGCGCTACGACGCGTGCGGCTGCCCGTGCGCGTCGACGGCCGGCCGTTGCCACCCGTGCAGATCGTGGACATGCGCGAGCAGCACTCCGCACTGCATCCCGAGACGAGCCATGCGCTCGTCGACGCGCCGAAGGCGATCATGCTGCTGAACCGGCGCGGATGGTCGAACTTCGTCGATTGCCGCTCGTGCGGGCACGCCTGGATGTGCCCGCAGTGCGACGTCGCGCTCGTGCTGCATCGCGCACGCCACCAGCTCGCCTGTCACCACTGCGGCCATCGCGAGCGCATGCCGGAGCGCTGCAGCAGTTGCGGCTCGGTGTCGGTGGCGCGCCACGGCGCCGGGACGGAGCGCCTCGAGCATGACCTTGCCGCGATCGGCCACGACGTCTTTCGCCTCGACGCCGACGTGCCCGACCCCGGCGCGCTGCTGCGCCGCTTCGAGCGGGCCCCGCGCGGGATCCTGCTCGGCACGCAGATGGTCGCCAAGGGCCACGACTTCCCCGACGTGACGCTCGGCGTCGTCGTCGATGCCGACAGCACGCTGCGCTTCCCCGACTTCCGTGCCGAGGAGCGGACGTTCGCGCTCGTCGCCCAGCTTGCGGGGCGCGCGGGGCGGGGAGCGGGCGGCGGACGGGTGCTCGTGCAGACGCTCGACCCGACGGCGGCATCGATCGTCGCCGCGGCTCGCCATGACGCTGACGGCTTCCTTGCGGGCGAGCTCAGGCGCCGTGAAGCGCTGCGCTACCCGCCGTTCTCCCACCTCATCCGCATCGTCTGCTCGGCCCCGGCGGCGGCTGGCGTGATCGATGTGGCGACCACGATTCGCGCGCAGCTCGGCGAGATTCCGGGCGCGACGATCCTTGGGCCGGCCCCGCTCTTCCGGCTGCGCGGGCGGGAGCGTGCGCAGCTCGTCATCAAGGGCGTCGAGCGCGCGCGGGCCGTAGGCGCGGCGGGCGCGGCGGTCGCGTCGGTTGCGGGCGGTCGCGGCGCGCGCGGCGTGGCGATCTCGGTCGACGTCGATCCCCAGTAGCGCGATCTACACTGGCGCGATGGCAGACGAGGTCGATCAGCCGGAGGTCGAGGCGCATGCCGAAGCCGGCGTGCCGCCGCCGCTGGATCCCGAGGTCCGCGCCCGTCGTGACGCCGCCCTGCGTCACGTACGCAAGCTCGGCGATCCGGTGCTCAAGACGAAGGCGCGGCCGGTCGAACGCTTCGATCAGGAGCTGCGTGACGAGGTGGCCCAGATGGGGCGGCTGATGCACGACGCGCTCGGCATCGGCCTGGCCGCGCCCCAGGTCGGCATCTCACATCGCCTGCTCGTCTACCGCGTCGAGCCCGACAGCCCGATCGTCGCGCTCGTCAACCCGCAGATCGCCTGGTCCAGCCGCGACGAGGAGATCTCCGAGGAAGGCTGCCTGAGCCTCCCGCACGTGCTCGTCGACGTCGAGCGCCCGGTCGCGGTGCTCGTCAACGCCCGCGACGAGCTCGGCGCCCCGCTCGTCATCGAGGCGACCGGCCTCGAGGCGCGCGTGATCCAGCACGAGATCGATCATCTCGACGGCATCCTGATCCTCGATCGCACCACGCGCGAGCAGCGCAAGGCGGCGATGCGCGCGTTGCGCGAGGCCGAGCAGGCCGCTGCCGGCGTCACGTAGTGGCGCGGACGGTCTTCCTCGGCACCTCGGACTTCGCGGCCGCGATCCTCGCGCGGCTGGCTGCCGGGCCGCATCGGCCGCAGCTCGTCGTGACGCGCCCCGATCGGCCGGCCGGCCGCGGACGCAGGCTCTCCGCGCCGCCGGTTGCCATCGCGGCCCGCGAGCTCGAGCTCGAGCTCGCGCAGCCGGAGAGCGTCAACGCCGACGACGCTTGCGCGCAGATCGCGGTGGCACAGCCCGAGGCGGTCATCGTCTGTGCCTTCGGCGCGCTGATCCGCGAGCCGCTGCTGTCGGCGTTCCCGATGCTCAACGTGCATCCGTCGCTGCTGCCGCGCTGGCGCGGCGCCGCACCCGTCGAGCGGGCGATCATGGCTGGCGACGACGAGACCGGCGTCTGCATCATGCACCTGACGGCGGGGCTCGACAGCGGTCCGGTCTGTGCCGTCGGCCGCGAGCCGATCGGTCCCGCCGACACGTACGGCACGCTGACGCAGCGGCTGCAGGAGCTCGGCGCCGATCTGCTGTCGCGCGTGCTCGACGAGCGTCCGGACTGCGCTCAGCAGACGGAGGAGGACGTCACGTACGCGGAGAAGATCGGCCCGGCTGACCGTACGCTCGATCCAACTGCGCCGGGCGCGGTCAACGACCGCGTCGTCCGTGCCCTGACGCCTCACATTGGTGCTCGCGTGGCACTCGCCGACGGCAGTTTCCTCGGCGTCGGGCGCGCGGCGCTGCGCGAGCCGGGTGTTCCTGGCGAGCTGCGAGCCGACGGCGACCGCCTGCTGCTCGGCGGCCTCGAGCTGCTCGAGGTCCAGCCGTCGGGCGGCCGCCCGATGGATGCGGCCGCCTACCTGCGCGGGCACACGCGGACGTGAGCACGGTCACACCGGCGCGTCGCGTCGCGTATGCCGTCATCCGACGTGTCTTCGAGGAGGACGCGTATGCCGACCGCGCACTGCATGGCGAGGCGCAGGGGATCGACCCCCGGGAGCGCTCGCTCGCGATGCAGCTCGCCTACGGGACGGTGCAACGGCGACGCACGCTGGACCACGTCATCGAGCAGCTCGCGCGACCGGTCGCGGAGCTCGACGCACAGACGGTCGCGGCCCTCCGGCTCGGGCTCTACCAGCTGATGTTCCTCGACGGCATCGCCGCGCACGCTGTCGTGGGGGAGAGCGTCGAGCTCGCCAAGGGAGGCCGCAGCGGCGGCCACAAGCTCGTCAACGCGGTCCTGCGGCGCGCGGCGCGCGGTGAGCTGCCGGCGTTGCCCTCGGACGAGACCCCGGGCGGGGCGGCGATCGCCCACTCCTATCCGCTTTGGATCGTCGAGCTGTGGTGGGAGCGCTTCGGCGCGGACGAGACGCGTGCGCTGCTGCGCGCCGGCAACGAGCGCGGCGAGCTCGCGCTGCGGATCAACACGCTGCGCTCGTCGGTCGGCGCCGTGGCGAACGAGCTGGCCGTTGCCACCCCGCCGGTCGCGACGCTGCCCGCCGGCGACGAGCTTCCGGAGGGCCTCGTCGTCGAGGGTGCGTTCGACGCTCATGCGCATCGGCTCTGGCGCGACGGCGCGTACACCGCGCAGTCGCGCGGCTCGATGCTCGTCGCGCGGACGCTCGATCCGCAACCCGGCGAGCGCGTGCTCGACCTCTGTGCCGCGCCCGGGGGCAAGACGACGCATCTCGCCGCGCTGATGGGCAACGAGGGCCAGATCGTCGCCGTCGAGCGTCACGCCGGGCGCGCTCGAGCGCTCGCGCGGACCTGCGAGCGGCTCGGCGCGTCGATCGTCGAGGTGCGCATGGCCGACGCCGCGAGCTTCGCCGGCGACGAGCGCTTCGATCGCGTGCTCGTCGACCCGCCCTGCAGCGGGCTCGGCACATTGCAGGGCCATCCCGATCTGCGCTGGCGCATGACCCCGGCAGCGATCGAGCGGCTCGCAAGCGCGCAGCGCGCGATCCTCGCGGCGGCTCGTGGGGCGCTCGCGCCCGGGGGTCGGCTCGTCTACTCGACCTGCACGCTGTCGGCCGCCGAGAATGAGTCCCAGCTCGCCGCCATCGGGCTGCAGGTAGAGTCAGAGCGCCTCGTGCTGCCTCACCGCGACCGCACCGACGGCTTCTACATCGCTCGTCTGAGCAGCTGATGACGACCGAGATAGGCATGCCGTGCCCGAACTGCAAGGAGCCGTGGCTGCGACCTGCCACGATGCCCGGCCGCTACCGCTGCGTCTACTGCCTGCACCGCTTCGAGCTGTGCTCGCTCTGCCCCGACTGCGGCGAGCATTCTACGATCGTACGTATGTCAACGACCGCGATCCTGTCCTGTAACGCCTGCTCGGCGTCGATGCTCCGGGAGATCTAGTAGCCACGATGCCACTCACCGAACGCCACGTTGCGCCGTCGATCCTGTCGGCCGACTTCGCCGATCTCGCCGCCCAGGTTCGCGTCGTGATGGACGCGGGGGCCCGCGTCATCCACTGCGACGTGATGGACGGGCACTTCGTCCCGCCGATCACGTTCGGGCCGATGGTCGTCTCGGCGCTGCGCGACGCGCTGCCCGACGACGCCTACCTCGACGTCCACCTCATGATCGAGCGCCCTGAGCGCCATGTCGGCGAGTTCGCCAAGGCCGGCGCCGACGGGATCACGATCCACGCCGAGGCGACGCCGAACGTGGCGTTCACGCTCTCGGCGATCCGTGAGGCTGGCTGCAAGGCCGGGCTCGTCGTCTCGCCCGGCACGCCGCCGGACCACTTCGGCGAGAACGAGTTCGACCTCGCGCTGATCATGACCGTCAACCCCGGCTGGGGCGGACAGCCGTTCCTGCGCAACCAACTCGACAAGGTCCGCCGCGTACGCGCGATGGTCGGCGACGGCGTGCCGATCCAGGTCGACGGGGGCGTCAACCCGAAGACGGCGGCCGAGTGCGCCGCGGCCGGGGCGACGTGGTTCGTCGCTGGCTCGGCGATCTTCGGGGCCGACGACCCCGCTGTTGCGTTCCGCGAGATCGCAACCGCGGCCGGTTGCTGAGGGCAGGGCGCGCCGGGGCGACAGCGTGCGCGCGATGCGAACAGCACTGCTTCTCGCGGTCGCGCTGATCCTCGGCGCCGGGCCCGCCTCGGCGCTCGCCGACGGGCCCGGCGTCAAGCTCTACACGAAGGGCGTCGCGCAGCCGATCGTGCTGCCTGGTGGGCTGTTCGCGGGCGGGGTCTCGATGCTCACGCTGATCTCGAAGGCGAAGGTCAACCTCAACGCGATCAAGACGGTGACGGTCGTTCGCCAGAGCGGTGACCTGCTCGTCTTCAGGCCCAGCACGCTCGGCGCAGGGATCATCTCCGACGACGGCAGCACCACGACCGTCAAACTCAGTGCGTCGTCGACCGGCGCCAACGTCGTCCGGGCGACCGCCGCCGACGGGCCGATCGAGATCGCAATCGACGGCGGTGCCGATCTTGCGGTGAAGGCGACCGCGAGCCCGAGTCATGTCGGCGCCGGCAAGACCGTCTTCTTCAAGGCGCGGATCCGCGGCGGGCCGACCGGCGCCGACTACAGCTATTCGTGGGATTTCGGCGACGGTTCGACCGACACCTACTCCGGCGAGCAGGTGTCGCATGTCTACAAGGACGCCGCGGACGTCCAGGTGCAGGTCTCGGTCACGAACCTCGACAGCTCGTGCTCGGCCGGCTGCTCGGGCGTGGGGCTCGTCGACGTGCGTGTCGGCGCGCCGCCTCATCAGCCCAGCTCGTCGCTCCCGACACCCGGCACCGCCACCGGCAGCCCGAACGGCGCCGGCTCGTCGACCGGCACCGGCGGCGGCGGCCAGGGCGGCTCCGGCGGCGACAGCGGCGCTGGCACCGGCAGTCAGCCAGCGCCTGCTCCAAAGCCCGCTCCGAAGCCTGCGGCGAAGCCGCCGCCTCCGCCGCCGAAGCCGTTCGGCACGACGATCTCGGGCGTGCTGCTCGACGACATCGGCACGCCTGTCGGCAACCTTCCGAAGGGCAAGCCGGCCGGCGCGCCGAAGGGCGCGCGGGCGATCCGCGGCGGTGGTGACGACGACCCCCGCTCGCTGCAACTCGCCGCCGGCGGCCTGCTCGCATTGCTCGTCGTGTCGGTCGGAGCGCTGCGCGAGCGCCGAGGCGTCAGACTGCGAACCGCATGATCGCCGTCGCCGGTATCGAGGAGCTGCTCTTCCATCTCGCGAACGCGCTGCGGATCCCTGTCTATGTCGCCGTCGTCGCGGCGCTCGCCTTCACGCTGTACGACCTCGGGACGTTCTTCTTCGAGTTCACCCGCCGCCGCGGGCGCGGGCGGCGCGACGAGGTCGAGGCCGCCGCGACGAAGGCGCGGCGGGCGCTGATGATGAACGACGCGGCGGGTGCCGAGCAGGCGCTGTTGCCGCTCGCTTCGAGCGCGCCGATGGCCGACACGCTGTCGCTGCTGCTGTCCGACCACGACCGGCCGGGCATCAACGATCGCCACGCCAAGGCGCTCGCCGACTTCGACCTCAACTCGCTGCGCAAGCTCGAGCGCAGCCGGATGCTCGTGCGCTTCGGCCCGGCGCTCGGCCTGATGGGCACGCTGATCCCGCTGTCACCCGCGCTCGACGGCCTCGCCAAGGGCGACGTGTCGCAGCTCTCGGAGAACCTGCGCGTCGCGTTCAGCGTCACGGTCCTCGGGTTGCTGATCGGCGCGATCGCGTTCTCGGTCTCGCTCGTGCGTGACCGGCTCTACGCGCAGGATCTGTCCGATCTCGAGTACGTCGTCGCAGCGCTCGACCCGCCCGACGCGCGATGAGCACCACGCGCCATCGGGTGACGCCGCGCGCGCGCCACCGCGGCGATCGTGCCGGCGATCCGCTCGACGGTCTCGTGAACCTCTTCGATCTCGGCATCGTGCTCGCCGTCGCGTTCCTGCTGGCCGCGCTGCAGTCGGTGAACCTGAGCGATCTGCTGACGCACCAGAACGTGACGCTGCTGCGCACGCAGGCCAACAGCCAGACGCTGATCGTCAAGAAGGGCGACTCGATCAAGACCGTGCGCCTGAGCAAGCAGACGGTCACCGGCTCCGGCCGGCCGGTCGGTCAGGTCTATCGCCTCGCCGACGGCCGTCTCGTCTACGTCACGAAGAAGGGCTCGACGCCGTGAGCACCGTCCGCGCGCTTCCCGCGCGGTAGACGAGCGCGAGCGCCGTCGCGAGCAGTGCGGTCGCACCGCAGTAGCCGGCTTCCGTGCGCAGCATCTCGTCGGCGATCACGGGGCTCAGCATCCAGCCGAGGAACGCCGCCGCGCTGAGCAGCCAGGCGATCGCCGCGCCGGTCGCCTGACCGCGTGCCAGAGCGGCCTGGTTGAGCGTCCCGGCGGTCAGGTGAAAGCCCATCCCGAGGCCGACGAGGGCGAGGCCGAAGCGATCGAGCGAGCGGTGGATGTCGAACAGTTGGCGGACGACCGGCGGCCCGATCGCCAGCAGGCCGAGCGCGACCGCCAGCGCGAACGCTCCGATCACGAGGATCGTGATGCGGATCGCGCGCCGGAACTCGTCGCCGCCGGCGGTCGCCTGCAGCCCCGCGAGGTGTGGCAGCAGCGAGCCCTGCACGGCCTGGAAGAGCTGCAGCGGCGCGCGCGCGATGAGCAGCACGCTGAACACGTAGCCTGCCAGCGCGGCGTCGCTCGACGTTCCCTCGACGGTCAGCACCGCGCCGTTGAGCAGCGTCTGCTCGGAGACCATCACCGCGAAGACGGCGACCGCGAAGCCGAGGCCGCGCCGCATCGTCAACCCGCCCTCGCTCTCCTTGACGGCGCTGACGTCGGGCGGCGGGTCGCGGCGCGCGAAGAACCACGGCACGACGACGAGTGACATGAGCGGCGCCGCCGCCATCCCCATCGCAACCGCCGACTGGCCCGAGGCGAGCCCGACGATGACGGCGAGCGCGAAGCAGAAACGCGAGAACGCCTCGAAGAAGACGAGCGCTCCGTAGAGCTCGAAGCGCTGGTGCCCGGCGAGGAAGCCGCGCGCGAAGTAGCTCGCCGCGTAGGCCAGGACGCCGACGACGAGCACCCAGTACAGCGACGTCGAGCCGTCGAAGAGGTCGTCCTGCAGGAGATGGCGCAACACGAGCGCGAGCACGAGGAACGTCGCCGCGAACGCGCCCTGGATGCCGAGCGCGACACGCAGGTTGTGGCCGCCGTGCAGGCCGCGTGCGCGGCGGTCGGCGATCGTCCGCGAGAGCAGCTGCTCGATCGGCCGGTAGATCACCGAGGCGACGACGAACATGATCGACCAGACGAGTGAGACGTGCTTGTAGTCGACCGGCGAGAGCGCGTGCGCGGCGAGCGCGAAGTACGCGAAGGTGACGACTCCGGTCAGAGCGATGCCGACGGAGAGGATCCGCGCGCCGTGGCCGTACGACGACCGTGGCGGCGAGACGCTGACGCTGCTGCTTGCCACTAGTGCACGGCTAGAGGCGCACGAGCAGCATGGTCCACGGGAACGGCGATCGGGTCTCGATGACATCGCCGTGGCGCGACAGCAGCGAGACGAAGCTGCGCTTGGACCAGTGGTTGAGGTGCCCCGGGGTGTTGCCGAGCTCCTTCAAGTACGCGCCGCGTGCCATGTTCAGCCCGCGCCAGAGCGGCTCGCGCGGCACCGAGACGAGCAGGTGCCGACTCGCGACGCGCGCCATCTCGGCCACCGTGTGCGCCGGATCGGGCACGTGCTCGAGGACTTCGATCGCCGTCGCGACGTCGAACTCGCCGTCGGCGAACGGAAGGTTCTCGGCCTTCATGATCTGGTAGCTGAGGTTCGGCGCCTGGCGCTGCTCCCATTCGGCGTGCAGCTGCGGATCGTCGAGGTCGATGCCGACGACGCGGCGGTCACGGAGCCGCTGCGCCCACTTGTGCGTCAGCACGGCCTCGCCGCAGCCGACATCGAGCAGCGACTGCGGGTCGGCGGCGACGAAGAGCTCGTCGAGCGTGCGCTCGAAGGCGCCCATCAGGCGCCGCACGACCGGGTTCGTCGAGCCGTACTTGTCGTATGTGTTGCCGGTGACCGTGCCCTCGGCGTCCACCGTGACGGTGGGCGGTGCCGGGGTCACAGGTGCACCACGTCGCGCTCCTCCGTCTTGCCGGTCGCGGCGCCCGCCTCGGCACCGGTCGTCGCGGCCTGGCCGGTGGCGCCGCCGCCGGGTTCGTAGTGCGACGGCGCGACGCCGAGCTGCAGTTCGATGCGCCGCACGCGCTCGAACGTGCGCTGGACCATCGTCCGCTGGGCGGCCATGAGGTCGCCGATGATGCCGAGGGCTGCGAGCACGGTCGCGGCATTGAACAGCACTGCGCCGAGGATCAGCGACTGGACGTGGCCCTTGCCCTCGTCCTGGACCACGTAGAAGTAGGCGAAGCGGGCCCAGACGACGATCGCGAACGCGGCGATCACGGCGGCCGCCGTCATGAAGACCTTGAGCGGCTCGTACTGGGTGTAGATGCGGAAGATCGAGACGGTGTTGCGCCGCACGTAGGCCCACATCGACGGGAACAGCCGCGACTCGCGCGTCTTCGGGTTCGTCCTGATCGGGACGTGGTCGACCGCGACGAGCAGCTTGCCCGCCTGGATGATCGTCTCGAGCGTGTACGTGAACTTCGAGACGACCGCCATCTGGATCGCCGCCTCGCGGTTGTAGGCGCGAAAGCCCGACGTCGTGTCGGGCACCTCGGTCTCGGAGGCCTGGCGCACGACCCATGAGCCGAGCTTCTGCAGCGTCACCTTCAAGGGCGAGAAGTGCTCGATCGTGTGGACCTCGCGATCGCCGACGACCATGTCCGCCTTGCCGCTGACGATCGGGGCGACGAGCTTGGGGATGTCGTTGCCGTTGTACTGGTTGTCGCCGTCGGTGTTGACGATCACGTCGGCGCCGAGCTTCAGGCAGGCGTCGAGGCCGGCCTGGAAGCCTGCGGCGAGGCCCTTGTTGTTCGTCAGGCGCACGATGTGGTCGACGCCGCCGGCCTTGGCGACCTCGATCGTGCGGTCCTTCGAGCCGTCGTCGATGATCAGCCACTCGACCTGGTCGAAGCCGTCGACGCGCCGGGGCAGCTCCGCCAGCACGAGCGGAAGTGTCTGCTCCTCGTTGAAGCAAGGGATCTGGATGATCAGCTTCATACGGCGGGTCCGCGTGGAATGCTAACGGCCATCGCCGCGTCATCCGTGCCCAGCGCCTCCAGCGAGGTCGCCGTCCCGTCGTCATCGCCCGCCGAGGTCCCCTCGTCGGCCCGTCGTCGCGTGCCCGCGATCCGCACTGCCGTCCTCGAACGGGCGGGCTTCGCCGTGCTCGCGCTGGCCGCCCTCGTCGGATACGTCGTGTACCCGACCTATCCGAACTACGACTCCTACTACTCGCTGCTGTGGGGGCGCGAGCTCGTCGGCCTGCATCACCTTTCGTTCACGGCCTACCGCGCTCCGACCGAGCACCCGCTCGCGATCGCCTTCGGTGCGCTGCTGACGCCGCTCGGCGACGGCGCGGACCGCGTGATGGTCGCCTTCGCAGTGCTGTCGTTCCTGATCCTCGTGGCCGGCGTCTATGCGCTCGGCAAGACGGCCTTCACGCCGCTCGTCGGCGCGGTCGCCGCGGCGCTGCTCGTGACGCGCTTCGACTTCCCGTTCCTCGCCGCCCGCGGCTACATCGACATCTCGTACCTCGCCGTCGTGATCTGGGCGGCGGTGATCGAGGCACGCGCACCGCGCCGCCATCCGGTCGTCGTGCTCACGATCCTTGCCGCTGCCGGCCTGATGCGACCCGAGGCGTGGCTGCTGACCGGGCTGTACTGGCTGTGGCTCGTGCCACGGCTGACCTGGCGTCAGCGGATCCTCTACGCGGCGCTGGGCGCCGTCGGGCCGCTCGTCTGGTCGGGCGTCGACCTCGCCGTCACAGGCAACTGGAAATACTCGCTGACGGCGACGGGCGATCTCGCGGCGTCGCTGGGACGCAACAAGGGCGCGAGCGCCGTGCCGGGGGCGCTCTACTCGTTCCTCATCACGCTCGCGAAGTTCCCGGTCGTGATCGCCGGCGCGGCCGGGCTCGTGCTTGCGGTCGTGCTCACCCCACGGCGCGCGATGATGCCGCTGATCCTCTTCTTCGCCGGCGTCGGGACGTTTGCGCTCGTCGGCGTCGCCGGGTTGTCGGTGATCGATCGCTACCTGCTCGTCCCGTCGCTCTGCGTGATGATCTTCGCGGCCGTCTTCATCGGCGGCTGGACGATGCTCGAGCCCGGCGGCATCTGGCGGCGCCTGTGGATGACCGGCTCGCTGGCGATCGTCGTCTTCGGGGTCGCCTTCACGGCGACGCGCGTCAACCTCACCTCGCTGCGCAACGACCTACAGTTCCGCGGCGACGCGCATGTGGCGCTCGAGCACGTGCTGCGCAACCCGGCGGTCAAGCGGGCGTTACGGTGCGGACCCGTCTATGTCCCCAACCACAAGCTCATCCCCGACTCGCGCTGGATCCTGCACGGCTCGCGATCGTCGGTCATCGCCCGCTCGAGCTTCCGCACGGCGGCGCAGCCCAATCCGCCGCCGCCCAAGCACGGCGTCGTGATCCTCGTGCACGACCGGCGTGCGATCTTCACGCAGGCCCTCGTGACGGCGACCGACAACCCGCTCGACAACCTGCCGCCGCCCGGCTTCGATCGCGTCGCGACGAGCACGTACTACGCCGCCTATGTCAGCTGTTGAGCGGCGTTTTCAGGATGCCGATCTGCCTTCGGGTCGCGACGACGGGATGAGCCGCCTGCTGAGTTCCGCGCTGCCGGGTCTGCACCGGCCCAGCGACGATCGCCTCATCTGGGGCGGTGCGGTCGGCGCGCTGCTGCTGCTCACGTTCCTGCTGCACATCTGGGGCGTCAAGAGCGGCCTGCCGTACGCCTACAACTCCGACGAGAACGCGCATTTCGTATCGCGCGCGATCGGGCTCTTCGGGCACGACTGGAACCCCCACTACTTCATCAATCCGCCCGCCTACACGTATCTCGTGCACCTCGTGATCGGCATCTGGTTCGGTGGGCGCGCGGGCGTGTCGCGCTCGTTCGCCACCGATCCGACCGAGATCTGGATCATCGCTCGCACGATCTCGACGGTGCTCGGCACGATCGCCGTCTGGCTGCTCTATCTCGCCGGCGCGCGGCTCGTCGACCGCCGCGTCGGGCTGCTGTCGGCCGGTATCTTCGCCGTCGCCTTCCTGCCGGACTTCTATTCCAAGCTCGCGCTCAACGACGTGCCGACGCTCGCCGGTCTCTGCCTCTCGCTGTGGGGCGCGGCGGGCATCCTGCGCAACGGCCGGGTCCGCGACTACACGTGGGCCGGCATCGGCCTCGGCCTCGCCTGCGCGACGAAGTACACCGGTGGCATCGTGCTGCTGCCGATCGTGGCTGCGATCGGCGCCCAGTTCGCGGCACCCGACGGCAAAACCGGAGCCGCCCGTGGAACGCTGATCGCGGCGCTGACGGCGCTGCTGGCGTTCTTCATCGCCGACCCGTACGCGTTCCTGGACTTCTCGGCCTTCTGGGAAGGCCTGACGCATCAGTCCGACGCTTCGGGCGACGCCGCCGGCAAGCTCGGGCTGACCCAGAACTCCGGCTTCGCCTATTACCTCTGGTCGTTCGGCTGGGGGCTCGGATGGCTGCCGCTGCTGTTCGCCGCCGGCGGCGCCGTGCGGTTGTGGTTCGACGAGCGGCGGCTGCTCTGGATGCTCGTGCCGCCGGTCCTGCTGTTCGTCCTGTTCATGGGCTCCCAGGAGCGGTACTTCGGGCGCTGGCTGATGCCGGTCTTCCCGTTCGTCTGCATCCTCGCGGCGTACGCGGCTTTCGAGCTCGTCGAGTGGCTCGGCCGGATGACGCCGGCGCTGCGCCCGACGTTCATCGCCGGGGCCGTCGTCCTGATGTGCGGCCAGGGGTTCGTCTACTCGCTGCACTCAGGCCTCGTCATGTCGCGCGAGGACACCCGCAACATCGCCCGCCAGTGGCTCGTCCTCAACGTCCCGGCGGCGACGAAGATCGTCGTCGAGCCGGTCGTGCCCGACCAGTGGGCGCAGGACGTCGGCAACCCGTCGCCGCTCGTCAAGAACGGCAACCGCTGGACGAAGTACCCGCTCAGCCGCTCGCAGATCGACCCGCGCACCGGGCGCATGCTGCCGGGCAACGGCGTCGTCGTGAACATCGAGGACTTCGAGCGCGTCCTGCGGCCGGAGCTCATCAACCTGTTCGAGGCGCAGGCGTACTGCTGGGTTGTCGTCGGCTCGACGCAGCGCGGCCGCGCCGAGGTCGCACCGGGTCAGGTGCCGAACGCGATCGCCTACTACAAGGAGCTCGAGCGGCGCTCGAAGATCGCTTACCAGGTGTCCCCGTACGCCCGCGGCAAGGGGCCCGTGAAGTTCAATTTCGACTGGACGTTCAACTACTACCCGCTCGCCTACAACCGCCCTGGACCGGTCATGACGATCTACCGGCTGCAGGGCGGCAGGTGCGCCGAGGGAGCGACGCCGACCGGGTAAGGCGGCGCTTAGCTGCGCTGCATATGCTGGCTTGGTGAGCCTTCTCACCGAGGTCGACCAGGATCACCTCGCGCGCTCGATCGAGCTCGCCGAGTTCGGGCTCGGGCGCGTCCATCCCAACCCGATGGTCGGCGCCGTGATCGTCGCCGACGAGAAGGTGCTGGGGGAGGGCTGGCACGAGGAGTGCGGCGGTCCGCACGCCGAGGTCAACGCGATCGCCGCGGCCCGCGGCGGCGACCTGACGGGCGCGACGCTCTACGTCTCGATGGAGCCCTGCTGTCATCACGGCAAGACGCCGCCGTGCACCGACGCGATCATCGCCGCCGGCATCGCCCGGGTCGTCGTCGCCTCCGATGACCCCAGCGCGAAGGCCGCCGGCCGCGGTCTCGGGATCTTGCGTGACGAGGGAGTCGAGGTCCACGTTGCCGACGGCGAGCTTGCGGCGCGTGCCCGGCTCGTCAACCAGGCGTTTCGCAAGCATGCACGGACCGGCCGTCCCTGGGTGCTGTTCAAGTCGGCGATGACGCTCGACGGCAAGGTCGCAACGCGCACCGGCGACTCGCAGTGGATCTCCGACGCGTCCAGCCGCGCGCGTGCCCATCGCTGGCGCGCGAGCGTCGACGCGGTCGCGGTCGGGATCGGCACGGCGCTCGCCGACGATCCGCAGCTGACCGCGCGGGTCGACGGCGTCCACCACCAGCCGCGCCGCGTCGTGTTCGATGCGACCGCGCGCCTGCCGCTGGACTCGCAGCTCGTCTCGGCGGCCCCGGAGGCGGCCCTGACGGTCGTCGTGTCGCGTGCCGCGCGCCGTTCGCGCACCGAGGCGCTCGCGATGGCCGGTGCCGACGTCGTCGTCGCCGTCGGCGAGAACGAGCCCGCCCGCGTCCGCTCGGCGCTCGACCAGCTCGGCGCTCAGGGCTTGACGTCGATCCTCCTGGAGGGCGGCCCGCACCTGGCCGGCGGGTTCCTCGACGCAGGCGAGATCGACGAGGTCCGGCTCTTCCTCGCGCCGCTGCTGCTCGGCGGCCGCGCGGCTCGCGACCCGCTCGAGGGCGAGGGCGTCGAGCGGATCTCGGAGGCGATCCGCGCGCTGACGCTCGACTGCGAGCGCGTCGCCGACGATCTGCTGATCTCCGCCCGCCTGCGGGAGTGGTGAGATGTTCACGGGACTCGTCGCAGACCTCGGTACCGTCGCCGCGCTCGACGCGACGAACGACGGCGTTCGCCTCAGGCTCGCGACGAGCCACGCCGCGCAGCTGACAGAGGGCGCGTCGATTGCCGTCGACGGCGTCTGCCTGACGGCGACCTCGATCACCGACGATGGCTTCTCGGCCGACGTCATGCACGAGACGCTGCGCCTCAGCACGCTCGGCGGGCTGCAACCTGGCGCACGGGTGAACCTTGAGCTCGCGCTGCGCGCGAGCGACCGGCTCGGCGGGCACATCATGCAGGGCCATGTCGACGGCGTCGGCACGATCAGCGGCGTGCGGGAGGACGGATTCGCGCGCGTCGTGACGATCGACGCCGGCGATCTGCTGCTGCTGCGCTACGTCGTCCACAAGGGCTCGATCGCCGTCAGCGGCGTCTCGCTGACGATCGCCCGGGTCGACGCGACGGGCTTCGACGTCTCGCTGATCCCGGAGACGCGCGAGCGCACGTCGCTCGGGGCCGCGGCCACCGGCATGCGCGTCAACCTCGAGGTCGATGTCGTCGCCAAGTACGTCGAGAAGCTGCTGCCGGCTTGACCGGCCGCGCGCCGGGTTTGGCAAGCTAGAGCGATGAGCGCGAAGACACGCAGCCCGTTCGCCACGATCGACGAGGCCCTCGAGGACATCCGCCAGGGCAAGATGATCGTCGTCTGCGACGACGAGGATCGCGAGAACGAGGGCGACCTCACGATGGCGGCCCAGTTCGCGACGCCGGAGGCCGTGAACTTCATGGCGACGCACGGGCGCGGGCTGATCTGCCTGTCGCTGACGCCGCAGCGCTGCGACGAGCTCGGCCTCGATCTCATGGCGGCGAAGAACGAGTCGCCGTTCGAGACCCCGTTCACGGTCTCCGTCGAAGCCCGCGAGGGCGTCACGACCGGCATCTCGGCGCACGATCGCGCACGCACGATCCAGGTCGCGATCGACCCCGAGAGCTCGCCGCGCGACCTCGTGCAGCCGGGTCACATCTTTCCGCTCAAGAGCCGCGGCGGCGGCGTCCTGGAGCGGATCGGCCAGACCGAGGCGGCCGTCGACCTGGCCCGGCTTGCTGGACTCAACCCCGCCGGTGTGATCTGCGAGGTCATGAATGACGACGGCACGATGGCGCGCGTCGGGGACCTCGTCGGATACTGCGCGCGCCACGGCCTGAAGATGATCACCGTGGCGGACCTGATCGCCTACCGCCGCCGCCACGACAAGCTTGTCGAGCGCGTCGTCTCGACGACGCTCCCGACGGCGTTCGGCGACTTCGAAGCCGTCGGCTACCGCGAGCTGATCGGCGGCAAGCACCACGTCGCGCTCGTCAAGGGCGACGTCGACGGGCGCGATGACGTGCTCGTCCGCGTCCACTCGGAGTGCCTCACCGGCGACGTCTTCCATTCGCTGCGCTGCGACTGTGGCGAGCAGCTCGAGTCGGCGCTGGCGATGATCGAGCGCGAGGGATCCGGCGTCCTGCTCTACCTCGCACAGGAGGGCCGTGGGATCGGCCTGCTCAACAAGCTGCGCGCCTACAAGCTCCAGGAGGGCGGCCTCGACACGGTCGAGGCGAACCTTCAGCTCGGCCTGCCGGCCGACCTGCGCGACTACGGCATCGGCGCGCAGATCCTCGTCGACCTCGGCTTGAGCTCGATCCGCATCCTGACGAACAACCCGAAGAAGATCCGCGGCCTCGAGGGCTACGGCCTCTCGGTCTCGGAGCAGCTGCCGATCGAGCACCTGCCCAATCCGCACAACGAGAGCTACCTGCGCGCCAAGCGCGACCGGATGGGCCACACGCTGCATCACCAGGGCGTCGACGTCGACAAGGAGATGCTGCACGACGAGGGCGCGCGCGACGCACGCGAGGCGGAGCACTGATGGCGCTGCGCTACGCGATCGTCGTCGGCGAGTTCTACACCGACCTCGCCGAGCGGCTCGTGACGAGTGCGACAAGGGTCTTTGAGGGCGCCGGCGCCGACGCCGTCGAGGTCTACGGCGTGCCGGGCGCGTTCGAATTGCCGCTTGCCGCGCAGATGGCCGCGCAGAGCGGGCGCTATGCCGGCATCGCCTGCCTCGGCGCCGTCATCCGCGGCGAGACGAGCCACTACGACTACGTCTGCAACGAAGCCGCGCGCGGCATCCTCGATGTCTCGCTGCGGACGGGCGTGCCCTGCGGCTTCGGCGTGCTGACGGTCGAGAGCATGGAGCAGGCGGTCGCCCGCAGCGGCGGCGACAAGCGCGACCAGGGCGCGCACGCGGCCGAGGCCGTCCTGGCGCTCGCTCGCGTGCAGCACGAGATCGCCGCCGCCGACTGACCGCTATCGCCGACGGGTAACCTCCGCGCATGCCCGATGAGATTGAGGAGATCGTCGCGCTGGCACTCGTCTTCGGCGTCCATCTGATCGGCGCGGGGATGCTCGTCTGGGCGTTGCTTGAGCCCGACCAACGAATCGGCTGGCGGCGGCGCTGGGGCTGGGGTCGAGGCGGTGGCGACGACGGCCCGGTGAGGCCGTCTTCCGACGGCGGTCCGGCGGCGCGCGTGGCCGAGCCGCCGGCCTCGCTGCCGCTGGCGGCGACCCAACCGAGTCATGTCCGTCTGCGCGAGCCGGTGCGTGCTGCCGACGGCTACCCGCGACCGGCGCGCAGGCCGCTGCACGAGCCCCAGCCACAACGGGCGCCGACGCCCGGCAGCCAGCGCCACGACGCGGGCTGACGGCTCGCCGGCGGTGGGGCCGCAGCCGCGCCGCGCGGCGCGAACGCGCTGCGGACCGCAGCGAACGCCGGCTTGGGCCGGTAGTCGGCGTCGAACAGCAGCGGCGCCTCGGCGCTGCCGATCCATGACAGCGCGTCGGTGAAGCCCCACGTCGTGAAACGCGTGCAGGCGCTCACGGCGTCGCAGGCCCGTGCCGCGGCGCCGTACGCCTGGGCCTGCTGCTTGAGCACGTCGAGCCCGGCCGGAACGAGCAGCGAGGTCCCGACGTCCATCTCGGTGACCTCGACCTTCAGGCCGAGGCCGGCGAAGCGGCGCATCGTGTTCTCGAGTGTCGCCTGGTCCGGATAGCCGAGGATGTGCGTGTGCATCTGAAGCCCGATGCCGTCCAGTGGAACGCCGCGCGCCAGCAGATCCTTGACGAGCCTGAAGAGGCCGTCCTGCTTGCGGCTCGGCTCCTCGATCGCGTAGTCGTTGATGAACAGCTTGGCGCTCGGATCGGCGGCGTGCGCGGTGCGCAGCGCCTGCTCGATGTAGTCGGGGCCGATGAAGCGCTCCCAGACGCTCGGGCTCAACGACCCGTCCTCCGCCATCGGCTCGTTGACGACGTCCCACTCGCCGACCTTGCCCGCGAAGTGCTGCATGACGGTCGTGATGTGGTTGTCCATCACGCCGAGCAACTCGTCCCGGCGCCAGCCCGTCAGCAGCGTCGTGGCGCTGCTGACCGCCGCGCCCAGCGGGCTCGGCAGCTGCGGCAGCTGGATCGGAGGCAGGCGCAGGCCGATGTCGTCGGTCGCGCCGTGGTCGACGAGCCAGAGGGGCAACGAGAGTCCCCAGACGAGCGCATGCCCGTGCACGGTCTTGCCGTGATCGAGCGCGAACTGGACGAGCTGATCGGCGGCGCGAAAGTCGAACTCCCCGCGGTGTGGCTGGAGGGCGTTCATCTTCAGCTCGTTCTCCGGCGTCAGCGAGTCGAACTGGTTCAGGAACGTGCTGCGGTAGCGGGGATCGCCCTGCAATGCGGACAGCCGGACCGCCGTGCCCTGCGGGACGTCGCGCAGTGCGGTCTCGGGGGCCTGTGCGCGAGCCGCCGACGTCAGGGGTGCGACAAGGAACGCAAGCGTAGCCAGCACGCCGATCGAGCGGATCCGTCCGCAGCCTCGCATCGACTGCGAAATGTAGCGGGCACGATCACTGCTCGTCGCGGTTGCCTGTGACCGGCACATCCGCGCCCCCGATTGCGGCCTTCGCCTGCTCGAGGGCCCTGCGGACGGTCGCTTGCTGGTTGTCGTATGTCAGGCGCTCCTCGAGCAGTGGCACGGCGTCGGCGGCGGCGCCGGAATGCGTCAGCGCGACGGCGAGGTTGAAGAGCGCGTAGGCGTAGTCGAGCTCCTTCGTGCGGTTCGCCGCGCGGTAGCCGTCGACCGATGCCTGCAGGAGTGGGACGGCGTCGGCGTAGTTGCCGGCCTGGCTCAGCGCGTAGCCGCGCATGTTGAGATTCCCGGGCTCGTCCGATGAGCCGGCTCCGCCCGCCGCGGTGGCGGGCGGAGCGCTGCTCGTGCCCGTCGCGGGCGCGGTCGTCGTCGCGGGCTTGGCTGCCGCCGGCTGGCCGCCTGAGCTCGCGCTCTGTGTCGCCTTCGCCGTGCTCGGCGCCGCGCTGCCGCGCGGATGCCCACCACCGCCGCCTGCCAGCAGCAGCACGACGACCACCGCGGCGGCGACCGTCGCCGCCACGCCGATCGGCAGCAACGGCGAGATCCCGCGCCGGGGGCCTGCTGCGGCCGCGCCCTCCGTCTCGAGCAGCTGCGTCGCGTCGGGGAGGACCGGCTCGCGTAGCGCGCGCTCGAACTCGCGCACCATCGATGCGGCGCTCCGCGGCCGGTCACTCGGATGCTTTGCCAGCGCGCGGGCGAACGCAGCGTCGAGCGCCGGCGGCAGGTCCGGTGCGACGGCGCTGGGGGGCATCGGCGGCTCGTCGACGTGCTGCAGTGCCTGCGCGCTCGGCGGGCCGTCGACGAACGGCCGTCGCGCGGTCAGCAGCTCGTAGGCGACGACCGCAAGCGCGTAGCGGTCGCTGGCGCCCGTCGCGGGTCGCCCGAGCGCCTGCTCCGGCGACAGGTAGGCCGCCGTGCCGAGCACCTGCCCGGTCTGCGTCATGTGGGTGTCGTCGGTGAGGCGGGCAATCCCGAAGTCGCCGACCGCGAGCCGCTGCTGCTCATCGACAAGCAGGTTCGCGGGCTTGACGTCCCGATGCACGATCCCTGCGGCATGCGCCGCGTCGAGCGCGGCCGCCGCTTCGTGCAGCCAGCGCAGCGCGGTCTCGCGCGGCAGGCGCTGGCCGCGCTCCCGGGCGCTGCGCAGCCGGTCCGCGACAGAGCCGCCGCTGAAGTACTCCATGACGATGAAGGCATCGCCGCCGTGCTCGCCGGTGTCGTAGATCGTCGCGATGTGGGCGTGCTCCGACACACGAGCGGCGGTGCGGGCCTCCCGCTGAAACCGAGCGCGCGCGGCGGGATCGGTGGCATAGCGAGCACTCAGCGCCTTGACCGCGACGACCCGCCCGAGACGCAGATCCTCCGCCTCCCAGACCGTGGCCATGCCCCCGCTCGCGATGTGACGCGTGACGCGGTAGCGCTCCGGCAGCTCGATTGCAGCAGCGATCGGCATCCCCATCGCTGACCCTACCCACCCGCCTGGGTAAGCCAAGCGGCGGCCCCCCGAGCGGGGGGACGCCGCGGCCGACGCGCTTGGCGGACCGGTCGGACGGATCGCTACACTGCGCGTCGCGATGGCCAAGGTCTGTCACAGCTGCGGGAAGAAGCCGGCGTTCGGCCAGAGCCGAAGCCACTCGATGCGCGCGACGAAGCGCCGCTTCAACCCAAACCTCCAGAAGGTTCGCGTCCTGATCGGCGCCGCGCCGCGCCGGGTCTACGTCTGCACCCGCTGCCTCAAGGCAGGGAAGGTCCAGAAGGCGGTCTAGCCTCCGCGGCTTCGCCCTCCGGTCTCCGGATGGATCCAAGCCTCGTCCGATTTCGCGCCGTCGTCGAAGGCGCTCTGGTGCACCTCGAGTCGCGCCGCGAGGAGATCAACGATCTCAACGTCTTCCCGGTCGCCGACGGTGACACCGGCGACAACATGGCGCTCACCCTGAATGCCGTCCTCGTCGAGGTGGACCGTCTGGCCGCCGACACCGAGCAGCGCTTGATCGACGAGATCGGCCGCGACGAGCTCGTCGAGTCGGTCGCTCGCGCCGCCCTGCTGGGCGCCCGTGGCAACAGCGGCGTGATCCTCTCGCAGCTCATCCGTGGCGCCGCCGAGGAGCTCGTGAGCCGGCCTGGCGAGCTTGTCGATCCGGTCCTGATCGCGGCCGCGATGGCGCGCGCGGCGCAGCGCGCCTACAGCTCGGTCCGCGAGCCGGCCGAGGGCACGATCCTCACGGTCGTGCGCGACATGGCGACGAGCGTCGCCAGCGAGATCGCGCACATGGGGGATACGCGGCTGGGCGCCGAGGGAGATCCGGCTGTCCAGAACATGCTCATCGCCGACGTCCTCGAGCGTGCCCTGCAGGCCGGTGAGGAGTCGGTGCGACGCGGGCCCGAGCAGCTCGCGATTCTCCGTGAGAGCGGGGTCGTCGACGCCGGCGGGCATGCGCTGACCGTGATCTTCGCCGGCATGATCGCGGCGCTGCGCGGCGGCACGGCACCGAGCGTGGCGCATCACGCGGCACCAGCCCGGATCAGCCATCCGCAGCACAGCTCTTCGACGTTTCGCTTCTGCACGAACTTCGCGGTCACCGGGCGCGCGCTCGAGCCGCTGCCCTGGATCGAGCCGCTCGAGGCGCTCGGAGACTCCGTCCTCGTCGTGGGTGACGCCGCCACGCTGAAGATCCACGTCCACACGAACGATCCGGCGGCGGCCACGGCGCTGTTCGACGGCGCCGGCGAGGTCTCGCGCCTCGACGTCGCCGACATGCATCTCCAGGTCCAGGCGCGCGACGAGCGCCTGGCAGCGGAGCCATCGCAGCGCTGCGGCGCGCTGGCAGTCGTCGCCGGCGACGGCATGCGTGCGCTGTTCGCGTCGCTGGGCGTGTGCGTGCTCGACGGTGGCCCGACGCTGAACCCGTCGACCTACGAGCTGCTGGCCGGCATCCACGCGGTGCCCGCCGAGGAGGTCGTCGTGCTGCCGAACTCGCCGAACGTCGTCATGGCGGCCGCGCACGCCGCCGAGCTTTCCGAGAAGCTCGTCGAGGTCAGCGGCGCGCGGTCCCAGCAGGCCGGCCTGGCCGCTGCACTCGCCCTCGACCCACGGCGCTCGGCGGCCGACAACGTCGCGGCCGTCGATGCTGCGCTGGGCCGGCTGCGCACCGGAGCGGTTGCGCCGGCTGCGCGGGATGACGCCGAGGGGCGCTTCGTCGCCGGTGAGGCCGTCGGCTTCGTCGACGAGCGCATCGTGACCTGGGGAGAGCCCGGCCCGACGTTGGCCGCGGTCTTCGAGCAGGTCGGAGCGCAGGCGGAGCTGCTGACCTGCATCGCCGGCGCCGGGGCGCCACTCGGCGAGCCCCAGGTGCGTGCCCTCGCCGCCGATGGGCTGGAGCTCGAGTACGAAGATGGCGGACAGCCGTCGTACTGGTGGCTCGTCGCGGCCGAGTAGCAGCGCGACGCGTTGACACGAGACAAGAAGGTGTATATACACCGGACATGCGAACAGCTCGTCACCTGTGGCGCTCCGCGACCCCCGCAGCGGCGCTGACGGCGGCGCTGGCGCTCGCCGCCTGCGGCTCCGGGAAGGACGCGACCACGTCAGCAAAGACGCCTGCGGCCGCCGATCCCGCCGTCCTTGCCAAGCAGGCATTCGGTCCCAACGCGGCAGCGCGGTCAGGCCAGATCGATGGCGAGATCCGCATCGCCGTCACGGGCGCGAAGGCGTTTGCCGAGCCGTTCTCGCTGACGATGAGCGGTCCGTTCGAAGACCGCGCCGGCCACGCGCTGCCCGACTACGACATTCAGCTCGGCGCGGGCAACTACGGCAGCGAGCTGTCGGCCGTCGGCGGCAAGTCCTACGTCAGCCTCGGCACGACCGGCTACCAGGTGCCGGCGACGATCCGCCGCCGCCTCGTGCACTCCGCCGCCAAGGGCACGAACGGCCTGACTCGCACGCTCGAGCAGTTCGGCATCGCGATCTGGCGCTGGGAGACGAAGCGCCGGATCGCTGGCACCGAGCTCGTCGACGGGGTGCAGACCGTCCACGTCGCCACGGGTGTCGACGTCAGGCGCGTCCTGCTGGACGCCAACACGCTGGGCGGCCTGCAGAACGCGCTCGGCATCTCGCGTGCGACGGGGCTTCCGCCGAAGATCTCGCGGGCGGCCCGCGACGTGCTCGTCCGCTCGGTGACATCGGCCTCGGGCGGCTCGTGGATCGGGGTCAAGGACCACGTCCTGCGCAAGGCGGGCTTCACCGTGCGCTTCGCGGTGGCGAAGGCCGACCGGCACAGCGTCGGCGGAATCTCCGCTGCCACGGTCACGGCTTTGCTCAACGTGACCGACGTCGGCAGCCCACAGCGAATCGGCAAGCCGCCGACGATCGGCGCCTTCGCAGACTTCAAGGCCGGGCTCTCAGCCCTGGGCGACGCGCAGGACGCCAAGCACGCCCCCTGATCGCTCGGTCCGCGGCGGCGATCATGATGGTGCGGTGCCCACCGCCTTCGCCGACGGCAGCGAGCTCGACCGCGCGACGCTGCTTGGCGCACCGCTGCACTGGCCGCGGCCGTCGGCACTCGCCCATCCGCTGACGGTCACGCCGCAGAAGGCCGCGGAGGCCGCCGAGCAGCTCGACCTGCACACGATCGGCGACCTGCTCGAGCACCTGCCGCGCGACCGCCGTGAGGCGCGCACCGTCGCGACGCTGAGCGCTGGAGACGTCGCGACGGTCGTCGTCGAGGTGCGCTCGATTACAAGTCGGCCCGTGCGGCGGCGGGGGATGAAGCCGCTCGTCGAGGCGACGGTGGCCGATGAGACGGGCGTCATGAAGGCGACGTTCTTCAACCAGCCCTGGCTGCAGCGCAAGTACCCGGCCGGCACGCGCCTTGTCCTGCACGGCACGTACGCCGCGCGCAACGCGTTTCGCGTCTCCAGCCATGCGCCGACCGAGGAGCGCACGGGCAGCGCTGGCGAGGTCGCGCACTATCCGGCGACGGAGGGGCTCTCCTCGACGCAGATCCTCGCGCTCGTGCGCACGCACCTCGCGGCGGCAGAGCATGCGATCGAGTCACTGCCGGCGCGCGTGCGCGTGCGCGACGCGCTGCCCGACCGCCCGGCGGCGCTCGTCGCCGCGCACGCCGGCGATCACGAGGGCGGCCGCCGCCGGCTCGCGTTCGACGAGCTGCTGCTCGCCCAGCTGTCGCTCCTGCGCCGCCGCGCTCAGCGGCGTTCGGCGAGCTCCGCGCCGGTCCTCGACCAGCCGCCTGAGCTCTCCCGGCGCTGGCGCGAGCAGCTGTTGCCGTTCACGCCGACGGGCGACCAGCGCCGGGCGATGGACGAGATCGACGTGGAGCTCGCCCGGGCGCGCCCGATGCAGCGCCTGCTGATGGGGGAGGTTGGCTCCGGCAAGACGGTCGTCGCGCTGCACGCGATCCTGCGCGCGGTCGAGCACGACATGCAGGCCGTCTTCATGGCGCCAACCGAGACGCTCGCCGAGCAGCATTTCGCGACCCTCCAGGCGCTCATGCCGGGGGAGGCCGTGCGCGCTGCGCTGCTGACCGGCTCGACGACCGCGACACGGCGCGCGGACACCCTCAACAAGCTCACCAGCGGTGAGCTGTCGTTCGTCGTCGGCACGCACGCGCTCGTCGAGCCAGACGTGCTGTTCGATCGCCTCGCGGTCGTCGTCGTCGACGAGCAGCACCGCTTCGGCGTGCGTCAGCGCGCGGCGCTCGACGCCAAGGCCGGCGGGCCAGAGTCCGATCTCGCACCGCACGTCCTGCACATGACGGCGACGCCGATCCCGCGCACGATGGCGCTGCTGCGCTACGGCGACCTGGACATCACGACGCTGCGCGAGCTGCCGCGGGGCCGACAGCCGATCGCGACGCACGTCGCCTCGACGGATGCCGAGCGCGCTCGTGCCTACGACCTGATCCGCGAAGAGATCGCTGCCGGACGCCAGGCGTTCGTCGTCTGCCCGCTCGTCGAGGAGTCCGAGGCGCTGCAGGCGCGGGCGGCGACCGCGGAGTACGAGCGCCTGCGCAGCGGCGAGCTACGCGATCACCGCGTCGCGCTCCTGCACGGCCAGATGCGCCCGCGCGACAAGCATGAGGCGATGCTGGCCTTCTGCGCGGGCGCCGTCGACGTGCTCGTCGCGACAACCGTCATCGAGGTCGGCATCGACGTTCCGAACGCGACCGTCATGCTGATCGAGGGGGCCGAGCGCTACGGCATCAGCCAGCTGCATCAGCTGCGCGGACGGGTCGGGCGCGGAACCCACCCGGCCACGTGCCTGTTGTTCGGCCCGAAGAGCGCGGCCCGGCTGAAGGCCCTCCAGAGCACGACCGACGGCTTCGAGCTGGCCCGCATCGACCTCGAGCTGCGCGGCGAGGGCGAGATCGCCGGCACACGGCAGTCCGGCCTCGCCCAGTTCAAGGTCGCGCGCCTGCCGGGGGACGAGTCGCTCGTCGAGGCGGCGCGCGCGTACGCCGAGGAGCTGCTCGTGCGCGATCCGGAGCTCGCCGAGCCCGAGCACGCCTTGCTCGCCGACGCGCTCGAGCGGGCCTACGGGACGGCTGACCTCACGCCGCTGCCGGCGTGAGGGTCGTCGCCGGGGTGTACGGTGGCCGCCGCCTGCTCGCGCCTCCCGGGAGCGAGACGAGGCCCACGAGCGACCGTGTGCGCGAGGCGTTATTCAGCGTGCTCGGCCCGTCGCTGCGGGATCGGCACGTGCTCGATCTGTTCGCTGGCTCGGGCGCGCTCGGCATCGAGGCGCTCTCGCGCGGCGCCGCGCACGCGGTCTTCGTCGATCGCTCGCAGCAGGCGATCGGCGCCATTCGAGCGAACCTCGCAGCACTCGGGATCGAGGCCGAGGTGCGGCCGATCGCGGCGCGCGCAGCGCTGCGCGCGGCATCCGCCCGGCGCGAGGCATACGATCTCGTCTTCCTCGACCCTCCCTACCGTCGCGCCGCCGAGCTGGGGCGGGAGCTTTCGGAGGCACTACCCGCGGTGCTCGCGCCGGGCGCTCGTGTCGTGACCGAGAGCGACCGACGTGCTCCGCTGGACCTCGATCTGCCAGTTGCCGACGAGCGCCGCTATGGCGACACCCTCATCCGCATCCATGACACCCACGTCAGCTGACCATCGCGTCGCTCTCTGCCCGGGCTCCTACGACCCGGTCACGAACGGTCACCTCGACGTCATCTCGCGAGCGGCCGAGCTCTTCGACGAGGTCATCGTCGCGGTCGTCAACCTTCCCGCCCGCAAGGGCGTGACGCTGTTCAGCGTCGAGGAGCGGATCAGCTTCATCGCGGACGCAACGGCGCACCTGGTGGGCGTGCGCGTGCTGTCGTTCTCGGTGCTCGTGGTGGACTTCGCGCGCGAGCACGGCGCGCGCGTGATCGTCAAGGGCCTGCGCGCGATCTCGGACTTCGAGTACGAGTTCGAGATGCACCAACTCAACCGCTTGCAGGCGCCCGACATCGACACCGTCTACCTCATGGCGAGCCCGCAGTACAGTTTCATCAGCTCCAGCGGCATCAAGGAGCTCGCGATGTTCGGTGGAACGATCGACGAGCTCGTCCCCAAGCGGGTCGCGGCTCGCTTGAAGGAAGAGCTGGGCCGCTAGCGAAACAAGGGTTGCCATGGACGTCCTCGTACTCATCGACAAGCTCGACGACTTGGTGCACAACGCCAAGCTCGTCCCGATGACGGGTCAGGTCCGCGTCGACAAGGACGAGATCTACGACATCCTCGACCAGATGCGCGCGACGATCCCGGAGGAGATCAAGCAGGCACGCTGGATCGTGAAGGAGCGCCAGGAGATGCTCGCCGAGGCCAAGCGCGAGGCCGAGCGGATCGTCAAGGAGGCGCGCGAGCGCCAGGACCAGCTTGTCAGCGAGGAAGAGGTCACGAAGCAGTCCCAGCGCGCGGCCGAGGACATCATCGAGGACGCGCGGGCTCGCGAACGCGAGATCCGTCTCGGCGCGGAGGACTACGCCGACGAGATCCTCAACACGCTCGAGGTCAATCTCTCGAAGTTCATCGCGGCCGTGCAGCGTGGCCGCGAGCGGCTGCAGGGCAAGGACGAGCCGGCCGAAGTTCGCTAGCCGGCGAGCCTATCCGCGCCGCCGCTTGCCTCATCGCCGGGCCGTGAGCAACGCGGGCAGCTCGGCCATGTCCTCGAAGAGCTCACCGCCGGCCGCCGCCAGTTCGTCGGCGTCTGCGTCACCGGCATATGCGAGCGCCCGCATGCCGGCAGCACGCGCCGCCTCGATGCCGGGCACGCTGTCCTCGACGACTGCGGTGGTCGCCGGGTCGAAGCCCATCGCGCGCGCGGCGTGCAGGAAGAGGTCCGGCGCAGGCTTGCCGTGCTCGACCTCGTACGCGCTGAAGATGCGGCCCTCGAAGCGCTCCCACAGCCCGGTCCGACGCAACGTGACCTCCATCTTGTGGTGGGGCCCGCTGGACGCGATGCAGCTCGGCAGGTCGATCCGGTCGAGTGCCTCGGTCACGCCCGGGATCGGCTCCAGCTCACGCGCGAAGCGCTCCTTCGCGGCCGCGTAATATCGCTCCGGGATGTCGCCCGGCAGGGCGGCGCCATGACGTGCACCGGCGATCGCCATCACCGAGGCGAGCGAGCGGCCGCGGTAGTCGCGCAGACACTGCTCGTACGTCGTCGGCAAGCCGGCCGCCGTGAGCAGCTCGGCGAGCACGGTGTTCGAGATCAGCTCGGTGTCGACGAGCACGCCGTCGCAGTCGAAGATCACGGCGCTGGTCATCGCGAGCAGGCTACGGCACGCCAATCCGAGATCGACCATCTGGATGGCGACGCCGGCGGTGGCGATCAGGCGTTCGCCGCGTCGGCGACGTCGGCCAGCAGCTGCTCGATCGTGGCCAGATGGCCGCGCACCGTGACGGCCATCGCGTCGACGATCTTGCGCGCCTCCTCGATCCCCGTCGTCGCGTTCGTCAGCTGCGACTTGATCCGTCGCACGTCCTCCATCGCGCCCTGGGCGCGCTCGACCTCGGCGCGCAGCGCCGCGGTGTCCAGCCCGCCACCGGCGGCGCGCGCCATCAGCACGCGGGCACGGGCGAGGCCGTAGGCGACCTCGAGCGCAAGCGTCGAGCCTTCGTCCGGATCGAACGTCACGAACAGCTTGTCGCCGTTGAACTCGTGCAGCGGGTGCGTGCGGGCCGGCAGCTTGCTCTCGCTCGAGACGACGAGCACGGCGTAGTCGGCGGTGCGCGTCTCGAGCGCGCCGTCGAGCTCGGCGAGCGCCTCGTTCTTCGACAGCTTCGAGCTCTTGGCCTCGAACACGATCCTGCCACGCGACGGGCCGCTGCAGGCGTCGATCGCGACGACGACATCGCCCTTCTTGCCACCCTCACCGCGAACGTCTCCGACGGCGTCGCAGTCGTCGCCGCGCGCGGCGGCGATCGCGTGCAGCGCCTCGACGACGGACTCCTCGTAGGTACGCCCCTTCGCCGTGCCCTTGTCCTGCACGGCGGCGATCTCGGCGAGCTTCTGCTTCTCGGCGCGCAGCTGCGCGATCTCGAGGTTCATCTTCTCGAGCTTGTCGTTCATCGTGCGCATCTGGTCGGACTGCTGACCGGCGATCTGGTGCGCCTGCGCAAGGTGCATGCGCTGGAAGACCGCGAGCGGGTTGCTGTCGTCGTCGGAGGAGAACTGCTTGCGCAGGTCCTCGCGCATCTGCCCCGAGACCTCGCTGAGGACCGCCCGCACGCGATGCTGCACGGCGACAGACGACTCGTCGCCGAAGTGGCGCGCAAGCGCCCTCGTGACGTGGCCGTGCTCGGGCCCGAAGACCTCGTCGACCTTCTTGTCGAGCCGCTCGGCGACGCGCCGGGCACGCTCGACGAACTCGTGGTCGAGTTCGCGCGCCGTCTTCTCGAACTCCGCGCGCACGAACTCGGCGTTGGCGCCGGTCTGCTCGCGGTCCAGGACGCGCGCGCCGATTTCGATCGCCTCGACGACGAAGCGCACGGGATCGTCGCGCTCGGACGCAAGCCGGACCGCCGTCTCGTCGTCGACGGTCAGGAAGTCGATCGCCAGGCGGCGGCCGCTGACCTGGACGCGGGCCAGCGGAAGCGGGAGGGGGGAGACGACCTTCATGACGCTCCCACGCTACGGATCGCACCCGACGGACCGCATGCGCCGGTTCATCCCGGAGCGGTCCGGGCGGCCATGATCGGGCCGCAGCGTAGCCTCGTGAGATGGTCTTCAACCAGCTCGCAAGCGCGCTCGAGGACGCCGGCGGCGCGTCCGCGCCGCGCGAGCGCGGTGCGCAGCTGCGCGACCTGCTGGCCGACGAGCTGGTCCGCTCCGCGCGCGAGCTCGAGCTTGCGCGATCGGGGCGCGCTGACCCGGTCACGGTCGTCTTCGCGGCCGATCGCGCGGCGCTGGTCGCAGTCGTGCCCGTCGCGGTTGCCGTGCGCGCCGACCCCGGCGCGGTCTCCGAGCGCGGCTGGCTCGTCGCGGCGGCCGCGATCGGCGCGATCGCGGAGATCGCGGGGCTCGCCACGCCGCGGGTGCCGGCCGATCTCGCGCTGCAGGCCGGCGCGCTCGGGGCGCACCTGGCCTTGCGGCTGCCGGCCGCCGGGGCGGCCGACGACGCTGAGCTCGCCGCCGTGGCGTTCGAGGAGCAGGCCGCCGCGATCGCGCGCCTGCGCAGCCGCGGGCTTGCGCTCCCCGCCCACGTGCTGTCCGAGGCCGGCGACTGGCGTGACCCCATCGGGCAGGCGCTGCGCAGCGCCGAGGCCGTCGCCCGGCTCGGCGGCCGGCCGGCGGACGCGGCGTCGGTCGCGGCCCACGAGGACGCGGCACTGGCGCTCGTGCAGCCGGACGGCGGTGCGACGGCGGCACGCCCACACGACGATCCGCAGCCGGCGCGGAGGATCGCGCGGCGGATCCTGCAGCGCCTCAGCGGGATGGGCAAGTGGGGCGGGTACCACACGGAGTTCCGCCACCTCTCGCGCGGCTTCGCCGGCAACGAGCGCGCGCTTGCCGACGAGGTCGGTGAGGCGCTGCTCGCCGCTGGCCTGCTCGAGGAGAAGCCGAGCGTCGGCCAGCGCCACGTCTTCCTCAACCCGCGCCGCGCGGCCGACATCCACGCGCTGATCGACAGCGGCTCGCTGCCCGCCGGCCTGCGGCTGCCATAGGTTCCGGCGCCCGTGCTCCGCGACACGATTGCAACGAAGCAGTTCACGATCCGCACGCTCGTCCGCTGCGGGATGTTCGCTCCGACGGGTCCCGCCAGGGCAGCGCTCTCGCTGAAGGCGCTGCGCGATTGGGGCCCGACGGCCGCGGCGGGCTATGCGACGTCGGCGATCCGCTATCCGGACGAGGTCGCGCTGATCGACGAGCTCGGCTCGCTGACGTTCCTCGAGGTGCACCGGCGCACGAACGCGCTCGCGAACGCCTGGCGCGGCGACGGGATCGCCGCCGGGGACGTCGTGGCGATCCTCTGTCGCAACCACCGCGGCTTCGTCGAGGCGCTCGTCGCGTGCTCCAAGCTCGGCGCCCACGCGCTGTTGCTCAACACCGCCTTCTCGGCGCGCCAGCTTGAGGATGTGTGCGCCCGCGAGCGTCCACAGGCGATCGTCTACGACGGCGAATTCGCCGGCGTGCTCGCGGGCATCGGGGAGCTGCGCAAGCGCTACGCCGGCTGGCCGGACGCCGGCGCATCGCCGACCGCCGGCGCGCGCCCGCTGCAGGAGCTCGTCGAGCGTGGCGATCGCGGTGACCTCATTCCGCCCGCGGCGAAGGGCCGCATCATCCTGCTGACGAGCGGAACGACCGGTGTTCCGAAGGGGGCTGATCGCAAACAGCCGGCGACGCTCGATCCGATCGCCGGGCTGCTCGACCGGATCCCGCTGCGCGCCCGCGAGCGCACGCTGATCGCCGCGCCGCTCTTTCACTCGTGGGGCCTGGCTCACCTGCTGCTCGCGATGGGCCTGTCGTCGAGGGTCGTCCTGCGACGGCGCTTCGATCCCGAGCAGACCCTGCGCGCGATCGACGAGCACGGCGTGACGGCGCTCGTCGTCGTGCCGGTGATGCTGCAGCGCATCCTCGCGTGCGGGCCTCGTGTCGTGCGCATGCACGACACGGGCTCGCTGCGCGTCATCGCCGCGAGCGGGTCGGCGCTGCAGGGCGAGCTCGCGACGCGCGTGATGGACGCCCTCGGCGACGTTCTCTACAACCTCTACGGCTCTACGGAGGTCGCGTGGGCGACGATCGCGACGCCGGCCGAGCTGCGCGCCGCGCCGGGGACCGCCGGCCGGGTGCCGCGCGGCACGATCGTCCGTCTGCTCGACGCCGCCGGTCGCGAGGTCGCACCCGGTGAGACGGGGCGCATCTTCGTCGGCAATGAGCTCGCCTTCGACGGCTACACGAACGGTGGCGGCAAGGCCGTCGTCGATGGCCTCGTCTCGTCTGGCGATCTCGGGCGCTTCGACGCGGACGGCCGTCTGTTTGTCGAGGGCCGCGAGGACGAGATGATCGTCTCCGGCGGCGAGAACGTCTTCCCGGCCGAGGTCGAGGACGCGATCGCGACGCTGGACGGCGTGCTGGAGGTCGCCGCCGTCGGTGTGCCGGACGCCGACTTCGGCACGCGCCTGCGGGCCTTCGTCGTGCTCGAGGACGGCGCGCCGCTGACCGCGGAGGACGTCAGGCAGCACGTCCGCGCGAACCTCGCGCGCTTCAAGGTGCCGCGCGACGTGGCGTTCGTCGCGCGGCTGCCGCGCAACGCCACGGGCAAGGTGCTCAAGCGCGAGCTGGCCGATCCCTCCGGGCCCGAGGATGCGACCCATTAGCCTTCACGAAGCCATGGCGGCACGCACGGACAGCTTCGATCTCGGTCGCCTGCGGCTGAGCGCCGGCGAGGGACGCAGGCTCGAGCTCGAGATCGTGCTCGACCCGCTGCAGTTCGGCGGCGAGACGTACGTCGTGCAGCCGGCAGCGGTCGATGCCGTGCTCGACATCTCGCGCACGACGCACAGCGGGCATGCGCTGCGACTGCGTTTCGGCGCCTCGCTGCGCGGGCCGTGCATGCGCTGCCTGGAACGCGCCGAGCCGGCGATCGCAGTCGACGCGCGCGAGGTCGACCAGCCCGGCGAGGTGGAGGAGCTGTGCAGCCCATACGTGCACGACGACGTGCTCGACCTGCGTGGCTGGGCGCGCGACGCGCTCGCGCTCGCCCTTCCCGTCCAGCTGCTCTGCCGCGAGGACTGCGCCGGCCTGTGCCCGGTGTGCGGCGCGGATCTCAACACCGCGGGGGCCGAGCACGGCCACGAGCGCGCCCCGGATCCGCGCTGGGCGAAGCTCGGCGAGCTGAAGTTCGACTAGCGGGCGGCTAGAAGGGCGTGCCGGAGGACCGGCTCGCGCGAAAATCGTCCGTGCTCAAGCCGGCGTCGTCGGGCTCCGGCGGCAGCATCGTGGGCGGCGCGGCATAGGGCGCCAGCGGCGCCGCGCCGCGGCCGATGCGCGCGAGGTCGGCGGGCGCGGCCACGAGCGGCCGCACACCAGGCGCCAGCTCGATGTGCTTCGCCTCGTCGAACAGGTCGCGATAGCCATTCGTGCCGGCCGGCTCAAAGTTCAGGTCGACGTCGACATGGCGCGTCATGAACGAGCACGGCGCTAGCTCGCGCAGGTCGCTGCGGCGGTAGTCCTGCTGCGTGACCGCAGGGACGCCCGCGATCCCTAGCTCGCCGTCCATCGCCTGCAGCGCGAGGTTGAGACGCTCGACGTTGCGGCCGTAGCCGCCGGGGACGATCGCCACGCCCGAGACGAACCCGCCGTGGCTGTAGATCGCCTCGGCGACGTCGCCGACGAGGATGAACTCGACATCGTGCTGCTGCAGCGTGCGCAGCGTCTCAAGAAGGGAAGGATCAAGCTCGAGCTCGCTCATGCTCCTACCGTTCGCGCGCGAGCGCGCCAGTCCTTCCCGCGATCGTTGCCGTGGCCCGGGAAGCGCCCGCCGCGAGCCGCCGCGCGCGCTGCGCTACCCTTCCGCAACCTATGGCGGTTCCCAAGCAAAAGCAATCCCACGCACGCACGGCTCAGCGTCGGGCGCAGCACAAGATGGCAGCGCCGGTCTACAACTCATGCCCGCATTGCCACAGCCCCCGCCGTCCGCATCGGGTCTGTCCCGTCTGCGGCACGTACGCCGGCCGCGAGGTCGTCGCGCCATCGGCGGCGCACGACCACGAGCACTGAGGATGGCCGGCGGATGCCGGCCCCACGCATCAGGTCGCTGATCGACCGCTCGAACGGGGAGCTCCCGGTCGAGCCGCACCACGTGCCCGTCATCGCCGTCGACGCAAACGGCGCCGATCTCGGCCCGGCCGAGGTTGCAGAGGGTGCGAACATCGCGGCCGCACAGGGTGTCCGCGTGCTGCTCTTCGGCCCCGCCGCGGATCTCGGCGCCGCCGGTCCCGGGATCGAGGTGATCGACGCGCCGCTGTCGATCGCCAAGGAGGCCAACCCGGCCGCCGCTGCCCGCGCGCACCCCGAGTCGTCGATCGTGCGCGCCGCGCAGGCCGTCGCCGCCGGTGACGCCGACGCGCTCGTCTCCGGTGGCTCGACCGGCGCCGCGCTCGCCGCCGCACTGTTCAACATCAAGCGCGACCGCGGCATTCTGCGCCCCGCGCTCGCCGCGCTGATCCCGGTCCCGGGCGCTCCCGTGACGCTCGTCGACGTGGGTGCCAACACCGAGGTGCGCGCCGAGCACCTCGTGCAGTTCGCGTTCATGGGCTCGGCGCTCGCCCAGGTCGTCCACGGCGTCAGCCGGCCGCGCGTCGCGCTGTTGTCCGTCGGCGAGGAGGAGACGCGCGGCTCACCGCTGACGATCGACGTCCACGCGCGCCTGATGGCGGCGCACGGATTGAACTTCGTCGGCAACATCGAGGGCCACGCGCTCGTCGAGGGGCGCGCCGACGTCGTCGTCACCGACGGCTTCACGGGCAATGTCGCGCTGAAGGTGATGGAGGGCGTCTCGGACAAGATGATCGCGCTGCTGAAGGAGACGGCCGTGTCGAGCACGCGCGCGAAGGCGGGCGGCGTCTTGATGCGCCCGGCGCTGCAGGCGTTCCGCGATGAGATCTCGCCCGAGATCGCGGGCGGGGCCTACCTGCTCGGGCTGCGCAAGATCGGTGTCGTCGGCCATGGTCGCTTCACGAGCCGCGGCTTCGCGCAGGCGATCCTGCTCGCCGCGCGCGGCGTGACAGGCGACGTCACCGGCCGCACGCACGACGCGCTCGAACGGGCCGGCGCACTGCGCAAGCCGGGCGGCACGATGTCCGGCAGCGGGTCTACGGTGTCGGCGTGACCCGCGAGCAGATCTTCGCGATGGTGCAGGCGCACCTCGTCGACGAACTCGAAGTCGATCCCGCCCGGATCGACGACAGCACGAACTTCCGCGTCGACCTCGAGGCCGACTCGCTCGATCTCTACACGCTCGTGCAGGAGCTCGAGGACTCGTTCGGCGTGAAGATGACCGACGAGCAGGCCGCGAGGATCGCGACGGTCGGCCAGGCGGTCGACTTCGTCCTCGCGCACGCAGTCGTCCACGAGCCATCCGAGTCCTGAACCTTCTCAACGCACTTCTCGAGGAGTTGCCCGAGCATCTGCACCGGCAGGTCTTCACGCATGCCTCCTGGACCGAGCGGCGCAGCGACTCCTACTCGCGCCTGGCGTTTCTCGGCGATTCGGTGCTGAGTCTGGCGGTCACGTCGCACCTCTATCCGCGCCTCGAGGCCGAGCGCTTCGGCGCGGGGAGGCTGACGAAGATCCGCGCCCAGAGCGTCTCGGGAGTCTCGTGCCGGGCGGTCGCCGAGCGGCTCGGCGTGCCCGACAAGCTGCGCGCCTCGGCGCCCGCCGGGATCGGCCAGAGCGCGGACTCGCTCGTGGAGACCGAGCGCGTCCTCGCCTCGGTGATCGAAGCCGTGATCGGCGCCTGCTACCTCAACAGCGGGTATGAGCGCACGGCGGCGGCCGTGGTCGAGGCGTTCCAGCCCGAGATCAGCAACGCGCTCTCCAACCCGGTCGACTTCAAGTCCACGCTGCAGGAGCGCCTCGCCCGCCGAGCGGAAACCGTCGCGTACACGGTCGCCGACGAGCGCGGGCCGCCGCATGACCGCACGTTCGAGGTCGTCGCGTCGGTCGGCGGGACCGCGATCGGCCGCGGGACGGGGCGTTCGAAGAAGCACGCCGAGCAGCAGGCCGCACGGATCGCACTGGACTCGCTGCACCCGGCGGAGGCGCTGCACCCGGTGGAGGCCGGCGTCCTCGCCGAGCCGACCAGCTGATGCATCTGCGCTCGGTCACGCTGAAGGGCTTCAAGTCATTCCCGGACCGTACGCGGCTGGACTTCGCGCCCGGCGTATCGGTCGTCGTCGGTCCCAACGGCTCGGGCAAGTCGAACATCACCGATGCCGTGCTGTGGGCGATGGGCGAGCAGTCGCCGCTCGCCGTCCGCGGCCAGTCGATGCGCGACGTCATCTTCGGCGGTGGCCGCGGCGTCCAGGCGCGCAGCGCCGCGGAGGTCGAGATCGTCATCGACAACGACGACGGCGCCGTCGACCTGCCGCTCGGAGAGATCTCGATCCTGCGGCGCCTCGATCGGTCGGGCGAGGGCGAGTACCGGCTCAACGGGGCGAGATGCCGCCTCGTCGACGTGCTCGAGGTGCTGTCCGACACCGGCCTCGGCAAGGAGATGCACTCGGTCGTGTCGCAGGGGCGCGTGGAGTCGATCGTGACCTCCAAGCCGCGCGACCGGCGCCTGCTGATCGAAGAGGCGGCCGGGCTCGGTAAGCATCGCAAGCGCCGCCGCCGCGCCCAGCTCAAGCTCGAGCGCACGCAGGACAACCTTGATCGCGCGCTCGACGTCGAGCGCGAGGCGCGCCTGCGCCTGCGTCCACTCAAGCGCCAAGCCGAAGCCGCCGAGCTGCACGAGCGCCTTGATCGCCAGACCTCCGAGGCGCGCTGGGAGCTCGTGCGCGACGTTGCGCGCGCCCGCCGCGCCGAGCTGGCCGCCGCCGTGACGGTCGCGACCGCCGCCCGCGCGGCGCGCGATCAGGCCCAGGCCGCGCTGCACGCGGTCGCCGAGCGGCGCCGTGCGGTCGAGCAAGCGATGGCCGAGCGCACTGCCCAGCGCGAGGCATTCGGCGAGGCGCTGTACCGCGCGCGCTCGGCGAGCGAGCGCGTCGGGCTGCGTCTCGAGCGTGCGCGCACGACCGCGGAGGACCTCGGTGAGCGGGCCGAGCGCCGCACGCTCGAGCTGGCAGCGCTCAGCGCGCTGGCGGCAGCCGAGGGGGAGGTCGCCGACGACGACGGCAGCGAGCGCGTCGCTGGGCTCGAGGCCGAGCTCGAGCGGCTCGCCGCCGACCACGCCCGTGAGCTCGAACGCGAGCTGGCGCAGCTCGAGACCGTGCGGGCGCAGGCTGACGGCGCAGCGCGCGATGGCCGCGGCGCCGTCGACGCGGCGCGCGCGCTGCTCGCATCGGCGACCGCCGCGACCGAGACGGCGCGCGCCGCGCGCCGCGACTCCGACCGCGGGCTCGAGGCGGCCCGGCGGGAGTCCGTGCGGATTGGCGCCGAGCTTGCCGCCTGCAACCAGTTCCTGCGGACCCGCTCGGCTGCGGCAAAGCGCGGCGCCGCCGCGAGCGTGCCCTCGCTCGCCGATGCGCTCGACGTCGCTCCCGGGTATGAGCGGGCCGTCGCGGCAGCGCTCGGAGGCCAGCTCGGCGCCGCCCTCGTCGAACGCGTCCGCGAAGGTCGTGAGCTACTCGACGCCGCGAGCGCCGACGGCGGCCGGGTGCTGATCGTCGACTCGCTGGCCCCGGGGCCAGCGCGTGCCGAGAACCCCCCGGCACCGGGCGCCCGCCATCTGTCGGAGTTCGTCCGCGGTGACGACCGTGTGCTTGCCGTGGCGCAGCGTCTGCTGTGGAACACATGGGTCGTCGAGGAGATCGAACACCTCCCACCGGGCTTCAACGGCGTCGCCGTGAACCGCTCCGGACGCGTCTGGCACGGCCATCATCGCGAGATGCGCCAGGCCCCCGAGGGCGGCGAGGAGCGCGTGCTCGCCGAGCGCAACCGGCGCGACGAGCTGATCGCGGCCAGCGAGACGGTCGTGCAGGCCGAGCAGGCGGCGCGAGCGGCATGCGAGCCGGCCGAAGCGCAGGTCGCAGCGTCCGATGCGGCGCGCGAGCAGGCCGATCGTGCGCTGCGCGATGCGTCGCGCGCGCTCGCGGTGGCCGAGGAGGAGGCGCGCCGCGCCGCATGGCTGATCGAGACGCGCCGCGCGGCGCCTCAGGAAGGTGCATCGGCGATGCGCCGCGCGCAGATCGAGGGCGAGCTGGCGGCCGAGCGGCGCGTCGCGGAGCGCGCGGCGCGCGAACGCGGCGAGCGCGCCCAGCGCATCGCGCGACTGCGCGCCCAGATCGATGCCGATCTCGCGCTGGTGCCGCGCGCCGCGCGCGTCGCGGCGGCGCTCGACCAGGTGGCCGGCGCGATCGCCGCGCGCGTCGCGACGCTCGAGGCCGAGTTCACCGCCGGGCGGGCGGTCGGCGAGGAGCTCGCCACGGAGCTGCGTGCATGCGCGGCCGAGGAGGCGACGGTCCAGGCGCTGCTGCACGAGCGCGGCGAGTCCGTGACCGGCGCCGCCGTCAGCGCGCAGCAGGCGCGCGACCAGAGCGCAGAGGCCGATCAGGAGCTTGCGCTGCTCGCCAACCGGCTCGGCCTGCCCGCGGAGCCCGCCGAGCAGCCGCTCGACAGTGCTGACGCACAGGCGCTGCGCGACCGCATCGAGCGCCTCACGCGGCGCCGTGAGCAGCTCGGCCCGGTCAACCCGCTGGCGAAGGACGAATACGACGAGGCCCTCGCCCACGTGACGGAGCTGGAGGGTCAGCGTGGCGATCTGGAGACCGCGCTGCGCGAGTTGCGCACGCTGATCCGCGACACCGACCGGCAGATCCACGAGACGTTCGAGCAGACCTTCGAGGCCGCGGCGCGCAACTTCGAGGAGCTCGCCGCGCATCTGTTTCCGGGCGGGCGCGGTCGCCTGCGGCTCGTCAAGGACGAGCAGGGGATCACAGGCGTCGCCGGCCAGTCCGCTGATGTCGACGACGGCGGCACCGATCCGGATGCCGTGGCTGAGCCGGCCGACGAGGAGTCGCGCCATCCCGAGGAGGAAGACCTGCTCGGCGTCGAGATCGAGATCACGCCGGCCGGCAAGTCGATGAAGCGCCTGACGCTGCTGTCCGGCGGCGAGAAGTCGATGACCGCAATCGGCTTCTTGTTCGCCGTCTTCCTCGCGAAGCCGTGTCCCTTCTACATCCTCGACGAGGTCGAGGCGGCGCTCGACGATCCGAACATCACACGCTTTTTGGAGCTGCTGCGCCGCTACGCAGATCGCGCGCAGTTCATCGTCGTCACGCACCAGAAGCGCACGATGGAGGTGGCCGACACGCTCTACGGCGTCTCGATGGGCGGTGACGGGGTTTCGAAGGTGGTTTCGCGCCGGCTCGGCGAGGCGGGCCTCGCCGCGGTCGCCGCCGACGCCGCCTGAGCATGGACGAGCTGTTCCTGGTCGATGCCGCCGCTGCCGCGGCGTCCTCGGCGCAAGAGGAGCTCGAGGCCGAGCCGGAGCGCCGCCGTGGACTGATGCGGCGCCTGCGCGAGAGCCTGCGCTCGACGCGTGAGTC
>DATBAE010000042.1:0-18444 GCA_036271655.1 Solirubrobacteraceae bacterium
ACTGGTCCCCCGCGCCCTTCGCCGACGAGCCCGGAGAGCCCGCCGCCCCCGAGGCGCCGCTCGACTGGCCGTCGCAGTGGACCGCCGACGACTCCGAGCCCGCCGTGGCGGCAGCGAGTCAGACGCCCGAGCCCGACGCGCCCGGCTGGGACGTCGCAGGCGTCGGCGCGCTCGCTCACGAGGAGACTGTCGTCGGCCCCGTCGCCGAAGGTCGCCCGCTCGCGGCGGCGGCGCCACCGCGGCGCCCCGCTCCGGGGATGCGCGGCAAAGCGTCCGCTGCAGGTCGCGCCAGCGGGCGCGGCGCAGCCGGCGGAGCGCTCGCGCGCCTGTCGGCGATGCGCGGCCGCGGGCAGCGTGCTCGCTACGGGGGCCGGCGCATGCCTGGCATGCCGGCCGCGTTGACGATCGTCGCGATCGCCGCCGGCGCGACAGGACTCGTCCTGATCGCGACCTCCGGCTCGAACTCGCCGACGACGGCTGTGCCGAACACGCCCGCCCGTGGCACGGCCACGACGCCCAGCGCGACGAAGACGGCCACCACGCCGGCGGCACCCGCGGCGCCCAAGCACCGCACGCCGAAGCGCGTCGTGCACAAGCACGTCACGCCAGCGGCGAAACCGCACGTCGTGACGCCTCCGCCTCCCCCTCCCGCGACCGTCGTGAAGCCCGTGACGCCGGTCGTGCCAGTGACACCCCCCGCGGTGACCCCGCCACCACCCCCGCCGCCGCCGGCAGTGAAGCGGACGCCGCAAGCTCCGTCCCAACCCGGCGGCAAGTTCGGCAGCGAGGGCGAGACATGATCCGCGCACAGGCGCCTGCCCTGGTGTGAGCGCGCTTCGCGCGACGCTGTCGCGCGCCCGCCGGAGCAGGATGCGAAGGCCGTGACCACCACGCGCGAGCTCGAGTGCCAGATCGTCCCGCTCGGCGGCGACCGCTACCTCGTGCGGGTCAAGCCGCGCGAGCTCGAGCTTCCGTTCGACATCCAGCTCGTCGTCGATCCCGATGGAGACGCGCCGCTCTACGTGCCGCGTCTGCCGCAGATGCCCGGTCCGATCGCGGTCTTCGTCGTCACACTCGCCGATCTTCCCCAGCTGCGCCTGGAGATCGAATTCGCTGATGCGTCGCGCGTGCGGCTGCGCGGTGCGACGACCGTGCTCCGGCGCAGCCCGCCCGCGCGCGCCGCGACTCCCGCCGCCGTGCCGTCCGGTGAGAGCGAACCCGTTCAGCGCCAGCCCCCGGTGACGGCTACCGCGCGGTCGGCGCCGGCGCGCCAGCGCGACGGCGCCCGGGAGGTCATCCGATCGCCCCCGGCCGCGCCGCCCCGGCGCGCGGCAAGCCCCGATCCGCCCGCTCACGCCGCCGACGAGAACGCCGACGGCGCCACGGGCAAGGACGCCACGCCCGCGCTCGACGCCGAGCCGAGCGCGCCGCAGAGCACCGTCGGCCTCTGGCAGCGCCCGCAGCTCGTCGACACGCTGCTCCTCGTGGTGCCGGCGCTGCTGATCGTCGTGCTGAGCTTCTCCTCGGGCGGATCGCTGCCCGGAGCGACCGCGCTCACGACGCTTGTGCTCGGCGTCCTGCTCGTGGTGCGCGTCGCGCTGCGAGCGCCCACGCTGGCGATGCCGTCGCGCGCCCGGCTCGCATGCGGCGGAGCGATAGTCCTGCTCGTCGGCTGGGTCCTGCTGTCGAGCGCCTGGTCGCACGCGCTCGCCCGCGCCATTCTCGACTACGACCGCGTGCTCCTCTACCTGTTCGCGTTCCTGCTGCTCGGTCTTGGGGGCCGGCGCAGCGGCGACCTGCGCCTGCTCGTCCGCGCGATCGCCGTCGCGGCGGTCGTTGTCTGCCTCTGCGCCCTGATCACCCGTCTGCTGCCCGACGTCTGGCCGATCGCGCCGTCGGCCGACGCCGACCGGCTGAACTACCCCCTGGGCTACTGGAACGCCCTCGGCCTGCTGTCTGCGATCGGCTTCGTCCTCTGCCTCGCGCTGACGTCCGACGCGCGCGAGTCGCGGCTCGTCCAGGCGCTCAGCGCCGCCGCGCTGCCCGTGCTGGGCACGACGCTCCTGCTGACGTTCTCGCGTGGCTCGATCGCGGTCTGCCTGCTCGGGACCCTCGCGATGCTCCTCGTCGGCCGCCCGCGCGCCGCCTTGAGCGGCCTCGCGGTCGCGGTTCCGACCGTCGGCATCGCGGTGGCGGTCGCCTACAGCGCCGACCTGCTCGCGTCGTCGCATCCGACCAGCTCGGCTGCGGCGTCCCAGGGACTCGGCGTCGCCGTCGTCGTCGTGCTCTGCATCGCCTTCGCAGCGGCCGGGCGTCTAGCGCTCGTCCGCTACGACGACCCGGCCTTCGCCCGCCGTTTAGCCGCACGCATCCCGCGCAGCCCGATCGCCGCGGGCGCGCTTGCCGTCGGCGTGCTGCTGATCGCGCTGGCGATCGGCGTCCCGGGCGAGATCGATCACCAGTACCACGACTTCATCAACGACACGGGTCGCAGCGGACAGGATCAGCGCGGCCGACTCACGAGCGCAGGCAACAACGGGCGCGCCGAGCTCTGGAAGGTCGCGCTCGCGGCCTTCTCCGACGAGCCGCTGCACGGCTATGGCGCGAGCACGTTCGGGCTGCAGCTCGATCACCGCGGCACCGGCGAGATCAAGGTCGAGGACGCGCATTCGCTGTACCTCGAGTCGCTCGCCGAGCTCGGGATCGTCGGCTTCCTGCTCGTGTGCGGAGTGCTGGCGCTCGTCCTCGGGGCGTTCTTCAAAGCCGCTCGCGGGCCCGATCGCGCGCTCGGCGGGGCGTTGTTCGGCGCCGGATTGGCGTGGGCGCTGGAGGCCGGCCTCGACTACATGTGGGAGTACCCCGCGATCACGCTGTGGCTGTTCGCCGCCGGCGGCCTGGCGCTCACCGCCCGCAGGGCCGCGACAGCTCCCCGACCGGTGCGAAGCGCGGTGTCGCGGCGGCGCCATGTCGTGCTCGCCGGCGGCGTCGGGCTTGCCTGCCTCGGCCTGCTCGTCCTGCCGTGGCGGGCCTACCGCTCGGACGGCCCGTTGCGCGGCGCCCAGCGCGCGTTTGCCAGCCACGACTGCCCGTCCACCATCAGCGACGCCCAGCGAGCGATCGCGGCGCTGCCGGCGCGACCCGAGCCGTACGTCCTGATGGGCTACTGCCAAGCGATGATGCATCAGCCGCAGCTCGCCCTCAGCGCGATGAAGCAGGCCGTCAAGCGCGACCCGGACAATTGGACGACGCATTTCGGGCTTGCGATCGCGCGCGCCTCGGCGGGCCTGGACCCGCGCCCTCGGATGATTCTCGCGCTGCACCTGCGACCGCGCGACCAGCGCCACGTGCCGGGGCTGCAGCGGTTCGCGAGCGACGCCTTGCGACGGTTTGCGAGCAACGATCCGGCCGTCTGGCGCGAGCGAGCGCTCGAGGGCTCGCTGCCGACTGCGCCGCCCCAGCTATAGGCGCTTGTACCCCATGTCGTGGGGTACCCTTGGATTGTGACGATGACCACGGACGCTGCGATCACAGTACGAGCGATCCGCGACGGTGAGCCAGAGGCACTGGCGGCGCTATGCGCCAAGCGAGGGGCGCCGGTTCTCGCCTATTGCGAACACGTCGCGGCGCCACGACAGGCAGGCAAGGCCGCTGCCAACGCGTTTGCGCAACTGCGAGCCACGATCGTGGCCGCAAGCGAGACGCCATCACCAATCATCGACCTCGAAGCAGAGCTGCTGGCAAGCACGAGGCGTGCCGCAGCCGGGCTCGGGATCCATGCCATCGCCCCGGCCGCGAACGGCACCGTCGACCCCGACGCGGTCGAATGCGCCGGCCTCGAGACGAAGCTCGTGGCCCAGATCGAGCGGCCGCGCTCCGACGAGGAGCGCCAGGAGCACGCCGAGCACATCGCGCGCTGTCCCGCGTGCGCGCGGGCAATGGAGCGCCTGGAGTCCGGCCAGCGGGCGTTCGACAAGCCGCCGCGCGCTCCCCTGCCGCCGCGCATCGCCGAGCAGCTCCTGTCGGCGCTCGTGCAGGCCGCACCGGTCGTCGCGCTCGGCGGCGACGCCGAGGCGGTCCGTGAGCAGGCCTGGCAGCGACTCGGAAACGGTGCTGCGGCATCGACGAACGGCAGCCGCAACGGGTCCTCACATGCGATCTCGCCGGTTTCGATCGCCGCGCAGCCCGCCCCGCTCGCCGGCGGCTGGGACGCCGAGGAGCCGATCGCGCCGCGAGCGCCGACCCGCGCATCGTCGAGGCGCCCCGTGCCCGCGCCGGCCGAGGCAAGCTCGCTCGGCGCGCTCGTGTCCGATGCCTTCGCGGTCACGCGCCATCGGATGCTCGGACCCCGTGCCGGGTCGGTCGAGCGTCCGCGCCACCAGTCACGGATCCTGCGCGCGCGCGGCAGCCTGGCGCTGCGGCCCGCCGACCGGCGCCGTGTCGAGTTCGCCGCGGTCGGCATCTTCGTCGCCGTCGCCGCGCTCGTGACGGTCGTGACGTTCATGATGACCTCGGAGCCGTCGAACACGTCGTCGGCGGCGCCGGCGGCGGCACGCGTGCCCGCGGCGACCAGCGGCGCGACCTCGACGGCGGACGCCGGCACGGCAGCCGGCGGAACGACGCCGACGAAGCCGAAGACGCCGGCCAAGCAGCCGCACGCGGCCGCGTCGTCGACGGCGCACCACACCTCGAGCGGCAAGGCGTCGTCGGCCAAGACGTCGTCCTCCAAGACCAAGACCAAGGCGAAGCCGACGTCGACGCAGTCCACGTCCAAGCCAAAGCAGACGGAGTCGACCCCCGCTGCGACGGCCGCCCCGGGGACGCCCAAGCGCTCCACGCCCGTCATCAGCGCACCGCCACCACCGCCGCCAGCGCCCTCCAAGCCCTCGCCAGCGAAGAGCAGCGGCAGCTCCATTCCGGGCGGCGACTTCTCGACCGAGGGCGACACGGGCTGACGGCGCAGACGGTGCGGTCGGGCGGTCGCGACCTGATCGGCCGTCTGTCGACAGGCCCTGACGTCGTGGGCTAATGTCTTTGCCTCGCCTCGTGCTCCAATGGTCACGATGACTCGACGGGGTAGGAATGGAGCCAAACCAAGCGGGAGAGCGCGTTAGATGATCGAAGCAACCACTGTGTGTCGGAGCTGCCGGACCACGGTCGAGGCGAACCGGTCCGGCACACGTCGTCTCCGGCGCAGCGCCGCACACCAGTCGTGAAGCAGGTCACCCAGCGACTCAAGGACGGGCAGGTCGAAGTGCTCGAGGTGCCTGCTCCCGCGGTCTCCCCGGAAGGCGTCCTGATCGACGTCCGCGCGAGCCTGCTCAGCGCGGGCACGGAGCGCTCCAAGGTCCAGTCCGGGCGCCAGAACCTCGTTCAGAAGGCGCGCGCACGGCCCGACCAGGTCGCAGCCGTCGTCGAGAAGGCACGCCGCGACGGGATCAAGGAGACGATCGCCACGGTGCGCACGCGCCTCAGCGACCCGTCCTCGCTCGGCTACTCGGCCGCGGGCATCGTGCTCGCGACGGGGCCGCTCGTGCACGACCTCGCGCCGGGCGACCGCGTCGCCTGCGGCGGTGCCGAATACGCGGTGCACGCCGAAATCGACCACGTCCCGGGCAACCTCTGCGTACGGCTGCCCGATTCGCTGAGCTTCGAGCAGGGCGCCTTCGCGACCGTCGGGTCGATCGCGCTGCACGGCGTGCGGCAGGCCGACGTGCGCCTCGGCGAGCGCGTCGCGATCATCGGCCAGGGCCTTGTCGGGCAGCTCGCCGGCATGCTGCTGCGCGCCGCCGGCTGCATCGTCGTGGGCGTCGATCTCGACGTCGCACTGCTCGAGCGCGCCAAGCAGGCCGGCGCGATCGACATCGTCGCGCCGCGCAAGAGCCTCGATCCGAGCCGCCTTCCGCCCGGCGTCGGGGAATGCGACGCCGTGCTGATCACGGCGGCGACGTCATCCGACGACCCCGTTCAGCTGGCCGCGGCCCTGTGTCGCGATCGCGGCCGCGTCGTGATCGTCGGCGTCGTCGGCATGCAGCTTCCGCGCGGGCCGTACTACGACAAGGAGATCGACGTGCGTTTGTCGCGCTCGTACGGCCCCGGTCGCTATGACCGGATGTACGAGGAGCGTGGCATCGACTATCCGATCGGCTACGTGCGCTGGACCGAGCGCCGCAACATGGAGGCGTTCCTCGAGCTGATCGAGGCGGGACGGCTCGACGTCGGCGGGCTCGTCACCGAGCGGATCGCCGTCGGCCAGGCGCCCGAGACCTACGATCGCCTCGTCGCCTCGGCAGCATCGCCGCTGGCGATCGTCATCGGCTACGACGAGTCGACGGTCCCCCCGGTGCCCGCCACGCAGGCGGCCTCGGCCGTCTCGACGAAGAACGTCGGGCTGATCGGCGCCGGCAGCTTCGCCTCGCGCGTCATCGTGCCGGGGCTGCAGGCCGCAGGCTTCGAGCTCGTCTCCGTCGCGAGTGCGACCGGCCTGTCGGCGACCGGCGTCGCCGAGCGGGTCGCGACGGCGCGCGCGGTCCGCGCCGACGACGTCATCGCCGACCCGTCGGCCGCGCTGATCGCGATCGCGACGCGTCATGACACCCACGCCGAGCTCGCCTGCCGCGCCCTGCGTGCGGGCAAGGCCGTCTACGTCGAGAAGCCGGCCTGCTTGAACTACGAGGAGCTCGCCGAGCTGCGCCGCGCACGCGAGGAGTCCGGCCGGGTGCTGTTCGTCGGCTTCAACCGCCGCCACGCGCCGTTGACGGAGGCGCTGCGCGAGCACGTCGCTGGGTCCGGCCACCCAGTCGAGATCCTGATCCGCGTCAACGCGGGCGCCCTGCCGGCCGACCACTGGCTCAACGACGCCAAGGAAGGCGGCGGCCGCATGCTCGGCGAGGGCTGCCACTTCATCGATCTCGCGGCCTGGATCGTCGGCGCCACGGCGGAGCGCGTCTCGTGCACGATCCGTCCGCGGATCGGCGAGACGCTGCAGACCGCACAGCGCTTCTCGATGACGCTCGAATATCCGGACGAGTCGCTGGCGACCATCGTCTACACCGACGGCGGCGCCTCAGGCCTGCCGAAGGAGCGCATCGAGGCACACGCGCGCGGGCGATCGGCGATCCTCGACGACTTCCGCACGCTCGAGCTGCGCGATGGCTCCAAGAGCCGCAGCGTCGGAGGGCGATCGCAGGACAAGGGACACGAGCGCCAGTTCGTGCGCCTGCGAGAGACGCTGCAGGGCACCGCCTCATGTGCCACGCTCGATCCGTTACAGTCGATGGCGACGGCGCTCGCTGCATTGGATGCGGCTTCGACCGGCCAGGGGCGACGCATCGACGAGGAATCGTCACACTCCTTCGAGCCGGCTTCTGGTGACGAGCTGTCCCTATCACACGAGATGATGGAGTCCTGACGGTGAAGTCCAGCACCCCCCAAGGATCGGCGTTGAGGCACTACATGCTGATCCTGCGTCGCGGCGCACCGATCGTCGGCCTGACGACGTTGCTGCTGATCGGCGCCGCGTTGCTGATCTCCCATCGCCAGCAGGCGCTGTACCAGGCGACGCGGCTCGTGCGCATCAGCCCAAACAACATCGATCCGTCGATCGGTATCCAGGCGAACGTCGACTCGAAGGTCGTGCTCGAAACCGAGGCGCTGACGACATCGCGGACCTCCTCGGTGATCGCGAACACGCTGCGCAAGTTCCCGGGCCGCACCGACCAGCGGCTGTTCTTGCTGCGCTCCTCGGTGACCGCCGATCCGCAAGCCAACGTGCTGACGTTCTCCGTCACCGATCCGAGCCGCACGACGGCGTTCTCGCTCGCGGAGGCGTACGCGCAGAGCTACATCAGCGAGCGCCTGCGGCTCGACACGGTCAGCACGCAGAGCCAGCTCGCCTCCGTGCAGCAGCGCATCAACAACCTGCCGCTCGCGGCGCGCACGGCAAGCTCGCCGAGCTACAACAACCTCAACCAGACCGAGCAGCAGCTGCGCACGCAGCTGGCGCAGCTGAAGAACAACGCGCTGATGGGTCCGCCGGGCCAGGACGTCGTCCAGGTCCAGCCCCACACGCTGCGCAACGCCTTCCTCGGCGCGATCTTCGGCATCCTGCTCGGCGCCGGCCTGCTGTCGATCCGCGAGGCGCTGAACACGCGGGTCCGGACGGCGGCCGATGTCGAGGAGTACCTCGGGATGCCGCTGCTGGGGCGGCTGTACGAGCCGCAGCGCGGGCTTCGTGCGCGTGATGAGCTGGCGATGATCGTGACGCCGGATGCACCGGAGACGGAGGCCTTCCAGCTGCTCGCGACGAACATCGAGTTCACGAACCTCGATCGTGGCGCGAAGTCGTTCATGGTGACGAGCGCCAACCCGGCCGAGGGCAAGTCGACCTCGGTCGCGAACCTCGCGGTGACGTTCGCGCGGTCGGGCAAGCGCGTGATCCTCGTGGACCTGGATCTGCGCCGGCCGGTCGCCCATCGCTTCTTCGGATTGAGCGTGAGCCCGGGGATCACCGAGGTGACGCTCGGTCGCGCGTGGCTCGACGATGCACTGACGAGCGTCCCGTTGTGGGACGATCAGGAGCGCGATGCCGACGACGGGCAGCTGGGTGGCTCGCTCGAGATCCTGCCGGCCGGTCCGTTGCCGCCCAACGCGTCTGAGTTCGTTCGCTCGCAGGCGCTGAGCGATGTGCTCGCGCGGCTCGAGGAGCGCGCGGATCTCGTGCTTGTCGATGCGCCCGCGATGCTCGCCGTCAGTGACGCGATCAACCTGACGCCGAAGGTCGACGCGCTGATCGTGCTGACGCGCGTGCCGTCGGTGCGTCGTCAGGCGCTCGAGGAGCTGCGGCGCATCCTGGACAACGCGCCGGTTGCGAAGGTCGGATTCGTGCTGACCGGAGCCGAGGCTGAGGACGGTGGGTTCACCGGCAGCTACGGCTACGGCTACGGCTACGGCGACGACCGCGACGGCTCCGGGACGAAGCGCAACACCGCGTCCCCGCTGTCCTGAGGCTCACGGTGGCGTCGCCGCGACCCTGCGCCTGCACCCCGTACTGATGGCCGCGATAGACGAGCCGTCGCGCGGGAACGGCGCCGGTTTCGGGACCGCCGGAGACCGCACGTTCAGGACGCGCATCGGAGCGCGCCTGACGACGAAGGAGCGCGCCGAGCGCGCTGGTCTCTCGGTCTGGAAGTTCGAGGAGCTCGAGCGGTCCAAGGAGCAGTCGGGCGACGCCGCCTGGCCCGCCCGCGGCAGCGCCGGCATGGCGACCGACCTGCTGCCCAAGAACAGCGGCGAGATCGCCGCGCGCACGCCCGCCGCCGACGTCGCGGCGGCTGCCGCGGTCGCCGCCGAGGAGCAGGCCGCGTCGAACGCAGGCGGCGGCTCGATGCTCGTGCTCGGCTCGATCGCGCTGCTCGTCATCATCCGCTTCTTCAGCGAGGTCGTGCGGATCCTGCCGGGCTTCACGAACTTCATCGATATCCCGATCTTCGGGATGATCATGTACGCGGGAGCGCTGCGCCCGGCGGTCTCCGACGAAGCACGCAAGCTCTCGCCGGCGCTCGGGCTCGCCGCGTTCGCCTTCATCGTCATCTGCGCGATCTCGTCGTTCGCGAACTTCGCTCGCGTCGAGCTCGCCCCCGCGCTCGTGTTCGTCTACGGGTTCCTCGGGCCCGTCGCCGTCTTTTATTCGGTGTACAAGCTGTGGCCAGCGGGCTCGGCGATGCGAATGTCGCGGATGCTCGTCGCGCTCGGCGTGCTGCAGCTCGCGATCGCGTTCCTGCTCGACCTGCCGCGCTGGTTCGCCGACCCCGGCCGCAACCCCGACCTGTTCAGCGGCACGTTCGGCGAGAGCCCCTACCAGATGGTGTTCTTCCTGCTTGTCATCGTCGGACTGCTCGGGGGCATCTTCACGTTCGAGAAGCGGCGATCCATAGCGCGCCTCACGCCGGTGCTGCTCGTCGCCATCTTCGTCGTCACGTTCCTCGCCCAGTACCGCGCGCTGCTGCTGACGATGGCGCTCACGATCATCCTGCTCGCGTTCCTGCTGGCGCGGCAGAGCGCGCGCGGGGTCGTCGGTGCGACGCTTGCCCTCGTCGCGCTCGTCGGGACGCTCGTCTACGCGGCCCAGTACATCCCGACGTTCAAGTTCCAGGCGACGATCCAGGACTCGGGGGGCGATCCGACGTTCTACCTCAAGCAGCGGCTGAAGACGATCGACCCGGTCGAGCAGCTGTTCGGCGACACGCCGGGCTACACGATCATCGGGACCGGTCCCGGCACGTTCTCCAGCCGCGCCTGGCGGACGTTCGCGGTGACGCCGGACTCGACGACGGACGTCACGAACAAGTACACGCAGAAGCTCACCGGCGGACGGCCGTACCACACCGACGTGTCGGACAAGTACCTGCTGCCGGAGCTGCGGACGGCGGCCGTCATCAGCGGCTCGCACGCGATCACGTCGCCGTTCTGGAGTTACCTGTCGCTGATCGCCGAGGTCGGCGTGCCGGGCTTCGCGCTGATCGTCGGGATCTACGTGTGGGCCTTCATGCGCAGCCTGAAGATGGCGCGGATCGCGATTCGAAGAGCCGAGCCCGGCGATCCGCTGCCGGCGCTGCTCTGCGCGAGCCTCGTCGCGTTCTTCGCGCTGCTGCAGATGGCGGCGCTCGACAACTGGCTCGAGGTCACCCGCATCACGTTCATCACATGGATGCTGTTCGCCGTCGTGACGAAGGAGTTCAACGCGCGCGGTCTCGACGACGACGGACCGGATCAGGCGGTGCTCGCGACATGACCGCGCCCGACTTCGACCTGCAGTCGCACTCCGTGCACTCCGACGGCGCTCTGGAGCCGGCCGACGTGATCGCCGCCGCAGCAGCGGCCGGCGTCCGTCTCGTCGCGCTCAGCGATCACGACACGCTCGCCGGCATCGACGCGGCGCTGGCCGCCGGCGCGGCGCTCGGCGTCGAGGTCGTCCCGTCGACCGAGATCACCGTCGTCGATCCGGTGCGCGACGATCTCCACCTGCTCGGCTACCGGGTCGATCACCATGACGCGGCGCTGCTGGACTTGCTCGCTCGCTCGCGCGCGGACCGCGACGGCCGGGCACAGCGGATGGCCGACGCGCTGCGCGAGCTCGGCTGGGAGCTCGACGACGCGATCCTGCAGGCCCACTCGGCGGCCGGCCTGCCGATCGGCCGGCCGCACCTCGCCAAGGCGGTGCTCGCCAACCCCGCGAACGAACGGCGGCTCGCGGAGGAGGGCCTGGACGACGTCGGGCCGGTGATCGTGAAGTACCTGATCCCGGGCGCCCCCGCGTTCCGGGCGCGGACGATGCCGGAGGTCCCCGATGCGATCGCGGCGATCCACGCCGCGGGCGGCGTCGCCGTCTGGGCACATCCGTTCTGGGATCTCGAGGATCCGGAGCTCGTCACAGCGACCGTGCGGCGCTTCGCGGAGGCCGGGCTCGACGGCGTCGAGGCGTTCTACGCGACGCACAGCTCAGAGCAGACCGACATGCTCGTCGCGCTCTGCACCGAGCTCGGGTTGCTCACGACCGGCTCCGCCGACTTCCACGGTCCCGAGCACCGGCTCTTCGGGAGCTTCCGCGCCTTCTCGCTGTACGGCCACGAGCCCATGCTCGGGCCGATCGCCGGTCAGACGCCCGTCGGCTGAGCCTGGATTCACCGCGACGATCGGTGGCTCCAGCTGAGCCAGGCTCAGTCGACGTCGACGATCTCGCGCTCGACGAGCAGCGCGAGCAGGCGATCGACCGCGTCGGGCAGCGGCTCGTCACCCGTCAACCGCAGGTCGGGCGAGCTCGGCGGCTCGTACGGCGCGCTGACCCCGGTGAAGCTCTCGATCTCGCCGCGCCGCGCCTTCGCGTAGAGGCCCTTCGGATCGCGCGCCTCGCACGTCTCGAGCGACGTGTCGACATGAACCTCGACGTAGTTGAGGTCGTGGTCGGCGTGCATCTGGCGCACCCGCTGACGGTCCGCTTCGGATGGGCTGATCAGCCCGACGAGCACGATCGCTCCCGCGTCGGCGAGCAGTCTGGCGACCTCGCCGGCGCGGCGCACGTTCTCCGTGCGCGAGCGCTCGTCAAAGCCGAGGTCGCTGTTGAGCCCGTGCCGCAGGTTGTCGCCGTCGAGCACGTAGGCGAAGCGGCCGGCGCCGACGAGCCGCTCCTCGAGCGCGGTCGCGATCGTCGACTTGCCCGAGCCGGACAGTCCTGTCAGCCAGACCGTCGCGCCGCGCTGGCCGAGCGCCTCCCAGCGCCGCGCGCGCGACACCGTGCCCTCGTGCCAGGTGAGGTTCTTCGCCACCGGGATGTCGGCGCCGTGCACCGCCGAATGCAGCAGCACGCCCGCGCCGACCGTCTCGTTCGTCGCGGCGTCGATCAGGATGAAGCTGCCGGTGGCGCGGTTGCGGCGATAGTCGTCGACGAGTAGCGGCGTGCCTGTACGCAGGATGAGGCGGCCGATCTCGTTGAGCCCGAGTTCCTGCACGCCCTCCTCGCGATGCAGCGTGCGCATGTCGATCCGGTACATGACGTCCTCGACGACCGCCTTGACCGTGCGCGTCGTGTGCTTGAGCAGATACGTCTTGCCCGTCGTCAGCGGCGTCTCGGCCATCCAGCAGACGGTCGCGTCGATACCGCGCACGATCGCCGGCTGGTTCGTCGGACGGCAGATCATGTCGCCGCGCGAGACGTCGAGATCGTCGGTCAGGCGAACCGTCACGGACAGCGGCGGGAACGCGGCCTCGAGCGGACCGTCGTACGTGTCGATGCCGGCGATCCGGCTGCGCCGACCGGACGGCAGCACGATCACCTCGTCGTTGACGCGCAGCACGCCGCCCGCGACCTGGCCGGCGTAGCCGCGGTAGTCATGGTGCTCGTGCGACATCGGGCGCACGACCCACTGCACCGGGAAGCGCATGTCGACGAGGTTGCGGTCTGAGGCGATGTGGACGTGCTCGAGGTGATACAGCAGCGGCACGCCCTCATACCAGCGCATCGACTCCGAGCGCTCGACGACGTTGTCGCCGAGCAGCGCGCTCATCGGGATGAACGCGAGGTCCTGGATGTCGAGCTTCGCGGCGAACGCGCGGAACTCGTCGCAGATCCTGTCGTAGACGGCCTCGTCCCAGTCGACGAGATCCATCTTGTTGATGCAGACGACGACGTGCGGCACGCCGAGCAGCGACGAGATGAACATGTGCCGCTGGGACTGCTCGACGATGCCCTTGCGCGCGTCGATCAGGATCAGCGAGAGGTCGGCCGTCGACGTGCCCGTGACCATGTTGCGCGTGTACTGCACGTGGCCCGGGGTGTCGGCGATGATGAACTTGCGCCGCGGTGTGTGGAAGTAGCGGTACGCGACGTCGATCGTGATGCCCTGCTCGCGCTCGGCGCGCAGGCCGTCCGTCAGCAGCGCGAGGTCGACGTACTCGTCGCCGCGCCGGCGGCTCGTCTGCGTGATCTGCTCGAGCAGGTCGTCCGGCAGCTGCTTGGAGTCGTAGAGCAGCCGGCCGATCAGCGTCGACTTGCCGTCGTCGACCGAGCCTGCCGTCGCGAGCCGCAGCAGGTCGCTGCCGGCCGTCGGCGCGCCGAGACCGCCGGTCTTGGCGGCGAGCCAGGCCTCCGCTCCGCTCGTCGCGGCCTCCGCGTCGAGTGCGGGCGGCGGGTCGGACTCAACGGGACGGTCCACTAGAAGTACCCCTCGCGCTTGCGGTCTTCCATCGCGGCCTCGGTCGCGCGGTCGTCGGCGCGCGTCTCTCCGCGCTCGGTGATCCGCGTCGAGGCGATCTCCAGGACGACCTCGTCGATCGTCGCTGCGAGCGACTCGACGCCGCCGGTGCAGCTCATGTCGCCGACGGTCCGGTATCGCACGGTCGTCTCGAACGGCTCCTCGCCGGGCAACAGCTCGACGAACGGCGACTTCGCGTAGAGCATGCCGTCGCGGCGGAAGACCTCGCGCCGGTGCGCGAAGTAGATGCTCGGCAGCTCGAGCCGCTCGCTGGCGATGTACTGCCAGACGTCGAGCTCGGTCCAGTTGGAGAGCGGGAACACCCGCACGCTCTCACCGCGCTGGATCCGTCCGTTGTAGATGCTCCACAGCTCGGGACGCTGGTTCTTCGGGTCCCAGGCGCCAAAGTCGTCGCGGAACGAGAAGATCCGCTCCTTCGCGCGCGCGCGCTCCTCGTCGCGCCGTGCGCCGCCGAACGCGGCATCGAAGCCGTGCTCGCGCAGGCCGTCGAGCAGCGCCACGGTCTGCAGCCGGTTGCGCGAGGCGCGCGGGCCGGTCTCCTCCTTGACCCGACCGGCATCGATCGCATCCTGCACCGATGCGACGAGCAGCTCGGCGCCGAGCTCGGCGACGAGGCGGTCGCGGAACTCGATGACCTCCGGGAAGTTGTGCCCGGTGTCGACATGCATCAGCGGGAACGGCAGCGATCCCGGCCAGAACGCCTTCTGGGCCAGCCGCGCCATCACGATCGAATCCTTGCCGCCGGAGAACAGCAGCACCGGGCGCTCGAGCTCGGCAGCCACCTCGCGGAAGATCTGGATCGCCTCGGACTCGAGCACCGCAACGTGGCTGCACTCGTAGTTCTCCGTCTCCATGCCCATGAGCCTAGTGCTCCACTAGCGCGCGCCGGCGTCCGCGAGGCCGTCGACCCGCTCGAGGATCCGCTGCGCCCGGCGCTGCCAGGAGTACTGCTGGACGTCCTGCCACGCCTGATCGGCGAGCTTGACGCCGAGCGCCCGATCCGACCACAGCCGGCGCAGAGCGCCGGCGAGCGCGTCCGCGTCACGCGGCGGGTAGAGGAGGGCATTCTCCCCGTCGCGGACGACCTCGCGCAGCACCGGCAGATCGGAGACGACGACGGGGTTGCCGGTCGCCAGGTACTCGAACAGCTTCAGCGGGGAGGTGTAGCGCGAGTAATGCAGCGACTCGGTCGTCGGCATCACCATCATGTCGGCCGCGGCGAGGTAGTCGGGCACCTCGGAGGGCGCGACGAAACCGGTGAACGTGACGTTGTCCGGCGCGCGCGACACGTACTCGTCCTCATAGACGTTGCCGACCACAAGCACGCGCGCACCGATGTCCGAGACGCGCTCGGCCGCCTCGATCAGGACGTCGACGCCCTTGCCCTTGAAGACGCGCCCCGCGTACACGACGAGCGGCCCGGCGGCGTCAGCGCAGCCGATCCGCGCGCGCGCCTCGGCGCGATCGGCCCCGCGATGGACGGCGCTCAGGTCGACTCCGGAGTGCTCGACCCAGACGCGCCCTTCGAGCTGTGGCAGGCGCTCGAGGATGCGCTGGCGCAGCATCTCGCTGATCACGACGACACCGTCGACGGACGACAGCAGCGACCAGCCGCGCTTGGGCGGCTCGCCGTGGACCTCCATGATCAGGGCGCGGCAGGCCCCGCGCCGTCCCCAGGCACGCCGTACCTGCAGCGCCAGCCAGGCGAGCTGGAAGGTTCGCGTGTAACAGATGAACGACGGTTGCCCGCCACGCATGCGCCCGCCGAGATAGGCGGCGAACGGGCGCGAGCGCGCGATGCGCTGCAGCGGACTGCGGCCCTTCGCGTGCGGCACGTGCAGGACGCGCCGCTCGATCGCGTCGGCGATCCCGTAAAAGGCCGCGACGTCGCCCGCGAAGCCCTCCGGCTCGGGCTGCTGCAGGCGCGGGTAGACGAGCGTCACGTCAGCGCCGGCGTCGGCGAACGCCCCGCACATGCGAACGGTCGCAGTCGCGTTGCTGGATCTGCTCGGGATCGCGGCCTCTGACAGATATGTCAGCCGCGTCACGACCTGTGCCCTGCCCGCGCCGGATGCGCGCACGGTGGTGAAGCGGCAGGCACGGCGACGAATGTAGCAAGGCGATTCTCAGCCCCGCGTCGCACGCACGGCGACCGCGGGAGCTGTCGTATGCCGCCCGGGGGCCGACTATCCTTGCCGCTCGCGCGAGACATCCGCCGACCGCGCGCACGTCCGCTCGGCGACTGATCGACGTCCCTCTTCGTGAGCTCAGAACCACAGCCCGACCGGCCTCGTCTCCCGCGCGCGCGCGCACTTGTCGATCGCGTCCGCAAGTCCCAGCTCGGAGGGCTGGCCTACGACACCGGCTTCGTCGCGATCTGGCAGGGCTCGATCGCCGCCGCCGGCCTGCTGCAGATCGTGCTGCTAACCCATGCCTTCGGCCTCAACGGCTACGGGCGCCTCTCGGTCGTGATCGCCTTCGGCGACCTCGTGGGCGGACTCTTCAACCTCCGCGTCAGCTACGCCGCGACGACGTACGGCTCGCGCTGGCTGACGCGCGACCCGAAGGTCGCGGCGGGCGTCTTCCAATACAGCATGCTGATCGACCTGGCCAGCACGATCGCCGCCGTCCCGGTGCTCGCCGTGCTCGCGTTCGCGATCGGCACCCGGGTCGCGGGGCCCCATTCGACGCTGCTGATCATCGTCTACGCGCTGTCGCTCGTCGGCCCGGCGCTGTCGCGCATGTCGTACACGGTCCTGCGCCTGCTCGACCGCTTCGCGCTCATCTCGACGTACCAGTGGGCGATCGAGTTCGGGCGCGTCGGGTTCATCTTCGTCGTCATCCAGGTCTTCCACAGCCTGCTTGCCGTGATCGCCGTGATCGCCGTGAGCACCGCGGTCGGCGGGATCGTCAACGTCGTCGTCATGTCGCGCGTCTATCGCAACACCTACGGCATCGGGCTCGGGCGCTCGTACCTCAACGTGCTCGACGGCGAGGCCCGTGTCGGCATGCGCAAGACGATGTTCCACACGCTCGTGATCCAGTACGCGCGGGTGGTCCAGACGCAGCTGCCGACGGTCTTCCTCGGCGCGCTCGCCGGCAACACGCAGGTCGGGATCTACAAGCTTGGCACGGCCTCGACGGCGATCATCGGGAAGATCATCCAGCCGGCCTCGCAGGCGTTGCTGCCGCGTATCTCCAAGCTCTGGGCGGCCGGCCGGATCCACGACCTGCGCACGCTCGTGTTCCGCGCGTCAGCGATCTCGACGATCGTCATGGGCGTCGCGTTCGCGGCGATCGTGGTGTTCCGCAACCCCGTCCTGCACCTCCTGGGCAGCGGCAAGGCCGGCGAGGCCGCCGCGACGTGCCTCATCCTGGGCACGGGCTCGCAGGCGCTCTACGGGCTCGTCTTCTGGCACAGCACGGTGCTCTTTGCGGCCGATCGGTCGGGCGCGATGTCGCGCGTCAGTGCGATCGCGGCGGTCACCCACGTGATCGCGATGTTCGCGCTGATCCCGCTCTGGCAGGCCAACGGCGCCGCGCTGTCGCTCGTCATCAGCCAGGTCATGATCACGATCTGCTGGAGCACGCTCGCGGTCCGCACCCTGCGATCGGCGACCGACGGATCCGAGCTCCCCGGGCCCGTGCCGGCGACCCCTGGATGAACGGCGCCCGCACGGCGAACGCTGACTATCGTTGGGGCGCTCGCCCAGTGAACAACGAAGGTCACTGAACGTGGACGAGCGTCGGCCGGATGGCGTAGTGTGATGCTGGGCTTGTCTGAATACTGTCCGCCGGGGCACGGACGCAGGACTGCGACAGGGGAGGTGATGTGAGCGTCGAACACGAAACTGCCAAGTTCGGCAAGCCAGCCGTGACGCCCGCGTCGATCCCGGGCCGGATGGCGCGCTGGTTCGGCGGGAGCGCTGGGCGCCGTGCGGCCGAGCGGCCGATCGCCGAGGGCGAGAGCCATCCCGAGGTGGCCCACCGCGACGCGATCTACCGCCGCTGTTTGGCGATCGCAGACATCATCGCCGCCGCCTTCGCATTGACGCTCTGCATCAGCATCCTCGGCGATGACCGGCTGCGACCGCTGACGATCCTCGCGCTGCCGCTCGTGGTCGTCGCCGGCAAGCTCAAGGGCCTGTATGACCGTGATGAGCTGCTCATCAACAAGACGACGATCGACCAGGCGCCGGAGCTGTTTCAGCTCGCGACGCTGTACGCGCTGCTGATCTGGATCCTCGACGACACCTTCGTCGCCGGCTCGCTGGGCTCGCTGCAGGTGGTCGTGCTGTGGGGCTCGCTGTTCTTCTGCGTCCTCGCCGCCCGCCACGCCGCGCGGCACGTCGCACGCAGCCTGTCGCCGGTCGAGCGGTGCTTGTTCGTCGGTACCGAGGCCTCGTATTCGCGGTTGCACGACAAGCTCAACGCCCACCAGGGCCGGGCGGTCCTCGTCGGGCGGATGTCGCTCGCCGACGGCTCCGAGGCGCAGCTGGCGCAGACCGCGACGGCCGCGCTCAGGGAGCTCGTGGCCGACCTCAACGTGCATCGGGTTGTTGTTGAGCCCAGCGAGGAAACGCCGGAGCTGACGCTTGATTTCGTTCGCGAGGCCAAAGCGACGGGCGTGCGGGTCAGTTTGCTGCCGCGGATCCTTGAAGTCGTCGGATCATCGATC
>DATBAE010000043.1:0-11576 GCA_036271655.1 Solirubrobacteraceae bacterium
GGTCGCGCCGCGCGCGCCGCGCGCCGTCGAGCTGATCGTGCTGCTCGTCGCGAGCGCATGCGCCACGATCACGCGCTACGTCGCGCTGCGCAGCTGGGTGTTCGCACGACGCCGGGCGCGTCGCGCGCCGGCGGTCGAGGCCCGGGCGACCGTCCCGCCGCTGGCCTGACGGCGCTGCGTGCGCGTCGCGCTCAGGGCAGCCGGCAGACGAACGCGGCCTGCTGCGCGGGCGTGCGGTAGTGCGTCTGCATGTACGTGTCGATGCCGGCAGTCTGATGGGCCAGCAGCGCCTCCGCCTGGCGCCGGCTCATGGCGCCGGCGCGTACCCCCTGGTCGTCACGCTTGGCGAGGATCGTCAGCAGCTCGTCGCGCGACTGCCGCAGCGTCCGGCCGCCGGCTGCCGCGATCAGCTTCGGGCTGCTGCCGCCATCGCGCAGCCGGCGATAGCGCGTGGGGCTCATGCCGAAGATGTCCTGCGCATGGCGTGGGATCGCCGGCGTGTGGTAGATGTGAAACAGGACGTGGCGCGCGAGGTGCGCCTGGGAGAGCATGTCGCGCGCACGCTGTCGGAGCGTGCGCTTCATCGCCGGCGACGCGGTGTGCAGGCGCGGCGCGACGAGCTTGTCGGCGAGCACCGCGGCGTCACGGTAGCCGTGGCGGGCGGCGAACTGACCGAGCGTCCGATGGTCGTTGAGCCAGCTCGCGAGCGACGCGCGATCTGTGCCGAGGACCTCGTAGAGACGCGCCTCGTCGAACGGCAGCCAGCTCGACATGACCCACTCGGAGCTCGGCAGCCAGTCGCCCCTTGCACCCTTCGGCGCGTGGCTGTCTGCGGCATTGGCGACGCTCGGGCAGAGCGCGAGGACGGCGATGGCGATCAGCAGCGTTCGGCGGGGCATCGTGGCTCCTACGGGAGGGGGTCACTGCTCCTAACGGCATCGCGCCCGGGCACGCTGCGCCCCCCTGGGTGGACGCGTCGCACACCCACGCTCGGTCGGCGCCGTGCCGGCCGCTACAGGCGGCTCCAGTCTCCGCGGGCGCGCGCGAGGCGCACGAGCACGCCGACCCAATCTGCCACGCCCGCGTAGAGATGTCCGAGCGGTCCCGTGACGAGCCACGCCGCGATCGCGGCGTGCGGGTTGCGACGGTGGCGCACGGTGCTGACGATATGGTGCATCGCATGCCCACCGCTCTGACGACAACAGTCACCGAGCTGCCCGAGTCGCGCGTGAGCGTTGACGTCGAGGTCGCCGCGGAGGAGGTCCAGCGCTCGCTCGACATTCAGGCGCGCAAGCTCGGACGCGAGATGAAGGTCCCCGGCTTCCGTACGGGCAAGATCCCGCCGGCAGTCGTCATCCAGCGGATCGGCCGCGAGCCGATCCTCGACGAGGCCGTCCGCGGTCGGCTGACGGACTGGTACATGAAGGCCGTCGACGATTCGGGCATCGCCCCGGTCGGCGACCCCGACGTCGATCTCGACCTCGCGAAGCTCCCCGCCGAGGGCAAGCCGCTGACGTTCTCCTTCGAGGTCGGCGTGCGCCCGAGCGCCACGCTCGGCGCGTACCGCGGCCTCGAGGTCGTGCGCCGCGAGCCGGCCGCCGACCCCGAGGCCGTCGAGGCGCAGATCGAGGACATGCGCGAGCGCTTCTCGCGCCTGGAGCCCGTCGACCGCCCGGCCGCCAACGGCGACTTCGTGATCCTCGACTTCGTCGGCACGATCGACGGCGAGCCGTTCGAGGGCGGCGAGGGCCGCGACCAGCTCGTCGAGGTCGGCGCCGGCCGCCTGATCCCGGGCTTCGAGGAGGGCCTTGTCGGCGTCAGCGCGGGCGAGGAGAAGACCGTTGACGCGACGTTCCCGGACGACTACGCGGCCAAGCACGTCGCCGGCAAGCCCGCGCAGTTTGAGTTCACCGTCAAGGAGGTCAAGCACAAGGACCTCCCGACGCTCGACGACGACTTCGCCTCGGACGCGGCCGGCTACGACACGCTCGACGAGCTGCGCGAGTCGATCGCCAAGGAGCTGACCGAGCACGACGCGAAGCGGATCGAGTCGGAGTTCCGCGCCGCCGCGCTGGACGCCGTCGTCGCCGCGGCCACGATCGACGTGCCCGACCCGCTCGTTACCGCGCGCGCGAGGGAGTTGCTGGACCGCATGCTCCACGCGCTCGGTCACCAAGGGATCTCCAAGGAGCACTACCTCCAGATCACCGGCAAGACCGAGGACGACCTGATCGAGGAGTCCAAGCCCGACGCCGACATCGCGCTGCGCCGCGAGGCCGTGCTCGCAGCCGTCATCAAGGCGGAGGACATCGTGCCGACGGAGGAGCAGCTGCTCGACGCACTCGAAGACGCCGCGACGCGCGAGCAGCTGTCGCGCAAGAAGCTGCTCGACCGCCTGCGCTCGGCCGGTCGCGCCGATTCGCTGATCCAGGAGGTCGCGGCCGAGCAGGCGATCGATCTCGTCGTCACGACTGCCAGGCCCGTCGCGCCGGGCGATGTCGCCGAGAAGCCGGCGGCTGCGAAGAAGGCGCCAGCGGCGAAGAAGCCGGCGGCCAAGAAGGCTCCGGCAGCCGCGAAGAAGGCTCCCGCGACCGCCAAGAAGGCTCCAGCGAAGAAGAAGGCTCCGTAGGCCAGGGCTCCATCTCCAAGGCAGCGGACCGCGATCAGGCGATTGGTACGCTGCGACTGCAGGAGTTCACCAGACGACGCCTAACTGAAGCGAGGACCATGAGCCCCCTTGTCCCGATGGTGGTTGAGCAGACGTCGCGAGGCGAACGCGCCTTCGACATCTATAGCCGGCTGCTCAACGAGCGCATCGTCTTCCTGGGGACTCCCGTGGACGACCAGATCGCGAATCTCGTCGTCGCGCAGCTGCTGCATCTCGAGTCCGAGGATCCCGACAAGGACATCTCGCTGTACATCAACTCGCCCGGCGGGTCGGTCTACGCGGGCCTGGCGATCTACGACACGATGCAGTTCATCAAGCCCGACGTGTCGACGATCTGCGTCGGCATCGCGATGTCGATGGGCGCCCTGCTGCTGGCAGGCGGCGCCGAAGGCAAGCGGATGGCGCTGCCGAACGCGAAGATCCTCATCCACCAGGTGTCGAGCGGCTTCCAGGGACAGGCGACGGATATCGAGATCCACGCCAAGGAGATCATCGACATCCGCCAGCGGCTGGACCACATCATCGCCAAGCACACGAAGCAGCCCTACGAGAAGGTCCGCACCGACACGGAGCGCGATTACTTCCTCAGTAGCGAAGAGGCCAAGGAGTACGGCATCATCGACCGGGTGATCTCGCAGCACTGAGCGCGTATGGCCCGCCCGACCGACTCCAACGAACAGCTGCTCTGCTCCTTCTGCGGGAAGTCCCAGCGGCAGGTCAAGAAGCTCATCGCCGGGCCTGGCGTCTACATCTGTGACGAGTGCATCGATCTCTGCAACGAGATCATCGACGAGGAGCTGACGGCTCCGCCCTCGTTCGACATCGAGAGCCTGCCCAAGCCGCGCGAGATCTACGACGTGCTCGACGAGTACGTCGTCGGCCAGGAAGAGTCCAAGCGCACGCTCTCGGTGGCGGTCTACAACCACTACAAGCGCGTGCAGATGATGCAGGCGGAAGACAGCGACATCGAGCTGCAGAAGTCGAACATCCTGCTGCTCGGCCCGACCGGATGCGGCAAGACGCTGCTCGCCCAGACGCTCGCGCGGATCCTCAACGTCCCGTTCGCGATCGCCGATGCGACGGCGCTGACGGAGGCCGGCTACGTCGGCGAAGACGTCGAGAACATCCTGCTCAAGCTCATCCAGGCGGCCGACTACGACGTCAAGAAGGCCGAGACGGGGATCATCTACATCGACGAGGTCGACAAGATCGCGCGCAAGGCCGACAACCCGTCGATCACGCGCGACGTCAGCGGCGAGGGCGTCCAGCAGGCGCTGCTGAAGATCCTCGAGGGGACGACCGCGTCGGTGCCACCGCAGGGCGGGCGCAAGCACCCCCATCAGGAGTTCCTCTCGATCGACACGACGAACGTGCTCTTCATCTGCGGCGGCGCGTTCGCGAACCTCGACAAGGTGATCGCGCGCCGGATCGGCTCCAACGGGATCGGCTTTGGCGCCTCGATCCAGTCGAAGTCCAAGAGCGACCAGTCCGAGCTGTTCGGTCAGACGCTGCCCGAGGATCTCGTCAACTACGGCCTGATCCCGGAGTTCATCGGCCGCCTGCCCGTCGTCAGCGCCGTCCACCAGCTCACGCGCGACGACCTCATCACGATCCTGACGGAGCCGCGCAACGCGCTCGTCAAGCAGTTCCAGCGCTTCTTCTCGTTCGACGGCATCGAGCTCGTCTTCTCCGACGAGGCGCTCGTCTCGGTGGCCGAGAAGGCGCTTGCCCGCGAGACCGGCGCGCGGGGCCTGCGCTCGATCATCGAGGAGACGCTGCTCGAGGTGCAGTTCGAGCTGCCATCGCGGCGTGACGTGAAGAAGTGCGTCGTGACGAAGGAGACGATCGAGAAGGGCCTCTCGCCGACGCTCGTCACCGAGGCCGCGCCCGACGTCCCGCAGCCGCGCCGCGCCGAGTCGGCGTAGCCGCCGCGCCGCCGAGCGACCCGGATACGATCGGCTGATGCCGAACCCGCTCTCACGCGTTCGCACGATGCCATGGCTCATGGTGCTCGAGCTCGCCTACACGCTGCGCAAGCACTACAAGCGCCTCGACGCCGCGGAGCGCACGCAGCTTGCGGCGCTCCTGAAGAAGTCCCAGGGCCGCCCGAATCGCCTGACGGCGAAGGAGCGCGCCGAGGTGCGCGGGCTCGTCGCCAAGCTCGAGCCGGCGAAGATCGCCCGCAGCGTCGTGCCGCTCGGTCGCCGCGCGGCGAAGGCACGGCGACCCTGAACATAGACTCGGCCCTGAGTCTATGAGCGATCTCCAAGCACAAACCCGATTCGAGCCCGCCGAGGTTGAGGCACGGATCCTTGAGCGCTGGCTGGACGCCGGGCTCGTGCATCCCGAGGCGGCCGGCTCGGCCGACGAGAACTTCTCGATCGCGATCCCGCCGCCGAACGTCACCGGCGCGCTGCACATGGGCCACGCGCTGAACGGGACGATCCAGGACGTTCTCGTCCGCTGCAACCGGATGCGCGGCAAGCGCACGAAGTGGATCCTCGGCACCGACCACGCCGGGATCGCGACGCAGCGCCAGGTCGAGAAGCTGCTCGAGTCGGAGGGCACCTCGCGCGAGGAGCTCGGCCGCGACGCCTTTCAGGAGCGCGTCTGGCAGTGGCGCGAGCGCTACGGCGGTCAGATCGTCGAGCAGTTCAAGCGCCTCGGCGCGACCGCTGACTACGAAGACGAGCGCTTCACGATGGACGAGCGCTACCACGAGGCCGTCCTAAAGGTGTTCATCGACCTCCACGAGCAGGGCCTGATCTATCGCGACCACTACATGGTCAACTGGGATCCCGGCCTGCGCTCCGCGATCTCGGACCTCGAGGTCGAGGAGCGCGACGGCGTCGTCGACACGCTCTACTCGATCGCCTATCCGCTGGCGGAGGGCGACGGCGAGCTCGTCGTCGCGACCGTCCGCCCCGAGACGATGCTCGCCGACACCGCCGTCGCGGTGCACCCCGACGACGAGCGCTACGCGCACCTCGTCGGCCAGGAGGTCGTGCTCCCGCTCGTCGGTCGCCGGCTGCCGGTCATCGCCGACGAGTACGTGAAGACCGACTTCGGGACCGGCGCACTGAAGATCACCCCCGGCCATGACCCCAACGACTTCGAGATCGGCCGCCGCCACGGGCTCGGCGAGATCAGCGTGATCGGCGAGGACGGCCTGATGGGGGCCGCCGCCGGCGAGCGCTACGCGGGGCTGACGGTCGCCGAGGCGCAGGCTCGCGTGGTCGCGGACCTCGACGAGCTCGGCGCGATCCGCGAGCGCGAGGAGTACGTCCACACCGTCCCCTTCAGCCAGCGCTCAGGGGCGCGCGTCGAGCCGCTCATCTCGCTGCAGTGGTTCATGCGGATGGACGAGCTCGCCGGGCCCGCGATCGACGCGGTCCGCTTCGGGCACGTGAAGATCCACCCCGAGTCGCAGTCGCGGCGCTACGTCGACTGGCTGGAGAACATCCGCCCCTGGTGCATCTCGCGCCAGCTCTGGTGGGGTCACCAGATCCCGGTCTGGTACCGCGGCTCGGAGACGTACGTCGGCGCGACGGCGCCCGAGGGTGACGGCTGGGAGCGCGATCCCGACGTGCTCGACACCTGGTTCTCGTCGGCGCTGTGGCCGTTCGCGACGCTCGGCTGGCCGCAGCGCACGCCCGAGTTGCAGGCCTTCTACCCGACCGACGTGCTCTCGACGGCGCGCGACATCCTCTTTCTCTGGGTCGCGCGGATGGTCATGCTCGGCCTGCGCTTCGCCGACGACATCCCGTTCGAGCACGTCTACGTGCATTCGATCATCCAGGCTCCGGACGGGCGGCGGATGAGCAAGTCGCTCGGGACCGGGATCGACCCGCTGGCGCTCGTCGAGGGCGGGCCGCGGCCTCCGGTCTTCGCGAAGCGCCCGGGGGAGGACCCGGGCGAGTTTCCGGCCTACGGCGCCGACGCCGTGCGCTTCGGCCTGCTCGCAATGTCCTCGACCCAGGACGTGCGCTTCAGCGAGGAGAAGGTGCAGCAGGGCCAGGCGCTCGCCAACAAGCTCTACAACGCGACGCGCTTCGTGCTCCTGCGCATCGGCAATGCTCCGGGCGCAGACGCAGGCTGGGGGGAGATCTCCGCTACCGAGCAGGGGCGCAGCGTCGAGGACCGCTGGATCCTCTCGCGCCTGCAGGCCATCAAGACCGATACGCAGGCGCGCCTTGACGGCTTCGACTTCGCCAAGGCGGCGCTGGGCCTCTATGACTTCATCTACGGCGAGCTCTGCGACTGGTATTTGGAGATCGTCAAGCCGCGGCTCGGCGACGACGCCGACCCCGACGACCGCACTGCGCTCGCGGCGATCCTGCTGCACGTCCTGCAAGAGACGATCGCGACCGCCCATCCGGTGATCCCGTTTGTCACCGAGGAGCTCTGGGAGCTGCTGCCCGGCACTACCGGCCTGCTCGCCACGAGCACCCTGCCGGCGCTCGATCCGCAGCTGCGAGACGCCGAGGCCGAGGCGCAGATGGAGCGCGCCATGGAGGCGATCCGGATCATGCGCGCGTGGCGCGATTCGGTCGGGGTGCGTCCGGCGACGATCGTCACGGCGACGCTCGACGCCGGCGGCTACGAGCAGACTGCCCGCCGCGTCGCCGAGCGCGCCCGCTTCGCCTTCGTGGCCGGCGGCGGAGACGCACACGTGGTCGCGAGCATCGCGATACCGGGCGGCACCGTCGCCGTCCACGCGTCAGATGACGTCGACCTCGGAGCGGCGGAGCGCCGCCTGGAGGAGCAGCGGGCGACGCTGCGCAGCGAGATCGAGCGGGCCGAGCGCAAGCTCGCCAACGCGGGCTTCGTCGCGAAGGCCCCGCCGGCGGTGGTGGCGGCCGAGCGCGCGAAGCTCGAGCGGCTGCGCGCGGAGCTCGAGGGACGATGACGAGCGCCGGCCTCGGCGTCGGCGCAGCGCAGCCCTGGGACGCCCAGGACGCGGAGCGCTGGCTGCTGTCGCTCGAGCTGTTCGGCATGCGCTTCGGGCTGGACCGGATGCGGCGCCTGATGACGGCGCTCGGGTCGCCGCAGCGGGCGTTTCGCGCGATCCACGTTGTGGGGACGAACGGGAAGTCCTCGACGACGCGGATGATCGCGGCCCTGCTGCACCATCATGGCGTCCACACCGGCGCGTATCTGTCGCCGCACCTCGTCTCCTTCGTCGAGCGGATCCGCGTCGACGGCCGCGACATCTCCTCGCGGCAGTTCGCGGCCGCCGTCGGCCGCGCGCGCGAGGCCGCGCGGATCGTCGACCGCACGCTCGACGAGGGCGATCAGGTGACGCAGTTCGAGGCGTTGACGGCAGCCGCCTATGCGCAGCTGGCGGCCGCCGGCGTGCAGGCCGCCGTCGTCGAGGCCGGGCTCGGCGGTCGCTGGGACGCGACGAACGTCATCGATGCCGAGATCGTCGTCCTCACGAACGTCGGCCTCGAGCACACACGCTGGCTGGGCCCGACGATCGTCGACATCGCGCGCGAGAAGCTCGCCGTGGTGACGCGGTCTCCCGCACCGACGACGCTCGTGCTCGGTGCCGACCTGCATCCCGACGCGGAGGCCGAGGCCGAGATCGTCGCCGAGCGCCAGGGGGCCACGATCGTGCGCGCGCCGCCGGCGCCCTCTGCCGAGTACGAGCTGCTCGCCCGCGGCGCCTTCCAGCGCCGCAACTTCGCCGTCGCCTGCGCCGCCGCCGAGGCGTACCTCGGTCGGCTAGAAGCGGCGTCGACGCGTGCCGCAGCGGCATCGACGCTCGTCCCCGGTCGATTCGAGATACGCACGGGGAATGGCGACGACGTCGAGGTCGTGTTCGACGGCGCGCACAACGCCAGCGGCGTCGCGGCGCTGGCGGCCTCGATGCCCGAGTTCCTCGCCGGCCGCCCGCTCGTCGCCGTGCTCTCCGTGCTCGACGACAAGGACGCCGCGGCAATGCTCGCGACGCTCCTGCCGCTCTGTGCCGCGGTGGTGTTCACAGGCAACGCGAACCCGCGCGCATTGTCCCCGGCGACGCTGGCGTCGCTTGCCGGCCAGGTGGGGGCGCCGGCGGTGACGTGCGTCGAACCGGACCCGCGACGGGCGGTCGCGCTCGCGACGGAGCTCGCGCGCGGGCTTGCGCAGGCGCCGCAACCTGCCGATAGGAATGCCGTGGTGCTGGCGACCGGCTCGATCTACCTCATCGCCGATCTCGTGCGACCGCCGGGCAGCGGCCACGGGTCGATGCTGTGAAGCGCGAGGGTCCCTCCGCCTTCGCGCTGATCGGCGCGGTCGCGGCGATCGTTGCGCTCGTGATCCTCGTCTTCTTCGCCCTCGGCTACGGCCTCGGGCGCATGTTCCTCTAGCGGCCCGCGGGTCGCCCATAGCGCGGCATCCTCTCGGACGGATAAGCTCCCGCGATCGTGCTCGCGGTCTTTGGCATCAACAGCGATGGGTTGAACCTTGCGATCAACATGCTCATCCTGTTTCTGGTCGTCATCTACCTGGCGCTCGTGTACTGGACGTACATGGACGCGATCAGGCGGATCGAGGACCCGACGCTCGTCATCTGCGCCACGGTCGCGTCGCTGTTTCCGTTCGTCGGGACGATCCTCTACGTGATCGTCCGGCCGCCGGAGTTCCTCGACGACGTTCGCGAGCGAGAGCTCGAGATGCAGGCCGCGGAAGCACGCTTGAGCGACACGAGCTACATGCTCTGTCCGCACTGTGACTACGAAGTCAAAGAGGACTACCTGCGCTGCCCGAACTGCGTGCGCAAGCTGCGCGACCCGTGTCGCAACTGCGGTCGTCCGCTGGATCCCACGTGGAAGCTGTGTCCGTACTGCGAGGCCGAGCCGGGCGATGTCCCGCGGGCCCGCGTGCGCTCCCAAGCCTGAACATCCCCACCTGACTCTGAGGAGCTATACCGATGGACCGGACCCTTATCCTGGTCAAGCCAGACGCGTTCGCGCGCAACCTGACCGGCGAGATCATCGCCCGCTTCGAGCGCAAAGGCCTGCGGCTCGCGGCGCTACGGCTGACGACCCTCGACGACGCGACTGCGAAGCTCCACTACGCCGAGCATGACGGCAAGCCGTTCTTCGGCGGCCTCGTGGAGTTCATCACCTCCGGCCCGCTCGTCGCGATGGTCCTCGAGGGCCCCAACGCCGTCGCCGGAGCTCGCCAGCTGATCGGCGCGACGAACGGCATCGACGCGGCGCCGGGCTCGATCCGCGGGGACTACGCGCTGGAGATGCAGCGCAACCTCGTGCATGGCTCGGATTCCAGTGAATCGGCCGAGCGCGAGATCGCGATCTACTTCGGAGACGGTGCCTAGTCCCAGCTCGCGGCTCGTCCTCGCCAGCCGCTCACCGCAGCGGCGGGCGATCCTGGCTCAGCTCGGCATCGCGTTCGACGTCGTCGACGTCGACGTCGACGAGCTGGCCGCCGGCGACCCGATCGCAGTCGCGCGTGACAACGCGCTGCGCAAGGCCGAGGCCGGGGTCGTGCGGCGGCCGGGGGAGCGCGTGCTCGGCGTCGATACGGTGGTCGTGCTGGACGGGGAGATCTTCGGCAAGCCGCCCTCCGAAGCGGCTGCCCGGAGCACCTTGCGGCGGCTCTCCGGACGCACGCACGAGGTCATCAGCGGCATCGCGCTGCTCGATCCGGCAAACCCTCAGGTTGCGCATGAGGTGACGAAGGTGTCGTTTCGCGAGCTCGGGGACGGCGACATCGAGCGCTACGTGCGGACCGGTGAATGGTCCGGGCGGGCGGGCGGTTATGCCATCCAAGGCAGGGGCGCAGGGCTCGTTCGCCGCATAATGGGCGACTACCTGAACGTCGTCGGTCTGCCGGTCGGGAAGTTACTCGACCTCGACTTGAGCCTTATGCTCAGGGAGAACTAGAGGGATGGCTTGGAAGACGCCGCTGCGCCGCTAGACTCAGCGGCGGCGGGCAGCACCGCGAGCACCCTCCGCACGCGGGTCAAGATCGGGTTCTCGCCACCTCTCCCATGGGCTTCTTCAGCTACCTCACAGGATTCGGCGGCCGCGACATGGCTGTCGATCTGGGTACCGCGAACACGCTCGTCTATGTGCGCGGCCGCGGCATCGTCCTGAGCGAGCCGTCGGTCGTCGCGATCGACTCGCGCAGCGGCGAGGTGCACGCGGTCGGCATCGAGGCCAAGCGAATGCTCGGCCGCACGCCGGGCACGATCTCCGCGATCCGGCCGCTGAAGGACGGCGTCATCGCCGACTTCGACGTGACCGAGGAGATGCTGCGCCACTTCATCCAGAAGGTCCACCAGAACCGCTGGGCGCACCCGCGCGTCGTCGTCTGCGTGCCGTCCGGCGTCACCGGCGTCGAGAAGCGCGCGGTCGAGGAGGCCTGCCTCAGCGCCGGCGCGCGACAGGCCTACCTGATCGAGGAGCCGATGGCCGCCGCGATCGGAGCCGGCCTGCCGGTCGGCGAGCCGACCGGCTCGATGGTGGTCGACATCGGCGGCGGCACAAGTGAGGTGGCGGTCATCTCGCTCGGCGGGATCGTCGTGTCGCAGTCGATCCGCGTCGGCGGCGACGAGCTCGACGAGGCGATCATCAACTAAGCCAAGCGCGAGTACAAGCTCCTGATCGGCCAGCAGACGGCCGAGGAGGTGAAGCTGGAGATCGGCTCCGCGCACCCGATGCAGGAAGAGGTGCAGGCTGAGATCCGCGGGCGCGACATGGTGTCCGGCCTGCCGAAGACCGTCGTGCTGACGAGCGAGGAGATCCGTCAGGCGCTCGACGAGCCCCTGACGCAGATCATCGACGCCGTCAAGGAGACGCTCGATCGCACGCCGCCGGAGCTGTCCTCGGACATCATGGACCGCGGGATCATGCTCGCCGGCGGCGGCTCGCTGCTTCAGGGCCTCGACGAGCGCTTG
>DATBAE010000044.1:0-91750 GCA_036271655.1 Solirubrobacteraceae bacterium
CGGGTCGACGATCGCGACGCGGCCGCGGTCGAGCACGACCGCGGCAAGCCGACCGCCGCGGCCAAGGGCAAGCGTGCTGCCTCGCCCGCGCAGCTGGACCGACGCGATCAGCTGCAGCGTGCCGGCGCGCAGGATCCGCAGGCGCTGACCCTGCACCGCGTAGAGCCGGCGGCCGTCCGGCGACACCACGAGGCCGCTGACCGGCTCGCTGCCGCGCGTGTCGCGCGTCACCTCCGTGCGCTCGTTGACGTCGAGCACGACGATCGTGGCACCCGCGGCGACAAACCCGCGCTTGCCATCACTCGTGACGGCAACGGCCCCACTAGGCGCCGGCAGCGCAATCCGCTGGACGACGGTGTCGGAGGAGACGTCGAGCAGCGCGAGCTCAGGCGTGCCGGTCGCGACGAGCGCCACGCGCGCCTGCGCGGCGGCGGGCACGAGCGCCAAGAGCACGGACGCCGCCACCGGCACCAGATAACGCACGCGCACGAATGGCTTCACTGCCCACACCATCCCATCCCAAACACCCATCGAGCCAGCCACCGTCGTCGTCGCCGATCAGCGTCCCGGCACGGTGCCTCAGCGCTGGCCCGGCACGGCGACCGGCGTTCAGTGGCGGCGAGGGCCGCGAGCCACTAGAAGCCGGTGGGGTGCGAGACGGCGTACCCTTTGCCGTCACGCTCGTCGGCAGGCTGCCAGCGAGTGCCGGCGGAAGAGCGCCCGCTCGTGTCGAAGCGCAGGCCGGCGACGGTCATGTAGACGTGGCCGGCGTTGCTGTAGACCGTGATCCATTGTCCGGGACCCGGGTCGAACCCAGGAGCCGTCGCGTAGTCACCGGACACCATCGGCGTCGTCTGCATCCCGCCGGCGTGCAGCGCGTAGGACACCGAGCCCGAGCAGTCGTAACCGGAGTCCTCCCAGTTGCCGTGCCCGCCGCCGTAGATGTACGGCGTCTTGGCGATCTTGTTGCCCGCCTCGATCACGGCCTGGATCTGCGGCGGCGCCAGCGCCGGCGAGACCGCGAGGCCGTCGGCTCCGACGGTCGCGACCATGCCCGGGCCGAGCACGAGCGGCGGCGGCTCGGGCGGCGGCGGGATGACGAACTTCTCCGTCTTCGGCATCGCCCCGCCCGTCGCGGCAGCCGAGACGACGGCGCCTCCGTTGAGCGCGACGTCCCTGATGACGAGTGCATCGCTGCGCGTGACGACGCCGTCGACCTTGCGGCGCTGTGCACGCTCGAACGTCCGCACCGCCTTGCCCGTACCGCTGCCGAATACCCCGTCGACCGAGGTCTTGATGCCGACCTTCGTCAGGTAGGTCTGCAGGATCGTGACGTCGTGTCCCTTGTGGCCCTGCTTGAGCGTCCGATCACCGAGGTGCCAGTGCAGTTTCTTGGTCGACGCGATCGCGGGGACTGGTACGACCAGGAACAGCGCCGAGAGGCACATGATGATGCGGTACAGCGGCTTCACGCGGGCAAGACCCCTTCTCCCTCGGGTGCCTACGGGGTTAGCTGACGGGCTCGCGCAGAAAGAGCTAGCGCTACGCCGTCATGAAACGGCGATTCGCCCCCGAGACGCAGACTCCTGCGCCCCTTTGGTTCCCCCGCTCCACGCCATGGATCGGCGCGGATTCGGCTGATCACTGACCGGCGGAACCCTAGCGTACGTTCAGGACGAATGCACGCATCGGGTTCATAAAGTCCTCATACAGCCTCGACGTTTGGCCTATGCCAAATCCACTGGATTCAGGCAAGGCTCGCGAGCGCCGCATCGACGAGCGCGAGGGCGACCTCGGCGCGCGATCTCAGCGTCGGCTCCAGCACGTACTCGCGTGGTGTGTGGGCGGCGCCGCCGCGCGGCCCGAGGCCGTCGACCGTGAGCGCGATCCCCGGTGCCATGTAGCTCGCATCGCTCGCGCCGCCGCGGGCCGCGCCCACGATCGGGCGTCCGAGCCGCTCGCTCGCGGAGGCAAGCAGCGGCGCGGTGGCAAGCTCTGAGTCCATGCCGGGCCAGCGCCGCAGCAGGTCGCCCTGCAAGCGCGCCTGCTCGACGGTTTCGGGCAGCGCGTCGAGCACGCCGTCGAATGTCTCCAGCGCATCCGCGCGCAGGTCGCAGAGCAACTCGCCCGTGGCGGGAACGACGTTGAACGCCTCGCCGCAGTGCACGACGGTCGGCACCGCGGTCAGGTGCGCGGGACCGAGCGGATCATGGTGCGCCGCGACGGCCTGCGCCGCGGCCGCGAGCGCGAGCAGCGCGTTGGCGCCGGCGTCGGGCGCAGATCCCGAGTGCGCCGAGCGCCCGTGAGCGCGTACGCGCAGGGTGCCCGCGGCCTTGCGCCGCACGACGACGCCCTCGTCGCCGGCGGGACTCAGCTCGCCACCCTCGAAGCAGAGGCACGCGTCCCAGCCCGCGAAGCGCGCGCTGTGGACGAAGTCGCCAAGCCGCCACTCCTCGTCGCAGACGAGGAGCAGGGCGATCTCGGCGAAGTCTTCGGTGCGCCCGGCCAGCTCGCGCAGGACGCCGAGCGCGAGCACGTCGCCGCCCTTCATGTCCACGGACCCCGATCCGAGCAGGCGGTCGCCGTCACGCGTCAGCGGACGATGATCGTCGTGCTGGTGGACCGTGTCGACGTGGCCGAGCAGCACGACTCGACCGCCATCACCCGTCCCGGGCAGCGTCAGGATCAGATCGTCCGCATGCCCGGGCGACGAGCACGCCGAGCGCTCGACGCGGACGCCATCGGGCGCCAGCTCGATCGCGAGCGCGAATGCCCGCTCCGCCCCGTCGACGTCGCCTGACGGCGACGAGATCGCCACCATGCGCTCGAGCTCCTCGGGCGCGCGCGCGGCGATCCGCTCAGCGGCCTGTGCGATCCACTCCGTCAACTAGATGGTTGATTCGGCCGCGGAATCAACCATCTAACCGAGGACGGCTTCGAGGCGCCGCTCGAGCGCTCCGGCGACGGCCTCACGGACGAAGCCCGGCTCGAAGCGCTCGACGGTCGCCTCGAGGAAGCCCTCGATCACGAGCCGCTTGGCGCGCTCGGGCGGCAGCCCGCGTGAACGCAGATAGAACAGCTGCTCGGGATCGATCTGGGCGATCGCCGCGGCGTGCGTGCAGCGCACGTCGTTGGCGAGGATCTCCAGGCCCGGGATTGAGTCGGCGTGCGCGGTCTTCGTCAGCAGCAGGTTGCGTGACTCCTGGAAGGCGTCGATCTGCTGCGCGCCAGGATCGACCTTGATCATCCCCGACCAGACGGTGTTCGAGCGGCCGTCGAGGATCCCGCGGAACGCGAGGTCGGAGGTCGTGTTCGGCGCCGCATGCTCCTGCGTCGTCGCGTAGTCGAGGTGCTGGCGGCCGCGTGTGGCGTAGGCGCCCGTCACCTTGGCGTCCGCGCCGGCGCCAGCGAGCTTCGTGTCCATCGCGACGCGGCCGTTGCCGGCGCCGAAGCCGAGCGCGATCCAGTCCAGCGAGCCGTCGCGCTCGATCACCGCGCGCTGCGCGCCGAAGATCCAGGACTTCTCGCCGAGGGCCTGCGCGCAGACGTAGCGCAGGCTCGCGTTCTGCCCGACGGAGAGCTCGCTGACAGTGCTGAAGAGCGCGGCGCCCTCGGCGGCGCCCTCGGCCGAGACGTACTGCTCCCAGACCTCGGCCTGTGCGCCCTCCTCGAGCACGACGAGCGTGCGCCAGTGCAGCGCCGTCTGCGCCTGCGACTGCACGACCGTGATGACGATCGGCGTCGCCAGCGTCACGCCGCGGGGCACGTAGACGAAGGCGCCGCCCTGCCAGTCGGCCTCGTTGCGGGCGACGAACGGGTCGTCGGCGCCGACGATCGAGCCGAAGTGCCGCTCGACGAGCTCGGGGTGCGCTTGCACCGCGGCGCTGAGCGACATGACGAGCACGCCGTCCGGGGCCGGCTCGAGCGGGTCGGCGAAGGCATTGTCGACCTGCTCGATGAGCGTCGCGCCAGCAGGCGCCTCGACGACTCCGAGGCCGGAGGCATCGACGTTGACCGCCTCGGGCTTTGCGAAGCCATCGAGGTCGAGGCTCTTCAGCGACGTGAACTCCCAGCCGGGGTTGCCGCGGTACGACGGCAGCGGGAGGGAGTCCCTGAACGCGACGGCGCGCTCGCGGCGCGCCGCAAGCCAGGCCGGCTCCCTCGTCGCCGTTGACGAACTAGCCAATGGAGCCCTCCATCTGAAGCTCGATCAGGCGGTTCATCTCGACTGCGTACTCCATCGGCAGCTCCTTGACGATCGGCTCGATGAAGCCGTTGACGATCAGCTTGCCGGCCTCCTCCTCGCTCAACCCGTGCGACATGAGATAGAAGAGCTGCTCGTCGCCGACCTTCGAGACGGTCGCCTCGTGCCCGACGTTGACGTCGTTCTCGCCGATGCGGATCGTCGGGTACGTGTCCGAGCGCGACTGGTCGTCGAGCAGCAGGGCGTCGCAGACGACCTTGGACTTCGAGCCATGGGCGCCCTTGGCGACCTCGAGCAGGCCTCGGTAGGAGCCGCGGCCGCCGTCCTTGGAGATCGACTTGGCGAAGATGTTCGACGTCGTGTTCGGCGCGGCGTGGACGATCTTGCCGCCCGCGTCCTGATGCTGACCGGCGCCGGCGAAGGCGATCGAGAGGATCTCGCCGTGCGCGCGCTCGCCCGTCAGGTAGACCGACGGGTACTTCATCGTCAGCTTCGAGCCGAGATTGCAGTCGACCCACTCGACGGTCGCGTCGCGCTCGGCGATCGCCCGCTTGGTGACGAGGTTGAAGACGTTCGTCGACCAGTTCTGGACCGTCGTGTAGCGAATCCGCGCGCCCGGCTTGGCGATCAGCTCGACGACCGCCGAGTGCAGCGAGTCCGACGAGTACGTCGGCGCCGTGCAGCCCTCGACGTAGTGCACGTAGGAGCCCTCGTCGGCGATGATCAGCGTGCGCTCGAACTGGCCCATGTTCTCCGTGTTGATGCGGAAGTAGGCCTGCAGCGGCATCTCGATGTGCACGCCCGGCGGGACGTAGACGAACGAGCCCCCCGACCACACCGCGCTGTTGAGCGCGGCGAGCTTGTTGTCGTTCGCCGGAATGATCGTGGCGAAGTACTCCTTGATGATGTCCTCGTGCTCGCGCAGCCCCGAGTCCATGTCCATGAAGATGACGCCCTGCGCCGCAAGCTTCTCGTTGATCTGGTGGTAGACGACCTCGGACTCGTACTGCGCGCCGACGCCGGAGAGGAACTTGCGCTCCGCCTCCGGGATGCCGAGCCGGTCGAACGTCTTCTTGACGTCGTCGGGGACGTCGTCCCACGAGCGCTCGGCGCGCTCGGAGGCGCGCACGAAGTAATGGATGTTGTCGAAGTCGACCTCGGCGAGATGCGGCGAGCCCCAAGTCGGCATCGGGCGGGCGAGGAAGTACTCGAGCGCCTTGAGGCGGAAGTCGCGCATCCACTGCGGCTCGTTCTTGAACTCGGAGATCTTCTCGACGAGCTCCTTCGTCAGTCCCTTGGGCGCCTTGTAGAGGTAGTTCTCTGCGTCGTGGAAGCCGTACTTCTCCGTGTAGTCGGAGTTGATGCCCTGCAGGCTTTCCTGCTCGGCGATGGTCTCGGGAGTTGCCATATCGGTTACTGCACCTCCAGCTTGATCATGTCGTCCTCGACGCGGACTGGGAATGTCTCGATGGGAACGTACGCCGGCAGCGTCATCGGCTTGCCGGTGTGAAGATCGAACAGCGATCCATGCCGCACGCACTCGATCGTGCACCGCTCTGGGTCGAACTCGCCGTCGGCGAGGTTTCCGTCGTCGTGCGAGCAGCGATCCTCGACCGCCAGCAGCACGCCGTTGCAGTTGAAGATCCCGATCTCGAGGTCTTCCCACTCGACCACCCGCGACGTGCCGGGCGGCAGTTCGGAGAGCGGGCAGATGTCGAGTAGATCAGTCATGGAAAGCGATCCGACACAATCCCGTCCTGGGCGCTCGGATTTGTCCTTGAGGCAGTGTAGCCGCCCGGATGCGCTCGTGGTAGTACGCGCGAACATCGCGCCCGCGGCGCGGCAACGGCGTCCCGATCAGAGGTGGTCGGCGCCCGACGGATGGCGCTCGACGCCGCCGTCGGCCTCGCTCGGCGGCGTCTCGGGCTCCCAGTCGACGGCCGCGCCGAGCGCGGCGCCCTTGAGCACCTTCAGCGTCAGCAGCGCACACTTCAGTCGGGTCGCTGAGATCTTGATGCCGAGCAGATCCAGGATGTACTGGCGATCGAGCTTGAGCAGCTCGTCGATCGTCATGCCCTTGATCTCGTCGGAGGCCATCGAGGCCGAGGCCTGGCTGATCGCGCAGCCGTGCCCGGAGAAGCGCAGGTCTTCGATCTTGCCGTCGTCGCCGGTGCGGATCTCGACCGTCAGCTCGTCGCCGCAGAGCGGGTTTGAGTCCTTGAAGGTGAGGTCGAACGGGTCGAGGTGGCCCCAGTTGTGCGGCCGCTTGTAGTGCTCGAGGATCTCTTCGCGGTAGATCGAGTCCATGCTCATCGCGAGCACTTCCTTTCCGGATTCGTGCAAACGGAGATCGGGGGACGGGGCGTGATCACGCGAAGATCCGCCGCACGTCGTTGAGGGCATCGACGAGCGCGTCGACGTCGGCGCGCGTGTTGTGGACGGCGAACGACGCACGCGTCGTCGCGGCGACGCCGAAGCGCTGCATGAGCGGCTGGGCGCAGTGGTGGCCGGCGCGCACGCAGACCTCGTGGCTCCCAAGGATCTCGGCGATGTCGTGCGGATGGGCGATGTCGAGCGTGAAGGCGACGAGCGCGCCGCGCTTGTCGGCGTCCAGCGGCCCCATGATCGTGACGTCCGGCAACTCGCCGAGGCGCTCCAGCGCGTAGGCGCAGATGTCGTGCTCGTGCTCGCGGATCGCATCCATGCCGATCGCCGCCACGAAGTCGACGGCCGCCCCGAGGCCGATCACCTCGGCGATGTTCGACGTGCCGGCCTCGAACTTCGCCGGCAGCTGCCCGAAGCGGACCTCGTCGATCGAGACCGAGCTGATCATGTGCCCGCCACCGAGGAACGGCGGCATCGCGTCGAGCAGCTCCTTGCGCCCGTGCAGCACGCCGACGCCGGTCGGGCCGTAGAGCTTGTGGCCGGTCCAGGCGTAGAAGTCGGCATCGATCTCAGTCAGGTCGACCGCCATCTGCGGGACCGCCTGCGAGCCGTCAACGACGACGACCGCGCCGGCGGCGTGCGCACGCTTGACGATCTCGGCGACGGGATTGATCGTCCCGGCGGCGTTGGAGACGTGCCCGACGGCGACGAGCTTGACCGTGCCGGTGGCCAGCAGCTCGTCGAGCTGGTCGAGCTTCAGGATGCACTCATCATCGACCTCGACCATCTCCAGCTTGGCACCGGTCTCCTTGCAGAGCATGTGCCAGGGGACGAAGTTCGAGTGATGCTCGAGCTGCGTCGTGACGACGCGATCTCCCGGGCCGACGTTCGCGCGACCCCACGAGTACGCGACGAGGTTCAGCGACTCCGTCGCGTTCTTCGTGAAGATCGTGCAGTTCGCGGGCCAGTTGACGAACGCCGCGATCCGGTCGCGCGCGCCCTCGAAGAGCTCCGTCGCCTCGGCCGCGAGCGCGTAGACGCTGCGGTGCACGGTGCCGCGATGGTGCTCGTAGTAGTCGGCCATCGCGTCGATCACGACCTGCGGCGTCTGCGACGTCGCAGCCGCATCCATGTAGACCATCCCCTCGCGCGCGAGGCTCGGGAAGTCCGTTGCCAGCGGCGTGTCGGCCAGCGTGCTCATGTCGCGGCCCCGACCTCTTCGCGGATCTGGGCGTAGCCCTCCGCCTCGAGGCGGTCGACGAGCTCCGGGCCGCCCTCGGTGGCGATCCGCCCGTCGAACATGATCGAGACGCGAGTCGGCGTGACCATGTGCAGGATGCGCTGGTAGTGGGTGATGATCAGCACGCCCATGTCGTTCCCCGTCGCGACCGTGTTGACGCCGTGTGCGACGACGTTCAGCGCATCGATGTCGAGTCCCGAGTCGGTCTCGTCGAGCACCGCGAGCGCCGGCTTCTGCAGCGCGAGCTGGAGAATCTCCAAGCGCTTCTTCTCGCCGCCCGAGAAACCCTCGTTGAGGTAGCGCGAGCTGAACTCGCGCGGGACGTTGACGAGCTCCATCGCGGCCTCGACGGTCTTGCGGAAGTCCTTCAGCGTGATGTCGCTCTCGCCGCGCGCCTCGCGGTGGGCGTTCATGACCATCCGCAGGTACTTCGTGATCGTGACGCCGGGGATCGCGACCGGATACTGGAACGCCATGAAGAGCCCCATGCGGGCGCGCTCGTCGGTGTCGGCCTCGGTGATGTCCTCGCCGCCGAAGAGGATCTGGCCCTCGGTGACCTCAAGGCTGGGGTGACCCATGATCGCGTTCGCAAGCGTCGACTTGCCAGAGCCGTTGGGCCCCATCAGGGCATGGATCTCGCCCGGGGCGACGGTCAGGTTGACGCCCTTGAGGATCTGCTTGTCCTCGGCCTGGACGTGGAGGTTGCGAATCTCGAGCTCTGGCATGGGCCTCTCTGAAATCTCCTTCGTACCGGATTGCCTGACGGATCAGGCGGGAGCTGGTGTTCGTTCGGCGTGCACCGCCGGCTCGCCGACGCGCGGCAGCTGGCGGCCCTGAAAATCGATCAGCTCGGCGAGCGTCGTCTGCGCGAGCGTCCTCGTCACGCCAGCCTGCACGCGCGTCCAGAGGAGCTTCGTGGCGCAGCCGCGGCCGGAGTCATCGTGATGCGAGCAGAGCACGCGGCCGTCGTCGGAGCGGTCGTCAACGAAGCACTCCATCGGAGCGAGCGAACCCTCGAGCGCGAGCACGACCTCGTCCATCTGGATGTCCTGCGCGCTGCGCGCAAGCACATAGCCGCCATGCGCCCCGCGCGTGCTCGCGACGAGGTCGGCGCGCTTGAGCAGCGCCACGATCCGCTCGAGGTAGGCGAGCGGCAGGTTCTCGGCATCGGCGATCGCCTTCAGCGAGACCGGCTGCTCCTGACCCTGGCGACCGACCTCGATCAGCAGGCGCACGCCGTACTCGGCTTTCGTGGTGAAGAACACAGATGTAATCCTACCAGCGCAGTCGGGATAGGGCCGGCGACCGCACAAGGGGACGCGCCGACCCGCTAGAAGAGTGTCTACATGGCGCGGTTCTCACCAGGTGACGTCTTCGTCGACTACCGGATCGAAGGTCTCGCGGGGCGCGGTGGAATGGGCGTCGTCTATCGCGCGACGCAGATCGGCCTCGAGCGAACGGTCGCGCTGAAGGTGATCACGCCCGCGCTCGCCGACGATCCCGACTTCCGCAAGCGCTTCGTCGCGGAGTCCAAGGCGGCCGCCTCGGTCGAGCACCCGAACGTCATCCCGGTCTACTACGCGGGCGAGCTCGAGCACGTCCTGTTCATCGTCATGCGCTACGTCGACGGGCCCGACCTCCGCGCGCTCGTGCGCGCGGAGGAGCGCCTCGACCCGGAGCGCGCGGCGCACATCGTCGCGCAGCTCGGCGGGGCGCTCGACGCCGCCCATCGCCACGGTCTCGTGCACCGCGACGTCAAGCCGGCGAACGTCCTGCTCGACGAGGACGACCATGCCTACCTGACGGACTTCGGCCTGACGAAGCAGGCCGCCTCGGATGAGCACGGCGGCCTGAGCCGTGCCGGCGGCTGGGTCGGCACGCTCGGGTACGTCGCCCCCGAGCAGATCCGCGGCGAGCGGATCGACGCCCGCACCGACGTCTACGCGCTCGGCTGCGTGCTCGTCTACGCGCTCACCGGCAAGGCGCCGTACAGCGGCGACAGCGACGAGGCGACGCTGTGGGCGCACCTCAACGCGCCGCCGCCGAGCGAAAGCGTCCCTCCCGAGTTCGAAGGCGTCGTCGCGCGCGCCCTCGCCAAGGACCCGTCGGACCGCTATCCGTCGACCGGCGACCTCGGCCGCGCGGCGCTGCGCGCGGCCGGCCGCAGCGCGACCGCCGTGCCGGAGCGCAACGTCGGCCGCGGGCAGGCCGCGCCGGTCGGCAGCGATGACACGGCAGCGACCGCGTTGCCGGCGCCCGTCGCGACCGATCCGGACGGCGCGACGCGCGGCTCGCCCGCCGACGGCCGCGCCGGCGCCGCGATGCGCGCGCTCGGCGGCGAGCGCCTGGGGGCGCTGCTGCGAGAGCGGCGAGCGCCGCTCGCGGCGGGCACGGCCGTGCTCGTAATCGTCGCGGGCGGCCTTGCGCTGCTCGGCGGCGGCAAGTCCGGCCAGTCGGCGTCGACGACGACGACTGCCACACCCCACGCGTTGCGCCCGTCGCGGGTCGAACGCGCCGAGGCGGGCATGCTCACGCGACCCAACGCGCTGACGATCGCCGCGGGCAAGGTCTGGGCGATGAGCTTCCAGGACGGTGCGATCGCGCTCGTCGACGCCGACACCGGCGCGCACCGCGGGCGCCTCCACGTCGGCGACGGCGGCAGCTCGCTCGCGGCCGGCTTCAACTCCGTGTGGGTCGCGAAGGAGTCGACGCCGACGGTGCTGCGGATCAACGCCAAGACGCTGCGCACAGTGCCCGGCGGCGCCGTCGAGATCGCCCAACCGGGGCGCAACGTGGCGATCGCGACCGGCGCGCGCGCCGTCTGGGTCGCGGTCCGCAATCCGAGCGACGGCGATCACTCGCCAGAGTCGATCGTGCGGATCGATCCCAGCACGCTCGCGCAGCGGCGGATCGCGATCGCGGGCGGCGTCCAGGACCTTGCCGTCGGCGAGGGCGCAGTCTGGGTCACGAACCGCTTCGCGGCGAAGGTCACCCGGATCGACGTGCGCGACGGCAGCCAGCGCGTGATCTCGGTCGGACGCGGCCCGAAGGGCATCGCGGTCGGCGAGGGCGGAGTCTGGGTGGCATCGTCGATCGACGACGAGATCACGCGCATCAACCCCCGCACGCTGCGCACGACGCAGATCCCGATCGACGCGATCCCCGAGCGGATCACCGTCGGCGGCGGGTCGGTCTGGACGACCGCCAAGGAGGCCGGGCGGCTGATCCGCATCGATACGACGACGCACAAGGTGCTCGAGCGGATCGACGTCGGGCAGCGGCCGTTCGCGCTCGAGGTGACGCGGGGGCGCGCCGTCTGGCTGACGCTGATCGACGCCGGCGGCGTCCAGCGGGTGCGCTTCTTTAAGTAGCGTCGCCGGAAGGCGACGACCTGCGGCCGCCGGCACGGCGAAACCCGTTACAGGTCGCGCCGCGACACGACGCCGTCCTGCAGCGCCCGCATCGCCAGGTACGAGCGCTTCTGGTTCTGCGGCAGATGCTGCACGCCGAAATAGCCGAACAGCGTGCGCAGGTGCGCCTTGACGGCGTCGACGGAGAGAAACAGCTCGTCGGCGATCTGCTGGTTGGTCGCGGGCGTCGCCAGCTCGGTCTCCTTGTAGGGGCGACAGAGCGCCGCGAGCACGGCCCGCTGGGTGCTGCTGAGCTCGGGCAGGACCGGGCGGCTGCCGGCGGCGACCGTCGGGCTGGAGTCCGCCGACTCGGGCACGCGGAAGGCGATCTGGGTGCGTCCGACGCGCAGCACGTCACCGTCGCGCAGCCGCTGTCGCCCCGAGACGCGCTGGCCGTTGAGAAACGAGCCGTTGCGCGACAGGCCGTCGTCGGCGACGGTCCACTCACCGCCGAGGCACTCGAGCTCGGCGTGCAGCCGCGACACCTCGGTGTCCCACTCCAGTGCGACGTCGTTGCCGGCGCTGCGGCCGATCGCGACCCGGCGCTTGTCGAGGTCGAGCACGAACAGCCGCTGGCTGCCGTCGCCGTCGCGCAGGACGAGGAACGGCGTGCCCTCCCGCTCGGCCTCGATCCGCTCGCGTAGCTCCGCCGGAGTCGCCGCGTGCGCGGCGAGCGGGGACTGATCGCCGTGCCGGGCGTTCACACGCTGAGCTTCCCACATCCCGCAGGCGGCTCGTTATGACCCTGCCCGCCGCCGCTCCGCGGTGCCATGCACCACCTGGGGGTAGGAGCTTCACACCTGAGGGTGTGACTCCTGACCCCTGGGGAGCCCGCCTCGCACGCGGATCCGACGATGGTGCTCGTATCGCCCGACCGGCAAGGAGCCCACCCCCGATGATCCGCCACCCCCACCCCGCCCTTCCCCTCATGACGTGCTCTGACGACGAGCTCGTCGCCCGCTTCCGCAGCGGCGACGACGGGCCCTTCGACGAGATCCACCGCCGCTACCGCGGTCCACTGATCGCCTTCGCGCGCCGCATGCTCCGCGGTAGCGGCCACGACGCCGACGACATCGTGCAGGACGCGTTCCTGCGCGCCTACCGAGGGCTGCGCGTCACCGATCGCCCGATGGCGCTGCGCCCGTGGCTCTACATGATCGTGCGCAACCGCGCGCTCGACGAGCTGCGCGGCCCGCAGCGCAGCGCCGGCTTCGACGACGAGTTCGCGCTCAACGCCGTGGCGACGAGCGACGCGGCGAGCTGCGCCGAGGAGCGCGACGAGATGCGCCAGATCGTGGCCGAGATCGCCCGCCTGCCCGAGCGTCAGCGGATCGCGCTCGTGCTGCGCGAGTTCGACGGCTGCTCGCACGTCGAGACCGCCCGCCGCTTGCAGACGACGGTTCCGGCGACCAAGTCACTGATCATCCGCGCGCGCTCGAACCTCAGCGCAGCGGTGCATGCCGCGTGATTGCGGGCCCGCAGGCGCGCCGCGAGCTCGTCTAGCGCAGGCGGAGCCTGCGTGCTAACGGTGCCGGCGGCAGGCTGCAAGACGAGGTTCGTCGAACCGCCGACCCGCCCGACGGCGAAGGGATAGCGTTGTCCGATCGGGCGCGGCCGGGGGCCGCTGGGACAGGCAGCCCGCTCCACACGAAAGGACCACGATGGCGACTGCCGTATCCGTGCAGGACACCGAGCCGTGCGCGAACGAGAGAGTCGACCGCATCGTCACAGGCGTCGTGACGGTCGTCCCGTTCCTGCTGCTCGGCGTCGCCGTCTGGCAGGCCTGGCAGCAGTTGCTGCACTGGCATGACTTCGTCGTCTTCGGCGTCCTCTACGTGCTGACCGGGCTCGGCATCACCGTCGGCTTCCATCGTCACTTCACGCATCGCGCGTTCAAGACGAGCGCGCCGCTGCGCGTCCTCCTGGCGATCCTCGGCACCGCCGCGATCGAGGGCCCGATCACGGCCTGGGTCGCCGACCACCGCAAGCACCATGCGTTCTCCGACCAGCACGGCGACCCGCACAGCCCGCACGTCGACCACGGCCACGGCCTGCGCGGCGCGCTGCGCGGCCTGGCGCACGCCCATGTCGGCTGGCTGTTCCTGCACACGCAGCGCGGCAACAAGCAGCGCTACGCGCCCGACCTCATCGCCGACCCGCTGATCGCATTCGTCGACCGTACGACGCTGCTCTGGATCGCGCTCGGGCTGGCGGCGCCGTTCGGGCTCGGCTACGCGCTCGGTGGCACGCTGAGCGCGGCGCTCACGGGGTTGCTGTGGGGCGGCGCGGTGCGCATCCTGCTCCTGCACCACGTCACGTACTCGATCAACTCGCTCTGCCACTTCTTCGGCCGCAAGCGCTTCGACAGCGGCGACGAGTCGCGCAACCTCGCCTGGCTCGCGCCGCTCTCGTTCGGGGAGGCGTGGCACAACAACCACCACGCGTTCCCGACCTCGGCCGCCCACGGGCTGCGCTGGTACGAGCGGATGCTCGATCCGAGCGCGCTGACGATCGCCGCCCTCGAACGGCTCGGGCTCGTCTGGGACGTCGTGAAGATCAGCAAGGAGCGCCAGGTGGCAAAGCTCGTCGGCGTGGGCTGAGCCTGCCGAGCCAGATCCGCGTGGCATTGCGCCGCGGGCACAAGAAGGGCGGCCGCTCGCGCGACCGCCCCGGATGGTTCAGAGGTCCTCGGACCTAGATCGTCTGGACGTTGACCGCCTTCGGACCCTTGTCGCCTGCCTCGGCGTCGTAGCTGACCTTCGACCCCTCGGCGAGCGAGCGGTAGCCCTCGCCCACGATGCCTGTGTGATGGACGAACAGATCCTTCTGACCGTCGTCGGGGCTGATGAAGCCAAAGCCCTTGTCGTCGCTGAACCACTTCACGGTGCCGGTTGGCATGCCGGTTTCTCCTCGGATGTTGTGCTGCATACCCCGAGGATGCTGTTCAAGGCAACGACACCGGGCGCTGGCACTGCTTCGCCGGATCCGACTGGTTCCGGCCGTTCACATCGAAACGGTAGCGGGTCACTACCCTCATGCGCCATGCCCGCTATCAGAGAAGACCGCTCATGCCTCCTGCCACACCCGTCTTGAAGATCAGCGAGGACGACCCGAGCGGCATCTCGAAGCCCGTCCGTTCCGACATCCGCAACGTGGCGATCATCGCCCACGTCGACCATGGCAAGACGACGCTCGTCGACGCGATGCTGCGCCAGTCCGGGGTCTTCGCCGCCCACGAGGCGGTCACCGACCGCGTCATGGACTCGATGGACCAGGAGCGCGAGCGGGGCATCACGATCCTCGCCAAGAACGCCGCCGTGCGCTACACGCCGGAGGGCGGGACCGAGGTCAAGCTCAACCTCGTCGACACCCCCGGCCACGCCGACTTCGGCGGTGAGGTCGAGCGCGGGCTGACGATGGTCGACGGCGTCGTGCTGCTCGTCGACGCATCGGAGGGCCCGCTGCCGCAGACGCGCTTCGTGCTGCGCAAGGCGCTCGAGGCGCGGCTGCCGGTGATCCTCGTCATCAACAAGGTCGATCGCCCTGACGCGCGCATCGCCGAGGTCGTCGACGACGTCTACCAGCTCTTCATCGACCTCGACGCCGACGACGAGCAGATCGAGTTCCCGATCGTCTACACGAACGCGCGCGCGGGCCAGGCATCGCTCGAGCAGGGCGTCGACGGCAGCGACCTGCGTCCGTTGCTCGACCTGCTCGTGTCGGCCGTGCCGGCCCCGACCTACACCGAGGGCCACGGCCTGCAGGCGCTCGTGACGAACCTCGACGCGTCCGCGTACGTCGGCCGACTCGCGCTCTGCCGCGTGCACAACGGGACGATCCGCAAGGGCGAGACCGTCGCCTGGTGCCGGCACATCCACGACGACGTCCAGCAGGTCCGGATCACCGAGCTGTACCTCACTGAGGGCATGACGCGGATCGCTGCGGAGGAGGCCGGGCCGGGCGAGATCATCGCCGTCGCGGGCATTCCGGAGATCACGATCGGCGACACCCTCGCCGACGTCGAGGATCCGCACCCGCTACCGCCCGTGATGGTCGACGAGCCCGCGCTGGGGATGACGATCGGCATCAACACCTCACCGCTCGCCGGTCTCGTCGGCAAGAAGCTGACGGCGCGCCAGGTCTCTGACCGGCTGCAGGCGGAGCTCGTCGGCAACGTCTCGATCCGCGTTCTCGACACCGAGCGTCCGGACACATGGGAGGTGCAGGGTCGCGGTGAGCTGCAGCTCGGCGTGCTCGTCGAGGCGATGCGCCGCGAGGGCTTCGAGCTGACCGTCGGCAAGCCGAAGGTCGTGACGCGGACCGTCAACGGCAAGCTGCAGGAGCCGATCGAGCGCCTCGCGATCGACGTCCCGGAGGACTACCTCGGGACGGTCACCCAGCTGATGGCCCTGCGCAAGGGCCGCATGGAGCAGATGGTCAACCACGGCACCGGCTGGGTGCGCCTGGAGTACCTCGTGCCGGCCCGCGGCCTGATCGGCTTTCGTACGGAGTTCCTCACCGAGACGCGCGGCTCAGGGATCATGCACTCGGTCTTCGAGCGCTACGAGAACTGGCAGGGCGAGATCAAGACGCGCGCCGCCGGCTCACTCGTCGCCGACCGCCGTGGCAAGACCGCGTCGTTCGCGATCATGCGGATGCAGGAGCGCGGGCAGCTCTTCGTCGGCCCCGGCGAGGACGTCTACGAGGGCATGATCGTCGGCGCCAACGCGCGCGCCGACGACCTCGACGTCAACGCCGTGCGCGAGAAGAAGCAGACGAACATCCGCTCGGCCAACGCGGACGAGATGGTCAACCTCGTTCCGCACCTGCGGATGTCGCTCGACCAGGCGCTCGAGTTCATCCGCGAGGACGAGTGCGTCGAGGTCACCCCGGAGTCGGTGCGCCTGCGCAAGGTGCTGCTCAACGCGACCGATCGCGTCAAGGCCGCGCGCTCCTCGAAGAAGGAGTAGCGCTCAGCCCGCAGTCTCGTGGTGGACCTCGTGGCGCACCCGCCGGCGCGAGTCGCCATAGCTGCGCGTCTCGACGACGATGAGGATCGCCAGTGCCGCGGCGAGCGCGGCGAGCGTCGCGAGCGCAGGGATCGCGGCAGCGACGGCGACCGGGATGCATGCGACGAGCAGCCCGGCGAGGACCGCGCGACGCACGTTGAGCGTGTGGACGTGGCGGTAGCGAAACGCGACGTGGGCGAGCAGGTAGGTGGCCGCGCCACCGAGCAGCGCCGTCGCGGGCACGACCTTCAGCGGGTCGTCGACGTGACCGAGCGTCTTCTTCATCCCGAGTGCGACGAGCACGATGCCGGCGACCATCGGGAAGTGCAGGTAGGAGTACGAGTCGCGCGCCATCTCGTTCTGGACGCGGCCGGCCGGCGCCTGTGCCAGGCGGCGTCCGGCGACGAGCGCGACGACGTCGAAATACAGCCACCAGAGCGTCGCCGCAACGGCGGTGCCGAGGACCGCGCCCGTCACGACGCCGAGGTCGATTGCGTGGCCCGCGCCGACGCCGACCGCCACGATGGACTCGCCGAGCGCGATCAGCACGATCAGCCCGTGGCGCTCGCTGAAGTGGCCGGGGACAAGCATCCAGCCCTCGGCGCCGAAGAAGTAGGGCCCGCCCGCGTCGAGCGCGATCGCCAGCACCCACAGTCCGCCCTGCAGCGCGCCGTCGGCGAACGACGCGCCGACGAGCAGCCCGGTGCCGATCGCGGTGCTGATCGCCAGGCCGATGACCGACGAGCGCAGGTGCGGCTCCTCACGACTGGCGAGCATGAAGAGCGCGATGTGCGCAACGCGGACGACGGCGTACGCGAGCGCGAAGATCAGCGCGTCGTGGCCGAACGCACCCGGCACGCAGAGCGCGGCGATCAGCAGTGCCGCCATCGCGGCGAAGATCACGAGCCGGACGGCGTCCTCCTCGGGGTCCAGCACGCTCGTCAGCCAGGCGTAGCCGACCCACGACCACCACAGGACGCCGAGCACGAGCAGCCCTCGCGCGAGGCCCGACCACGTCGGCTCATGCGCCATCAGCGCCGTGCACTGCGTGATCGCCAGCACGAAGACGAGATCGAAGAACAGCTCCAGCGGCGTGACCGTCTCCGCTTCGCGCAGCACCGGTGCGAGCCGGTGCGCGCGCCCCGATGTGACCTCCGTGCTCATCCCGGGGATGCTCGCAGCGACGTCAACGCGCGGGCCGGCGGCGCGGGGATCCGCGTGCTCAGGCGGCGCTGAGGTCGCGCAGGTCGACGACGGCGCCGTTCTCGAGCCTACGATCCAGCAGCGCCCAGATCTGCGTCGCGACCTGCTCGGGGTCGGCGAGCGCGTCGTCCCGATGCAGGTCGACGAACTTCTGGCGCTTGGGAAAGTCGTGCTCGGTCGTCTCGCGCAGGCGCCGCTGCATGCCCGTGTCGACCGTGCCGGGGGCGATCGCGACGACATGCGCCCCGCCGCGAAGCTCCTGCTCCGCCCCGGCATCGCGGACCCATTGGTCGAGCGCCGCCTTCGCCGCGCCGTACGAGGCCCATCCCGGATAGACGCTCTTCGCGGCTCCCGACGTCAGCATGACCACCTGACGGCGCGCATCGACTTCCTTCGAGGCGGCGAGGAACATGTGCCCGAGCACCTGTCCGGCAGCGCTGTTGAGGATCACGTTGCGTACGTACGCGTCGGTGTCGATCTCGCCGACGAAGCCGATCGGATCGATCACGCCGGCGGCGTGCACGAAGACGACGCGCTCGCCCGACCAGCCCGCCAGCTCCTGCTCGAACGACTGGCCGACGCGCTGCCACGAAGCGGGATCGGCGAGGTCGGCCTCGACGTGCTCGCCGATCGCAGGAAGCCGCCGGCTGACCCCGAGGACCCGGGCGCCGTCCCACGGAACCGTCGTCGCGAGCGCGGCGCCGATACCGCTCGAAGCGCCCGAAATCCAGACCAACGACCGCGACATGGCGACGATCCTACCCCCGACTCGCCGGGCGGCCGTCGCGCGAACTCCGCCGCACGCAGGCTTGTAGTTGCGTGTGCAACCAACTACACTGACCGCATCGCATTGAGCCCGCAGACACGCCGCATCACCGCCCTCTTTCATCCGTACCGGGTGCGGCTCGGTGCGGTCCTCGCGCTGATCGCGCTGAGCGCCGCGCTCGGGATGGTGACGCCGTTTTTGCTGCGCGAGGTGCTCGACACCGCGATTCCCAAGGGCGACACGCAGCTGCTCTCCGTGCTCGTCGGCGCGATGGTCGCGATCTCGATCGTCACCGGCGTCCTCGGCGTCGCCCAGACATGGCTCTCGAACCTCGTCGGCCAGCGCGTCATGCACGACCTCCGCGCGGCCGTCTACCGCCACCTGCAGCGCCTCTCGCTGGCCTTCTTCACGCGGACCCGCACAGGCGAGGTCCAGTCGCGCATCGCGAACGACATCGGCGGCGTGCAGAACGTCGTCACGACGACCGCGACGTCGATCGTCTCGAACCTCACGACGGTCCTGACGACGATCGTCGCGATGATCGTGCTCGACTGGCGCCTCGCTGCGTTCAGCCTCGCCTTGCTGCCGTTCTTCATCTGGCTGACGCGGCGCGTCGGCAACGAGCGCAAGCGGATCACCTCCAAGAAGCAGGGCCGCCTCGCCGACATGAGCGCGCTCGTGTCGGAGTCGCTGTCGGTCTCGGGCATCCTGCTCGGCAAGACGATGGGCCGCTCGGACGAGCTCGCCGAGCGCTTCGAGGCCGAGTCGGCCTACCTCGCCGACCTCGAGGTGCAGTCGCGGATGGCCGGCCGCTGGCGGATGTCGACCGTCCAGATGAGCTTCTCGATCATGCCGGCGCTCGTCTACCTGTTCGCCGGGCTGTCGATCGCCCACGGCTCCGACGCGATCACGATCGGCACGGTCGTCGCCTTCACGACGCTGCAGACGAGGCTGCTGTTTCCGATCGGGTCACTGCTCGGCGTCGGGATCGACATCCAGACGTCGCTCGCGCTCTTTGACCGGATCTTCGAGTACCTCGACCTGCCGGTCGAGATCGTCGAGCGCGCCGATCCAATCGAGCTCGGCACCGCGGCCGGCACCAGTGCCGCGGCCACCGCCACGGGCGGCGCAGCGATCCGCGGCGAGGTGCGCTTCGAGGACGTCCGCTTCCGCTACGAGGAGGGCGGTGCGCAGACGCTCGGCGGCGTCGACCTCGTCGTCGCGCCCGGCACGACGACGGCGATCGTCGGTGAGACGGGCTCGGGCAAGACGACGCTCGGCTACCTCGTCGCGCGGCTCTACGACGTGAGCTCCGGCCGCGTCACGATCGACGGCGTCGACGTTCGCGATCTCTCCTTCGCATCGCTCGCGGCGACGGTCGGGATCGTCTCACAGGAGACGTACCTGTTCCACGCGACGATCGCCGACAACCTGCGCTTCGCGCGCCCGGATGCGACCGACGACGAGCTCGTCGAGGCCGCCCGCGCCGCGCAGATCCACGAGCTGATCGCCTCGCTGCCGGAGGGCTATGACACCGTCGTCGGTGAGCGCGGCTACCGCTTCTCGGGCGGTGAGAAGCAGCGCATCGCGATCGCTCGCACGATCCTGCGCAACCCGCCGGTGCTCGTGCTCGACGAGGCGACGAGCGCGCTGGACTCCGAGACGGAGCGGGCCGTTCAGGAGGCGCTCGATCGGCTCGCCGAGGGGCGGACGACGATCGCGATCGCCCATCGCCTGTCGACGGTCCGCGACGCCGACGAGATCGTCGTGCTCGACCACGGAAAGGTCGCCGAGCACGGGACGCACGAGGAGCTGATGGCCGAGGATGGCCGCTATGCACGGCTCGTCGCCGGCGGCGTGGCGGCGGCCCAGCAGCTCACCGTTGCATCCGGCTAAACTTGATCGGCAATCAGCAGTTTCGATAGGGGACGACCATGCTTCACTCGCAGCTTCCGTGGTGGATAGGCGGTCCGGCGCTCGGCCTCTGCGTCATCGCGATGCGCTGGCTGATGAACCTGCGCCTCGGCGTGATGGGCGCCTGGTCAGACGTCGTCACGACGATCGGCGCGCGGCGCCTTTCCTTCGGGCCGTTCGGCTGGATGCTGTTCGGGCTGATCGCCGGCGCAGCCGCGTTCGCGCTGATCGCCGGCGGCCCCGACTTCCACGGCTACGGCTGGCTGACGGACACGTTCACCGGCACCGGCGGCACGGTCCTGATCGTCGCGATCCTCTTCGCCTGCGGCGTGCTGATAGGCCTCGGCACGAAGATCGCCGGCGGCTGCACCTCTGGCAACGGGCTCAGCGGCAACGCGATGCTGTCGCCCGCAAGCCTCGTCGCCACGATGACGTTCTTCGCGACCGGCATCGTCGTCAGCGTCATCACGGAGGCCCTGATCTCATGAGCACACGCATCGCAGCAGCGATCATTGGCGTCGTCTTCGGCGTCGTCCTGTCGTGGTCGGGCATGACGAGCCCGGACATCATCCGCGAGGGCCTGCTCTTCAAGAGCCCGTATCTGTTCGAGTTCTTCGCCGCCGCGATGTTCACCGCCGTCGCCGGCCTGGCGATCCTGCGCAAGCGCGCGCCGAAGGCGCTGCTGACCGGCGAGCGTGTGCAGTGGGAGACGATCAAGCCCGAGCGCCGCCACGTGGTCGGCAGCCTGCTGTTCGGTGTCGGCTGGGGCATCTCGGGCGCCTGCCCGGGCCCGATCGCGACACAGCTTGGCCAGGGCATCGTCTGGGGCGTGCCGACGACCGTCGGGCTGATCCTCGGGGTCATCCTGTTCGGCCGGATGCAGGCGCGCGCCGCGCAGGGCGCTGCGAGCGGTACCAGCAGCTCGGCGGCGACGGTCATCCCGTCGCCCGTGGCTGCCGACGCTACGGCGTAGCGCCGGCAGCCACCGAGGGCGGGTCGTCGTGTCAGCTCGGCTGAGGCACGACGCGGATGTAGGGCCGCGGCTCATACCAGCCGCCGGGGTACGTCAGGCGGGCCTCGTCGTTGGACACCGAGCCCGCGATGATCACGTCGTCACCGCGCCTCCAGTTCGCCGGCGTCGCGACCTTGTGCTGCGCCGTGAGCTGCAGCGAGTCGATGACCCGCAGGACCTCGTCGAAGTTGCGCCCGGTCGTCATCGGATAGGCCAGCACGAGCTTGACCTTCTTGTCGGGTCCGATGACGAAGACGTTGCGCACGGTCTGGTTGTCGGCCGGCGTCCTCGCCTTCGGGTCGCCGGCGACATCGCGCGGGAGCATTCCGTAGAGCTTGGACACGTTGAAGTCCGCGTCGCCGATCAGCGGAAAGCTCGGCGCATGGCCCTGCGTGTCCTCGATGTCATGGATCCAGCGATCGTGGTTCTCCACCGGATCGACGGAGAGGCCGATCACCTTCACCCCGCGCCTGGCGAACTCCGGCTCGAGCTTCGCGACCGCGCCGAGCTCGGTCGTGCACACAGGCGTGAAGTCGCGCGGATGCGAGAAGAGCACCGCCCAGGAGCGTCCGATCCACTGGTGGAATCGCACCCGCCCCACGTTCGTATTGGCCACGAAGTCCGGGGCCGTGTCACCGATCTGCAAGGTCATCGATCGGCCCTAGCGCCCGAAGCCGAGCGCCGCGGCGAGCCGGCCACCCGCAGTGGCGCTCGCGTCAACCTCGCGCAGCCCGCCGGTGTGGACGTCGTAGACGAAGCCGCGAACGGAGTCCTTGCGCGGGATGAACGGGCTCGCCTTGATGCGGGCGATCGACTGGCGGACGTCCTCGTCGAGGTCCGAGAAGGCCTCGGCGGCCCATTCCGGCTTGATCCCCACGTCCTCCTGCACCGCGCGCTTGAACTCGTCGTCGGTGAAGGTGAGCATGCCGCAGTCGGTGTGGTGGATGAGGATGATCTCCTCGGTCCCCAGCAGGCGCTGCGAGATCGCCAGTGAGCGGATCTCGTCATCGGTGACGACGCCGCCCGCGTTGCGAATGACGTGCGCGTCGCCCTCCTGCAGGCCGAGCAGCGCGTACGGGTTCAGACGGGCGTCCATGCACGCGAGGATCGCGATCTTGCGGCCGGGCGGCAGCGGCAGGTGGCCTTTCGTGAACGAGGCCTGGTACGCCTGCGCGTTGCTCAGCAACTGGTCGGTCGTGCTCATGGGATGGAACCTCCGGGGTAGGTTGCGATTCCTAATCTACATAATCTTGATCGACTTTATCGTTATACCTCGGAAGACCCCGAGACGCGGACCCCGGCGAGCCGGCGCGATGCAGGCGGCCCCAGCCCTGCTGCTTGCATCGCCCAGTCCATAGCGATATTCTCGATAGAGGTTGTGTAGTTTGTCTCCCGCTAGCTGCACCAACCGTTGCTGGGACCGTCGGCACCATCGAGTGAGCGCACGATGCGCGAGGGCAGCGGTGCGGTCGCGGCGCCCACGTTGCGGGCGCCTCCCGGGCGGCGCGGCCCCTACCCTCGCGCCGCCCGGCCAGCCTGCTCGGGCGCCACGGAGGTGTCCCGGCGGCGCTTGATCGGGCGCGGGAAGAACGTCAGTCGGTGTCGACCGACACCCAGGCGCCGTGAACGGCGTTGTTCGCGTAGCCGCGCTGGTTCCAGCGGACCTGCTCGGGCTGACATCGACCGGTCGCGTCGGTTGCGCGCACCTCGATGCGGTGGCGACCGGCACTGGCGATCCACGGCGCCTTCCAGAAGCGGCGCGCGTACGCGCCGCGCGAGGGTCCGAGGTCGGCGCGGCGCCAGGGCCCACCGTCGATCCGCATCTCGACGAGCGCGATGCCGCCCTCGCCGCCCCAGGCGACGCCGCGCGCGGTGGCCGGGCCGGGCCGCTGGCCGCTGTCCTCGCACGGCTCGACGACGAGCGCGTGGACCGGCATCGTCGTCATCCGCTCCCCAGGGCCCTTGTCACCGGCCGGCAGGAGGCGATAGTCGTCGACCTCCCAGGGACCGTCGAACTCACCCTCGAGGATTGTGATCCGTGTGAGCCACTTGACCGAGTCGGTTGCATACCAGCCCGGCACGATCGCCCGCACCGGCCCACCATGGCGCCGATCGATCGGCGCCCCGTTGACCTCCCAGACCAGCATCGTCTCGGGCGCGCGGGCCTTGTCGAGCGGCAGGCCGCGCGCAAACGGATGGCTGCCGTCGCGCCCCGCGAACGGCCCGGCGTCGGCTCCTTCCAGCACGACCACCGACGCAGTCGGCAGGACGCCCGCGCGCTCGAGGATCGCGGCCAGCGGCGCGCCCGTCCAGCGCGCCTCGCCGACGGCGCCCTCGGCCCACGTGAGCCCCGGGACGGCGGGCTCGTACTCGCTGCGGCGGTGCCCCGCGCACTCGAGCACCACGCGCTCGGTCTGCGCCCCGAGGCGCCGCAGCTGCGCGACGTCGAGGCACAGCGGACGGCGTACCGCGCCGCCCACCTCGAGCGACCAGCTGGCCGAATCGAGGGCCGGCGCCGGATAGTGGTCGCGGCGGAAGTGGGCTCCGAGCGGCATCTCGTCGATCAGCAGAGCGCTGAGCGGCGTGGCGTCGGCAACGTCGGCGACCGGAATCGCGCAATCGAACTGCTCGACCGGCTGTTCAGCGACCGCGCGGACAGCCATCAGGCGGCCAGCTCGAGCGCGACGTCGCCGCGCTCGAGCGCGATGCCGCGGTCCGCGAGATCCGGGATCCCCCCGCCCGCGACATGGACGACGTCGGCATGCCCCGCGCGGCGCAGGAGGCTCGCCCCGAGCGCCGCGCGCGGTCCCCGCGCGCAGGCGACGACGATCCTCCGGCCGGGCGTCACGGGCAGGCTGCCGCGCCCGTCGCCGAGCACGTTGAGCGGGATGTGCAGCGAGCCGCGCACGTGACCGGCGTCGTACTCGTCGAGATCGCGAACGTCGATCACCGCAATCTCGTCGCCGCCGATCGCCTCGGCGAGCTCCGCGACGCGCCAGGCGGGCGTCGTGCTGAGCGCGCAGCCGGCGGCGCGCCAGCCGGCGGGGTCGTCGGCCGCGATGCCCTCGATGCCCCACAACCCGACGGCGTGCAGTGCGGTCGCGAAGCGCTCGGCCTCGGTGACGTCGTCGGCGACGATGACGAGCGACTCTTCGGGATCGACCGTCCAGCCGACGCGGGTCGGGCGACTCTGACCGGCACCGAGCGCGAGCGCACCGAGCAGGTGGGCGGCGTCGAACGCGGCCGGCGAGCGCACGTCGAGCACCGTGGCACCACGCTCCGTGGCGGACCGCAAGCCGGCCGCATCGAGCAGGGCAGGCGGCGCTGGCTCGGCATGGAGCGAGCTCTGGTTGAGGGCCACGATGCGCGCGATGTTCGGCGGCTTGGGCGGCGTGCGCGTCGCGATCGCCGCGACGAAGTCCTCGGCGGCGAGCCCGGTGGCAGCCTGCACGCGGCGTTCGAAGCCGATCGTCGAGCTCGTCTTCGGGCTCAGGCAGCCGCCGCCGCAGAGCGAGCCACCGACGTGGGCGGGCCAGAGCTCGACGTGGTCGCCGAGGCCGAGGATGCGCTGGATGCTGGCGTGCAGGTCGCGCGCACCGTCCTCGGCCGCAACCGCGAGGTCAGGGCGGGCCACATCGCCGACGAGCAGCGAGTCGCCCGCCAACAGACACCAGGCGTTGTCGTCTCGCCCGCCGTCGCTGACGAGCAGCGAGATGTGCTCGGGCCGATGACCCGGCGTCGCGATCACCTTCAGATGGACGCGGCCCGCGCGCAGCACGTCGCCGGCGCGCAGCTGCGCCGACGGATCGCCGTCGCGGTGCGGGCGGTGCATCTGCGCCCCCGTGCGGCGCGCCAAGCGCCCGCGACCGGAGACGTGGTCGGCGTGGTCGTGCGTCTCGACGACATGCTTGATGCGAGCGCCCGCCTTGGTCGCGAGCTCGACGTAGACATCGACGTCCCAGCGCGGATCCACGACGATCGCCTCGCCGCCGTCGGCAAGCAGGTAAGACGCGCATCCGAGTTCGTCGTTGAGTACCTGGTGGAAGTGCATGAGGACATTCTCCATCTAGTCGGTAGAGAATGTAGATAAGCACGTCCGGCGGACGTGTGCAACCGTCTAAAACCCGATCGGAGAAGGGCCATTCGTAGTACGCACCCGTTCGTGCGTTGGTTTGCTCGCTGCGAGGCGAGCGCACGCCGCGCATGGAGAATCGGCATCCGCCGCGCACTCGGCGAGTCGGGCGTCAGCGTTGCATGCATGCCATGGAGAACTGACACCGCACCTCGTGGTGGGTGCACGAGATGTCAATCCTCCATGACGGCAGCGCGTCGCGGCCGCAAGCGCGGCCCGCGGGCCTGCCCCCCCGGGCCGCGGCGCTACCCCAGCGGAGGCTGGCTGAGACGCTGTGTGAGTCCGAGCGGGACGCCCGACGTGACCGTCCAGCTGCCCTGCGGGAAGTACTCCGTGTCGCTCGCCTCGCCGCCGATATCCGTCGGAACCAGCGTCGGCGAGAGGAACTCCGGCTGCAGCGCGACGGCGTACGGCGACCCCGCGCCCGGCTGACGCATACTCCAGGGAGCGAGCAGCGCGTTCGAGAACACGCGCGGCGAGCGCAGGTGCGTATCGATGTCACCGGCGCTCGTGCCCGATCGCACGGCGTCGCGCAGCGCAAGCCCCGTCACGTAGCCGCGCAACCCGTCGATCGACGCGATGTCGCCGCGGAACAGGAGCGGAACGGCGTTCTTGTAGAGCTCGGCGTCGGTCGTGTTCGTCGCGACCTCGGTGACGCCCTGGACGGCTCCGAGCCGCCCGAGCGGGCCGGCGCGCAGAACGTACGTCTCCGACAGCACGCGCTCGGAGAACAGCAGCGGCGCCGGCGACAGCTTCGCCCCTCGCGCGGCGCCGAGGCGGGCGATCGCGTTCGCATCTGCTCCGCCCTCCGACGGCGCGTCGAACACGAAGGCCGCCGTATGGCCGCGGTCGAGCACGGACGTCAGCCCGTCGAGCGACAGCTTCGCAAGCGATCCGGGCTTGATCAGCACGACCTTCGGCGCCGGGCCAGGCGGCTTGGCCGGCAGCCCCTTGACGGCCGACGATGACTGCAGCCCGACGCGCAGCCCGTCGAGCAGCCGCTTGGACTGCGCATCGTCTCCGAGGTCGGCTCGCACCGTCCGGACGCCGGGGTCGGCGAGCAGGATGCGGTTGCGCACGAGCTGGCCGAAAGCGAGACCCTGCACGTACGGATCGGCCGCGAGCCGGAACACGTTCGCAGCCTTCGTCGGATCGACGGCCGGGTCGCCGACGATGCTCGGGATGCCCGCGCGCGAGGCGGCGTCGACGGCCGCGACACCGCCGGTCCCGCACGTGCCGGCCGAGGCGATCGGATGCTCGGCCAGTCCGCGCTTGGCGGCTGCCGCAGCGCCGGCGGCGGTGCCGCCGCTGTCGAGCACGAGCGGCGCGACCTTGTGCCCGCCGTCGAGGCCGCCGTCAGCGTTGAGCCGCGCGATCGCGAGCTCGAGGCCGATCACGTGCGCGCGGCAGCGCTCGGCATACGGCCCCGAGAGGTCAGCAACCGTCAGCAGCTGGACCGGCGGCGCGCCGGAGGCGTGCGGGATGCCGACCGGAAGCTGGACCGGCGGGGCCGTCTTGCCGTCGATCGTCACGTAGCCGAACCACGTGCCCTCAGACGGCAGCTGGACGTTCGCCGACCAGGTCAGGCCTCCATGCGGACGCAGCGTGGCGTGCACCTGCGCGGTGCCGCAGCCGGCGCAGGCAAGCCGCACTGCAACGGCATGCGGCGTGCGCTGGCCCGGCGCAATCCCGACTGCCACGACGTTCGATCCGCTGCGCGCCGGCGCAAGCGTGACGGGCGCATTGGCCTTCGCAAGCAGCGCCGTCGTCAGCGCCGGACCCGGGAAGAGCGTCCCGCTCTGCGCGGGCAGCGGCTGGCCGCGCCCCTGGGCGAGACCCGACAGCGTCGTGGCGAGCACGAGGATCGCGAGCACGCCGAGCGCCTCGGCCCGCAGCAGCAGCGGGCGCGGACCGGGCGCCCCCTCCGCACGCGAGCGCCACCAGGCGAACGCGCCGGCGAGCGTGACGAGCGCGACGAGCGCGGCCTTGATGATCACGATCCGCCCGTAGTCCGACCAGCGCAGGAAGTACCAGCGATCAACCTCGCGCACGGCGCTCAGCACGCCGGTCACGATCGCGACGCCGAGCGCCGTCCCCGCGACGGGCGCGAACGCACGAGCGCCGGCTGCGAGCGACAGGTTGCCGCGTGCGGTGAGCAGCAGCAGCGCGATGACGCCGCCGAGCCAGAGCCCGGCGGCAAGCACGTGCAGGCCCTGGTCAAGCAGGGCGAAGAAGGTGGGGAATGCGAGCACGTGCCCGGAGAGCGCGTACGTCAGCAGTACAGCCGCGCCGGCGGCCGGATAGAGCCGGTCACGCAGCGTGCGACGACCCACAGTGAGCGCGAGGACGAGCGAGACGGCGGCCACGACGAGCCCGCGGACGAGCGCCGCGACGCCGCTGGCGCTTGCAGTCAGCAGACCGAGATCGAGCGAGCCGCCGGCCCCGGAGCTCGCGCCCGCGAGCAGGCCCTCGACCGTGGCAAGCACGACGAGGACCCAGGTGATCGGCGCGACCGTGCGCAGGACGGCGGCGTCAACGTCGTCCTCGTCATCGGCATCGCCCTGAACACCGCGGCGTCGACGAACCAGCGCGAGCAGGACGAACCCACCGAGCAACAGCGACGCTGCGAGGATGCCGAGCCAGCGCCCGACGACCTTTACGAAGCCGTCGCCGGCGGCGTTCTCGCCGCCACGCCCTCCGCCGGATCCCGTGAGCTTCTCGACGCCCGGCGGAGCGGCGCCCTTCGCGCCCGCGACGCCGAAGTCGAACGTGCCGGTGACGATGTGGCCGTCCTCACCGAGAGCGCTCCAGCGCACCGTGTAGACAGCGCTACGCAGCTTCGCCAGCGGCCTCACCGTGAGCGAGCGGTTCCCGTCGCTCCCGCGTACGGCACCGACCTTCAGCTGGGCCCCAGTGGGCCCGAAGAGCCTGATTCGTGAGCCGCGAGCGACAGCGGGCTCGGTCAGCGCAAGGCTGATCGAGCCGGGTGCCACTGCCGCGACGAGCCCGGGCTGGGGCGTCGCCTCGATCAGCAACGGATGCGCCCAGGCGGCCGTCGGCCCGGTGCCCCAGAGGACACCGAGCGCGACGGCCGCGCCGAGCAGGACGCGGCGGGTCGTCACGACCCTCTTACGTCTTCTTCTTCGTCGTCGACTTGGACGCCGTCTTCGTCGTCGGGCAGCGGGCATAGGACTTCGTCCGCGTCACCGACTTCCCGGAGGTCGTCGTCGTCGTCGTGACCTTGAACGTCGCCGTCTTGACCTTGCTCAGGTTGAGCACGGCGGTCCAGCGGCCCGTCTTCTTGTTCTTCTTGGCCTTCACCGTCTTGCCGGCGTATCTGACGGTCCCACCGGTGACCTTGCGGCCCTTGACCTTGCCGAGGTGGATCGTCAGCGACGTACGGCAGGACGATGCCTTCGTCTTCGCCGGAGCCGCGACGTCCCGCACTGCTGCCGGAGTGTTGTCGGGGCAGATGCCCGGCGGGCAGACCCAGATCTCCGAGTGCGGCTTGTAGAAGCCCGCATCGGGGTTGCCGGGCCAGTCACGGCGGTTGAAGTTGACGCCCAGGGCGCCGGTCTTCTCGTCGCGGAAGTTGTCGTTGTAGGACAGCTTGCCGTCCTGCGCGACGTCCACGTCGTAGAAGCGGTGATCACCGTCGACGCCGGTCCTCGAGACGAAATAGTCCGAGAAGGTCAGGCGCCACGGCATCCCGGTCTGGTCGACCGTGTGGTTGTCGAGCGCGCCCCAGTGCGGGCCGCCGCTCGTGATGTCCTTCACCGGCAGCGCCGAGATCAAAAACGGGCAGTCGGCGATGTGCTCGCCCTTCGCCAGCTTCTGGAACAGCTGCATGCCGGTCAGATTGAAGCCGTCCTTGTGGATGCCCCGCGACAGGTCGCAGTCGACCGAGCCATCCTGCGCGCTCTTGATCAGCGGCGAGATGTCGATGTCGTAGACGAGCTTGCCCTCGCCCTCGTCGAAGTAGTTGTCCGACGCTGGGTTGCGACCCTGAACCGCACGGAACAGGACCTTGTTGTTCGGAGAGACCTGGTGCCATGCACCGCCGGCACAGCCGCCGGGCTCATCGAGGTCCTTGCCGTCTGGCGTGGCGAGCTCTGAGAGCCCGTCGTTCCAGACCTGCACGACCTGGTTGGAGAAGTCGCCCTTGGCCTTCGTGATGTCCGGCACGAAGAACACGCCGCCGCCGCACATCGAGCCGGCGAACAGACCCTTCGACTGCAGGCCGCCCTGGTACTTCTCAGCGCCCGGCCAGGTCTTCGCATCCTCCATGATCCCGTACTGCTCATGCGCGCGCTGCGCAGGCTGCGTCGGGCCGTTGGGGACGTGAGCGACGCCGATCAGCTTCGGCTTGTCGGCGTTGGCACCCGCGATGTCCCATGAGCGGATCGTCGGGCGGAACGCGTACTTGTCGATCGTCTTGACCGGGTCGAGCACGATCTCGCGCGGCTCGGCGTAGTCAGCCGTGACACCGACGCCGAGGTCCGTACGGAACTCGATGCCGTGCGGATTGGCGCAGGTGCCGAGCGGACGCGACTCACGCAACGAGCAGGGCTCCGGGACACCGCCCGGGTTCTTGCCCAGCTTCGTGCCACCGGCGAGCGCGCCGCCCGCGGGCGACTCGGACTCGACGACCACACCCTTCGTAGCGTCGGGCTTGAACGTCACTATCTCGCCCGGCGAGCCGCCGAAGTTCGCCAGCGGGCCGCCCATGAGCGTCAGGTAGAAGCGACCGTCGGCGCCCTTTTCGTAGGCATCGGCGATCGAGCCTCCGGGTGTCTCCGTATTCGGAATCTCGTTCAGGAGCTTGAGGTTCGGGATGTCCGATGCGTCGAGCACGTGCGTTGTGCCCGTGAAAAGTCCGCCGGCGAGAATCGGGTCGCCGTCGTGCCACTCGTACTGCATGTGGTGCGCCTCGTTCTCGAGGCCCCACGGCAGCGGCAGCTGGACGAAGTTGACGACGGTGCCGAACTCCGGGTTGTCGGTGCCGTCGAGGTTCTTCTCGCGCATGTCGATGACCTGGAAGCCGTCGAGCCCAGGCAGGAACTGCGGATTGAGCAGATCCGTGAGGCCCTGCGGGTTGACGGTGTCGGCCTTGATGAACTTGCTGATCACGTCGGCGTTGACGTCGGCGACATTCTGCTTCGAAGACCAGACGACGTTGTACTCGGGCTTGGCGAGCGGGTTGGGCTGCGCACCCGTATGGGCCTCGTAGGCCGCCTCGGCGGCCTTCCACTGGGCGACGGCCTGATCGCGGCTCGCGATCGCGCCGTCGACCGGGTTGTTCTTCACGCTGCCGATGTTCACGGCGTTGCCGAGCGTGTTCGCCAGCCATGCCGGGTTGATCGGAAGGTCGCCGAGGTCGGGTCCCTGGCCGGACGCAGCCGGAACGCCGACGGCCGCGCCGCCTGCGATCAAGCCTGCCACCAGGACACCGGCCAGCACCTTGCGGCGGGCGCGGATCGCGTTAGTTCTTCTCATGCTTCTCCCCTGAAGTTGGTCGCCGGGCGCTGCCCGCCCGGCGTCGTTCGTCGCGTCGTGATGCCTGTCGGTCCATAGTACACAATATCTATCTAGATAGTGTTGTCTTCTACGCGCTTGCTGCGCACCCAGGCTCGAAGGTCCCTTCGAAGTGCCATTCGGCGGAGAAGTTGTTGAACGCACCGCCCACGATCTGGCTCGTCCACTCGAGCGTGTAGGCGTGCGTGACCGAGTTGTACGTGCCGGTGACCGGGCTCGTGAGCCCCGGGAGCGATCCGTCCGGCTTCGGCGAGCCGACGTTGAAGTTCTGCTTGTTCCACTGCGCCGCGAAGGCCTGCAGCTGGCCGCTGAGCTTGCCGTCGGGCGTCACGCTGATCGTCGGCGCCGGGACGTCGGCGCCGGTCTGCGGGTCCTTCGGCGAGGTCTGCGCGCTGTACTGGATGAACGCGAAGCGCTGCGGCGCGATGATCCGGTTGGCGGTGGCGTCGCCCGTCGCGGTGAACGCCGGGCTCGGCGCCGGCTGGTAGGTCCCGGTCCGCAGTCCGCCGTCGGTGCCCGGGTTCAGCAGCGTGTACGTGGTCGCCTTGGAGCTCGGATTCGGGAAGAACGGGCCCTTGTCCTTGCTGCCGCCGGCGAGCACGAGGCGGATGTAGGAGCCTGTCGCGACGCCGTCCGAGTACGCGCCCGGGTTGAAGCGGAAGAGCCCGACCATCGGGGTCGTGGCGGCAGGTGCCGCGGACGTCGCCGGCGCCTTCTTGCCCTTCTTCGCGGCCGCCTTCTTCTTCGTCACGGTGCAGACGCGCACCCAGCGGCCGTGGCGCATGGCGACGTGGCAGTGCTTGGTCGTCGTCGCCTTCTTCTTCTTTGAGGTCTTCTTCTTCGCCACAACCTTCGCCGTCGCAGCGCTCGCCGTCGACGTGGAGCCGGACGAGAAGATCGCCGAGCTGCTGATGGCGCTCGTTGCGAGGGCGCCGACGACGACACCGACGGCTAGGTACGACAAGGACGTTCGGTTCATCGTTCGCTCCCCGGATCAGGTTTGACGGCGCTCAGCGCGCCTTGAAGGTGCCTTCGAGATGCCAGTAGCCGCTGTAGCCGTTGAACGGCCCGCCGCTGATCTTGCTTGTCCAGGTGAGGACGAAGTGCTTGGTCTTGGCGTTGTACGTGCCGGTCGCCACGCTGCCCGAGCCGTCTGGCTTCGGTGCGCCCTGGTTGAAGCTCTGCCCATTCCACTGGGCGGTGTAGCCGGGCATCCGCACGGTGAGCTTGCGTCCGTTGACGCTCGCGCTCGTGACCGCGACCGTCTTCTTGGACTGCGGGTCGACCTTCAGCGTCGCGACCGAGAAGTTGATCGCCGTAAACGGCTGCGGCTTGATGATCTTGCTCGCGAGCGCGTTGCCCTTGGCGCCGAAGGCCGGGCTCGGAGAGGGCTGGAAGCGACCGGTCGCGAGGCCGCCGTCCGTGCCCGGGCGCCCGAGCGTGTACGTCTTGTCCTTGGACTTCGAGTCCGGGTTCGGGAGGTACGCCTTCTTCTTGGCGCTGCCGGAGATGATCATCCGGAACCAGGTGCCGTGAGCCTTGCCGCCCGAATAGCTGCCGGGCGTGAGCTTGAAGGTGCCGTTGAGCGCGTGACCGCCGGCAGCCTGCGACGGCGCTTCGACGAAGACGGCGGTGCCTGTGACGGCGACGGCGAGGGCCGTCAGCCCGGTGGCGATGCGGCGGGGGGAGCGAGTCATGGCGTTCATCCTTAGCTGGGGGTTGTGAGCGGCCCCGCCACCGCGGCATGCGCGGCGGGACGGGGGCTGCGACGGCCGGGCACGAACGCCAGCGCGACGAACAGCACGCCCGGGATCACGAAGAACCACGGGAACAGCGGGAAGGGCGGCAGGCTCCTGATCGCCTGGTAGTTCTCGACGTTGTCGCTCATGGCGCCGATCATCGGCGTCATGTCGTTGAGGATCTCGATCCAGCGGCGGTCGAGCGTCGCGACGGCCGGAAAGCGCGCGTCGATCTGCTTGGCGGAGAGCCCCTTGCGTTGCAGGGCGGGCACGATCTCCAGGCGCAGCGAGCCCTGGCCCACCGCGATCGTCGAGAAGTAGCTCTGGATCGTCTGCACCTTCTGGCGCGTCTCGATCGTCTTGAAGGCGGTCATCATGCGGCCGCCCTTGGGAGCGCGGCTGAACATCTGGAAGGCGATGGGCGCGAGCACGAGGCCGACGCCGAGCACGACGAAGGCCCAGCGCAGCTTCGGCCACGAGCGCGGCGCGAACGCTGCGCCGAGCGCGAACAGGAAGACGATCGCGCCGGGGATGACGAAGAACCCGGGGAAGAGCTTGAAGCTCGGCAGCGCCGCGACGGCGCGGTAGTTGCCCGCGTTCGCCTGGATCTTCGTCAGCAGGCCCGACATGTCGCTGTTGATCGGCGGCCAGTCCTTCGCGAACTGGGCGAAGGACGGATACTTCGCGTCAAAGCGCTTGTGCGCCGCCGCTCCGTGACCCTCAAGCGCCACCGCGACGCGGCCGTGGCCTTGATGCACGGCGGCGTTGATGTCCTTGATGTGCTGCTGGAAGCCGGCCAGCCGCGCGTCGGTCATGAACGGCTTGAAGTCGGCCATCATCGCCGCGCCCTTCGGGCCGCGATCGAACATCTTGAAGGCGACCGGCGCGAGTGCGAGACCGAGGCCGATCAGCGCGATCGCGATCAGCGCCCAGCGATTGGCCCGCGCCCCGGGCGCTGTCGGCGAATTGAAACTCCCCATTCCCTACAGGGTATTAGGAAATGAAATTCAGCGTCAAGCAGGGCCCGGCGAACGTGGCGCCGGCGGACCGTCGCGCACGATGTCTCGCCCCGTCGGGCGCAGGTCCGCGTCGAGCTCGAGCTGCCAGAAGTAGCGCGTGAACGTATGCCCGTGGGCGAAGTCGCCGACGTGCGGCAGGACCGTCTCGCCGCGCGCCATCTGCACGATCAGCTCGGGATACGTGCGGCCGGGCCGGGCGGCATACATCGGCGCCGGAAAGGCGCCACCGAAGCGCGTGTTGACGTCCGTGATGCCAAGGCCGATCTCCGGGTCGCGGAACGCCTGCACCGTGCAGGGCCCGCGCACGCCGAGCGCCTCGCCGACCGCGCGGCCGAGCTCGATGAGCTCCTTGTCGTGGATCACCGTGCCCTTGATCGACTCGCCGCCGCGTGACTCGATCATCGTGCGCGGGATCGCGTTCAGGCAGCGCCCGCCGAGGTCGCAGAGCAGGTCGATCGAGAACTCGGGCCCGCCCATCAGGCGCTGGACCATCACCGGCTCCTTGACGTATCCGATGAAGAACTCCATCTCGGCGCGATCGGCGGCCGGGTGGATCGAGCGCGCACCCGAGCCGCGTCGCGGCTTCACCATGACCGGATAGGAGGCCGGCTCCTCGCCGGGCAGCACGGTCGGCGGCGACGGCAGGCCGAGCGACTGCAGCAGGTGGTGCGTCTCGTACTTGTCGAACGTCGCGCGCGCGATCGCGGCCGACGGGACGAATGCAGGCAGGCGGTCGCCGGCGGCGGCGAGCGCCTCGATGTCGAGGTCGGTCAGCGGGACGACGGCGCGCACGTCGTACTCGGCGACGATGCGCTGCAGGAACGGGATGTAGCCCGGATCCTCGATTCGCGGCGGCGACACCGCAAGGTCGGCCGCGTAGCGCGCGGGGGCCAGCGGGCTCGGATCGGCGACGACCGTGAACGCGTGCTCGGCGAACGCGCTGACAATGTCGTAGCGCTTGCCGACGCCCGTCAGCAGGACGGCGGTGCTGCGTTCGATCATGCCCGTCTGCCGAGCCCGTGGAACTGCGCGAGCGTGTCGGCGCGCAGGCCGAGGCGCAGCGTCTCGAGCGACAGGATCTCCGCCGGCGGGACGTTGCCGAGGTTCACGTCAGACCCGTAGCGCTCGATCAGCCACACCTGCTGATGCTTCTGGGGCGCCTCGAAGATGAGCTTGCCGTGGTCGACCTCGTGGACGATCTCGTCGATCAGGCCGGTGCGCGCCTCGCCGTCACGCCGGTAGAGCCCCGCGGTGCCCGTCGCGCGGCCCTCGCAGACGACCATCTGCGCCCCGGCGTCGAGCGCCTGACGGATCAGCTGCACCCAGCGATACGGCGCCATCACGGTCTCCGGATCCTTGTCGCCGACCTCCGCGTAGACGGCGAAGCGGCGCGCGAGGCGCTCGATCAGGGCGACCTTCTCGTCCTCCGGGATGTCGACGACGCCGCTGGACACCTCGACGCGCGTGATCCCGAGCTCGTCGAGCCAGCCGGCGAGGGCATCGACGCGACCGTGCAGCCAGGCGAGCTCGGTGAGCGTGCCGCCGAGCATCACCGGAACGTCGTGGGCGCGGTAGGCGGCGAGCTTCGCCGGGAGGTCCTCGGTGACGTACGCCGATCCCCAGCCGAGCCGGACCGTGTCGATGTGCGCCGCTGCCTGGCGCAGCATCCCGTCGACCTCCGGCGTGCTCAGGCCCGTGTCGATGACATGCGTCAGGCCGGCCACGCGCGGCTTGCGCAGGCGATCGGGCAGCGGCAGGAAGTCGGGCATGACGCGCCGCAGGCTATCGCCGGTGGTCACGTGCGCACGCCGCTGTTCGTGCTGATGAGGTGGATACGGTTGCGGACACCACATGGAGCTCCTGCCGACCCCCCCGAACGTCGAGCTGCGCGGAGATGACGACGAGCAGATCGTCGTGCTCGCGTTCCCGTACGACGCGAGCATCGTGAACGTCGTGCGCGGCATCCCCGGGCGGCGCTTCGACTGGGACCGCCGCGAGTGGTGGGCACTTGTCGACGACTGGGTCGGCGTGCATGTGATGGGACTGATGGAGCGCTTCCCCGAGCTGACGGCGTCCGACGAGGCCGCCGCCTGGCTGGCGGCGATCGAGCGCCGCTGGGTCGGCGTCGTGGGCTCGACCCGCTACGACGGGCGCGGCTGGTGGACGCTCTCGACGCGCGCCGGCGGCCCGCCGGCCGAGCTGCTCGAAGGCTCGATGACGCGCGACGACGGCACGCTGCTCGCACCGCTGACGCTCGCCGGCGCCGAGGCGCTCGCGGGACAGGACACGCTCCGCATGGACGCCGGAGCGCGGCGCTGCGTCGAAGCACTGCTGACGGGCGCCGACCCCCCGCCACCGGCGCGCCTGACGGCCGCGCGCACGTTCGACGGCGAGCGACTGCGGCTCGACGTGCTGTGGGACGACGACGCGGGCGCGGCGTTCTGCAAGCTGCCCGGCGCCGACGCACGCAGCCGGACGCTGCCGATCGATCCGTGGGTCGTCGAGCCGCTCGACGAGTTCATCGGGTTGTTCGGCATCGACGTCGACGGCGCGGGCGCAATCACGCTCGACAAGCTGCGCGCGGAGCACGCCGAGTCGGTCGCGGCGATCCGCAGCTCGCGCGCGGTGAGCGCCGAGCCGCTCGCGGACGTGGTGCCGGTCCTCGGCGGCGAGCTCGCACCGTTCCAATGGGCGGCGGTGCGCTACGCGCTCGATGCGCGCCGCTGCTTCCTCGCCGACGAGCAGGGGCTCGGCAAGACCGTCGAGGCGCTCGCGACGCTCGAGGCCGACGGCGCGTACCCGGCGGTCGTCGTCTGCCCGGCCGCACTGAAGCTCAACTGGCGGCGCGAGGCGGAGCACTGGCTGCCGCACCGCAGCGTGGCGCTCGTCGAGGGACGCGTCGCCGTGCCGCCGCAGGCCGACATCACGATCCTCAACTACGAGATCGTCGCCGCGCATGGCGAGTCGCTCGGCCGCCGCAAGCCGCGGGCGCTCGTGGTGGACGAGTCGCACTACTGCAAGAACCCGCAGGCCAAGCGCACGCAGGCGGTCCGCCAGCTCGCTTCGTCGGTCGTGACCGGCGGGCTGCGGCTCGCACTGAGCGGGACGCCGGTGCTGAACCATGCCGAGGAGCTCGTCTCGCAGCTGCGCGTCATCGGCCGGCTCGAGGACTTCGGCTCTGGCGCGCAGTTCGCGCGCCGCTTTCGCGGCGAGCTCTCGGAGGAACGACTGCACTGGCACCTGCGGCGGCGCTGCTTCGTGCGGCGCCTGAAGAGCGAGGTGCTGCCACAGCTGCCGGCCAAGCGCCAGGTCGTCGTCCCGGTAGCGCTCTCGAATACGAAGGAGTATCGGCTCGCGGAGGAGGACGTCATCGCCTGGCTGCGCTCGCAGCCGCTCGACCTGCGCGAGCTGCAGGCGAAGATCGCGGCGACCCTGCGCGCCCAGCGTCTCGCTCAGCTCGGCACGCTGCAACGGCTCGCCGCGCGCGGGAAGCTGGCAGCGGCACTGGCCTGGATCTCCGATTTCCTGGCGTCGGGCGAGGCGCTCGTGGTGTTCGCTCGTCACGTCGAGGTGCAGGAGGCGCTGATCGAGCGCTTCCCCGATGCCGTGCACCTGCTCGGTCGCGACTCGGCTGCCGTGCGCGACGCCGCCGTCGAGGCGTTCCAGGCGCCCGATGGACCGCAGTTGCTCGTCGGCGCGACGCGCGTCGCCGGCCAGGGGATCACGCTGACGCGAGCATCGAACGTCGCGTTCCTCGAGCTCGAGTGGACCCCCGCGATGCATGACCAGGCGGAGGATCGCTGCCATCGGATCGGCCAGCACGACGCGGTCACCGCCTGGTACCTGCTTGCGGCCGACACGATCGACGAGACGATGGCCGCGCTGATCCAGCGCAAGCGCGGCGTGATCGCCGCGGTCACGGACGGGCACCAGCTCGACGGCGACGGGCTCGTCGAGGCCGTCGTGCGCGAGCTGCGCGATGGGCGGCCGATGCGCCACCTGCGGCCCGTGGCGTAGGAGGTCCGGCCGCGGTCGCGCGTTGCGCGGGTGCGGGTCGTCTGTGACCGCGCGGGTGCGAGCTGGCTGCGCCTGCTGGCGGCGAAGTAGGCGCGTTCAAAACGGCATCGATGACGGAGACGTAGTTCATGGCGTGGTCGCCGCCACGTCCCTCGTCGGGGGGGGATGGACGAACACCTGCGCCCATCGTCGCTGACCGGACCGGCGCTACACGTCCTTGCGCCCGGGGATCAACGGACGGGCGCGGCGTCGATTGCGACGCGGATGCGGGCGCGCGTCTGCGCCCGGCGGTGGACGGCCTGCTCGTAGCGGATCCTGAGCACGCGATGTTCGTGGGCCTCGAGGATCGCCTGCTTGCGGGCGTCGTCGGCCTGGGTGCTCGGCGCATCGTGGAAGCGACGGCCGTCGGCCTCGATCACAAGCTTGCGATCGCGCCACAGGAAGTCGGGGAAGATCGTCTCGCCGTCGAGACACAGGCGAGCGTTGATCTCCGGGCGCTCGCTCGTGACCTCGTCGATGAGGTCGAGCACGATGTCCTCGAGCTCGCTGGCCGTCGGCGTCGGGCCGTCGGCGATCGCGGCGCGCAGCTTCGGGACGCCGCGGTGACCATCCGCGCGCGCGAGCAGCTCGAGCAGCTGGCGAACGCTGACGCGATGCTCGACCTGCGCCTGGCGCACCATCCGGCGCAGCTGCCTCGGCGCCACCGTCGCGGCCAGGTCGAGGATCGTCCGCGCGGGTGACGTGACCTGGATGCCGTCGCGACGGGTGACGTCGCGCCGGTCGAGGCAGCGGGCACGGTGCGTTCGCACCCCCTCCACGCGAGGAGCCCTGCCCCGACGCACGGTCACATCGGGCGGGCGTTCCTGCCAGCGGAGAAGGCCGAGGTGCGCAGCGGCCGCATGGTGGCTGAGGCATGCATCGTCTCCGCACGCGAGCACCGCCGCCGCGAAGCGCGCCGCGAGCGCGCGCGGTTGGTGTCCCACGCTGTAGACGCCGCGATGACGGCGGTGAAGTCGCCCGTTGCGCACACGAACCTCGAGCGCCGTGGGACTCATCCCAAGCGCCCGCAGCTGCGCGATCGAGACCTGCCCATGCTGCCTGCGCGCCAGCGCCGCCACCCGCGCATCGAGGGGTGGAGTCATCTGAGCGTCTATAGGAGGCGCAGATCGCTCCACCTCCCGGAGGTTGGCGCCGATCGTGTGACGGAACAACGCGTGGGTGTGGCGAACCTGCGCAGTCGTTGAGACGAAAACCGCGCGCTCAGATCATCGAGCGGTCCGGCGGGATGATCCAGAGCTCCTTCGCCGCGTGCTCGACGATGCCCGGATCGAGCTCTGCCACGGTTGTCGCGTTGCGCTTCTGCATCTGCGCGGCGAGGTCGCCCCAGCCGCGCGCGACCGCGCCGACCTTCGCCATCGGCCCCCAGCCGGCGAGTGCCTTCAGCTCGGCTGAATGGGCGCGCGCCTCATCGCGCGTGACGTTGCCGAACTCGTGCTCGGTGCCGCAGACGCTGACGAGACGGACGAGGATGTCGCTCACGTCGGGCACCGGAGCTGCGGCGAAGCGCTGCTCGACGATCGCCCAGTCGACGACCTTCAGCCACGCGTCGAGGTACTCCGCCCTCCGGTTCTCGTAGTCGAGGTAGTACGCGTGCTCCCAGACGTCGACCCCGAGCAGTGGCTCGAGGCCGTCCGAGATCGGGCTGTCCTGGTTGGACGTCGTGACGATCAGAACGCGGTAGCCGTCGTGCACGAGCCAGGCCCAGCCGGAGCCGAATTGGCTCAGGGCCGCCTCCTTGATCGTCTCGCGCAACGCCGGCAGGCCGTGGAACGTCTCGCGGATCGCTGCCATCAGCTTGCCGTCTCCGGCAGGACCGTCGCTGCCGCCGGGCGTCATCGTCTCCCAGAACAACGAGTGGTTGTAATGGCCGCCGACGTTGTTGCGGACGGCGGCGCGCTTGTCGGCCGGCAGCGCGCTGAGGTGCGTCAGGATCTCGCGCGGCGGCGCGTCCTCGAGCCCCGTTCCGGCGAGCGCTGCGTTTGCCTTGTCGACGTATGCCTGGTGATGCTTGTCGTGGTGCACGCGCATCGTCTCGGCACCGATATGCGGCTCGAGTGCCTCGTGCGCGTACGGCAGATCCGGCACGGTGTAGGGCATCGCGACATCATGACGCGCGCACGCATGGCGCGAGAGCGGAACGCGCACGCCCACGTGCAGCGCTTCGCCTCCTACCCTTCCGGGCATAGGTTCGCCAGGCCGCCGCATGGATCGTCGCTGCATCTACGCACTCGCGCTGGTCGTCTCCGTCGTCGCGGCGGCGCTCGGCGCCGTGCCCGCGGGCGGCCAGCAGAGCGAGAGCACGCTACGCAACAAGATCAACTCACAGCGCGATCGTGAGCAATCGCTCTCGAGCGCGGTCGCGAAGCTCGGCGTGCTCGAGAGCTCGACGGAGCGCGCCGTCACGATCTTCGGCCAGCGCGCGGCGTCGGTGCAGGCCGACCTCGGTGTCGCCGAGGCGAAGCTCGCCTCGGCTGTGCAGCAACGCAACCGGCAGCGCAAGCGGGCGCTGCGCCTGCGCAAGCGGCTACGCATCTCGCGCGCGCGGCTTGCCACGCTGCTGCGCCAGCGCTACGCCGACGGCGAGCCGGACCTCGTGACCGTCGTGCTGAACGCCAACGGGTTCAAGCAACTGCTCGAGACGGTCGACTTCGTCAAGCGCATCCAGAAATCCGATCAGCAGATCCTCGACACGGTCAAGAACGCACGCGCCGACGCGCTCGCCCAGCGACGCCAGCTCACCCGCCTCTCCGCGCAGCGTCAGGCCGCGGCGGACACCGTGCGCCAGCGCCACGACGCGCTCGCGGCGATCGTCTCGGGACTCAACCAGCGGCGCAACGCGCTCGCCCAGGCACGCGCCGCACGCAGCGAGGCGCTGAGCGGGACGCGCGCCAGCCGCCAGCGCGCCGAGCGAGCGCTCACGCGGCTGCTCGCACAACGCGCGCGGCAGCAGACGTCGTCCGGGCCCGGTGGCCCCTGGTCGATCCCGGGGGCGATCGTCCAGTGCGAGTCTGGCGGGCAGAACCTGCCGCCCAACAGCGCAGGCGCCTCGGGCTACTACCAGTTCCTGCCGGACACGTGGCGCGGGCTGGGCGGCTCGACACCGCAGGCCTACCTCGCATCGAAGACCGAGCAGGATCGGCTCGCCGCGCAGCTGTGGGCCAACGGCAGCGGCGCCCGCAACTGGGTCTGTGCCGGCATCGTCGGCATCGGCTGAGAACAGCGACGCAGCGCGCTCCGCTACTGCTCGCAGGCCCACCGTCGCGCGATACTGCAGCGGTGAAGCGCCTCGCCTGCGTGATCATCTGCACCGCCGGGGCCGCGCTCGCCATGACCGGCTCGGCGAGCGCGAGCAAGACCGACGTCTACGCGGCGCTCGGCGATTCGTACACGGCCGGGCCGCTCGTGCTGCCGCTCGGCGGCCCGCCGCTCGGCTGCCTGCGCTCGGCGCACAACTACCCGTCGCTCGTGAGGGCCGCAATCGGCGCGGCGGCATTTCGCGACGTGAGCTGCGCGGGTGCCACGACGACCGACATGCGATCGCCGCAGGTCGTGCTCGGTGCCAGCAACCCGCCCCAGTTCGGCGCCCTGACGAGCGCGACGACGCTCGTCACGATCGGCATCGGCGGCAACGACGTCGGCCTCGTCGGCGCGGCAACGACGTGCGTCGGCCTCGGGGTGCTGGCGCCGACCGGAACCGCCTGCCGAACGAAGTTCACGGCGAGGGACGGCGGCGATCTGCTCAACGACCGGATCGCCGTGGCCGCGCAGAGCATCGCGGCCATGCTGCAGGCGGTCCACGTTCGCTCGCCGCAGGCGCGCGTGCTGCTCGTCGGCTATCCGGCCGTCGCCCCGCGCAGCGGCGGCTGCTACCCGCTCGTCCCGCTGTCCGACGACGACCTCTCCTACCTCGACGAGAAGCTGCGCGCGACGAACGCGATGCTCGCCGCGCAGGCCGCCGCCAACGACGCCGAGTACGTCGACACGTACGACGACAGCGTCGGCCACGACGTCTGCACGCTGCCGGGGACGCGCTGGTTCGAGGGCCTCGTGCCGACGAACCTCGCCTATCCGCTGCATCCCAACGCGCTGGGCGAGGCGAGCATGGCGCGCTCGGTGCTGCGCGTGCTCGGCCGGCCGCGGCCCGGGCCGCTGCTCGGCGTCATCCGGCGCGCGCAGAAGGCCATCCCCGCGGGCGGAGTCGCGCACCTGCGCTTCACGCTGAGCCGGGCGGCCGGCGTGACGCTCACGCTGCAGCGCTCGCTCGGTCACGGGCGCTACGCGCCGGCGCGCACCTTGCGGACGGTGAGCGCCAGGCTCGGCGACAACGTCGTGAGGCTCTCGGCCACGCAGTTCGGCAGGCGAGCCGGCCTCTTCCGGATCACCGCGTCGCTCGCAGGCGGGTCGTCGCAGTCGACGAACATCCGCATCCGCCGCCCGCGCCCGCGCCGCGCCTGATTGGGCTAGCGCCCGCGCTCGACGAGCCCGTGCTCGTAGGCGTAGATGACAGCCTGCACGCGGTCGCGCAGGCCGAGCTTGCCGAGCAGGTTGGAGACGTGCGTCTTGACGGTCGGCTCGGCGACGACGAGGGCGCGCGCGATCTCGGCGTTCGACATCCCCGACGCGACGAGCTGCAGGACCTCGCGCTCACGCTCGGTGAGCGTTGCAAGCGCGGCCGACGTCGCACCACCGACGGGCGGCAGCCTGCCCGCGACGCGATCGAGCAGCTGGCGGGTGACCGCCGGCGAGAGCACGGCGTCGCCGGCAGCCACGGCGCGCACCGCGGCCACGAGATCGGCGGCCGGTGCGTCCTTCGTCATGAAGCCGCTCGCACCGGCGCGCAGCGCCTCGACGATGTACTCGTCAAGGCCGAACGTCGTCAGCACGAGAATCCGCTGGCGCGGAAGGCGGCGGGTCGCCTCGATGCCGTCGATGCCCGGTATCCGGATGTCCAGGTGGCCGTGGAAGCGCGGCTCCTCGACGATCGCGGCGACCTTTCGGAGGGCCGCTTCGCGCCCGTCGGGAAGGTCATGGCCGAGTAGGCGCATGCGCCCGCTCGTCGGCTCGGCGAGGCCGAGCAGCATGCGGATGAGCGTCGTCTTGCCGGCGCCGTTGGGGCCGAGAAATCCGAACGCGCAGCCGCGGGGAACCTGCAGGTCGATCGACTGCAGCGCCGTGCGCTCGCCGAATCGCTTGCTCAGTCCGTACGTCTCGATGGCGATCTCGTTCATGAGGCCAAGCTACGTGCGCGCGGCGGCGCGCACATCGGCCGCCGGGACCGTCCTGCGTACATGGCTCATCCGAACGGATGAGCGGGTCGGCCGCGGTCAGACCGTCGCGCGCACGACGATCTGCGAGCGTGCCCCGGCCTTCACGACGATCGCGGCCCGACGCAGCCCGGCCTGGCGCAGCGCCCTCAGCCCGCTCTTCGTCGCCCGCAGGAACGCCCAGACGCGCGCCGCGTTGACCTCGCCGCGCATCGCGACGCTCGTCCGCACCCAGTCGCGCGCGTTGGCTCGGCGGGCGGCGGGATCCTTGCGGGCGAGGCAGCGCACCGCGCTGACCAGCCGCGACACGCCGATCTCAGAGACCGAGCGGCGGACGCTCGCGCATCCGCTGCGCGCCGCGACCTGCTCGGCGGAGTGGGCTGCGACGGCCCTGTCGGCGAAAGCGCCGATCGCGTCACCGTAGGCGGCGCGGCCGGCGTCGGAGACGGTGCCGTGCACGAACTTCGTCGACGGGTCGGCGGGATCGCCGGCCTGCAGCTCGAGCGTCTGCGTCGTCGGTCGCGCCTGCTGGAAGAGCGCGGACTGCGAGGGGCTCACGACCTGGTCGTCGGCCTCGTGGATGAGCAGCACATCGGCGTGGATCGACGGCGCCAGCGTGATCGGGTTCCACGGCGCCATCTCGTCGTCCGTCGTCCCGAAGAAGCGGGCCATCTGGCTGGCGACGAGCCGGATCTGCTGATCGGAGCTGATCGCCGCCTGCTGCTCGTACAGCGGCAGGTCGGTCGGCGTGCCGATGCCGATCACGCAGTCGATCGCGCGCAGCCGGGCAGCGGCGACGAGCGCGAGCTGCGCGCCTGCGGACTCGCCGTAGATGCAGAGCGGCCCGCTGCTGCTGCCGCGCCCCAGCTCGCTGCCGGCGGCATCGAGAACGTCCTGTAGGCCCTGCGGGCCCTCGTTGTAGTCGATCGACACGATCCGCCAGCCGCGCTGCAGGAGCAGCTGCCCGGGGCGATCCATGAGCAGGCTCTCGGCGTGCTGGTCGTGCCCTGCCCAGCCCCCCGCGTGGACCATGATCATCGTCCCGACCGGGGCGCGGCCGACGGGATCCTCGGTTGCCGGCGGCGCGACTGGCGCGACGACCGGGACCGGCTTGGGCGTGAGCAGCGGCAGGCTGAGCCCGGCGGACTGCGCGGGCTGAGCGGCGAAGAGGCTCACGCTCGCGAGCAGCCCCGCGAGCGTGAGGCGGATGACCGGTCGTGGCATGGCTCACGAATCGGAGGGACGGCGATCCCACCATGAGCGAAGCATCGTCTACCTGGACAGGCGGGCATTTCTGCTCCGAACATCTGGTCCAGGCACTGGACGGACATTTGAGACGAGCGTCGAACGACGTGGCTGCGACGCCCCGCGATGATCATCGTCATGGTCGAACGTAAGCCACGCTCGCTCACGCTTTCGAAGCGTGTCGTCGCCGATCTTCGGCGGACGCGCGAGCGTCCGCCGGTCGTCCGCCTTGCGGACGGTTTCGAATGCGCTCGCGTGCGCGCCCTGATGCGCGCTCCGCTGCGATGAAGCCCGCGCGTCCCCAGCCGCGGACTCGCCTCAGCGCACCACGCAGTCGCCTGCGGCCGCCGCCACGCCCGATCCGCGTCGTGACGCGGCCAGCCGGCCGGCTGCCAAGCGCCTAGCGAGAGCCGCCGGCGCAGCTGCGCGCACGCCGCAGCACAGCCGCCCGCCGGCTCAGCCGGCCTGGAGCTTCGACCACTCCTTCTTGTGCAAGCGCTTGGCCGCCTGGTAGTCGGCGAGCGCCTGCGGCGAATCGACGTCGCCGAGCGTCGGGTGCGGCGGGACGAGCCCCTCTGCGACCGCGACGCCGAAGCGCTTGGCGAGCACGGCACCGATTGCCTTGACCTTCATCTCGCCGATCCCGGGCAGTGCGCGCAGGTTCGCGCGCAGCTCGTCGCTGCTCGTCGCGTCGGTCCAGACGCGCGCCGCGTCGCCGTCGTACTCGTCGCGGATCTGCACCGCGAGGTCATGGACGCGCTGGGCCATCGAGCCCGGGAAGCGGTGGATCGCGGGGCGCTCGCGGAAGATCGGCTCGAGATCGGCGCCCGCCAGCGCCGCTGCGTCGAGCGAGCCGAGGCGCTCGCGCAGCGCGAGCGGTCCCACGAACGCCTTCTGCACGGTGACCTGCTGATCGAGCACGAAGCCGACGAGCAGCGCCATCGGATCGCTCGCGATCAGGGCGTTGGCATCGTCCGAGGCGGTGAAGTGCAGGCGATCGGGCACGCGCCGCGATCGTAATCCACCGCCGCGCGCGCCAGCTGCCTGCAACGCGTCCTTCATGCCGTCAGCGTGGGCATCTACGTTCCGGCTTGTGTTCCGTGAGGTGAAGAACCCGACGTTCGCACGCCGCCTGACCGTGCTGGGCCGGCGTTACGAGCTGCGGCTCGAACGATCTGCGGGGAGCGCGGCGTGGAACGCACGGCAGTTTCGCCGGCTGCGGGCGGCGCAGGAGATCGAGCCGGTCGCGCTGCTCGCCGAGCGCGACCGGAGGTACTGGCTGTTCGAGGATCGCGTGTATTGGGACGACGACGAGCTCACCGCGCAGGACGTGCTCGCGCTCGTGCGCGATCGCGAGCGGCGCCTGCGACGCAAGCTCGAGCGCGCGCGGGCCGGCCTGGCTGCCGACCGCGCCGACGCATCGCGCCGCGACCCGATCCCACGCGCCGTCAGGCGTGCCGTCTTCGAGCGTGACGGCGGCCGCTGCATGGCCTGCGGCTCGTCCTTCGAGCTCCAGTACGACCACGTGATCCCGTTCTCGCTCGGCGGCGCCTCGACGATCGAGAACCTCCAGATCCTCTGCGCCGACTGCAACCGCGGCAAGGGATCGAGCTTCGGGTGATGCGCGGACTCGTGCTCGGACCGCCTGGCTCGGAGGATGCCGGCCAGTGCGATCATCGTGCGCGCTCGTACGCATCGCCTAGCAAGCTCCCACCATGCTCTCCTATGTCCTCGCCTTCGCCGGCTTCGCCGTGCTCGTCATCCTCCACGAGGCGGGCCACTTCGTCGTCGCGAAGGCCGTTGGGATGCGGGTCGAGCGCTTCGCGCTGTTCTTCCCGCCGATGATCTTCACGTGGCGCCCGGCCAACAGCGAGACCGAGTACGGGATCGGCTGCCTACCGCTCGGGGGCTACGTGCGGATCACGGGGATGAGCACTCGCGAGAAGATCGCACCGGAGCTGGTCGAGCGCGCGTACTACCGGCAGGCGGTCTGGAAGCGGATCGTCGTGATCGCCGCGGGGCCAGCGGTGAACCTCGTGCTCGCGTTCATGATCCTCTGGGTGCTGTTCGCAGCGCACGGGGTGACGGCGAGCGTCCCGGCCGTGGGCAGCGTGACGGCCGGCTCGCCGGCGGCCGCAGTGCTGCGTCACGGCGATCGCATCCTGACGGTCGACGGGCGTTTGGCCTACAGCGCGGGCCTGAGTGCCGACGAGTCCGAGCGCCGCGTTTCGCGCATGCAGAAGACGGTCGCCTCGCACACCTGCTCGGCGACGCCGACGGCGAACTGCCGCGCCGCAAGCCCCGTGCAGCTGTCGATCGTGCGTGACGGCGAGCGGCGGACCGTCGCGATCACGCCGCGCTACGACGCGCAGCTCAGGCGGACCGTGATCGGCCTGAGCTTCGACTCCGCCCAGTTCCCGCTCGGCGTCGTCGCCGCCGCCTCCCGCAGCGCCACGACGATGTGGACGATCACCACGACGACGGCGACGGGCATCGTCCGGCTGTTCTACGACAGCCGAGCGCGCCACGACGTGTCCGGGATCGTCGGCTCCTACGAGGTCGTGCGCCAGTCCTTCGAGTTCAACGTCGTGCAGGCGATCCAGCTGCTGGCGGTGATCTCGCTGTCGCTCGCGATCGTCAACCTGTTCCCCGTCCTACCGCTCGACGGCGGCCACATCTTCTGGGCGCTCGTCGAGAAGCTGCGCGGCCGCCCCGTCCACCTGAGGATCACGGACGTCGCCAGCGTCGTGGGCCTGCTGCTCGTCGGCTTCCTCTTCGTCGTCGGCCTGCACGCCGACATCGGCCGGATGACGAGCGGGGCGGGCTTCGGCGTGCGGTAGGGGACCGCGGGTCGGTCGTGAGGCTCGGTGCGCAATGCCACGGCAAGCACGATCAGCGCGTCGTAACACACATGTCCCTGGTTTGCCCGGATTCCGCGAAGGCGGCTCGCGGCGCGGTGGGGCGGGTTGGACTGCCGAGTCCTTGCACCGCGTAGGCAGCTGCAAGCTCACTGATGCAACCTCTGGGTCAAGGTCTTCTACCAGCTCAGGTACGGCACCACCCGTGCTTATCTCGGCACGTCAGACCGGTCCGCTCGGGGCTGCGCGGAATCCGGCGGCGTCGAGCGCGTCACGCCCGGCGCCGGACAGCAGGCCGTAGATGAACGCCTTCGCGGCCTCGGGATGCTTGGCGCCGTTGACGATCGCGACGCCGTACTCGACGACGGGTTGCAGCGACGCGGGGAGGTGGATCTCCTGGAGCTTGCCGTTCGTCGCGTGCACGTCGGTGGTGTATAGGAAGCCCGCGTCGACTGCGCCCTGCGTGAGCTTGCCCACGATGCCGGTCACATCTGGCTCGGCCGAGCGCACGTTGGCGAGGATCGCCTGCTCGCGCGCCCGCGGCAGCATGTCGAGCACGCGGCGTGTGTACGAACCGACGGGCACACTCGGTGCGCCGATCGCGAGGCGCACCCCTGGCTTCCCGAGGTCGGCGAGCGACTTGATCTTCGTCTTGCCGGCGGGGGTGGCCAGCACCAGCTCGTTGGCGGCGAACCGGATCGGCTTGTTCACGAGCCCCATCTGGTAGAGCGCGTCGGGGTACGTCGTGTTCGCGGACGCGAAGACGTCCGGCTTGAGCCCGTTGCGGATCTGCGCGGCTAGCACGTCGGATCCCGCGAACGAGAAGCGCGCCCGTCCTTCGGTGAAGTGCTTGCCGTAGCTCGTGAAGGCCGCTTGCAGCGAGGCCGCGGCGGAGACAACGAGCGGCGGCCGCGACACGCCGTCGCTCGAGGCGCCGCCGCATCCCGCTACCACGGCGGCCACGACCGCGATGCTGGCGAGCAGCAGCGAACGGCGACGTCGTCGGGGCGGCGGCGGGCTAAGTGAGGGGGGCCACGCCTCGCGACGCGACCCCCCTCGTGCCGTACGATCGATCAACGGCGGCCGGACCAGGCCCGCGGGCCGACCCGTACGCGCCGGCAGGCCGATCGCCTGGGAGCCGAAGCCCCCAGGGGATCGTACGGGTAGCTCGCGGACGTCGCGCGGGTCGCGACGGAGGCGCACGCTCACTGCAGGACCGCGACCGAGTTGCCGGACGGGTCGGTCGCGTAGATCTTGTTCGTCTTCGTGTTGACGACGACTGCGCCGAAGACGCGGGGCGCGCCGATGATCGACGGCAACAGCGTGTCGGCGTCGAACACGGTCAAGCCGCCAGGCGAGCTCGCGTTGTTCGCGATGTACGCCTGTGCGTAGTAGAAGCGATTGCTGCTCGGGTTAATCGCGTAGACGTGCTCCGGTGCGGCCGCCGTGTTGGTGTCGATGTTCGAGATGTCCGGCGTGGGGCCATAGGTCGCCGTACCGCCATTGAAGAGCCCGACGCGAACCGGCAGCGTCAGGTTCGGTCCGTTTCCGAGGACGAAGGCCGTGCCGCTATCCGGGTTCACCGCAATACCATTCGCCCAGGATGGGATCGTCGAGGCTTCGGTAGCAAAGCTCACGGCGGGGTTACTCGCGCTGAATTGCGTGCCGTCGATGACCATCGTCCGGTAGATCTTCGGGGTCGCGTTCCTCTGAAGCCCGGTCATGTAGATCCGGTGACGGGTGGAGTCGACCGCGATCTGGCCGGTGAGCGTCTGCACGATCACGGCGGCAGACCCGGTGGTCGTGTTGTTCGTGCTCGTCGTGCACGGGACGCCACCGGTGTTGCTGAACCCGCAGCTGACGACACTGTGCGTCGCGCCGTCGATCTGGACGAGCTCCGTGGCGAACGTGCTGATCTTGATCGGCAGGTAGATCTTGTCTGCGACGGTGTCGATCGCGATGCCTGTCGTGCCGCTCACCATCGTTGAGCCCGAGCCGTAGCTGATCCAGTGTGGCGCGTTGTTGCCGTCGACGTACATGATCCCGCCGTTCGTCACGTTGCCTATGACGTAGACGTCGTTGTTGTTCGGGTCGACGAGCAGGTGCGCGGGAACGACCGCAGCACCGCCGGAGGACGTCGTGACCGAAACCGGTGTGACGCTGTTGCCGTTCTGCGTGTCGATGATCGAGACGGTGTTGTCCGTGACGTTCGTGACGTAGACCTTGTGGTTGGTCGGGTTGACGGCGATCCGATCTGCGGTACCGCCGGCACCGACCGCGATCGGGGTGCCGACGACGGTGTCGCTGTCGGTGTCGATGACCGAGACTGTCGGCGACGCGCCCGTGTTCACGACGTACGCGCGGCTGATCGACTCGTCGAGCGCGATGTCGACGGGGGTCTGCCCGACCGTGAGCGCATCCTTGCCGGGCACGAACGTCGTCTCGTTCTGGAAGACCGCGAACGAGGATCCGGCGCCCGTCCCGCACTTGCCGCCGCTGCTCGTCTTAATGGTGTTGTACGACGGTGCGCCGGCCAGGAAGCGATCACCCACGAGCGTGCCGGGGGTGGTTGCGTTGCCGATGTCGGCGTACTTGCCGTTCTTGGCGCAGTAGCTCTCCTCGGCGGTGCGGAGCACGCGCGCGTCGGTTGCCACGGCGCTGGACTTGCCCTTGTCGCCGATGCCCTTGACGGCGAAGACGACGATCGCGGCAAGGATGCCGAGGATCGTGATCACGACGAGCAGCTCGATGAGCGTGAACCCGCTCTCGTGCCGCGCTCGGCGGATCGGGCGCAGGCGCGGTCGATGGTCGAGGTGCATGGTCAGGGCGTCTCCTTGATTCGTCGTCGGTCGTGGGCTTGCGCGGCGGCGCTCGGTGTTCATGACGGCAGCCGCGTCTGCACGCGCTTGAGGTCCTTCGGCGCAGGCAGCCCCGGGCAGGCGATCCCGTCGCCGTCGCCGTCGAGCTTGTTGAAGTCCTGCGGCTGCGTGCGCAGCACCGCCTGCGCGTCCGCCTGCGAGGCGAACGTCGTGCAGTCGTACTCGTCGCCGCCGTGGCGCAGGAAGTAGTGCGGATCGAAGTGACGCTTGGGCTGCGGGCAGCGTGCGCTGCGCTCGTCGCCGGGATGGCAGGGCTGCACCGCCTTCGCGACCGGAGCCAGGTCTTTCGGCGGCGGCAGGTACGAGCAGGCGATGCCGTCGCCGTCCTCGGCGAGGTGGTTCGGGTCGCTCGGGTCGGCGCGCAGCACCGCCTGTGCGTCCGCCTGGCTGGCGAGCTCGGTGCACTGGTACGCGTCGCCGTGGTTGAGATAGCGGGCGGGATCGAACGTCTTGTTGTGCGGGCACTCGCCGCTGCGCGGCGTCGCCGGCGTGCAGTCCGGGTTGGCGCGCGCGGTTGAATCGTCGCCGCCGCGCGAGAGGAGCACGACAACGACGACGACGACCGCGACAACGGCCGCCGAGATCAGCGCTGTCCGCGGCGACGGCGGACTCCACCGCGGCCGGCCGGCCGCCCCCCCTTTGCTCATTCGTGTCCCCCTGCTCTCGTCGATAGCGACCACGGACCGGCGAGGCCAGCGTAGTACGGCGGCATTACATATGTAGACAGGAACGTTGTCAAGCCTGTTTCTTCCTAGGCGACACCTAGGAATTTGCTTGACAATGCCTGGCAGATGCACCTACGCTGCTCGGCGCCGTACGGTCAATCAACGAAGGTCAAGGGAGAATCCGTGCATCACATGTACGAACATGGACCGGTCGCCGGCGGGCCCGTCGCTGTCACGGCGCCTCGCCGCTGGCGGCGTCGCGGCGGCGTCGCGCTCGGGCTTGCCACGATCGCGCTGGCGGCCACCGCGCAGCCGAGCCTCGCGAACGACACGGTCGACATGGCCGTCGCGAACAATGCCTATCCCGCTCTGCGGGACTCGCGCATGACGAGCTACCTCGAGACCCAGTACGGGCTCAACACGCTGACGTCGAATTCCGCCGGCCAGGCAGGCGGCTACTGGAACAGCGGCGACAGCACGCACCTGCGTGGCATCACTTCCGGCAACCTCAGCCAGCAGCTGCTGCATGGCGCGCCGTACACGCCGTCATGTACGTCGTGCCTGGGCGGTCCGATCGACATCGACGCGTTCTTCTCCGCCGACTTTGGCAACGTCGACAAGGTCATCGCATCGCCGGACGGCAGCTGCAACACCGGGACGAGCACCTGCTCGGGCATCGCGGCGACGGAGACGCCGGTCCTCACCGGGTCACTGGCGATCTACAGCTGTAGTTCGACGTACGCGACCGATGGCACCGACCCCGGCAGCCCGGGCAGCCCCGTCGGCGCGGTGAACGGCAGCGGCAACGGCGTCCCCGCGTCGGCACGCTGCGAGGCAACCCCCATCACGACGCCGCCGACGACCGTCAGCGGCGGCGGCAACAGCGTGGTGACGTGGCTAGGCGCGAGCACGTCGAATGTGCTGTCGATCGCCGATGCCGCGTCGGCGCCGTTCGGCGCGGCATCGAAGCAGGCGCTCATCAGCGCGGGCTTCGCGTACAACGACTCGTCCGGACACACGCTCAGCAGCGGCCTTACGCCGGTGCAGACGGCGTGGCCCGCGAGCACGTGCGACTCGCTGAACGTCTCGCACCCTGGCGATTGCAAGATCCGCCTCGAGGCCGGCATCAGCCAGGTTCGCGGTGCGGTCACGTCGGGGTCGGCGCCGCTCGGGCTCGCTGCGCTGTCGAACCTCAAGCACATCAGCTGGACGTCGGGCACGAAGAACGGCACGACGACCGACGATCCCAATCCCTGGACCGTCGTCAACGACAGCGAGTACTCGGTCTACGGCCCGATCTCGCAGTGGGGCGTGCAGACGACGAGTGCCACGATGCCGGCTCACATGAACAGCCTGGTGACGAGCTTCCCGACTCCCACTGAGTCGTCGTACCTCAGCGACTACGGCTACTGACGCACGTCGCCGGTCACGCGCAGGGTGAGTCCCGGCCCACGGGCGGGACTCACCCTCGTGCTGCCATCACCTCCGCGCGAGGCTGGATCGCACACGATCCGGCCTTGGGCGTGGCACTCATCAACGTACGCGCAGGTCGCTCCGGGAGGGGCGCGCAGATGACTTCACGTATTCGCACATCGCTTGTGGCGGCGGGAGCCTCGGCCATCGCGGCGCTCGGCATGCAGGCTGCGCCGGCGCTCGCCGGTCCCCCGAGCTTCGGCACGGCCACGAACCTCAACAACCTCGGCGCCGGGACGTACGGCGTCGCAGTCGGCGATCTCAACGGCGACGGCAACCCGGACATCGTCAGCGCGATCCGCGCGACGGGCCTGTCCGTGTTCCTCGGAACCGGCGGCGGCAGCTTCGGATCGGCTACGAAGTACGCCGCACCGTCGGGCTCGTCGTCGGGACCACTGCTGCTCAGCATCGTGCTCGCCGACCTCAACGGCGACGGCCATCTCGACGTCGTCGGTCAGGCGGCGCGCGATAACGCCGCGCTCGTGTGGCTCGGGGACGGGTCCGGCGGCTTCGGCGCGGGCAGCCAGGTGCAGCTCAACCCGACGCCGGGCTGCGGCCTAAGCAACGACAATCCGTGCGTCGCGGCGTTCCCGTTCGACGTCGTCGTCGCTGACTTCAACGAGGACGGCAAGCCGGACATCGCGACCGCGAACAGCAGCACGAACAACGTCTCGATCGCGCTCGGCAACGGCGACGGCACGTTCGGCACGGCGACACAGGTTGCGCTCTCTGCCGGCGACGGCCCACAGGCGCTGCAGACAGCCGACATGAACGGCGACGGTCACGCCGATCTCGTCGTCGCGGACGGCACGTCGAACAAGATCACGGTCCTGCTCGGCGACGGGCACGGCGGCTTCGCCGCCCCCGCAGCGTTCGCCGCCGGGATCACGAACCCCGCCAAGCTGCGCGTCGCGGACGTCGACGGCGACGGCAAGCTCGACGTCGTCGCGATCAACACCGCGCTGAGCGGCCAGGTCGCGGTCCTCGCCGGTGACGGCGCGGGCTCTCTCGGTACTGCGTCGGTGATCTCCGCTGGCGTGAACCCGAGCTCGCTGTCGATCGCCGACGTCAACGGCGACGGCCACGACGACCTCGTCATCAGCGAGGCCGGCGCGAACGACGTGCTGACGCTGACCGGCGACGGCGCCGGCGGCTTCGCGAGCCCGCTGACGTTCGGCCTCAACGGCGGCCTGAGCCCGCAGGCGGTCGCGGTCGCCGACCTCGATGGCGACGGCCGGCCCGACGCGGTGACGGCAAACGGCAACGCGAGCCCGAGCAACGTCAAGGACGTGTCGGTCCTGTCGAACACCGCGAACCGCGCGCCGGTCGCGACCAACGACAGCTACAGTCACACCGGCGCGGACACCGCGCTCAACGTGTCGGCTGCCGGGGGTGTGCTGTCCAACGACACCGATGCCGACGGCAACACGCTGACGGCGGCGCTCGTCAGCGGCCCCTCCAACGGAACGGTCACGTTGAATCCGGATGGCTCGTTCAGCTACCAGGCCAACGGCGGCTTCGTGGGCACTGACAGCTTCACCTACAAGGCCAACGATGGCACCGACGACTCGAACACCGTGCCCGTGATGATCACGGTCACGGCCGGCTGCAACGGTCTCGCCGCCACGATCACCGGCAGCGGAATCGTCAACGGCACCAGCGGCGACGACGTCATCGTCACCGGCAACGGAGCCGACACCATCAACGGCGGCAATGGCAACGACACGATCTGCAGCTACGGCGCCAACGACATCGTCAGCGGCGGTAACGGCAACGACTACATCAACGGCGGTGACGGTGACGACACGCTCAGCGGCGGCAACGACATGGACACAATCCTCGGTAGCGCCGGCAACGACTCGCTGAGCGGCGGTAACGCCAACGACACGCTGCTGGGCCAGGCGGGCAACGACTCGCTGACCGGCGGCAACGACAACGACACCGTTGTCGGCGGAGCCGACAGCGACGTCCTCGCCGGCAACAACGGCACCGATCACTGCGCCGGCGACAACGACGGCGGCGCAACGCTGAGCGGGACCGACAGCGTCGCGCCGTCGGGCAGCTGTGAGACGGTCGTGGAAGTGCCGTGAGCTGTTGAGCAGCTGAACGGCCGCTTTGACGATCGCCACGGTCGTCGAAGCAGAGCTGAAACGGGGCTCCCGCGCGGTGCGCGCGGGAGCCCCGCGTCGTTAAGGAGCGATGTCGATCGGGCGTCGTTGGCTTCGATGTACGACCCTAGGAACTACCAGCGCCCGATCGAAACGCTGTGGACAGTGACGATATTCGCACTGCCTGGGGCGCTCCTGGTGCGCAACGTTCGACGCTGATGCTCTGAGCACCTAGCCGAGGTGAGCGTCGCTTCATCTGACGCGTTGCCCGAGCATGCGCGTAACCTCGTCTAGTGGTTCGGGAAGTGCAGAGCGCAGTTGGTCACCGGTCCCTTGCAGGCGATCGGCGCGAACCCGCTCGCCGTGAGGGCCTTCTGGGCATCGGGCGAGAACAGGTGGGTGATGAAGGCCTTTGCGAGCTTGTCGTGCTGAATCGGCAGGACGAGCGCGACGAGATAGTCCGCTGGCAGGTTCTGGGCCTGCGGGATCGGGATCGTCGTGATCCTGTCGCCGGCGTCGTGCGCGTCCGTCGAGTAGACGATCGCTGCATCTGCGCGACCGGCTGAGACGGCATCGATCGCCGCGCCCGCGGAGCCGATCGTCACCACGCGCTTCGCGGTGACGGCGGACCGTCCGAGAGCCCGTCGCGCGACGATTCCGAGCACCGTGCGCGGTGAACCGAGGGCGGCGCGGATCGTGGGCTTGGCGAGGTCCGAGAGGCGCGCGATCTTCATCGGGTTGCCGCGCCGCACGACGATCGTGAGCGGATCGTTGACGAAGATCTGGGCATAGGTGGGGTTGCCCGTGACCTCGTCGTTGCCGTGGAGCTCGTCGTTGCCGGTGAGGTCGTGAACGACCGTCGTGTCAGCGGTCGCGAAGACGTCCGCGGCCGGTGGGCGCTTGGGATCCAGCGCATGGAGCTGGCCAAAGAGCTGCCGCGAGACGCCCGCCTGCACGTGCACGGTGATGCCGGAATGATCGCTCGCGTAGTCCTTGGCGATCTGCTCGAGTGGGGCGCGCAACGAGCTCGCTGCGAACACGGTGATCGCGCCCTTCGGTCCGCTGTGCCCGCACCCTCCCAACGCCAGCACCGTGACGCCGAGCGCCACGGTGCGCGTGACCATCATGCGCACCCGTCTCCTCCTTCGCCTCGAGTCGGGCCAAGTATACGTAGGAAATGCCTGTGTATATCTCCACCGGCTGGCCCATCCTACGGACCTGCCTCGTTCAGACGAACCTGCCCGTGAGTGGCGCCGCCAGCTCCACCTCACCCCCGAGGCGCGTGACACTGTCGCCGATTGCGACGGCGCCCTCGCGGCCGACCCACGCGTTCAAGGCGAACGTCCCGTCGAAGCGCGCGCGGATGTCACGCAGGACGCCCACGTCCTGCACCCCGGTCTCCGGATCCCAGGTGGTCGTGATGCAGCGTCCGCGCAGGTCGGCGAGCGCGATCACGGCCTTGCCGACCGCCAGCAGGCTGTGCTCCCAGCCGCGCTCGGCGAGACCGGGCACGCCGGCGATGACGACGTTCGGGCGCAACCGCCGATAGTCATGCCCGAACGCCGCCAGCGCGCCGTCGGTGGCCACGAGCAGCGGCAGGATGTCGAAGCGCTCGGGCCCCGCGGCGCGCACGAGTCGCGCGTCCCGACCTGCCGCCGCGCGGATGGCAGCGGCGATCGCCGGGCTGTCCCAGGGCTGACCGTCGACGAGCACGTCGCCGTTCGCGTCGATCGAGGCCACGTGGCGCAGGAGCTCGGGCCGGGTGCGCGCCGACAGGATCTCGCCGCGGCCATCGACGACGTACATCACGCGATCGCCCGGGATGCCGTGCGAGCCCAGCGACGTGCGCAGCACGCGCTCCCCCGCCATCGACTTGACCGGATAGCGCCACAGTTCGGCAACCAGCATCGCAGCGACCCCTTCCTCCCGACTAACGGCCTAATGCCATTGGTTACGTTAGGCCTAGGACACTATCGAACGCCTAACGGCAGACAGGCGCCAATGCCGTTATCAGTCGATGTTCTGGCGCGATCGCTGGTAGTGCCGGGCCTGACGCGCGCGGTTGCCGCAGGCGTTCGAGCACCATTCCCTACGCGGGTGGTCCTTGAGGAACATGAGGACGCAGCCGGGCGCACCGCATGTCCTGAGGTCGGCACGAAGCGGGCCCGTCAAGAGCTCGACCGCGTCGGCGGCAAGCGCGCCGACGACGATGCTGGCGTAGGTCGCGCCGTGGTCGTCGATCGCGCCGATCGGATCGCCGCCCGAGCGCCATCGCACGATCGGCGACCGCGGCGCGCGAGCGCTGGCCGCGTTGATCGCGGCGAGCACGTCCGACCCGGGGCGGCGTCCGTCCGCGGCGGCTTGCAGCGCCTCACGGACCGCGCCCCTCAGCTCGACGAGCTCCCGGATGCCCGGCCCTCGCTGCGAGCCGCCACGGCGGGCGGGCAGCCGCCCGGCGAGGCCGTCGATCCACGCCGCGGCCGACGCCTCGTCCCGCAGCCCGTCGATGACCGCCCCCCTGACCGCGTACACGGTGTTGTAGAGCTCGATTGCGATCTTCTCCTGCCGAAGAGGGCCGGGATAGAAGACCATTGCCTAATGGTACCGCGACCTTGCAACCGTCAGGCGATGACCCCGGCCCGCGTCGTGCGGCAGCGGCAGGCACGCGATCGAAATTAGGTACGGCTGCCGATGCGCAGATCCGGTCGCGGTTCTAGCTTCCCGCCCTACCCCGAGGGAGGCCGACACACGATGACCCGACGTACGACATGCGCGTTGCTGCCAATCATTGCGCTGGCGCTGGCCGTGCCCACAGCGGCGCAGGCGGCGGCGAAGAAGAAGACGGTCTACGTGGGCACCCCGCCGGCTTCAGAGAAGCTGTTCACGAAAACCGGCAGCGACGTGAACGCGTTCTTCCCCAACTCCGTGCGCGTGCATGTAGGGGACTCTGTCTCGTTCGCCCCGGCCGGTTTTCATACCCTCGATCTTCCGCCTGCAGGCCAGGGGCCCGTCGGGCTGTTCGCGCCGACCGGCAAGAAGATCCTCGGCCTCAGCGACGAGGCAGGCAACCCGTTCTGGTTCGACGGCCAGAACGAGCTCGGCTTCGACCCGCGCCTGCTGCGCTCCAGCTACGGCAAGACCCTCGTCAAGACGCCGGCGGCGCGAATCGAGAGCGGCCTTCCGCTCGGCAACAACCTCAAGCCCGTGACCGTCCGGTTCCCGAAGGCGGGCGTGTACACGTACTACTGCGACCTGCACCCGGGCATGAAGGGCACCGTGCGCGTGGTCAGCCGGCGCTCGCCAATCCCGTCAGCGCGCGTCGAAGCGGCGCGGATCAAGCACCAGGTCGCCTCTGCGCTCGCGGTCGCCAAGACGCTCGCAAGCTCCGTCAAGCCCGCTGCGAACACTGTCAGCATGGGCGCCGACGGCAAGCACAACGTGCACTACTTCGGCTTCTTGCCGGGGAACCTCACGGTCCCTGCCGGCACGACGGTGCGCTTTGCGATGCCGACGAACTCGACCGAGGTCCACACGGCGACGTTCGGACCGAGCGGCACCGATGCGGCGTCGTTTGACTCGTCGTACGTCGGGAAGATCGCGGCGACGCTCGAGCAGCCCGTGCCAGACCCGAAGGCGCTCTACCCGAGCGACGTCCCTGGGCCTCCGGTTGCGCTGTCGCCGGCGTTGCACGGCAACGGCTTCTGGAGCACGGGTGCGCTGGACGGGATCGCGGCGAGCCCCCTCCCGCAGGCAAACACGGTGACGTTCTCGACGCCCGGCATTTACACGTATGTGTGCCTCATCCACCCGTTCATGAAGGGGCGCGTCACCGTCACGCCGTGACGGTCGGCGGGCCACGGTGGCCCGCCGGACGATCGTCCAGATCTGGACATCCACAGCGTCCAAGACTGCGTGGTCCTTGCCGGGTCAGCAGGGTTGGCTGTGCGCATGGCCGCTCGCCAGGCGCACATGCCAGCCCTGCTCGTCTGTCACGAAACCGATGAGCTCGACCGCGGACTTTGGTCACCGAGGCGCGAGGATCGCTTCGGAACGGTAACCGTGACGATGCGGCGGATTCGTGACGCCAGCGGATCTGACCGCGTCGGACTCGTCGTCGAAGTGCCCGACGTTGCGACGTGGACCCAGGCACTGCAGGTCGCGGAGCTGCTGGAGGCGGCGGGCCGTTCCGACGGCGCCGGTGACGAGGGCCTGCGCGAGCTGACATCACGCGAGATCGATGTCCTGCGGCTGCTAACCCATGCGCTGAGCGACGCGCAGATCGCGCAGGAACTCGTGCTCAGCCGACGCACCGTGCACGCCCACCTTCGCTCGATCTATCGCAAGCTCGACGTCGGGTCCCGCGTCGGCGCGGTGCGCTGGGCTGCGGCACACGGCCTCGCGAGCTAGTTGTCCGGATTCGCGGCGTGAGAGAGCTCTCTGGATGGGCGTGAGCAGCCGGGGGTTATCGCGGCCGATAGCCCCCGGCTACCCACGCCTGATTGGACAGGACCATCGAGCGCTGCGAGCTACGCACGGTGGGTGACTGACGTCCTCCGTGCGCGCGCAGCATCTCGGTCGTTGGTCAGTTCTCGACGCCCCACAGCGCCGCGGCAAGCTCCTGGATCCCTTTAAGGTTCGCGTCGCCGGGGAGCAGGACGACGCCGGCGGCCGGCGGCCCCACAGCGAGTGCCGACGTCACCGCGCGTGCGGGCGCCGCAACGGGATCAGGGCCCCGGGGAGAGCGGATCTGATGTCCTGCCAGCCCCGTTGACGCGCCGGTATCGCGGGGGTCTGTCGATCGAGATCTCGGCATCAGGGCTCCTAACCGGCGTGGACGGTGAGCGGCCCGTGCACTATACCTGGGTATTACATAGGAAGTTGCGGCACGACAGACTCAGACCACTACTCGTCGTCGCCCGTCGACTGCACGACCCAGTGGCCGCGTTCGACGACGAGCTCGAGCGCGAGCGGGTAGGTGAGGCCCTCATCGCGGTTGAGGATCTCGGCCGTGACGTGCGCCGAGCGCGCGTCCATGCGGTCGACCTTGAGGCTGCGCAGCACGGCGTCCCGGCCGCGCTGCGCCGGCGGTATGCGCGTCTCTCGCAGCGCATGCCGCAGCAGCACAGCGGAGTACGGAATGTCGTTCGCCGCCCTCGTCCCGGCCTGGAACTGGAGATATCCGGAGACGAAGCTGGTCGCCGACGCGACGACCGCGGCGGACGGATCGGGCGCCGTGCTCGCGGGCCGGGTGGGCGGCGAGGTGGTCGTCGCAAGCGGGTGATCGGAGCCGCCGCAGGCGGCGAGCCCGATCGCCAGCGAGAGGGTCGCGAATGCCGTCCCCAGAGCCTGCCCGGGCCGCCTCCGGAGCGGGCGAACGCATCCTAGGCGTTGGCTACGATGCGCGCTTATGCGGGTTTGGGGACTGACGGACGAAGGCAACGCGAAGATGTCATACCACCTCGCGTTCCTGCCCGCTCAGGCATTGCTTGCGCAGGTCTCGATCGATCCGAGCAAGACCGACGCTCCCGGCGCCGACGGGCTGCAGAAGGCGATCAACGGCTTCGCGTACTACGCGCTGCTCGCCGCCGCCGCCGGCTTCGTGATCGGCGCGGCGATCTGGGCGCTCGGTGGCCGCCTCGGCAACGACTACGCATCGGCGAACGGGAAGACCGGCATGGCGGTGGCCGTCGCCGCGGCGTTCCTCGTCGGCGCGGCGACCGCGATCTTGAACTTCGCGTTCAAGGCGGGGGGCACGTAGACGATGCGCCTGGCGTTCGCGATGCTCGCGGCCTCGCTCGCGCTGCTCGCATGCCTCGCCGGCGCGGCTGGCGCGGCTGGCGCTCAGACCTCCGCCGTCGGGCCCACCGCCCAGACGTCGGCCGTCGGTACGACCGCAGACCAGGGCGCGTCCGGCGCGACCGGCCCGACGGGGGCCACGGTTCCCGTCGCACCCGCGATCGGCGTCCCAGGTCAGACGGTCAGCGTCGTCCAGTCGGGCGGCGCCTTCGACCAGGCGACGAGCTGGATGACCGACGCCGCGACGTGGATCACCTCGCGGATCCAGAAGCTGATCGGCGAAACGAAGACGCCTGAGCTGACGTCGAGCTGGTACCGCCAGCGCTTCGGCGCGATGGCCGCGCTCGGCCTCGGTCTGTCGGCGCTCGTCGCGATGATCGCGCTCGGCTCGGCGGCCCTCCGGCGCGATGCGAGCGCGCTCGGCGCGACGCTGATCGGGATGTTCCGCGCCGGACTCGGAACGGGGCTCGTGCTCGCGCTGACGGTGATGGCGCTCGGCGTCGCAGACGGCGTCACGAACGTCGTGGCCGGCGACGGTTCAGGCCACGCCGCAGCGAAGTTCTGGAGCGACGTCGCGGCTGCTTGGGGCAGCCCGAACTACGCCGGCTTCGGCTCGAGCGCGATCGCGTTCCTGTTCGCGAGCGTGCAGGTGCTCGCCGGGCTCGCGGTATGGATCGAGCTGCTCGTGCGCGAAGCGGGCATCTACGTCGCGGTGCTGTTCATGCCGGCTGCGCTCGCCGCCTCGATCTGGCCCCGGCTGCGCGCCTGGCAGGCGCGGCTGACGACGCTGCTGTTCGTCCTGATCGCCCTCAAGCCGGTGATGATCGTCGTGCTCTCACTGACCGGATCGGCCGCCGGGTCGGGCGGCAACGTGCAGCACGACACCGGACTGCTCGTCGCGGCGGTCGTGATCCTGATGCTCGCCGCGCTGACCCCGTGGGCGCTCATGGCGCTCGTCTCGTCGGGCGGAGACGCGCGCCTCACGGCGGAGGAGGCCCGGTCCAGGTCACGCGCGTCGGACGGCGGCGCGCGGATCGGCGGTGGGCTGGGACGCTCCGGCACCGCCGGGCTGACGACGATCGCCCGCGGCGGCGGGCACGCCGGCGGTCGCGCCGGACGCTCGCGGCCCGACGGCGGAGGCGCCAAGCAGGTCGGCCCTGGGCGTGGACCCGACCCCGCCGGCGCGCCGGTCACAGCCGGCGGGTTTCGTGGTGCGGTCGCCGCTGCAGCCGGCCTGGTGGCACCCGCACCGCGGGCCGCACGGCGCATCTCGGGGGCCACGCAGCGATCGTCGGCGGGCGCGCTTCCGCCCGGCGCGGCGTCCGTCGAAGGTCCGGCCGATGTGTAATCTTGGCACTTCCTAGGCAGATGCTAGGCAACGGCCTGAGGCCCGCAGCGGGGAGCGCCGCATGACCAAGGGGAGCATGCAGACATGGACGTGAGCGAGCAGACGACGTATCGCTTTGGTCCGCTCGAGCGTGCCGGCTTCATTCTCGGACTGCGCGTGCCGCAGCTCGTCGGATTCATCCTCGCGGGGCTCGTCGCGCTCGGCTTCCTCAATGCCGGCGGGTTCGGCGGGCTCGTCCTCGCCATCGCCGTCGTTGGCCTGGCGACCGCCATCCTCATGGTCCCGCTCCGCGGACACACGCTCGACGAGTGGGCGCCGCTGACGATCCGCCACCTTTTCGGCCGCTTCAACGGGACGACGCGCTTTCGCGCCCAGCGCGGCCAGGCCGGGCACCTCGCGATCGTGCCCGACGGGGAGCTTGATCCGGAGCCGGTCGACGAGCCCACCTCCGTGCCCGCCGAGCTGGCCGGCCTGGAGTACCTCGAGAGCGAGCTGCCCGGCTACGACGACACCCCGTTCGGCGTCATCGTCGACCGCCGTGCGCGGACGATGACCGCCGTCCTGCGCTGCCAGGGACAGGCCTTCGCGCTGCTCGGTGCCGAGGAGCGCGAGCGGCGCCTCGCCGACTACGGCGGCGTGCTTGCGGCGCTCGCGCGCGACGACTCGCCGCTGCGCCGGATCGCCTGGACGGAGCGCACACTGCCAGCCAACCGTGACGAGCTCGGCCAGTACCTGATGGATCACAAGCGCGACGACGCGACGCTCGACAACCCGCCCGACGAGCTCGTCAGCTACTTCCAGCTGCTGCGGCGCTCGCCCGACGTCGCCGAGGACCACGAGCTCATGTTCTCGATCCAGATCGACACGCAGCGCGCCGCCGCGCGGCGCGCGACGAAGCGGATGGGCGGCGGCGACAAGGGCGCGATGGCGGCGCTCGCCAGCGAGGTCAGCCAGATCGCGGACCTGCTCGACGCGGCCGGCATCGGCGTCACCGGCGTGCTGACGCGGCGCGGCGTCAGCGCGGTCGTGCGCAACGCGTACGACCCGTGGGGCCGGCGCCAGCGCGAGCGCGGCGGCGTTGCCGCCGACGGCATCTCACCGACGACCGCGGGCCCGATGGCGCGCGACGAGCACTGGTCGCACGTCGCCTCCGACGGCGCGCTGCACTCGACCTCATGGGTCGCGGAGTGGCCGCGGATCGACGTGCGTGCGCTGTTCCTGCAGCCACTGCTGACGAGCAGCCAGGCGACCCGTGCGGTGACGATGGTGATGGAGCTCGTCGGCCCGTCGACGGGCATCCGCCGCGTCGAGCGCGCCGCCACCGAGGCCGCCACGAACCAGTCGCTGCGCGCCCGCATCGGCCAGCGCACGACGCAGCGCGACGTGCAGCGCGAGGAGGCCACCGAGCGCCGCGAGCACGAGCTCGCCAAGGGTCACGCCGAGGTCCGCTTCGCCGCCTATGTAACGGTGTCGGTTCCGGCCGGGCCCGATGCGCTGGACGAGCTCGAGGCCGCCGTCGCGCGCGTCGACCTCGAGGCCAAGCGCGCGCCGTTGCGCCTCGAGCGGATGTGGGGCCAGCAGGCAGAGGCGTTCACGTACGGGGCGCTCCCGCTGGGTCGTGGTCTGGCATGAGCGCGCTGCGACGCGATATGTCCCAGCCCGTGCCGGTCGGCCTCGGCAGGCTGCGCCGCCACGCCGAGCGCCCAGGCCATCAGGCATCGACCGCGCACGTGCAGGCGGCCTATCCCGCCGTCACCGAGGCCGGCCTCGGCCAGCGCGGCGTCTACATCGGCCGCGACGCCTACGGTGGCGCGTTCGTCTTCGACCCGTGGGTCCTCTACGGGCTCGGCGTCGTGACGAACGCCAACACGATGGTCTTCGGCCACCCCGGCTTCGGCAAGAGCGCGCTCGCCAAGACGTATCTCTGGCGCCAGCGCGTGTTCGGACGCACCGTCGAGATCATCGATCCCAAGGGCGAGTACCTCGCGCTCGTCGAGGCGATGGGCGGCGTCGTGCTGCGGCTCGAGCCGGGCGGCGCGGTGCGCCTCAACCCGCTCACGCGGATCGGCTCGCGCGAGATGCGCGAAGGGCTGCTGGAAGCCGTCACGCGCGCGATGCTCGGCCGCCAGCTCGCACAGCACGAGGCGGTCGGCCTGGGCGCCGCGCTCGAAGCCGCCGACCGCTGGTGTGGCGGCGACGAGACCTGCATCCCCGACGTCATCGTCCAGCTGCGCGACTGCCCGCGCGAGCTGAGCGACGTGCTCGGCATGACGCGCGAGGAGGCGCGCGGCGAGCTGCGCGAGTGCGCGCTGGCCCTGCGCCGGCTCTGCGAGGGACCGCTGCGCGGCATGTTCGACGGGCCGACGAGCGCCGGCGAGGAGGTCTGGGACGCGCCGGCGGTCGCACTCGACCTGTCGGCGATCGGCGTCGGCGCGACCGGCAGCGATCTCGCGCTCGGGATCATGATGGTCTGCGCCAGCGCCTTCCTCGACGCCAAGCGAGCCGAACGCAGCGGCTTCGCCGAGCTGCGCGGCACGACTGCGCCGAAGGTCATCCGCGTCAACGACGAGGCCTGGCGCGCGCTGCCGATCGCCGGCCTCGGCGAGTACTACCAGGCCGCATTCAAGCTCTCGCGCGACACGGGCGTCCAGCACTGGCTCGTCCTGCACCGCCCGTCGGATCTGCGCGCCGCCGGCGACGAGGGCAGCCGCCAGCAGCGCCTCGCCGAGGGCCTGCTCGCGGACGCCGCGACGATCGTCATCTACCACACGAAGCCGGCGGAGATCGCCGTGACGACCGACGCCTTCGGGCTGTCGTCGACCGAGGCCGAGGCGATCGCGACGCTCGGCGCCGGCGAGGCGCTGTGGCTCGTGGCCGGTCGCTCGTTCCTCGTCCGCCATGTCGTCAGCGAGATCGAGTGGGAGATGGTCGTCACTGACGCCGCGATGCTCGACCCGAGCCGCGGCGCGCTGGACCGGCAGGCCGCGCAGGCCGTAGCGCCGGCCGCTCCGAGCGCCGAGCGCGACGTGCTGCCCCCCGCCCCCGCCCCCGCCTTGGTCCGCCGCGCGACCGATCGATGACCGACGAGCCCGACACGTCGCGCCCGCCGGATTCGCCGGGTTCGGCCGGCGACGACGAGGTCGTGCCGCTCGGGCCACGCTCGCCGCGCCCGGCCGGCGGACCGCGCCCCTCGGGCGGCCCGCGCCCGCGCCGTTCGGCCGCCGGCGGAGGCCCGATCCCGCCGCGCCCGGCCGTCCCGCCGCCCGCCTCGTCCCGCGTCCCGGAACCGGCGACCTCGTCTACGCCCGATCCGCCGCCCGCGGAGGCCCCGACGGCGGTCTTCCGCGCAGTTGACCCGACCGCCACGGCCGCGGCGGCGGCGGCGGCTCCCGCCGAGGGCAGGTCCCGCTTCTCGCAGCTGCGTGCGAAGGTGCCCGACGGCCTCCCGAAGGTCGCCGATCGCTTCCAGAAGACCAGCATGCCTCCCGCGGCGACAGTGGCGGCGGCCGGGATCAGCGCGGAGGCCGCAGCCAAGCCGAGCCGACCGCAGCGATCTGCTCCCGGCATGGGAACCTCGCGCTTCACGCCGCGCATGCTCGTCTGGCTGCTGGCCGGCGTGCTCACACTCGGCGTCGGCGCTTACGCGCTCTTTCGCAACAGCGGCTCCTCGTCCGCAGATCCCGGCACCGCCGCGCTCGGCCCCGCCGCGACGCCGCCCGCGGATCCCGGAGCCGCCGGCTCGGGCGACCCCAACGGCACCGGTGCCGGGGCGGCCGTCGGCGGCGTCGTGGGACCGACGGGCGTGACCGGCGCAGTCGGGCCGACCGCAGCGACCGGGCCAACCGCGCCAGGGGCCGTCGCTCCCGCACCGACCACGGCAGCCGGACCGACGGCCACCGCCGGGCCGACGGCGGGCACCGGAGCCGCGCCGGTCGTGCCGACACCACCCGTCATCCCGAAGACGCCGGCGGCGACGACGACGCCCGCCGCGCCGGCGACCGTTCCGCCGGCGGCCGGCGGGACGACGGTCGCGCCGGCGCCGGTCGTGACGACGCCGGGAGCCACGCCGCCGGTGGCGCCGGCAACGCCCACCCCGGCCCCGACGACGACCGCAACGCCACCGCCGGCGGCAGCGAAGCCCACACCGAAGCCCACACCGAAGCCCAAGCCGAAGCCGAAGGTCCCGTCGGGCGGATGCGACTTCCCGCCATGCTGACGACCCGGCCCACGACGCCGGTCGCGACAGTAGCCTGCGCGCCGATGCGTTCCGCGCTGCTCGCGTTTCTCGTCAGCGCTGTCGTGAGCGGCGCGCTGCTCGCAATCGTCCCGTCCGCCTGGGCGGGCGCCTACGTGATGCGCAATTGCAATCCGCCGGACGGCGGCGCGGTGGTCCCCGGTGGGAGCCTCGGCTCCTGGACGGGCTTCGGCGCTCCGGCGATCGGCGGGCTTGACGCGAGCTGCAGCGGCGGCGGTGCCGACACGTTCGGCGTCTTCGGCGACCACCTGCAGCTCGGCAGCCAGGCCGGCTTCCAACTCACGGTGCCGTCTGACAGCTCAATCGAGCTGCGCCGCGTGAAGGCCTGGTGGAGCGTCCCGCCGTCGAGCGGCGGCGCCGCGACGACGCCGTGGGTCGAGAACAACGGCGCCGTCGTGCCGTCCACTGGCGGACACGACCTCGCGGCGCCCGACGACCTTCCACTGACCGGCAAGGTGCTCAAGCTCGAGAGCTCGTGCGGCTTCAACGTCCTCAGCAACTGCACGTTCGCGGGTACCGGTAGCCCGATCGTGACGATCCTCGGCACGGAGGTGACCCTGACCGAGAGCACCCCGCCCGTCGCGTCGATCGCCGGCAGCCCGTTGCTCGACGGTCGCGTGCACAGCGGCACGCAACCGCTCGGCTACGACGTGGTCGACGCGGACTCCGGCGTCTCGTCGGTGGCCGTCGAGCTCAACGGGACGATGGTGGCGTCGAAGTCCTTCGAGGGCGACCCGAACACCTGTCCCCACATCACGTTCACCGCCTGCCTGCCCGAGGAGACGGGCGTCCTATCGGTCGACACGACGAAGGTCCCCGACGGCGTCTACAGCCTCGCGCTCGTCGTAGCGGACGCCGCCGGCAACGTCGGCACCGCCTCGAATATCAGCACGATCCCCACTCCGGCTCGCGTCACGGTGCGCAACGCGCCGAGCCCGCCGAAGTCACCGGCGACGCCCGCCAAGCCGTCCGCCGCGCACTGGCGCGTGCGCCTGCGCGTCTCGCCGCATGTCGTGCGCAACGGCCGCAGCGTCCTGTTTCGCGGCACGATCCTGAACCGCCCGCTGGAGTCGGGCAAGAACGCCATCGTGCAGGTCCGTCAGGGCAACCACTGGCGCCCGTTCGCGACGCCCGTCGCCTCGGCGAGCGGCGCGTTTCACGTTCGCCAGCGCTTCACCCAGTCCAAGGGCCAGCGCCTCGTCTTCCGTGCCGTCGTGCCGAAGGAGAAGGGCTATCCCTACGCGACCGGCAGCTCGACTTCCGTCATCGTGCGAGTTCGGTAACACGAGGATTCGTGCTGTGATCGGCCGCCGCGGAGGCGATGTGGAGGGGCCCGGCGAGACGCCGGCGGAGGCGACACCGACCGCCGCCATGAGCGCGCCTGACGACGCTGTTCGGGAGCTGTTCGGCGACCGCCTCGTGCGGCTCGGCAAGATCACGAACACGCAGCTCGGTGAGGCGCTGCTGCAGCAGGAGGCATCGGGCAAGCGCCTCGGCAACCTGCTCGTCGAGCTCGGCGCACTCGATGACCGCGACCTGGCTGCCGAGCTCGCGGAGGAGTTCGACCTGCCGCTCGCCGACCTGCGCCAAGAGCAGCCCGAGGCCACTGCGCTGCAGCTCGTCCCCGAGGGGATCGCCCGATCCAGCCTGACGCTGCCGCTGCGGATCAACGGCGAGACGCTCGAGATCGCCGTCGCCGATCCGCTCGACGAGGAGGGCATCGACGCCATCGAGGAGGCCTCGGGACGGACCGTCGCGCTCTTCGTCGCCCCCGCTTCGGAGATCGTGCGCGCGATCCAGACGTCGTATCGCACGCTCGTCGACGTCGATCGCCTCGTCGACGCGTTCGAGGCGATCGACGCACTGCGCCGCGCGGCCGAGACGGTCACGGCCGAGGAGGACGACGAGGCGCCGATCGTCCAGCTCGTGACGCAGATCATCACGCAGGGCCTGCGCGACCGCGCGTCGGACGTCCACATCGAGCCGCAGAACGACCGCGTGCGGATCCGCTTCCGGATCGACGGCGCGCTGCACGACGTGCTCGCGTTGCCGCAGAACATGGGCCCGGCGCTGATCAGCCGCCTGAAGATCATGGCGTCGATGAACATCGCCGACCGCCGCCGCTCGCAGGACGGCCAGATGGCGCTGACCGTAGACGAGCGCGCGATCGACGTGCGCGTCAACACCTGTCCGACCGTGTGGGGCGAGAAGGCCGTGCTGCGAATCCTCGACCGCACGCGCGTCCTCTACCGGCTCGACGACCTCGGCATGCGTCCCGACACCCACGAGGCCTTTACGGCGCTCGTGAAGTCACCCTTCGGGATGGTCGTCTGCGCCGGGCCGACCGGCTCCGGCAAGACGACGACCCTCTACGCGACGCTTGCCGAGGTCAATCAGACCGAGCGCAACGTGACGACGATCGAGGACCCCGTCGAGTACGTCTTCCCGTCGCTCACCCAGATCCAGATCAACGAGCAGTCGGGCCTGACGTTCGCGACCGGCCTGCGGGCGATCCTGCGCCAGGACCCCGACGTCATCCTCGTCGGCGAGATCCGCGACGCGGAGACGGCGCGGATCGCGATCGAGTCCGCCCTCACCGGTCACCTCGTGCTCTCCTCGCTGCACGCGACCGATGCCTGCTCCGCACTGCAGCGGCTCGTCGACATGGGGATCGAGCCGTTCCTCGTCACCTCGACGGTGACGGGCATGGCGAGCCAGCGGTTGTTCAGGCGCGTCTGCGACGAGTGTAAGGCGGAAGTAGAGCTCAAGGTCAGCGAGCAGGCGTTCTACGCCCAGCACTCGATGCCTGGTGCTCCGCCGCTCGAGCACGTCTGGGAGGGCAGCGGTTGCAACTTCTGTTCGCAGACCGGCTACCGCGATCGCGTCGGCGTCTTCGAGCTCGTCCGCATGACAGAGCGCATCAAGCGCCTGATGGTCGCCGGGTCGTCGGTCGAGGATCTGCGTGCCGCGGCCCAGCTCGACGGCACGCGCTCGCTGCTGCAGGAAGCGCTCGGCCTCGTCCACGCCGGGACGACGACGATCGCCGAGATCATGCGCAACGTGTACGGCGGCTGAGCCGCCCAGCACTCAGTGGTGCTTGCGGACGATCGTGCGCGCCACGGTGATCCCGGCGTACCGGGCGGAGATGCGGATCGTCGTCGCTGTCAGCGCCTTCTTCGGAAGGTGGAACGTCAGGCTGGTCTGGTTGTTCTTGATGAAGATCACCGACGTGCGCTTGCTGGACAGGATCTTCGAACCCTTCATCGCGACGTAGGAGATCCGCGCCTGCCCGTTTGACGGGACCTTCAGGCGCACGAAGAGGCTGCGCCCGGTGAGGATCCGCGAGAGCACCGGCGTGAATCCGAGGCTGCCGCCGGGCCCGCCGGCGCCGTCCTTGCCGCTGGCAGCGCTGCTCTTCGCGTTGGCGCTCGCGCTCGCGTTGCCGCCTGGGGCGACGACCGTGAGATTGATCCCCCCGCTGTCGGCAACGGACACCGGTGCGCTCACCGCCACTGCAGCGGCCGGATCGGCGCAGGCCGTCGGCGACGGCGCGAGATTGTCGGCGTCGCCGCTGTACGCCGCCACCCAGCGATACGTCCCGGCGACGGCGGCCGTGTAGGCCGCCGAGCCGTAGTCGCCGTTGCCCGAGACCGGCGTGACGGAGGTTGCGAGCGGCGTGGCGCAATTCGTGTCGTCGGGACCGAACACCATGAACGTGATCCGGCCGGCCGGGCTGTTGCCGTTGGCGATCGTCGCTGTTGCCGTGATCTGACCGCCGGCCGTCACCGTGCCCGAGGCATGGGTCACGATCGTCGGGTTCGCAACCGGCGGGCTGACGACGACAGCCGCCGCGGGGTCGTCGCAGGCCGTCGTCCCGGGCGCGACGTTGTTCGCGTCACCGCTGTAGCTGGCGCGCCAGCGGTACGTGCCGATCGTGCTCGGCGTGTAGCCGCCCGACTGATAGCTCGTGACGCCGCCGACGACCTGCACCGGAGCGGGGGCGAAGACCGGCGTCGACGAGCACGTCGGATCGCTCGGCCCGTACAGCTTGAAGGTGATCGTGCCGGTCGGGTTGGCGGCGCCGCTGAGCACCGCCGTGCCCGCGAATCCCTGCCCGACCCTCGTCGCCGATGCGCTGGAGCCGATCGCGATCGTCGGGCTCGCAGCCGCCGCAAGAGCCGGCGCAAGCGCACCCGCGAGCAGGAGCAGCCCCGTGAGTCGGCCCAAGGAACGACCGACTGACCGCCTTCGTGATGGTGAGCGCACTGAGCCTCCGCTAAGACCTTCGAGACAGGCTGCCAACCGACGAGACGCTAGTCATAACGTCAGACGGTTGCCCCGGCAATGCGTAGGCTATACGGTCTCTCGGTCGGCGTGAACGTTCGGTGACCAGAGCCAGTGGCAAAGAAGCTACCGTCCGGTCCAGTCGACATAATCCCCCTGCCTAGGTTTCGCGTATGCAGGAGCGTGCGCGACTGCGCCATCAGGTGCCCTGCCTACAGCACACGATCACCGTTCGGTCCCCCACATCCAACGCGCGGAGTCGACATGAGCATCACCGGAGGAGCGCGGGATCGAAGCGTCTCGCACCATGCGGTCGCGGCGCTCGGCGTGCTGATCGCCGCGACCGGACTCGCCGTCTTCGCGACGAGCGCGAGCGCCGCGGACGCGGCGCTCGTTGACGCCGGCAAGCCGGGAGCGATCGCGGGCCGCTACATCGTCGTCATGAAGGACGGCGCGGGTGCCGCGAGCGCCGACCGCCTCGAGGACGTCGCACGGGCGGGCGGCGGCAAGGTCATGGATCAGTACCGCCACGCGCTGACCGGCTTCGCTGGCAGGTTGTCGTCCGCCGCGCTCGCGCAAGTGCGCGCCGACGGCGACGTCGCCTACGTCGAGCCAGACGCGGTTGTGCGCGCAGCGGGCAGTGAGACGATCCCGCCACCGGAGCTCGTCGGCGCCCAGCCGGGGGACCTCTGGAACCTCGACCGGATCGACCAGCGCGATCTGCCGCTTGACAACGCGTACACCTACGCGACGACCGGCGCAGGGGTGACCGCGTACGTGATCGACACCGGAATCCGGGCGACCCACGAGGACCTCACCGGCCGCGTCACGTCCGGGAAGAACTTCGTCATCGACGGCACCGACACCACCGACGCCGAGACCGACGACTGCGACGGCCACGGCACGAACGTCGCGGCGACGCTGGGCGGGACCGTGTTCGGCGTCGCGAAGAACGTCAGCCTCGTCGCGGTGCGGGTGCTCGGCTGCACCGGTGAGAGCACCGACTCCACCGTCATCGCGGGCGTCGACTGGGTGACGCAGCATCACACGGCAGGCACGCCCGCCGTCGCGAACATGAGCCTTGGTGGGCCGGGAACGTCGGCACCGCTCGATCTCGCGGTCGAGAACTCGATCGCCAGCGGGATCACGTACGTGGTCGCGGCCGGCAACCACAAGTCCGGCGAGGACTCCAACGCCTGCGACGGCTCACCGGCGGATGTTCCTGCCGCCCTGACCGTCGGCGCGTCGACGATCACGGACACGCTCGCCTCGTTCTCGGACACCGGCTCGTGCGTCGACCTCTTCGCACCGGGGGAGGGCGTCGTCTCGGCCTACATCAACTGCGCGCCGACCGATACAGCCTGCACGCCCGACACCTCGGTCGCGATCGGGGACGGCACCTCCATGGCGGCACCGCACGTCGCCGGCGTCGCGGCGCAGTACCTCGAGGCGGTCCCGACGGCGACGCCCGCCACGGTCACGTCGGCGATCCTCAACGGTGCGACGCCGAACAAGATCGATGCCGGCGCCGACACGACAAACCGGCTCCTCTACTCGGTGCTCGACACGACGACGCCGCCCCCCACGACACTGCCCCCGACGACGCCGTCGACGCCCGGCACGGGCAACCCAGGCTCGCTGACGATCTTCGCGCCCGGCAGCAGCAGCAGCGCGACGAGCAGCAGCACGAGCTCGTCGACCTCGGGCGGCGGCGGCACGACGACTAGCAGGAGCTCGAGCAGCACCCATCTGCAGGCGGCCGCCACGTCGCGGATCAAGTCCGTCAGCGCACGCCGCGTCTCGGGGCGCGTCGTGGTTCGCATGAAGGTCGCGAAAGGTGCCAGCACGCGCCTGGAGTTCCTCTCGCATCGCGCGAGCGGTGTGCTCGCGCACCGCACGCTCAAGGCGACGGGAGCGACGCAGGTCACGCGGGCAACCGTCAGCCGCTTCGCGCACTACGTGCGCGCCGTCGTGACGATGCCCGGAGCGGCGACGCAGCGCAAGATCGTCACGGTCTCGACGCACTGAGTCCGGATCCAGGCTTGAGCCCGGATCCGGCAGGAGCGATCGCTCAGATCCGCTCCTGCCAGGTGACGGCAGCCTGTGCGACGTGGCGCAGCGCGTCGCGCATCCGCGTTGGATTGCTCGTCCGCCGGGCCGTGGCGAGCGCCGTGAGCGCCGCGGCCATCACGCCCGGGCCGCTCGGACCCTGCGTCCGTAGCTCGGCGAGCTCGACCGCGGTCAGCGCGCGCACCTCGCCCCGAGGCTGGCGACGCTCGCCGCGCAGGGTCCCGATCGTCGCCTCCGCGCGCTCGAGCCTGGCCGCCATCCGCTTCGCCGCCGTACGGGCCTCGGCCGCGTCCATCCGCGCCTCGGCGGTCTGGTCGCGCGCAGCGCGGACGATCGTCTCGGCCTTCGCCTCAACGGCCTTCACCCGTCGCTGGGCACGGGCGACCGTCGCCTCGAGGTTCCTCGACCTGCTCGTTTCGGAATCTCCGCCTTGGTCGAGAACGCGCTCGCGAACCACCGTCGGCTTCGCAGGCGACGCTGCCCTGCCTGCCTGCCGGGCCGCGTCGCGCTCGGCGGTCAGGCGCAGCGCGCGGTCGCCAAGCCGCTCGAGGCGGCGCTCCAGCGTCAGCACGCGCTGCTCGGCCGCGCGGGCCTGGGCAAGCGCCGCGGCGAGCATCGCGCGCCCCTCGGGGCTGATGAGAGCGCGGTGCGCCTGCGCAGGATCGACGTCGGCGCGACGCACCGGACCTGGCTTGGCCGGCTCGAAGCCCGCCGCCCGCACCGCGGCGCCGAGCGAACCGCCGAACGGGCGCTTGGCCGTGTTCAGCGCAGGCCAGGGCGACCCGTCGGCGCGGCCCGCGCGGTAGCGCTCGACACGCCACAGCTGGCCGGCCCACTTCGCCGACGACGGGTTCCAGTCAGCCGCGCGAGGCGGCTCGCCATATGTGGCCACCCATTCACGGATGGCAAGGATGATGGTGTCGCGGTTCCACTCCGCTCGATACCCGGTCCGGGTCCGAGACGCAGCCCCCGCGATCGTCGCGGGAGCCATGTGGATGGTCTCCCGCTAGATGCCGCTGATCGGCTCGAGGGCGCGCGGTGCGAACTCGTGCGGCCAGCACGCCGTGGACCACGCGACGCGAGCGTCGTGATTCTGCGACATGGTGCTGACCGCCATAAAGATCATCGCCCGGTTTACGGTAAGGCACTGCGAACGAGTTCGCAAGCCAGGTTCGGACCACGCCGACCGCCGACCGCTCGTGGGTTCGAATCCTCCGGCTTGCGCCGGGATACGCTGCTGCGGGTTCGCGGTCAGTCCGACCCACAGCGGCCACGGACCGCGACGCCGTCACCGACGAGCTTGTCGGCCTCGGCGTTCGACGCCCGCACCTCGAGCATCCCGCCGATGCAGACGTTCAAGCGACCGTTGCTCTCGTTCGCCGGGCCTGCGACGTCGTTCGGCGTGCGGTGCGGGCCCGAGCAGCGTCCGAGCACGGCCGCATGGCGGCCGATCAACTGGTCGGCCTCGGTGCGCGAGAGCCGCATCTGGAAGATCCCGTCGATGCAGACGTCAGCGCGCGCGCCGTACTGGTCCGCAGGCGGCGTTCCGTATTGGTCGCCGGGCGGCGTTCCGTACTGGTACTGCACGGTCGCGAGCGTCTGCTGCGCCGCCGCCGGCTGGAAGATCGAGGCCGCGCTGGCAAGCCTGAAGGGGTACGGCCCAGCCCCGAACGCGAGCGCTCCGAACGCAAAGAACGCGGTGATCGCACCCGCAACAGTCAGCTTCCAACGTCTCATCACTCAGCTACCCCCGGTCAGTAGTGGGCAATACCTTAGCGATGCTTAGGCACGGTCGACAACTTGCTGCTGCGCGCAAGAAGCAGCCGGATGCCCGGCTCACGCGGGTTCAGCCGCGCCGCGGTGTCCAGCGCGCGCCTGCGTTCGGCGCCGCTGCTCGCGACGGCGAGGTCGTACCACGTCTGCCAGTCGTCGGGATCCCGGCGCGCGGCCTCGCGTAGGCTCGCGCGACCGAGCCGGCTCTCGCCGAGATCGAGCTGGGCGCGCCCAAGCTCGTGATACGCCTGCGCCGACCACGGCGCCCAGTGCAGCGCGGTGCGTGCCGCCGCCAGCTCGCCGCGCAGATTGTCGGAGTCGGCGTCGCTGGCGCCCTCGGCGAGCGCGCGATTGGCGGCCACGCCGGTCATCGCGAACACCGCGACGGCGATCACCGCGACGACTGCCAGGGCTCGCCCAGGCAGCCCGAGGGGCTGGCGGCGGGACGCGCCGTCGCCGGCCGCTGCGAGCATCGCCGCCCCGCAGAGCAGCGCGACGAGCGTGACGACCGGCACCTCCCAGTCCCAGTCGATGCCCGTGTGGACGACATAGGCGACATATGCCCCGAATGCCCCGGCGACAAGCGGATCGCGACGCGCGCGCAGCGCAGCGAGCAGCGGCAGCGCGAGCATGCCGAGCACGAGGGCGAGGCCGGGCCAGCCGAGCTGGCCAAGCGTCTCGAGATAGAGGCTGTGGGCGTCACGCACGGTCAGCTCGTTCGGGCGATAGCGCCACCAGTACTGCTCGTAGGTCCCCGCGCCCGAACCCAGCAGCGAGTGTTGCTCGAACTCGCGAATCGCCACCCGCCAGTTGTCGAGCCGGCCGCTGCTCGCGCTGCTGCCCAGGCGCGTGTTGAGGTCGTTGGCCGCCAGCGCGCTACCCGTCACGCTCTCGCCGACGCCCGGATAGACGGCTCCCGCGGGCGTGTCGTGCAACCCGTAGTGCGTCCCGGCGAGCGCCAGCGCGGCGACGCCGGCGCCCGCGAGCGTGACGACGTACGCGCGCCGCGCGCGGCGCGGGACCCCGAAACGTGGCTCCAGCCACGCTACGAGCAGCCCCAGCGTGGCCGCCGCGCACGTGATGGCGAGCAGCTCGATCGCCAGCGTGTGGCCCTCCTGTTCGACGACCCCGCGCGGCGCGCTGGCGCTCGTGAGCGCCGGGTGGCGCGCTGCCAGCCAGACGGCGAGCGCGGCCGGCAGCATGAGCACCGGCCCGGCGGCGAGCAGCCGCATACGGCGCGGATCGAGCGCGATCGCCGCTAGCAGCCCGGCGACGAGCGCCAGCGTCGCGCCGCGGCTGAACGTGAAATACGTCGTCGTGAGCAGGACCGGCAGAGCGGCCGCCGAGGCGACGCGCGCTGCCGGCGCGCGCCCGTGCACGGCGCAGCCGAGCGCGAGCAGGGCACCCATCGCGGCAAACACCCCGAGCGCGTTGAAGTAGCCGATCGGGCCGGCGAGCCGGCCGAGCGCGACCTGCGCGGAGCTCGCGTCGGCGCCCGCGAAGAGCCGGCTCTCGAGCGCCTGGACTGAGATCCAGACGATCCCGGCCGTCAGGCCCGCCAGCAGGCCCCCGATCGAGCGGCGCGCGACGACCAGGACGCAGGCCAGCGTCCCGATGACGTAGATCAGTCCGCGCTCGACCTCGAGCACGGACTGCTCGACGTCGCTGGACCAGAGGATCGACAGCGCCATCCAGCCGATCACCGCGGTCACCGCGCCAAGAAACCAAAGCTGTAGCCGCCCGACCTCGATCCGGTCGCCGACGACGAGCGCGAGCCCGGCGACCCAGGCGAGTGCGAGCACGCACCACCCCCACGCCGTCGGGAAATAGCCGCCGTAGGCCTCGGCGAGCGCCACGACGAGCAGAAACGCGCCCGTCCCTACCGCGAGATCGTCGCGCGCTCGCAGCCTCGTCAACGCGCCCGAGCGGGCGAGCCTGCGCGCTGCAGCGGCCGAGCCCGTGGCTGCGGCGGGCGGGTCCGTGCTAGCCGGTGACGGCGCCGGGCTCACTCCCGCCGCCGGACAGCGAGCCGGCATCGAGGCTGCCGGAATCGGCGGTGTCGCCGGCCGTGGGAAGCTGCACGTTGACCGCCGAACCGAAGTCGTAGAGGTCGATGCGCTGGGCGATGCTCGTCGTCTCGCCCGCGATCGTCACCTTCTGGTGCTCCGTCATGCGGCGAGCGATCCCGTCGTCGCCGACCCAGACCTCGATCGGCACCCGGGTCGTGCCGGTGAGCGCAATGATCTGCCGGATCGACGCGCGCGCCGCGGCACGCTGGTCGGGAGGGAAGGTGTCCGGAACCTTCTCGAAGTCGACCGTCGCCTTGTAGTGCGTCGTCGGCTCGCCGCGAAGCGTCTCGCGACCGACGCGCGTGATCGCGCCGCTGGCCGCCTTGAGGTACTGCAGGGTCTGCGTCGGATCCTGGTTCGCGCCGTGCGAGAGAGCGCCCAGGTCGATGCCAGCCTGCTTGCCGATCTCGCCGAGGTCGAACTTCATCCAGTGCTTTCCGGCGGGCAGCAACCGCTGCAACTGCGGCGAGGTGACGTAGAAGGTGAAGCCATCGAACACCATCCGCTGCTGCACCTTGCCCGCGCCGGATCCGGCGCTCTTGCCCAGTAGCGAGGAGAAGTCCGTCGAGACCGTCATCTCGCCCCGCCTGTGCTTCATGTCGAAGCCGCCGGTGCCGTCGATCGCGATCGTGCCGTGGCCGCCGAGCGTCATCGTCTGGTGCATCGACATGTGCATCCCGGTCGTCGCCGTCGTGCGGTCGGCGATGTTCACGAGCGCCTGCGCCGTCATCTTGGCGGGCGGCTTCGTGGCACCGGCCGAGCCGCCGCCGCCCGAGTCGCCGCAGGCCGCGAGGCCGGATGCGACGACGACGGTCGCCAGCGCGGGGCCCAGGCGCCGGGCGATCGCGGGACCGGGATTCGGCGGGCGCAGCGGCCCGTGGGCACCAGCGATCATGGCCGCACTATCTCACACGTACGCAATGCCGCTGCGTAGAATCGCGCGCTGGTGAGCCTGATCCTCGTCTGGCTCGGGCTCCCCGTCGCGCTCGGGCTGTTGTCGCTCGGCAGCGCGCTCGCGCTGGAGCGCCTCTCGGCGACCCGCATCCCGGCGGCACTGCTGCTGCCGGCGGGCCTGGCGACGATCATCGTCGTCGCCCAGGCACTGACGGTCAGCGACGCGACGGCCGGCCTCGCGACCCCCGCCGTCGTCGTGCTCGCGGCCTGCGGACTCGCGCTCGGCAGGCGCGGGCTGCGGCGGGTGGCGAGCCCTTGGATGCTTGCCGCCGCGCTCGTCTACCTGGCCTATGGCGCGCCCGTGCTGGCGACCGGGGCGAACGGCTTCGTCGGGTACATCAAGCTCGACGACACCGCGACCTGGCTGGCGATCGTCGACCGCGTCATGACCCACGGCCGCGACCTGCACGGCCTCGCTCCGTCGACGTACGAGGCGACGCTCGCCGCATATCTGCCGGGCGGCTATCCGCTCGGAGCGTTCATGGGCCTCGGCGTCGCCAAGCAGGTACTCGGCACCGACCCGATGTGGCTGTTCGCACCGTTCTGCGCGTACGCCGCCGCGATGCTCGCCGCCGCGCTCTACACGTTGACCGACGGGATCGTCGCGTCAGCCCGGGGCCGCGTCGCGGTGGCCGCGATCGCGGCTCAGCCCGCGACGCTCTACGCCTACACGATGTGGGGCGGCATCAAGGAGGTCGTCGTGGCCGCGCTGCTGCCGCTCGTCGCAGCGCTGGCCGGCGAGCGGCGCTCGGCGGCCCGCGAGGGCGGCCGTGCGCTGCTGCCGCTCGCCGTCGCCTGCGCCGCCGTGCTGGCAACGCTCAGCGCCGGCGCGGTCGTCTGGCTCGCACCGCTCGTGCTGCCTGCGCTCGTCGGCGTGCGTGCGGCCGGAGCGGCGACGACGACGCGACGCCGGCGCCCGGCGCTGCGCTGGCGCAGCGGCCTCTGGCTCGCCGGGATGACCGCCGCCTGCAGCATCCCCGTGCTCCTGCTGGCCGAGACGTTCCTGCGTCCGCTGTTCATGGGCGGCCCGGGCGGCGGCGGCGTCTTCACGAGCCAGGTCGAGCTCGGCAACCTCGTGCGCCCGCTGCGCCTGCTGCAGCTCGCCGGCATCTGGCCGGCGGGAGACTTCCGCCTCGATCCGGCGCATCACACCGTGACGAGCATGCTCGTCGTGGCCGCCGTCACGGCGGGGATCGTCGGCGTCGTGCTCGCCTGGCGGCGCGGCGATCGCGTGCTTGTCGCCTACGTGCTGGGGACGATCGGCGTGTGCCTGGCGATCCGCTCGCAGGGGTCGCCGTGGGTCGATGCGAAGTCGCTGGCTGAAGCGTCCCCCGCGGTCGTCTTCGCGGCACTCACCGGCGCCGCACTCATGTTCGGCCGACGCGACCTGCGCCTCGCCGCGCTGCTCGCCGGCGTGCTCGTGGCCAGCGGAGTGCTGTGGTCCAACGCACTCGCCTACCGTGAGGTGAACCTCGCGCCGCACGGACAGCTCGCAGAGCTCGAGCAAATCTCGAAGCTCGCCGCCGGGCAGGGGCCGACGCTGATGACGGAGTTCTCGAGCTACGGCGCGCGCCACATCCTGCGCGCAGCGGATGCCGAGAGCGCGTCCGAGCTGCGCCGGCGGCAGATACCTCTGCGCAACGGCTCGCTGCTGCCGAAGGGCGCTCACGCCGACGTCGACGAAATCGACCCGACGGCACTGCAGAGCTACCGCTCGCTCGTGCTGCGCCGCTCGCCGACCGCCAGCCGCCCGCCGTCGGACTTTCGCCTGCGCTGGTCGGGCCGCTACTACGAATTCTGGCAGCGGGCACCGGCCGCGCGCCCACCGAGCGAGCATCTGGCGCTCGGGACAAGTGAAGATCCGGGCGCCGTGCCCACCTGCGCGGACGTACAGCGGCTCGCCCGCAAGGCCGGGCCGTCAGGGCGCCTGGCGACGGTGTTTCGCCACCGCCCGGCGGTGCTCGACCTCGGGTCGGCGACACTGCCCGCCGGCTGGTCGACGGCCGGCGACCGCGAACAGGTCTACTACCGCGGCCCGGGGACGATCGACATGACCATGACGCTCATGTCGAAGCAGAATCTTGGGGTGTGGCTGGCCGGTTCGACGCGCGGCACCGTCGCGCTATCGGTCGACGGGCGCATCGTCGGGCGTGCCCGCCAACAGCTCAACTGGGCCGGTGGATCGATCCCGCTCGGCAGCGTCAGGCTGGCTGCGGGCAGGCATCGCATTGCGCTGCGCTACGACGATCGCGGGCCGCAGCCGGGCAACCGCGGGCAGGAACTCAACGCATTCTCGTTCGGCCCGCTCGTCTTTGCTCGTGAGACTGCCGAGCTACCGGTGACGACGGTGACGAGCGCGCAGGCGGGGCGCCTCTGCGGACGCGATCTCGACTGGATCGAAGCGCTGCCGGCGAGATGACGCCCTGGCGCCAGGTGGCACTTCGGCAGCAAAGCTGCGTCCTAAGCTCGTATTGATGAGGTTAGGTTGACAATTCGCCTAGACTATGGGCAACAGAACCTTTGGGTGGATCGAAGGAGAGAGTCAGATGGAAGACTACGGAGATACCGGCGCGCTCCAGTCGTTGCTGATGAGCCGCTCGCTGACCGACCTCGAGCTCATGGAGGCCAGTGCCAGCGCACCCGATTACGCGATCCTGCCGGACACCAGCGTCGTGAAGATCGGCGGCCAGAGCCTGATGGACCGCGGCCGCGCCGCCGTCTACCCGATCGTCGAGGAGCTCGTCGCGGCCAAGCGCGAGCACAAGATCCTGATCGGGACCGGCGCCGGCACACGCGCTCGTCACCTTTACGCGCTCGCCGCCGACCTCGGGCTGCCGACCGGCGTGCTGACCGACGTCGGCAGCGCGGTCGCAGGGCAGAACGCATCGATCCTCGGCTACCTCCTGGCGCGCCACGGCGTGCCGGTCGTCGGCGGCTCGGGCTTCGGCGCGATCCCTCTGTACCTGGCCGAGTGTGGCGCGGCGATCTTCCCCGGGATGCCGCCGTACGACATGTGGCAGCACGTGCCGGCCGAGGGTGTCATTCCGCCCTACCGGACCGACGCCGGCTGCTGGCTCGTCGCCGAGGTCTACGGCGCCAAGAACATGATCTACGTCAAGGACGAGGACGGGCTCTACACCGCGAACCCGAAGACCGACCCGAGCGCGACGCTGATCGAGTCGATCACGGTCGACGAGCTGATCGCGCTCGACCTACCCGACCTCGTCGTCGAGCGCCCACTGCTCGAGCTCATGCGCCATGCGCGCCATGCGACCTCGATCCAGATCGTCAATGGGCTCAAGCCCGGGCTCATGACTCGCGCGCTCGCGGGCGAGCACGTCGGCACCATCATCACGGCGGCCTAGGAGAACTCATGACCGACTCCACTGCTAAGCCCGACATCTTCGCCAAGGACGTCCCCTCCGCGCTGATGCGCCAGACGCTGTTGGACCGCGAGCTCGTGCGTCCGGTGACCGACCGGGCCGTCATCCGCATGCTGCCCTGGCTGAACGTCGTCGCGATCGGCGGACGCTCGATCATCGACCGCGGCCGCGGCGCGATCCTGCCGGTCGTCGACGAGCTGCGCATGCTGCTGGCCGACTACCGCATGCTGATCGCGACGGGCCCGGGCATCCGCGCGCGCCACGTCTTCGGCGTCGCGCTCGACCTCGGCCTGCCGACGGGCGCGCTCGCCGCGCTCGCATCGACCGAGGCCGAGCAGAACGGGCACCTGATCGCGGCGCTGCTCGCCGAGGACGGCGTGTCCTACCTGCCGCACACGAGCGTCGCGCGCCAGCTCGCGGCACACCTCACCGCCAGTCCGGCGGCGGTCAGCAATGCCTACCCGCCGTATGAGATGTCGGAGTTCCCACCGCCGGTCGGCAAGATCCCACCGCACCAGACGGACACCGGCGCGTTCCTGATCGCCGACGCTTACGGCGCCGCGCGGACGATCTACGTCAAGGACGTGGATGGCGTCTACACGCGCGATCCCGCGACGGCGGGCAACGGTGAGGCCGAGTTCATCCCGCGCATCGCAGCCGCCGAGCTGACGGCGATGGACCTGCCGACGCTGCCCGTCGACCGGCTCCTGCTGGAGCTGATGGCGAACGCCAAGCACGTCAAGGAGATCCAGATCGTCAACGGCCTCACGCCGGGGAACATCACGAAGGCGCTCGCCGGCGAGCACGTCGGGACGATCGTCCACACGGATTAGGCGGTCGTGGGCCGGCGCCCCGCCATGTCGTGTCGTGCCGGGTGCGGATGCGCCTGGCACGACACGATCGCTTCGCAGTGCCTCTCTTAACCCTCAACTCGAACGTTAGGTATCGGGTTTCGAGCGCCTGAGGCGAGGAGGGCTCCGGCGAACGTGCCGAGCAGGACGCACTGCAGCTGCTCACGGGTGAGGTCGTCGTGGGCGAGCCAGTCGAGAACGGCCGCGTCGAGGAATCCCAGCCAGCCCTGGACGGCCGCCCGCGTCGCGGGGCGCTCGCCGTCTGCACCAAGGCCGGAGAGGATGCGCGCGGCCGTCGTCGCGCGCACGTCGGCGACGATCTCCCGCACGTCGCGCGAGCTGCTCTGGATCAGCGTCGTGAAGGCGGCTGGCCGCTCCTGCACCCATTCGAGGAACGCGTCGAGCGTCTTCGCCAGCTGCTCGGCCGGCGGCCTGTTGGGCTCGGGCTCGGTGCGCGCTCTCAGCTCCTCCGCGCCGTCGGCGATCGCGGCCTCGAACAGCCGCCGCTTGCTCGGGAAGTAGTGGTAGAGCAGCGCCTTGGAGATCTGCGCCTCGCGCGCCAGCTGAGACATCGAGAGCCCGTCGTAGCCGCGCTCGGCGAACAGCTGCGTGGCCCGCGCCAGCAGCAGCTCACGGCGGTCGTCGCGCTGCAGGCGGCGATAGGACGGCTCGGTCACGAGCAGAGCCTAATGGCCCCTTGACCTCCGGCCGACAATGATGCATCACTACCGTTCAAGGAGGCCGTCAACCATCGTTGACGCCAACGTTCTGCTGTATGCGATCGACACGACCGCGTCGCACCACGCGAGTGCCCTGGCATCGCTCGATCCAGCGCTCGGAGGGGCGGAGGGAGTTGGCCTGGCCTGGATCGCGTTGCTGGCTTCGTGCGCATCTCGACGAACCCGTCGATCCTGCAGGCGCCAATGAGCGTCGGCGATGCCTTCGCCCAGCTCGACCGCTGGATCGGCGCGCCGCGGCTGTCGTGGTGCATCCCACCGCCCGGCACGCCGGGGTCCTGGCCGGTCTGCTGCGAGAGGCCGGTACGGCGGGCAATCTCACAACTGACGCGCACCTCGCGGCGCTCGCCATCGGCATGACGCCGAGCTCGTGTCCTATAAGTGCCACCTGGCACGCTTCGCCGGCGTCCGTCACCGCCTTCCGGGCTGACGCTTATCGGAGCGGATCCTCCGGGAGCTCACCGTGCGCCTCGCGGAGACGCTCGAGATCCAGCTCGTCCGTGCCGCGGCCCGTAGCGCGCTTCATCGCGACGAGGTCGGCGAGCGAGCAGATCGGCGCCTCGACGCCATCGATGCGCTTGATGTCCGATCTGCCAAGCACCTGCGCGAATGGCGCGGGCAGCAGGTCGGCAGACAGGATGTCGATCAGGCAATGCGGCGTCCGCAGGGCAAGCGCGCCGCCTGGTCGGAGATCCCGCGTGCGCAGTGGGGTGCCGTCGGGATTCGTCGGCTGCCAGCGATCGACAAGCGCGGCAAGGCGCGAGAGGTTCTCGGCATCCATGGCCACAGCTGCATCGACATCCTTCGTCGCGCGCACTGCCCCATGGCGGATCACCGCCAGTCCTCCGACAACGACATAGCTGACCCCAGCGACGTTGAGATCGCGCAGGGCGGCAGCGAAATCGTTCAACGCTGCAGCCAGAGATCGATTGCCACCTTGCTCAACGCCACCCCTTCGTCGAGCAGCTCCTGCGGGTCGCGCAGCGCGTCCTGGATGAGGCCGTAGCGGCGCCAGGCCTCGTTTGCGGCGTAGTGATCGCCGCAATCCAGCGCCCGGTGGGCGGCGGCGGCGGCCTGCTCAAGACGTCGCTCCTGCTCCATCCTCACCCAGCGATACTAGCGGTGACCGGTGGTCAGTCCGCCATCGTCAACGTCACGGTGGCGTGCGCGCGAGCACGCCTGGCCGCGCCCGGCTTCTGCGCGGTCACCGCGTGCTCGGAATTGCCGGCAAAGCGCGTCCGCAGCCCTGTCACGGCCAGGGCGCGCCGCGCATCGAGCCCGCGCAGGCCGACGACGCGCGGCACGCGGACCGGGCCCGGGACCATCCCTGGCCCGACGGGACCGGCCAGCGCGCCGAGCCCGCGCACCGGACCACTGAGGCGGCGCCCAGCGACTGGCGCCGACAGGCCGACGAGGACCGACTCCGTGCGGACCTGTTCGATGCAGGCAATGCCCGGTCGTGCCAGCGGTCGCCGGACGGTCAGCCGGATCGAGGCCTTCGTCTCGTCGACGTGGACGTTGGCCCCCGCGCACGAGGCGACCGTGTACCCGATCCGCAGCGTGCGCTGACTGGGCGAGACGCTCAGCACCTCCCACGGCACCGGCTCGCTCGCAGCGGGCGCCTTCTGACGGGCGGCAGCGGCCGTCATCGACAACGAGCCGGCGAGCAGCGCAGCGGCCCCAATCACCGCCGCGAACGTGATGACTCTCAGCGCTCGAACCATGTCATTTCGCCTTCCGCTCTCGTGCATCCATATCGATCACTACGACACAACCGCCTAGCTGTCACGCCCGTCTGCCCACAGTCGCATGTCGGCAATGCCGTCGCGATACTTCGCGCCGTGGACGAATGGGGCGCCGGCAGCTACGAGGCCACCGCGGCGGAGCTCGGGCCGGTGTCCGACGTCGCGGTCGGCGCGCTTCGCGTGACCGGTGGCGAGCGCGTGCTGGACGTCGCGTGCGGAACCGGCAACGCGGCGCTCGTCGCGCAACGTGCGGGCGCGGTTGTCACCGGCCTCGACGCATCGCCGCGCCTGCGCGAGGTCGCCCGCACGCGCCCGACGACGCGGCAGCGCCCGTCAACTGGGGCGACCCGGCGGTGCTCGAGCAGCTGCTCGGTCGCTACGGCGACGTGGCGGTCACCGAGCACGAGCTCGCCAACGAGGCGATCGCGCCCGAGCAGTTCTGGGATCGCTGGGAGCGCCTGCATCCGATGTGGATCAGCGCGCGCAGGCAACTCGAGCCGGCGGGCGAATGGGAGGCGCTGCGCGACGCCTCGATCGCGGCGCTCCGCGACAGCGGGTGCCCCGAGCCCCTACCTGCTTGCCGTGCTCGCCCGGCGCTGAACGGCTTGCGAGTGGCAGCTTGGCCCCGACAATGCCATCACCCGTGCGGCGGGCCTACGCTGCGCCGTCGCCACGCTGGCCGCACGCGATTAACCACTCACAACGCCTATGAGATGCTTGGGCGACGGTGAGCCGTTCGCAGCGCATGAGGTCCAAGGGGTGGTTCCGCGTCGTGCTCGTCGTCGCGCTCGCGGTCGTGCTCGCGTTTCTCACGCTTCCGGTGATCGCGATCTTCCTGCAGACCAGCCCTCTCAACCTCATCAAGAGCCTTAGGGAGGACAGCGCACAGGAGGCGCTGCGCCTGAGCTTCGAATGCAGCTCGATGGCGATCGGGATCATCCTGCTGTTCGGCACGCCGGCCGCCTACCTGCTCGCCAGGAGACGTTTTCGCGGGCGCTCGACGATCGTGACGCTGATCGAGCTGCCGCTCGTACTGCCCCCGGCCGTCGCCGGCATCGGGCTGCTCGCCTCGCTCGGCCCGGAGGGACTGCTCGGCGGCCTCGTCCACGACGCCGGCCTCGAGCTCGTACTCAGCACCTCCGGCGTCGTCATCGCGCTCGTCTTCGTCGCGGCGCCGTTCTACCTGCGCCAGGCGCAATCGGCCTTCGAGGCGATCGACGGCACGTGGCTGGACGCTTCCCGCACGCTCGGCGCCAGCGAGATGCGAACGTTCTTCGCGGTCGCGATCCCCACCGCGGGGGCCGGGCTCGTGTCCGGCCTCGCGCTGGCCTGGGGCCGTGCGCTCGGCGAGTTCGGCGCGACGCTGATGTTCGCCGGCTCCTTTCAGGGGATCACGCAGACCGTGCCGCTAGCGATCTACACGCTCTTCGCCAACGACTTCAACGGCGCACTCGCGCTGTCGGCCGTCCTCGTCGCGGTCTCGGCGGGCCTGCTGCTGTCGATCAAGCTGCTGACCGGCTCGTCCTGGCTCGGAGCCGGTGCTAGTCGTTGAGGCCGCGACGCGGCTGGGCTCCTTCGAGCTCGACGCCGCCATCGAGGCACCGGCCGGGACGTGCCTTGCACTCGCCGGCCCCTCGGGCGCCGGGAAGACGTCGATGCTGCGCGTCGCGGCCGGGCTCGTGCGGCCGGCCACCGGCCGTGTCGTGTGTGGCGACGAGGTCTGGCTCGACACCACACGCAAGATCGACGTGCCGCCGGAGCAGCGGCGCTGCGGCTATCTCTTCCAGGAGTACGCGTTGTTTCCGCACCTGCGCGCGTGGCAGAACGTCGCCTACGGCCTGCGCGGGACGTCGTCCTCCGAGCGCCGCCGGACTGCGCTCGAGCTGCTGGATCGCTTCGGCCTCGCTGACCGCGCCGACGCGCGCCCGCGGACACTGTCCGGCGGTGAGCGCCAACGCGTTGCACTCGCGCGCGCGCTCGCGCGTGCGCCGCTTGCGCTGATGCTCGACGAGCCGCTGTCGGCGCTTGACGCACGCTCGCGCGCGTCAGCGAGCCGCGAGCTGCTGGCGGTGCTGCGCTCGACGGGCGTGCCGGCGCTGCTCGTCACGCACGACTTCCGCGAGGCGGCGCTGCTCGGCGACGAAATCGCGGTGATCGACGGCGGGCGAATCGTCCAGCAGGGCACCGCGGCGCAGGTCGCCGCCGCGCCGGCGTCACCGTTCGTGGCGGACTTCGTCGGAGCGGTCGTCCTGAGCGGCGTCGCGCGCCAGAGCAATAACGGTGAAACCGTCACACAGATCGAGCTCGAGGGCGGCGCGGTCGTGGCTTGCCCCGACGCAGGCCGCGGGCCCGTGTCGATCATTGTCTACCCGTGGGACATCGCGATCGCGCCGCTCGCCGCGTCGCGCGCGCCCGGCGATCCGGTGCAGAACCGGCTCGAGGCCGATGTCGTCTCCGTGACCCCAGTCGGCGGCCGGGTCCGCGTCGGGCTCTCCGCGCCACAGCCCCTGATCGCCGAGATCAGCTCAGCGTCAGCCGGCGAGCTCGGCCTGAAGAGCGGGATGCGGGTCGCGGCGGTCTGGGAACCGGCGGCGACGCGCGTGCTGAGCGGCTGACCGCGTCGCCAATCAGCTGGTGACCGGCGCGGCCGGCGCTGGCTTCGGCGGGGCCCCCGGCGCCTGAGAGGCCGGCGCGTAGACGCCGGGCTTGACCGCGGGCGGCGCGGCGTTCGGCTGTGGGGGGCCCATCGGCGGCGGACCCATCGGCCGCTTGCCGCCCTTGCCAGCCTGCGACCACGTGCCCATCGGCGGCGCTGCTCCGAGATGGTCGATCGCGGCGCCTTCGCCAGCGAGGATCTTGTCGGCCTGCGCCTGCGTGAGCTTGCCGGCCTTCACAGCCGCGTCGCTGCGCGTCTTGGCGTCGGCCTTCAGCGCGGCCTTCACAGCGTCGAGCGACTTGCCCTGAGCCTTGGCGATGTCGGCGATGCTCTTGCCCGACTTCAGCTGCTTCATGAGATCGGCCGGGCTGAGCCCGAGCTCCTTGGCGAGGTCGGGGCCGCCGGGACCGAATCCGAAACCAGGGCCGCGCTTCATCCCGTGGCCGCCGCCGGGGCCCATCCCGCCGCGTCCGCCCATGAAGGCGCCCATGCCGAAGCCGTTCGCACCGGCCTTCTTGCGCGCAGCGGTGATCGCATCGGCCTGCTTCTGAGTCAGCTTCCCGGCCTTGACGGCCGCCGCGAGCCTCGCCGCCTGCGCGGCGCCGACGGCCTTCTGGACGTCGGCGAGCGTCTTGCCGTGGGCCGTGGCGATCGCGGCCATTGTCTTGTGCGCGCGCAGCTCCTTCATGAGCTCGGCCTGCGTGATGCCAAGCGCCTTGGCGAGGTCGGCGCCGCCGCCGATCGCCATGCCGCCGAAGCCCCGGCCTGGCCCGCGATGCCCGGGCTCGCCGCCGGCGAACCCGCCACCGCCGATGCCGCCCTCGAGGACGCGGCCCGACTTCTTGCGCGCGGCCTTGATCGCGTCGGCCTGCTGCTGGGTGAGCTTGCCGTCCTTGACCGCCTGGTCGATCTGGGCGTCCTGCGCCGAGGCGAGGGCGTCGCGCAGCTTCTCGGGCGTGACGTTGAGCTGCTTGGCGGCGTTGTCGAGCACGGCCTGCTCGTTCTTGGCGCCGTCGTTCTTCGTGACGGCGGCGATCGCCGCGCCGGTGCCGCCAACGAGCAGCACGCCTGTGAGGGCGACGGTCGCGATCTTCCGTGAGCTCATGCCGTGTCCTTTGACATCAGGGTGTACGTCACCACGGGCGCGACTATCCCAGGCAAATGTAAGAATTCGCTAGGAATCAGCGCGGATGGGACGGCGTCCGCGTGGCGCGCCGGCCGGCGCTCAACGGGACCGGGAGCCGGCCGGGGCGGGGTCCGCCTCCACCATCGGCGCAGGCGGTGGGACGATCTCGGCCGGGTAGAGGCTATGCAGCACGGCCTGCTCGTAGTCGACGACGCCAGCGGCGACAAGCTCTGAGAGCGAGACCTCGAGCGTCTGCATGCCGTCGCGCTGCCCGGTGACGATGATGTTGCGGATCTGGCGCGTCTTGCCCTCGCGCACGAGGTTGCGGACGGCCTGGGTCGCGTTGAGGACGTCGAAGGCGGCGACGCGGCCGCCGCCGATCCGCGGGATCAGCAGCTGGTGCAGCACGCCCGCAAGCGTGTGCGCGAGCTGCAGGCTGATCTGCGGCTGGCGCTCGGCGGGGAACACGTCGACGATGCGGTCAAACGTCTGGCCGGTGTCGTTCGTGTGCAGCGTGGCGAACACGAGGTGCCCGGTCTCGGCGATCGTCAGCGCCGCCTGGATGCTCTCTGGGTCGCGCATCTCGCCGATCAGCAGGACGTCGGGATCCTCGCGCAGGACGGCGCGCAGACCGTCGGCGAACGAGTGCGTGTCGGGCCCCACCTCGCGCTGGTTGACCGCTCCGCGCTTGTGGAAGTGGTAATACTCGATCGGGTCCTCGATCGTCACGATGTGGCGCTGCTGATGCGTGTTGATGTGGTCGAGCATCGACGCGAGCGTGGTCGACTTGCCGCTGCCGGTCGGGCCGGTGACGAGCACGAGGCCGCGCGGGAGCTCAGTCCACTCCTGCACCGCGGCGGGCAGGTTGAGGACGTCCATCGTGGGGATCTTCAGCGACAGCATCCGCAACGCGATCGCGAGCGAGCCCTTCTGCAGGAACGCGTTGGCGCGCATGCGCGCGTCCTCGCGCCAGCTGAACGCGAAGTCGACCTGCTTGTCGGCATCCAGCGTGCGCTTCAGCCGCGCGCCGAGCAGCTCCGTGATCACCATGTACGTGTCGCGCGGCGTCATCTCGGGCTGCCCCGTCGCCGGCCGCACCTTGCCGTCGATCCGCAGCAGCGGCGGCGCTCCGGCGGTGAGGATCAGGTCCGTGCCGTTGTTGTCCCACAGCTCGGCGAGGCACTCGTCGATCAGCTGCGGCACGGTGATCGTCGTGAGCAGGCCGTCGCCCGTGTCCATCTCAGCGGTGGGAGTGGTCGGCGGCTGGTGGTGATGGTCTGCGGACATCAGGAAGAACACTGCCCGGGCGGATCGGGCGGCGTGACGAGGTGCCAGGCGGTGATGCGCGCGATGCGCTTGTGGGGGGTCGTCGTGTCGTCGATCGTCACGTAAGAAACAGTAGCCGTGAGCATCGGGTACTCGGGCTTGTCGTCGCAGTGCAGATATGCCCGTACTTCGTAGGCGTACCCGGTGTGAGGAGTCACGGGCGCAACGCACGTCACGACGACCCTGATCGGCATCGCCGACGCGGTAGGTCCGGTCGGTGTGTCGGCTGGGTCGAGCGCCAACACCTCCGTCGGTCCCGTCGGACCCGTGTCGCCCGTCGGACCGGTCGGGCCCGCGTCGCCCGTCGGACCGGTCGGGCCAGTGTCCCCCGTCGGACCGGCCGGGCCCGCGTCGCCCGTCGGACCGGTCGGGCCGGCAGGCTCGTCCGAGGCAGCCGGCCCGCACGCCGGCGCGGTCGGGAGGTCCAGCCGCGCATCCTCGACGGCAGCCTGCAGTCCGCTGTCGAGTGCATTGACCAGCCGCTGGTTGTCTGTGTACGCGCGTGACGCCTTGGGGCTCGCGAAGCCGAACTGGGCGACCGCAAGAGTCGCCACCGAAAGCAACGAGACGATGACCAAGGCCAAGATGAGGACTGCGCCGTCCTCGTAATCGCGAACGCTCATGCCGCGCGCCTCGTAAGACTGAGCAGCAGGTCATCGCAGCTGCCGGGCAGCTCACCAGTCGAGCCGCAGGTGCCCGTCGGACCAGTAGGCCCCGTCGGACCGGTGGGACCGGTAGCAACTGGGTCACCCTGTGGAATCCGGATGTCGATCGTACTTGGGTTGAACGTGACGGCGCCTGTCGAATGGGTAACACCGGGCCCGCGCTGCACAGACATCGACGTGATGCCGCCATCGACGGTTGGCGGTGCCACCACTGTCATCGCCTCGGCGTCATCCGGACCCGAGCCGACGGTAATCTGAAACGGTCGAAATGGAGAGTCGGCCGGAAACCCGCTGAGCGTGTCATTGACGTGGAGCGTGTCGGCGCTTACGGACACACCGGGAGGAGCAAGCGATGCTTCGCCGCCGCAGGACGCCGGATGCACCGGCGTCCCGAGACCGTCCTTGCTGACGGGCGTCTGCGGCCGGTCATCGCACGCGACCGTCACGGGGTCATCACCTGCCCAGGCGGTGAGCGTCGTCGCCTCGACAGCTTCACCGCCCTCGCAGAACACGGCTACAAGCCGGCTCGAATCAGCCGAAGAGCCCGCTGCGACGTAATACGCCGAGACCGTCTCTTGGCCGTCCTTGTTCACGCTCGTGGTCCAGAGGACTCGGGTGCCACCCACCGGGCCTTCGCACGTCGGGTCCTCAGCGCCAGATCCGGTCCCGATGCGTATCGCGCCCTGTACGTCGCGACGGAGTCGCGCCGTGAGCGCATAGCTGTCGGACGAATCGGCGAATGCCTGGCTCGTCGACGCTGCGGTCTTCAGCATTCCGGTGGCCTGGGTGAGCGCCAGACTGAGGAAGCCCAGGATGCTGATCACCACCAGCAACTCCACGAGCGTGAATCCCGCGTCCCGTGGCCTCATGCGGGCACCACGACATCGCCTGAGCAGGCACTCGTTGCTGGCGCGTTGGCTGCGTCACCGGAATACGTCGCCTTCCAGCTGTAGGTCGTGTTAGCCGTCGTCGCACCGGATGGCCCCGATGTGCTGCTACCCCCGACGATCGTCTGGTCGGCCGACGTGAAGATGGGATCGCCGGTGCAACCCGAGCCGAGATAGAGGTCGAACTTGACCGTGCCGCCGGGGGTCGATCCGCCCGTCACCTGAGCGGTCGCTGACATCGGACTCGGGGCGGCCACTGGAGGATCGGCCGAGGTGATGGCAAGCGTCGGCGCGTCCTTCACGGTTACTGTGGTGGCGCCCGCGCAGCCAGCGTCCGTGCCAACCCGGACCGCCGCGTACTCGGCGTCGCCGGAGTATTCGGCCTTCCAGTGGTAGACACCCGCTGCGGACGGGACGAAGTCACCGGTCAGCGTGTCGTTGGCGCTCACCACCACGTGATCGCTGCCTGGCACGGCCAGCTCGGTGGCACACGACGTATCGCCGGGACCGTACAGGTGGAACGTCATCGTGCCGGTCGGCATAGTCGTGCCGGTCAACGTCGCCTTGCCCTTGAGCGCCGCGCCGACCTTCGCCGGCGATGGCACACCGGCGAGCGTCAGCTCGGGAGCCACGATCGTGTTCTGGCCAGGCTGGTCGCAGACGCCGGTCACCGCCTGATTGAGCAGGTCGCCCGTATAGGTCGCGATCCAGCGAAAGGTGCCCGCGCGGTCGACGGCCGAGCTCGGCGCGGTCGCCGTGTATGTGTAGGGCGGATCCGTCCCGTCAGCGACGACGGCGATCGACGACGACTGGTAGATCGGCGTTCCCGTACAGGCCCCGCCGACGAACTGGTCGGGACCATAAAGCCTGAACGTGACGGTGCCGCCGCTTGGGTCCCGAAGGCCCGCGAGGGTGATCGTGTCGCTGAGCGTAAGCGGAAGCTCGTCGAGGCTCGCATCGGCGGGCACCGCGGGATGCGAGTCGGGTCCTGCCAACGTCGGGATGTTCAAAGGCCCTCGCTTCGCGATCTCGAGCGTCTCCCGCACGCCCTTCAGGCCCGTGGCCGCGAGGTCGAGGCGCTGCAACTGGGTCTTGACCAGGGCCCCGCACTGCGAGGGGTCAAGCTCTTCGTACGCGGTGCCTGTCCAATACGAGACGTTCGTCACCTCGACGCCGTAGCCCACCGGCGGCGGCTGGCGCGGCCCGCTGAGTGGCTCGACGTCGAGCTCATCGTTGTATTGATCGGCCGTCGCACACGGGATGAACGGGATCTGCTTCGCCCGCTCCCCGAGGCTCATGACGAGTTCGGTCGCCTTCGCCCCCGACGTCTGCAGGTTCGCGCTGATCGCCGCAGTCGCGATGCCCGTCATGAACACGACGCCCGCCGTCGCGATGATCGTGATGGCGAAGATCAGTTCGATCAGCGTCTCGCCGCATTCGCCAGCCCGGTGCGGCCACCGCGTCACTTGAGCTTCGTCCCGTTGAAGACACCATAGATCGCGGAGATGAGCGCCACTGCGACGAACCCCACGACGACGCCGACGACGACTACGGCGATCGGCTCGAGCATGTCGGTGAGCCGTTTGAGCCGGTACTCCAGCTCTTGGCCGTAGAAGACGGAGATCTCGTCAAGCCGTTCCTCGAGCGTGCCCGTCTCCTCCCCGACCCTCATCATCTGCACGGCGGCC
>DATBAE010000045.1:0-13485 GCA_036271655.1 Solirubrobacteraceae bacterium
GCCGAGCAGCTCGAGCGCATGCGCGCCGAGCTGGCGCGCCGCGTCGACGAGCAGACCCGGTCCGGCGCCGCGCTCGCCGCGCAGCTCGAGGAGGCCTCCAAGCAGCGCGCGCAGCTCGAGGAGCGCCTGCGTCGCGCGGCGTCCGACGTCGACGCCTCGCGGGCGCAGCTCGCCGAGGACGTCGAGGTCGTCCGCGCCGAGCAGGCCGAGCTGCGCGACGAGCTCGAGCGCGCCCGCGCCGAGCGCGACGCGGTCGTCGCGCAGCTCGATCCGCTGCGGGTGGAGCGCGAGGGCGCGTTCTCCGAGCTGCGCGCGACCAACGCCGAGCGCAAGCGCCAGCAGGCCGAGCTGCTCCAGCTGCTCGATGCGCGCGAGGCGGACGCGCAGCGTTTCGACGAGCTCGCGGCCGAGCGCGACGGCGCGCATGCCGAGCTGGCCCGCCGGCGCGACGCGCTGGCCGGGCAGATCCTCGAGCTCGAGCTCGAGCGCGACGAGGCGCGCGCGCAGATCGCGCAGGCGGTCGCGGGGCTTCGCAACGAGGCGCAGGTCCGCGAGGACCTCGAGCTGCGCCTGGAGGCCCTGGCGCGCGAGCGCGACGAGCTCGCCGGCCGGGTCGAGCAGATCCTGTCGTCGGCCGAGGCCGCCGGCCGCGAGCGGGCCGCCGCCGAGGACGCGGCGGCGCGCATGCAGCGCCGGATCGCCGAGCTCGAGACCGCGGACGTCCACGCCGCCGAGCTCGAGGGCGAGGAGCGCGGCGCCCGCTCGGTCCAGGAGGCCGCGACCACCCCGCCGTAGCGGCCGCGTCGAGAGCGTGCGCGGCGCGGCACGGCCGTCCTTGGGCTCAGACCTCCACGGCGATGCGGGTCTCCTGCGCCGGCTCGACGTCCTGCGGGGCCGCTGCGATAGGCGCCTCCGGCGTGCGCAGCACCACCGCGCCGATCGTCGCCGCCACGATCGCGAACAGCGCGCCGACGACGAACGCCGCGTGGTAGCCGCCCGTCAGCGCCGCCAGCGGGCTGTCGCCGCCGGCGAGCAGGTGGGCCTTGCGCGAGTCGGCGAGGCTGGCGAGCACCGCGAGGCCGAGCGCGCCGCCCATCATGAAGGCGGTGTTCACGAGGCCCGAGGCCAGCCCGGCGTCGCTCGGCTCGACGCCGCTCATCGCGGCGAGCAGCATCGGGTTGAACGCCACGCCGGCACCGAGGCCGAGCAGCAGCATCGGCGCCAGCACGTCGCGGACGAAGTCCCCGTCGACCGGGGCGCGCGCGAACAGCAGCAGCCCGCACGCCGCGATCCCGAGTCCCGCGGCCAGCGGAGCGCGAAACCCGAAGCGCATGACGAGCTTCGCCGACAGGCCGACGGAGAACACCGCCATGATCAGGTTCGCGGGCAGGAACGCGAGGCCGACCTGCAGCGGGCTGTAGCCGAGCACGAGCTGCAGGTACAGCGCGGACAAGAAGAACCAGGCGAACATCCCCGCCGCCCACAGGATCCCGATGACCTGCGCCGTCGCGACGTTGCGCAGTCGGAACAGCCCGAGCGGCATCAGCGGCGAGCGCGACCGCGCCTCGATCGCGACGAAGACCGCGATCAGCGCCACGGCGGCGGCGAGCAGCCCGAGCGTCTGCGCCGAGGTCCAGCCCGCGCCGTTGCCGTTGACGATCGCGTAGACGGCGAGCATCAGCGCAGCGGTCACCGTCACCGCGCCGCCGACGTCGAGCCGTCCGTCGCTCGCGGGTCCGCGGCCGGCCGGCAGCAGCTTCAGGCACAGCACGACGACCACGACGCCGACCGGGATGTTCACGAGGAAGATCCAGTGCCAGTCCAGCACGTCGGTCAGGACGCCGCCGAGCAGCACGCCGATGCTGCCGCCGCCGGCGGAGACGAAGCCGATCACGCCCATCGCCTTGGCGCGCTCCTGCGGCTCGGTGAAGAGCGTCATGATCAGCGACAGCGCGACGACCGCCACGATCGCGCCGCCGACGCCCTGCACGGCGCGCGCGCCGACGAGGAACTCCTGCGAGCCGGCCAGGCCGCACGCGAGCGACGCGCTCGTGAACAGCGTGACGCCGATCAGAAACAGCCGGCGGTGGCCGAACAGGTCGCCGAGCCGGCCGCCGAGCAGCAGGAAGCCGCCGAACGTCAGCAGGTAGGCGTTCACGACCCATGCAAGCGTCGTCTCGGAGAAGCCGAGGTCCGTGCGGATCGACGGCAGCGCGACGTTCACGATCGTCGTGTCGAGGACGATCATGACGTCGCCCAGGCACAGGACCATCAGTGCAAGCCAACGGGTGCGGTTGTCCATGGTCGTGGTCATCGTGCGGCCTCCTCGGCGCGGCGTCTGGGGTGGTTCCTGGTGCTGTAGACCGCGGCCCCGCGGAGAACTCATCGGTGCCGCCGACCGATGAGTTCCGCGCTCGCCGGCCGTCTGTGCAGATGATGGCCGCCCCAGCGCCACTGACGATCGACTTCGCGATCACCGGGCCGATCGAGCGCTCCGACCTGCCCGGGCTCTGCGATCGCGTCTGCGCGATCCTCGTGCTGCAGCGTCCCACGATCGCGTTCTGCGACGTGAGCGGAGTCGAACCCGACGCCGTCTGCGTCGACGCGCTCGCACGCCTGCAGCTCGCCGCCGGACGTCACGCGTGCACGGTGCGCCTGCGTCACGCGTCGGTCGAGCTGCTGGCACTCGTGGCCTTCATGGGCCTGACCGACGTCCTGGCGGACTGACCCCTCGCGCCCGCCGATCGCGTCCCAGGCGATGCCTTCGCGACGGCCGCGACCGCCGGCGGTCGTCGGCCGCTCGTGCGCGAAGATCCCCGCCGTGAGCGAGCACGGCAAGCGCGTCACCTTCGTCGAGCTGTACCTCGACCTCGTCTTCGTGCTCGCGGTCGGGCAGCTCGCGCACCTCGTCGTAGACGACCCCAGGATGCACAGCGTCTGGACCGCGCTCGGGCTGTTCTTCGTGCTGTGGTGGACGTGGGTCGGCTTCGCGGTGCTCTACAGCCGCCACGGCGACGACGAGCCGCGCCAGCGGCTGCTGATCCTCGCCGGCAGCGTGCCGGCGGGCGTGGCGGCGGTCGCGATCGGGCCGGCGTCGACCGGGCACGGCACGGTCTTCGCGCTGAGCCTCGCCGCCACGCGGCTCGTGCTGGCGAGCGCGCACGCCGCCGGCGGCGGCCGCGAGGACCTGCTGCGCAAGCGCATCACGCGGGCGTGCCTGATCTCGGCGCTGCTGTTCGTCGTCTCGATCTGGGTGCCGGAGCCCTTCCGCTACGCGCTGTGGGCGATCGCGATCGCCGTCGAGTCGCGCGAGCTGCTGGCGGAGGACCGCGAGGCCAACCGGCGGCTGCGGCGCGAGCACGACCTCGCGGCGCTCGCGCCCACCGATCCCGCCGAGGCGCTGGACGCGCACCACTTCTCCGAGCGCTTCGGCCTGTTCGTGATCATCCTGCTCGGCGAGGTCGTCGTGCAGGCGGGCCAGGCCTCGGTCGACGGCCACGTGGCGACGACCGGCGGCTGGGCCGCGCTCGTCGCCGCGATGCTGCTCGCGGCCGGGCTGTGGTGGCTGTACTTCGACTCCGCGGCGCGGATCAACCTCAAGGTGCTCGACCTGTCGGGCGGATCGCCGACGATGGCGAAGGCGATCTTCGCCGTCGGTCACATGCTGCCGGCGTTCGCGCTGCTGCTCACCGCGGCGGGCGTCGGCCTGCTGCTCGGGCACGACCCGCCGCGCCTGGCGTACGTGCTGGCCTGCGTCGGGATCGGGATCTACCTCGGCGGCACGCGCGTCTTCATGGCGGCGAAGGGGCGGGCCGCCCACGTCGTGCGGCTCGTCGTGCTCGTCGCGACGTTCCAGCTCGGGCGGCTGCGCCCAGACCTGTCGCCGCACGAGTATCTCTGGCTGCTCGCGGCCTGGGTCGCGATGTGCGCGGCGCTGACGACCCGTGGCACGGATGCGGCGGCCGACGACGAGGCGCTGGCGCGCTACACGCGCGGTCGCTGAGGCGGTGGCGCGCGGGCCGCGTGCGGTGACGGGGTGAGCGCCGCTACGCGTCGAGCCGGGGCGCCAGCCCGAACAGCGGGAAGACGTGGTCGGTGTCGAGGAAGAACGTGAACTCCGCGACGCGGCCGTCCTCGATCTCGAGCACCTGCAGCGCCCACGGCTCGTAGCCGTTGCCGTCGGGGGCGGGCTTGTACTGGCCGAACGCGGGCGCGCCGTTGGCGGCGCGCGTCGGGATCACGCGCGAGCCGCGGCAGCCCGCGCCGTGGCCGACCCAGAACGCGAGGATGTCCTCGCGGCCGCGCATCCAGAACGCGTACGGCGGCATCGACTGCTGCGCGTCCTCGTGGATGAGCGAGGTCAGCGCGTCCATGTCGTAGTCCTCGAACGCCTTGACGTAGCGCTCGAGCATCGCCTCGTCCGCCGCGGCGACGTTCGGCGACGTGCCGGCGACGCTGACGTCGCTTGACTCGAGCGTCGCGCGCGCCCGTTGCAGCGCGCTGTTGACCGACGCGACGCTGCTGTCGAGCAGCTCGGCGACCTCAGCCGCCTTCCAGCGCAGGACCTCGCACAGGATCAGCACCGCGCGCTGGCGCGGCGGCAGGTGCTGCAACGCGGCGACGAACGCGAGGCGGATCGTCTCGCGCGCCATCGCGACCTCGGCGGGATCGCCGTCGGCGGGCACGGCGACGCTGTCGGGGATCGGCTCGACCCAGGTGACCTCCGGCAGCCCGCCGTCGAGCGGGCTCTCGGGATCGCGCGACGGGCCGAGGTCCATCGGGCGCGCGCGCCGCTTGCGCCCGTCGAGCATGTCGAAGCAGACGTTCGTCGCGATCCGGTACAGCCACGAGCGCAGCGCGGCGCGGCCCTCGAAGCGGTCGTAGCTCTTCCACGCACGGACCATCGTGTCCTGCACCGCGTCCTCGGCCTCGAACGGCGAGCCGAGCATCCGGTAGCAGTGCGCGGTCAACTCGACGCGATGGCGCTCGAGCCGGAGCTCGAGATCTGCCGTCCCGGTGGCTGCGCCGATCGACGATCCCTCCACGAGACGCATCCTAGAAGGTGCCGCCCGCCCCAAGCGAGGCACGTCGCAAACTGCGCTGCTCGTCATCGAGAACTCGCTCCTTCGGCCTCGACGGTCGTCATCCGACCCTTCAGACGGCGCCCGGCGCCGGAACTCCTCGGCGCGTCGAAGGATGCGGCAGGGGCCGCAGGCCCTCGGGCGAGCTACCGCGCGACGACCGTCACGTGAAACGGCGTGCGGTGCTCCTCGACGACCTGAAAGCCGGTCAGCTGCAGCATCGTGCGCAGCGCCGATGGGGAGATGCCCCAGTACCACGGGCCGAAGCCCTGCCCCGGGCCGGTCGCGGGCTCGGAGTTGGGGTGCTCGTCGCGGCCCGGTGCGATCACGCACGTGTTGCGCCGGCCCGGCGTGTCGGCGACGGTCTCGGTCGCGAGCAGCAGCGTGTGGCCGGTGATCTCGCGCAGGCGCTCGAGCGTCAGCAGCGGATGCGGCGCGTGGTAGAGCACGCCGGAGCACCAGACGACGTCCTGCGCGCCGATCTCGGCGATCGTCGCCGGCTCGTGCAGGTCGCCCCCGACGAAGCGCATCCGCGACCCGCGGCGCGCGCGCTCGGCCTCGAAGCGCTCGGTCGGCGCCATGACGTCGACGCCGGTCACGGACGACGCGCCCGCGTCCTCGGCCGCGAAGCACAGCGCGCCGTGGACCGTCCACATGCAGCCGACGTCGACGAACGAGCGTCCGGCGACGTGGCGGGCGATCAGCTCCTCGCGCGGCGGCGCGGCCTTGCCGATCCGCGCGCGCAGCTGGGCCGCAGCGCTGAGGGTCCGGCCGAGCAGCGCGCTCGGCCTACAGCGCGCCGCCGGCGACGGGCGGCGCCGTCGGGTCCGGGGCCTCGCCACCGGCGCCGATGCCCTCGCGTGCGAGGTACTCCTCGGCCAGCAGCGGGTTGTCGCGGGCGCGCTCGACGACCTTCAGCAGATCGGACATCGAGGAGACCTCCTCTACCTGCTCCTTGATGAACCACTGCACGAACTGCTCGCTCGTGTAGTCGCCCTCCTCGCGGGCGATCGCCGCGAGGCCGTTGATCTGGTCGCTGACGCGGCGCTCCTGCTCGAGCGCGAGCGCGACCGGCGCGACGACGTCGTCGAAGTCGTTGCGCGGCGCCTCGACGCCGGGGATCGGCGCCTCGACGCCCGCGTCCAGCAGGTACTGGACCATCATCAACGCGTGATTGCGCTCCTCGAGCGCCTGCTGGTAGAAGAACGCGGCGAGGCGCGGCAGCGTGTCGTCGTCGTAGTAGGCGGCGATCGCGAGGTACTGCTGCGCGGCGGCGAACTCGTGGCCGATCTGCTCGTTGAGGCGCACGACGAAGGCTGTGGCTGGCATGGCGCGGGACTTTACCTCGGCAATCGGCTTGACCACCGGGCAAATGCCGTTAGGCTTACCTAATGAAGTCTGAGTTCAGGCCGAAGAAGGGCTGCTGCAAGAGCAACCCGCGCTGCAAGCGCTGCCCGGTCGTGGCGAAGCGGCTCGTCGTGCGGGGCCTCGCCCGCCGCCGCAAGAACGGGCTCGTCGTGATCTCGCCGATGGCGACGAAGAAGCAGCTCAAGGCCGCGCGCTCGCGATCCTGACGCGCCCGCGGTAGCCTCAACCGCAGATGGCCACCTGCCTCGTCACCGGTGGCGCAGGGTTCCTCGGCTCGCATCTGTGCGACGAGCTCCTGCGCCGCGAGCACAGCGTCATCTGCGTCGACAACCTCGAGACGGGCTCGCTGAAGAACATCGAGCACATCCGCTCGCCGCGGTTCGAGTTCCTCATGAAGGACATCGTCGAGCCGTACTTCGTCGAGCGGGCGATCGACTTCGTCTACCACCTCGCCTCGCCCGCCTCGCCGATCGACTACCTGCGCCTGCCGCTGCACACGCTGAAGGTCGGCTCGTACGGCACGCACCACACGCTCGGGCTCGCCAAGAAGCACCGCGCGCGCTTCCTGATCGCGTCCACGAGCGAGGTCTACGGCGATCCGCAGGTGCATCCGCAGCCGGAGACCTACTGGGGGCACGTCAACCCGATCGGGCCGCGCGGCGTCTACGACGAGGCCAAGCGCTACGCCGAGGCGCTGACGATGGCCTATCACCGCCAGCAGGGCGTCGACACGGCGATCATCCGGATCTTCAACACCTACGGCGCGAGGATGCGGCCCTACGACGGCCGCGCGATCCCGACGTTCATGCGCCAGGCGCTGCAGAACCGCCCGATCACGGTCTTCGGCGACGGCAGCCAGACGCGCTCGTTCTGCTACGTCGACGACCTCGTCCGCGGCATGATCGCGCTCGCGGAGTCCGGCCAGGTCGGGCCGATCAACGTCGGCAACCCGAACGAGTTCACGCTGCTGCAGCTCGCCGAGACCGTCATCGAGGTGACGGGGTCGAGCTCGGAGATCGTCTTCGAGGCGCTGCCGACCGACGATCCGCAGGTGCGTCAGCCGGACATCTCGCTGGCACGCGAGCTGCTGGGCTGGGAGCCCGAGGTCGAGCTGCGCGACGGCCTGCTGCGCACGATCCAGCAATCGGGAACCGACGTGCTCGTCGGGGCCGGCGGGAGCTGACCCTGTCGCAGCGGGCGGGGGAGCGCACGACGACGACGACGCAGGGTTCGCACGGCGGCGCCAGCGGGTGCAACCCGCCGGAACATCTGCCATCGTGACGCGTTAGGAGCAGGGAGATGCCCACGACGCAGCAGCCACTGGAAGGCACGGGGAAGGGGCCGGAGATCGCGTCCGCGCCGGGCTTCACGCTGTCCGATCGCGACGTGCGGCGCAAGCGCCCGCCGGCGCTGTCGTTCCTGCTCAAGCTGGACACCGCGCGCAAGCTGCTGCGCCTCGTCGCGCTGCTGACGATCGACTACTTCGGCGTCTACATGGCGATCCTCACGGCGCTGTGGCTGAAGGCGGGCCTGACGGCCGGCGACTGGGCGCCGCGCCATCAGGACAAGCTCGTCGGCGACCTGTTCCCGTTCGCGCTGCTCGTGACGATCCTGCTGTTCGCGCGCTCGGGCCTGTACGCGTCGCGCGGCGAGCGTCCCGGGATGACGCGGATCGTCTCGTCGCTGTTTCAGGTCGCGGTCGTCGCGGTCGTCTTCGCGGTCGCGAGCAACAGCGACCAGTTCAGCTCGTACTACATCTTCTACGGCTCGCTGTTCTTCGCGGTCATCTACATCTCGCTGCTGCGCCTCAGCTACGAGAAGTTCACGGGCGCGCTGCTGCGCCTCGCCGGCTACCAGCGCCGCGCGGTGCTGGTCGGCAGCGGCCAGCACATCGAGGCGGTCGGCCACGCGCTGCGCGACGCCGTGCAGTCGACGGTCCGGGTCATGGGCTTCATCTCGCTGACGCCGCGGCCGAACAACGGCCTCGTGTCGCTCGGCACGCTCGACGAGCTCGCGGCGGTGATCGACCGCCACCGCATCGACGAGGTCATCATCGCCGACCCCGACTTCCCGCAGCAGCAGGCCGTCGAGCTCGTCGACGTCTGCCACAACCAGGGCGTGCGCGTGCGGATCGCGCCTTCGACGATGGAGCTGCTCGTGCATCGCGCGGAGTTCGTGCCCGGCGAGGCGGTGCCGCTGTTCGAGCTCAAGCCGCCGGTCTTCGAGGGCTTCGACTTCTTCGTCAAGCGCACGTTCGACATCTGCGGCTCGTCGCTGCTCTTGATGATGATGAGCCCGGTGCTCGCCGCCGCCGCGCTCGCGGTGCGCTTCAGCTCGCGCGGCCCGGTCGTCTACCGGTCGATGCGGCCGGGGATCGGCGGCCACCCGTTCGCGTGCCTGAAGTTCCGCACGATGTACCGCGACGCCGATCAGCGCCAGGCCGACCTCGAGTCGCTCAACGAGGCGACGGGCGCGCTGTTCAAGATGCGCGACGACCCGCGCATGACGCCCGTCGGCCGCTTCCTGCGCAAGTACTCGATCGACGAGCTGCCGCAGCTGTTCAACGTCCTGCGCGGCGAGATGTCGCTCGTGGGGCCGCGGCCGCTGCCGGAGCGCGACTTCCAGATGCTCGAGGAGTGGCACAAGAAGCGCTACCTCGTCACGCCGGGGATCACGGGGCTGTGGCAGGTCTCGGGCCGCTCGGAGCTGGACTTCGACGACCTCGTGCGGCTGGACTTCCTCTACCTCGAGCGCTGGTCGGTGTTCCTCGACCTCAGCATCCTCGTCAAGACCGTGCCGGCGGTGTTCACCCGGCGGGGGGCGTTCTGACGCGCGGGCGTGGGGCGCCGGCGTGAACGGCCGCAGGTGGGCCGTCGTGGCGGTGCTCTTGCTGGTGGTGGTCGCGGCGGCGACGCTCGCCCGCCAGGGCCGCAACGCCAAGCCGTTGCCGGGCCAGACGCTGCGCGCGCTCGGCACGCAGCGCGGCATCCTCGTCGGGACCGCGGTGCGCGGCGACGTGCTGAAGGGCAACCGCGCCTACCGCCAGCTCGTCGCGCAGCAGTTCTCGACGGTGACGCCGGAGAACGAGATGAAGTGGTACGCGACCGAGCCCTCGCGGGGGAAGTTCGACTTCGGCCCGGGCGACGCGATCGTCGCGGCGGCGCAGGGCGCGGGCCAGGCGATCCGCGGCCACACGCTCGTCTGGTACTCGCAGCTGCCGCCGTGGGTCGACGGCCTGGACCGCGCGGACCTCGCGGCGGCGATGCGCGAGCACATCCAGCGGATGGTCGGCCACTACGCGGGGCGCGTCGGCGTGTGGGACGTCGTCAACGAGGCGATCACCGACGGCGGCGCGCTGCGCCGCTCGGTCTTCCTGCGCCGGCTGGGGCCGGGCTACATCGCGACGGCGTTCCGGCTCGCGCACGCGGCCGATCCGAAGGCGAAGCTCTACATCAACGAGATCGGTGCGGAGAGCATCGGCCCGAAGTCCGACCGGCTGCTGGCGGTCGTGCGCGGGCTGAAGGCGGCGGGCGTCCCGATCGACGGCGTCGGCTTTCAGATGCACTCGAACCTCGCGGGCGTGCCGGCCGACTTCGTCGCCAACGCGCAGCGCTTCGAGGCGCTGGGGCTGGACGTCGCGATCACCGAGGCCGACGTCGGACTGAAGCTGCCGGTCACGCCGGCGCAGCTGACGGCGCAGGCGGCCGTCTACACGACGATCGTGCGCGACTGCCTGAAGGTGAAGTGCGTGGCGCTGACGTTCTGGGGCTTCACCGACGGGCGCTCCTGGATCTCGGAGACCGAGCCGGGGATGGGCGGCGCGGACCTGCTCGACGCCGCGCTGCGGCCCAAGCCCGCGTTCGGGGCCGTGCAGCAGGCGCTGGCGGGCGGTTGATCAGTACGCGCGCCGGCGCGTACGCGACTGTCTTGGCTGGTCATTGCCTGTGTGTATCTATCGTTGATGCGGGCCGTCGAGGGCGATCTGGCGTGGCCGCGGTCGCTGCTCGAGCCATCTGTACCAACGATCCCTATTCTTCGGCACAGCGTGACAAGTCGTACGACTCATCGCGTCTGCACTCGCAGGGGCGACCGTGACCGGTGACTGAGATGCCTCCCGGGCTTGCTCTCGCACTAGATCAAGCCCGACTGCGGGTTCTGCGCGCCACCGTCCTCATCGGACTTCTGATTGCGCTCAGCAACCTGGGCAGTACATTGGGAGGGGTGACGTTCGCTGACGGCGCGAGGGCATCATCGGCCGCGCTCGTGGTGGCGTGGTGCATATTGTGGGGTACCGCTGCGGCGTTTCCGAGGGCAACCGCCCGATGGCTCACCAGATGGCCAGTTACTGCCGTCTCGCTGACGGTCGCCAACACCTTGACGGTGGGAGCCACGGGCGGCGTTGGCAGTCCCGCGCTGGCTGTGTGCATGTATGCGGGGTGGATGGCGGCTGTTGTAGTACGCGCCCGAGTCGCGGTGTTGATATCGCTGTTGATCAGCGGCTCGGTCGTGGCCGGATATCTATTGGCCGGAGCATCGCCGGCGCAGGTGCTGGCGGGAACGAATCGCGATACCGCGCTGACGAGCGCGATATTACCGACGCTTGTCGGATTCGTCGGGGTGCTTCTCGTAGCTGCGACAAATAGAGTTTTCGGGGACTTGCCAGCGATCGTGTCTCGGCAGCGCATGGCGGCAGAGGCGAGTACGCCAGGACTTCGTTTGCTGTTCGCCGGTCAACCGGTCCTCCTCCCGGCTGGCGCGCGGTCGGCGGATGTCGTAGGGCGCTCCGACGGCGTGTCGTTATCGAAATCGGAACGGGACGTCGTCCGGCTGCTCGCTGGAGGCTATCGTCCAAAGCAGATTGCGCGGATGCGCCGCGTCTCGATCAACACGGTTCGTTCCCAGATCCGAACAGCCAAGAAAAAGTCTGGAGTACGCACGATCGACGAACTGATCGCGGTCACGTGGTCGACCGTCCTGTGACCGCGGACTTCCTACCAATTGAGCGTACGGCACGAGACGATCTGAAGGTGTTCGAGCGCCCTGCCGAGCTCGTTGACATGTCTGAACGCTTATATCAGCAAATCTTCGCGCTCGGTCTGTGGGTGGCGGCGGGTTGCGTCGTGTTCGCGCTGTCCGCAGGGTGGCTTCAGAACACAGCGGCCGGGTCCGAGGGGTTGCTCATAGGGGGAGCGTGTCTAGTGGGAATGGTCGCTGCCGCGATTCACCCCGCGACGATCTACCGGGCGCTTCGTCGTCATCCTGCGTTGATCGCCGTTCCGGCAACTGTGCTAGGAGCGTGTGCGTGGATCCTCGGGCCTCACAACCAGTTCTTTGTGCCGATCGCGGGCATCGTCGGTGTCCTCGGCATGGCGACACCTCTTCGCGTCGTCGTCGCGTCCGGCCTGATCGCCGCCACCGGACTATGCGCTGCACAGACGATCGGAGGTCGCGCGAACATCGGTGGCTCCGCTACGGCGCTCGCGGTGATCGTGCCACCCGTCATGTTCTGGCTGATGATGGAGCGCATCGCAGGCTTTGCGCTGCGCCTCAATCTGGTCCAAGCTGCGGCGACGCCCCTTGATGGACGGCCACCGGACTCAGGCGGTCATGCCTCGCGAGTGCATGACGGCTCACCGGCGAATCAAGATCGGACGGACGGTGAACGGCAGGGATTGCCGTTGCCAAGGTCGATCGTGGTCGAAGGAACAAGGCTGACGAGCCGTCAGCTCCAGGTACTCCTGCTCGCGTGCGAGGGCCTTCGGCACGCCGAGATCGGAGCCTGCCTGGGTATCGGACCGCAGCAGGTACGAAGGCATCTGCTTGAGCTGAGACAGCGCACAGGTTCGGTCAGCGGACCCCAGCTCGTCGCGTGGGCGTGTCGCGCCGGGCTCATCCCGCGTAAAGAATCTGGCGCCGAACGGCGGGCGGACGCGGGCATCTAGGCCGAATTCATCACTTTTGCACCTGTGATGGTGGGGTGGCACCAGCGTAGTTTGGCGGTCGCGGGATACGTCGCCCGGCTTGGCGGTGGCGTACAGCGACTCCTCGCGTACCAGCGGGCGCGAACGCTTCGCCAGACGAAGTCTTTCCGCCCGCACATATCGACCGACCGGAGGCAAATGCCATGACAGCAGGAACCGTTACGAGTCAACAACCGCGGGGGTTGCCTCGCGGAGCGGCCCGTCGCTTGATCGCCTACACGATCGTCGTCGTGACCTTGCTCATGGTTCTCACTGCCTCGGCGCACGCGGCGAGTGGACCGCAGACCGCACACGACCAATACGGCTACCCCTACCCCAACGCTCCCGACTGCGACGAGAACGGATCCAGTGGCTGCGTTGCGGATGCCTGGCAGTTCTATCAGGGCCAATGCACGAGCTGGGTCTCGTATCGTCTCAATCAGCTCAACGGGTTCTCCTGGAACAACTCCTACGGCGGGCAGGGTTGGTGGGGCTCAGCGGTCTCCTGGGGCGGCCATGCCGATCAACTCGGCATCGCGCGCAACGGAACTCCGGCGCTCGGTGCTGTCGCTTGGTATTCAAGTGGGCATGTGGCCTACGTCGAGCAGGTCAACTCACCGACATCCGTTGTCATCTCCGAGATGAACACCGATCTTCACAATGCCTTTGACACTCGCACGATCACTCCGAGCAATGGCTGGCCGACGAGCTTTCTGCACATCCATGACCGCCCGAGCGGCGGCGACGGCACGGGCGGCGACGCTGGAGCCCGCTTGGCTCGCAATGGAGGTTTTGAGATTGGGTCGTCACCGTGGACGGTGATGGCGAACACCAACTATGTGAACTATCCGAGCGGCACGACCGAGTCGGCGCGTAGCGGTGGGCATTTTGGCGCGACGAATACGTCAGCGGTGGGTGGCGGGATATATCAGGACATCGCGGTGGCGATCAGTCCGGGTGACGTGTATTGCGCGTCGGCGTTCGTGCGCACGCAGGCTCCGGGGACCGGTGCTTCTGGGACATTCGCGGTCTGGATGCTCGGCGGGTCTTCGAACGAGAATGGGGTATCGACGTTC